>NZ_QODH01000052.1:0-501 GCF_009935945.1 Kosakonia sp. MH5 | reverse complement strand
ATTTCAATCACCTTCTGATGCAGATCATGCTAAACTCGTATGCAGGAATAGGTCACTTCCAGGTACTTATAGATCCCTACACATGGATCAGAGAACTCCGAATTTGAAGCTTGTACATGACAAGACTGCTTTCCATTGCACCTGGAACGCATACGCGCAGTCTGATCAGAGTTACAGTGGGTTGAAGTTGCGAATTTATGAGGACAGGTTGCAAGATTCCGCCGTCCATAATTGGCATAATAAACGGAAATAACACCTTTCCCACAGGTAATGTCAGCTCTGAAACCTTCACAAGTTATGTGCTGCTTAGGTTTGAGACATTCATAAGATACTTCCAGGTATTTATAGGTCCCAAAACAGGGATCATTGAAAACGGAGTTCACTGCTTGAACAGAACAGCTTTTTTTTCCATTACACTGTGTGGCCATCGTTTGGAGGGATGTTTCTGAGGAGCAGTGAACATTTGAGAGCTGCCCAGGAGGTTTCCCAGCAGAGCAAGTT
>NZ_QODH01000051.1:0-503 GCF_009935945.1 Kosakonia sp. MH5 | reverse complement strand
ATATGATTAAAATTTATCTTTGTCATACATGGAGTAAGACTAATGAATATCAATATAAGACCAGCTCAATTGTCTGACGTTGAAGGTATTTTCACTGTCAGAACATCAGTCGCCGAAAATCATCTGAGCCGTGAAGAGATGCGGGAGATGGGCATCACCGAAACTACCGTGAGCAATATGATCAAAGAGGGGCGTTGCGCATGGGTTGCGACAGATGATGATGAAGTGGTGGGGTTTTCGATGATTTTAAGGGAGAAAGGCTCTCTTTATGGTCTTTTTGTCCTTCCTGCCTATGAAGGCAGAGGCATCGGTCGCAGACTTACAAAGATTGCGGAACAAGAGTTGTTCAAACATCACGAAGTTGCCTGGCTGGAAACAGATAAAAACAGCCGTGCGGCCAAATTCTACATGCAACTCGGCTGGGGTAATAAGACAACATTAGATGGCGCTTTTATTCGATTAGAGAAGCAACGTGGTAGTTGACCTTCTACGGCTCTTATAGA
>NZ_QODH01000050.1:0-509 GCF_009935945.1 Kosakonia sp. MH5 | reverse complement strand
GTGGAATTGTACGCTTTGTAGCTATTGTCTTAGCCATTTTATCAAGCCTCAGTTTTATAATTTTTATTACTATTGGCGAGTCGCAATTTGTAGCCCTTGCCAAGCAATTAGCGGTAATATTTTTCATTTGCTTTGTTCTTTTTGGCATTATGTCAAGCGCCAGAGGTAAGGCAATGGTTTACGCTAAATTAGTTAATTCTGTCATCTGGTTAGCTTCGTCTTTTATGCTTACGCTCGCTATGTTTCTACATCCTGGCTGGGATAGTAAATGGTTTGGCACTGGTGGGGGGTGGCGGGGTCAAATAGTATCTTTGTTAGGCAACGCCATCTATAACATTGGTTCAACTGGTGTAGCTTATATATTTGCGACTTTATCAATACTTATTCTTTTGCTGTTTTGGGCGGAGACTCATATGCTTAAAACCCAAAAGTAGGTGCTATGTGCCACATAGGGGTTTTGTGCCCATCCCCTTAAACTCGTTTCCCAGCGTCTTTATACGCTTCTGATT
>NZ_QODH01000049.1:0-557 GCF_009935945.1 Kosakonia sp. MH5 | reverse complement strand
TTCACCTTCACCCGGCCATATTTGTCCGTCCAGATGCTCTCCCCCTGCGGGCCGACCACTTTCGCCGTCTGCGGGCCGTAGGTGCGCGGCCACGCCGTCACCGCCGCCGGGCGGTACACCACCGACGACGGAATGACCGTAAAGTCGGTGCGGTGCTCCGTTTCCCCGTCGCTGCCGCTGGCGTAGCGGTTCTCTTCAAAAAAGTAGGTCGCGGCGGTGGTCAGGTAGTCGCCGTTATCGCTGAAAAACGGCGCGTTATACAGCGTGAAGGTGCTGCCCGGTGCCACGCCCACTGCCGTGGCCGTGCCCTGTATCTGCTGGTGCTCCACCTGCCAGCGCTCCTGGCGGATACGCGCGTAAAACTCGCCGTGGCCGTGCTCGACAAAACGCCCCGGCCAGTCATACACGTCAATGCTCCCCGGCTGCGGCGATGAAGGGTTCTGCCGCGCCTGGAACAGCCACGCATTCGGCTTGCGGAAATCATAGTCGTCGAGGCTGTAGATGCCCGGCGTGACGCTGTCTTCCAGCGCCCACTGGCTGATGCCCTCTTCATCCGT
>NZ_QODH01000005.1:0-372445 GCF_009935945.1 Kosakonia sp. MH5 | reverse complement strand
GGCCCGCAGACGGCGAAAGTGGTCGGCCCGCAGGGGGAGAGCATCTGGACGGACAAATATGGCCGGGTGAAGGTGAAGTTCCACTGGGACCGTCTGGCGAAGGGGGATGACACCAGCTCCTGCTGGGTGCGCGTCTCCAGCGCCTGGGCGGGCCAGGGTTTTGGCGGGGTACAAATCCCGCGCGTCGGCGACGAAGTGGTGATCGACTTCATCAACGGCGACCCGGACCGGCCAATCATCACCGGTCGCGTCTACAACGAGGCCAGCATGCCGCCGTGGGCGTTGCCCGCCGCCGCCACGCAAATGGGCTTCCTCAGCCGCTCGAAAGATGGCTCAGTTGATAATGCCAACGCCCTGCGCTTTGAGGATAAAGCGGGGGAGGAGCAGGTGTGGATCCAGGCCGAACGTAATATGGATGTGCAGGTAAAAAATGATGCCTCGCGCTCGATTGGTAGCAATCACAGCCATTATGTGCGCAAAAATGAACTGTATCGCGTTGAAGCGAATCAGACGCAGGCGGTGAAAGGAGGAATGGAGATCCTGACCGGAAAAGGCAAGCTGGATGCGGTGGTTGAGCAGTATATCCTCGCTTCCGGCACGCAGTTGCGGCTGGTCTCGGGCGAAAGCGCTATTGAGCTTAATGCCAATGGCAAAATCAACCTGATCGGTAAGTCCTTCAATTTCTTCGTGGAAGAAGATGGGCATATCACCACTGGCGGTAAGCTGCATCTCAATGCGGCTGGCACGAAAGCGCCGACGACTGCGCCAGGTTCTGGTCATAAAGGCGATATTGATGCTGCGCTACAGGCGAAATTTTCTCCACAAGGCGGCGTTAAACGTGCCGCACCCGTGGCGGCAGCACCGGCATACACCCAAAAATCGACCGCAAAATATCAAGCCCCGCCGCCATTGAAAGGGGATTATGTTTATAAAAATGATCCAACGTCATCCCAAATAATGCCTTTCGATGAAAACACGCTTAACCAAATCAATAAATCCCCAACGCTTCAGGCGCAGCTGAAAGAGTTAAAACAGAAGGACTGGGCGATCCAACCGGGTTCTGCAGGAGGAGGCAGTTACGCCAGCGGGGAGAATAAACTTATCGTCATTGATCCTGAGCATATGGCTGATGCCAATGAAACGGTACAAACGTTGGCACACGAAGCTGGCCATGCGATGTATCCGGTTACGCCAGATCTCTCCAGCCGTGAGAATTATATTAATAGCCAGTTGATGGATGAAGGTGGTGCCACGCTGAATAATATTAAGATTCAGCGAGAAATCCTCGGCAATGGCGGTAATGATATTGGTATCGCCGCAGGGAGTGATGCAACGGAGGCCGTCTATAATCAAACGTATGACAAAATGATTAATGGCGAAATTTCCAGGAATAGTGCCGCGCAATCCATTGGTAAGGTCATCGGCAAATATGAAACCGCTTCTGGAACCAATCAAAACTATAACGATTATTACGGGAGCTATTATGACCAATAGGATAACGAAAAGTCTGTCGGTACTTTTACTCTCTTCTTTTTTTACATTCACTACGCATGCGGAACAAAAAAATATGAACCATGACTCTCTGTGGCAGATGACAAAAGCATTAAAGACGGTGTGGGGCAAAAAAGTCGATGCTGTCAGTACCTTTTTAGACCAGCCACTGGTTCCTTTTACATCTACCGCGAAAGATCGTTTCACGTCCGCGCCTTTTACGCTGAGTGACGGAGTTACGATCAGTGAACTTGATGTTCGTCTCAAATCGAATGGTGATGGAACTGTCGCATTAATCTCTTTTTCCGTTGGCGAAGAATGCATCACGTTTGATGAAGTTAAACAACATTTTCCTGATATCACGTTGCGTTTTGTGCCGCGGGCAAAATTGCCGGGAACAACGTTTGGTTACCTGACGACGCTCGATGAAAAAAAGCTTGCCTGGGGATTCGGTTTTCCTGCATTGAACAGGGAATGCCTTAGAACAATCACCATGACCCACTACGACGCTTAATCTTTTCACCGCGTACTTACCGCCAGTTTATTTTTCTGGCGGTAGGTACTCTTTAATTATTTCCTCTTTTATTTCTATTTATTCTTATATCTCGGCATCGGGGTTTTATTATGCAATACACCCTCCCGGAAGGTTCTTTTTCTCTTTTTCCTGCCAGCTGGCAGGATACCAGCATGACCATGTTACGTGACGAAGAGAGCGGGCTTTCGCTGATTGTCAGTCGTGGCGCGATCCCGGACGGCAGCGACTTCGAACAAGAGTTTTATCGTCAGTGGGATGTGCTGCGCACGCAAATGGGCGACATCGCGCAGAGTGAGTTTTCCCGCATCCTTATCGGCACAGAACAGAAAACCCGGGCGGTAGAAGTGGAAACCGTTTTTACGCGCAATGGTCAGCAAATATGGCAAAAGCAGTTTGCCGTAGCGGCCCCGGGCGGGGCGGTGGTGATGATTTTTACCCTCTCTGCTTTACGCGCATTCAACGATGAAGACGCAGAACGCTGGAACGCCATCAAGCAAAGTCTGACGCTGCACGCATAACGGAACCGGTGGCATGAGCGATAAACACGCGGCCCGTGAGGGCGACAAAATTATCCATTCCAGCATTTTCGCGGATATTACCAGCATTGTGGCGGAAGGCGTTGCTTATGCCGCCATCGGTTCGGCGGTGGCTTTCGCTGCCACCGCCGCCGCGCCGCTACTGGGAGTGGGAGCTGCGGCGGCTGGCGTCGCGGCCGTTGGCTCCAGTTGCCTGTTGAGCGGTATTATCGGCGGTATCCTCGCTAATGTGGCCGGTATTACCGACGACATCAGCAATGCTGCCAACACTCTTGGCGATGCGATTTTCCCGCCGTCACCGGCCGGGGTGATCGTTACCGGTTCGGTTAATGTGCTGACCAATGACAGGCTGGCAGCAAGGGCCGCGGGCACCATTGCCACAGGCGATACCCCGCCAGCAGAACCGCAATCACCAGGCAGTTTTGCCGACTATGCGGGCATGTTGCTCGCCGGAGCAAAACACATTGGCAGCGAGATGTGGCAACCAACCGTCGGCTCGGCTGACGCCGGAACTTCGCCACTGGAAGAGGACAAAGTACTCTGCGATAAACATTCAGGGCCACAGTATCTCGCTCAGGGTTCGAAAAGCGTTTTTATTAATAACCAGCCTGCGGTGCGGGCAAAAGACAAAACCACCTGCGAAGGTACTGTCTCGGACGATGTTTCGCCAAACGTGATTATTGGCGGCGAGACGCTGACCGTCCGCGATATTAAAAGCGGCAAGTTGCCGGGGCTGGCAGTGGCAATGATCGCCCTGTCGCTGATCCGTGGCCGACCTGGAAAGATCCTCAAAAATATGCCCTGTGCGCTGGCGGCAGCCGGTGGCGGGATGCTGGCGGATATGGCGGTGAACGCCGTATTCGGGTCATCGCACCCGGTGCATGCGGCTACCGGCGTGAAGGTGCTCAACGATGAAAACGAGCTGGATTTCGCTTTGCCGGGGCGTTTTCCCCTGCAATTGCAGCGTAGTTACAATAGCCTGACCACCCGGGCCGGGTTGTTCGGCCCCGGCTGGGCCACGATTTTTGACAGCTATCTGACGCTGGAAAGCGACGAGGTCACCTGGTTTGATGAAACCGGGCGCGAACTGCGCTTCACTTTGCCGTCGGTCGATCACGCGCTGTACTGCATCAGCGAAGGGGTGATTATCCGCCGCAACGAGGAAGGTGATGTTGCTATTGCGGACGATGATGGAGCGGTCTGGCGGCTGTTTAAGCCAACTCGCACTAACCCTTCCCTATTGCGGCTTGCGTCGCTCAGTGATGAGTATGGTAATGCGCTGGAAACCGGCTGGGATGAGCAGGGAAGACTGGTGAGTATTCATGATGCGCCGTGCGCCATCGATGTGACGCTGGCGTACGATGATGCCCGGTTCCCGCAGCGCGCCACGTCGGCCAGCCATTTCGATGGTGAACGTCACTGGCCGCTGGTTCGCTGGGCTTACGATGCGCATGGACAGCTTGCCAGCGTTGCCGATGCCACCGATCTTGTGCGGCGTGAATTTCGTTACAACGACGATGGGCTGATGGTCTGGCACCGTGCGGCCAGCGGGCTGGAAAGCGAATACCGCTGGGCGATGTTTGATCACTGGCGGGTTGTGGAAAACCGCACCAACACCGGCGATGGCAGCCTCTTCAGCTACGATCTTGCGGCCGGGCTGACCACCGTAACCACCTATGACGGGCAAACTCGCCAGCACTACTGGAATGTGCAGGGGCTGATTGTCCGCTTCGTCGATGAGCGCGGCGAAAACTGGCGCTATGAATGGAATGACGACGAACAGCTTATCCGCCGCATCGATCCGCTCGGCAACGCGGTGACCTTTGTCTATGACGACATGGGCAATCGCGTAGAGGAGATCGACGCCGAAGGCAATTCCCGCGCCACGCAATGGCTGGAAAACCGCGCATTGCCTGCGGTAATCACCGAGCCTGGCGGTAGTGCGACGCGCTTTTATTACGACGAACACTTTGGTCTGGCGCGTACCGTTGATGCGCTGGGCAATACGACACTGTGGCGACGCGATGAGTTCGGTCAGATCATCGAAGAGGTGGATGCTGCCGGGAACAGCCGTCGTCAGGAGTATAACGAGGCCGGGCAGGTGATCCGCGAGACGGACTGTTCCGGGCAGATAACGCGTTATCACTATCATCCGCTCGGTTGGCTGCTGGCCGTGCAGGCGGCGGATGGCGAAGAAACACGTTATCACTACGATGCGGCCGGGCGACCTCTCCAGCTTGAGCGGGCGGAAGGCTGGCAGGAAACGCTGGTCTGGAACGAACGGGGCTTGCCTGCACAACATGAAGCGTCAGACGGTAGCTGCAGCGAGTTCCATTACGACAACAGCGGGCGGCTGGTCACCACGCGCAACAGCATGGGCGAAACGCTACGCCGAAGCTGGGACTGCCGTGGACGACTGATTGCTCTGCACAATGAAAACGGTGAAGCTTATCAGTTCCGCTGGGGCGCTGATTCACTGTTACTGGAGGAGCAGGGGCTGGACGGTGTGGTCAGCCGTTACACCTACGATGCGTGCGGGCGCACGCTATCGCGGACTTTTGCCGCCGGGCATCCCGAAGCGATCACCCACCGTTTTAGCTGGAGCACCACCGGGCAACTACTGGCGCGCATCACACCGGAAGGGCAGACGCGCTGGCACTGGTCAAGGGCAGGTTTCCCGGAACGCATTAGCGTGCATCCGCCGCTTGATGAAAATAGCTGGAGTACGGAGGCCGAGCAGGAGCTTTGCTTTACCTTCGACGCGCTGGGCAGAGTGACCGGAGAGCAGGGGGAAAACGGCACGCTTGGCTGGCGCTACGACGCGCTGGGTAACCGCACAGCCACGCAACTGCCCGATGGCCGAGAACTGAAACAGCTTTACTACGGTAGCGGACATCTGTTGAGCATCGCGCTCGACAATCTGCCGATCAGTGATTTCACCCGTGATACCTTGCACCGGGAAGTGAGCCGCACTCAGGGGCTGCTCACCAGCCGCAGTGAGTACGATCGGCTCGGGCGTTTACATCGCCGGGATGTCTTTACCGGCAATGCGCAACGTCCGGCGCCTCGCCGCTGGTCGCGCCGCTGGGATTATGACTACCGTAATAACCTGATCCGTGAAGAGCGCAACGACAATCCCTTCGACTGGTATCGCTGGAAATATGATGATGCAGGCCGCCTGATGACGCAGGACGGGACGTTGCCCGGCCAGGAGCAGTGGCGCTGGGATGCGGCAGGGAATCCGACGGATAATTCGTTGCAGCAGTCAGTGCGCCACAACCGTGTAACGCAACTGAACGGTATCCGCTGGCAGTACGACATCCACGGCCGCACCGTGGAAAAAGACAATGGGCAGACGCGCTGGCATTACCGTTACGATGGCGAACATCGTTTAACGGAGGTCATTAGCCAGCCGCGGGATCGCAATAAACCGCAGGTTCAGGTCAGTTTCCGCTACGATCCGCTGGGACGACGCATCAGTAAAACGCGCCGCCAGTTGCGCGCAGGCGAACCCAGTGGACGTACCGTTACCACGCGTTTTGTCTGGGATGGCTTGCGCTTATTGCAGGAAATCCACGACGATATACCGCTGACGTATGTCTACAGCGATCAGGATAGTTACGATCCGCTGGCGCGAATCGATGGCATCAGCGATCCGGAAATCTACTGGTTCCACAATCAGCCAAACGGTTTGCCGGAGCGACTGACGGATGCCGAAGGGGAGTTGCGCTGGGAAGCGCAAAATAGCGCCTGGGGCAAATTGTTGCGTGAGACGCCGCTCCAGGCACCGGAATATGCCCAGAACCTGCGCATGCAGGGGCAGTACCTGGATCGCGAAACCGGCTTGCACTACAATCTTTTCCGCTACTACGACCCGGACTGCGGGCGCTTTACCCAGCAGGACCCAATAGGTCTGGCGGGCGGGATAAACCTGTACCAGTATGCACCGAATGCGCTGGGGTGGGTGGATCCGTGGGGGTTGAGTCAGAGGAAATGCTCAAATACTAGTTCTAAGCAAGGACACGGCTCTCCGAAAATATCAAACCAACCAGGTACGGCTGTAATTCATTGGCACGATAATCGATCCCCTACCAATACTTTTGGACATTATTCTGTTGAAGTGAAAATTAATGGAATGAGTTTACATACCCATCAGGCTGGCGCACCAGGCGAAATCACAATGGTCACTTCTCGTGGTTTTGAACATCTACCTCCTGCTGCAAAATTGAAAGAAGTGCAATTGCCTAAAGCTGATGAAGCAATTAGATATTTAGGAGGGAAACTTGAGAAAGAAGGGCCACTTTATGATCTTAAAACACAAAGCTGTGTTACACATGTATGCGATGTTTTAAGAAGTGGGGGCGTGGATATCCCTACTGAGCCTGGGGCGCAAATGAAGTATATTTTAAAATTACTTAAGTAAGAGGTGGTTATGTTTTCACTTTGCCCAATACATTCAGTCGCTCGTGATGTGACCGTTTCAAAGACTATAAGTGAGGCATTGGAAAAGAATTTGCCCGTAAAAGATGTCGTAGAATTGATTATTGTACATCCCGATGAAAATATGCGTAGGCAGCATATTATTATAGATAGTGCATTATTAACGGGAATGGGCATTAATCATACTGAGGATGGTTTTATTTTATATGATAGAGATAGAGTAAATAAAAAAATGAATGATAGAATGATTATTAGAAAAATATCAAATCATCTTGCTGTAGTTTGTCCGGTATGTCTTTTTGAAAAGTTAGGGCTGAAAATAACCGAATGAATCACTATGAAGTAACTTTTTAAACATGTCGGGCAGTGATGTCATTGCTGGAAGATGGCTATTGTCTGGGATGGCTTGCGTCTGCTGCAGGAAATTCACGACGATGTACCGCTGACGTATGTCTACAGCGATCAGGATAGTTACGATCCGCTGGCGCGAATCGATGGCATCAGCGACCCGGAAATCTACTGGTTCCGCAATCAGCCAAACGGTTTGCCGGAGCGACTGACAGATGCCGAAGGGGAGTTGCGCTGGGAAGCGCAAAACAGCGCGTGGGGCAAACTGTTGCGTGAGACGCCGCTCCAGACACCGGAATATGCCCAGAACCTGCGCATGCAGGGGCAGTACCTGGATCGCGAAACCGGCTTGCACTACAATCTTTTCCGCTACTACGACCCGGACTGTGGACGCTTTGCCCAGCAGGACCCGATAGGGCTGGCGGGCGGGATAAACCTGCATCAGTAAGGCGCCGGATGCGCTTACCGGGATCGATCCGTCAGGCCTCGCGAGCTAAATCCAGGAAGCCCATCAAGAGGTAATAAATACTTTAAAGGTCCTGAACAGCATCTACCAGGAGGGCTCCTGAAATGGTTATTGACTCACAGTCAACCACAGACAACTCTGCTATTAATACTATATTGACTGTAAACGTAGGGAAATTGTGTTGACTAAGGATAATGCAACGAAAATCATCGGAGATGCTAATGGAGATCCAAAACTTATTGCTTCTAAACTAGGTATACCAGAGGAACAATTAAGCAATGATAGTCTGGTAATGGTTGAGTTTAAACCAACGGAACTATATTCTCCTCGAGTGCCATCAGGAAAAGAGTGGGGAGCGAATAGCGAGTGGTTACCTGGTGGAAAACTACCTAAGGGAGACTTAGAGGCTGTTGTTAATACAGAAGGCATGATTAACGGTAGGGATTTTATAGTTAAAGATATAGTTACAGGAGAAATATTATGACTAACCTAAAAAAATATCAGTAAACCCGTGGGATTTTACACTTTATCAAAAAAAAGATGACGAATTTATTTTAAAGGTAATGTTTACCGAAGGTGACTATAAAGTTGATGGGGCGAGATTTTTTTTGTTTTCGTTTGATGAGATAGTTAAACCGTTAGATGTTGATTACGTTAAAAGTATTTCTGAAAATATTCGCGCAAATTATAATTCTTTTCAATCAAGAGAATTAAGCAAAAAAGAATTTGACGATCTTGTCTGATGGTTTTTCGCGTCTGGTTAAATGACAATGCGATATTTACAACTGATACTTGGTATTGTTTTCTGGCGTAATAAGGAAGTTTAAGATGAAAGTATCTGTTGTCAGTTCACGACGAGGTGATTTTGAGTTGCTCAGGTCGGCTGACAAATAGATACTTTCAGTATTAATACCTAATTATTATCCAAATTCACATTTTGATGTTAGTAAAGATTTTTTATTAACAGATGATGAAGTTACTCATAAAGAGGATGTCGAATATTTAAAGAAACTTGCTGAGAACATCAGGAAAGACTGGAGTACATTTTTGAATCGGGAAGTTTCGGACGTTAAAATAGTGCGTTAACCATTTCAGACAAATAATCATCATCAAGGTTATATCCATCCATAAAAGCAGAATGGCCGGGATTGATGATGAATTACAACGTATTATCTTTAAGTTTCTGGCGTTGATATATCTCTTTTTATTTATACTATCTTATTTTTATAAAAAACTGGCTTATATGCTGGTTTTTCATGTCTGGATGTAAATCAGATCTCGCGAGCGGGAGATATTCACCGATTTTTGATATGCGGAGCAAAGCCCTGGGCCGATCTCCTAAAAAAACACCCGGCGGGTTTCCCGGCCGGGTGTTTTCACATCTTAACGCTGGCTACAGCCTGCGCACTGTTTGTTCTGGATCTGCTGGAAGAAGTCGTTACCTTTGTCATCCACCAGAATAAACGCCGGGAAGTTCTCCACTTCAATCTTCCAGATCGCTTCCATACCCAGTTCCGGGTAAGCCACGCATTCGAGGCTCTTAATGCTCTGCTGCGCCAGTACTGCAGCCGGGCCGCCAATACTTCCCAGATAGAAACCGCCGTGTTTGGCACAGGCATCGGTCACTTGCTGGCTGCGGTTGCCTTTCGCCAGCATGATCATGCTCGCGCCGTGGGATTGCAGCAGATCCACGTAGGAATCCATACGCCCTGCGGTGGTTGGGCCGAGGGAACCGGAAGCATAACCTTCAGGCGTTTTTGCCGGGCCTGCATAATAGATCGGGTGATCTTTCACGTACTGCGGCAGCTCTTCGCCGTTGTCGATCAGCTCTTTCAGTTTTGCATGGGCAATATCACGCGCCACGATGATGGTGCCGTTCAGCGACAGACGAGTCGATACCGGGAACGCAGAAAGCTGCGCCAGGATATCTTTCATCGGCTGGTTCAGATTGATTTTCGCCACATTGCCTTCGCCCTGTTGGCGCAGCGCTTCCGGAATGTACTGCCCCGGATTGTGCTCCATTTTCTCAATCCAGATACCTTCGCGGTTGATCTTCGCTTTGATATTACGATCGGCGGAGCAGGAGACACCCATGCCGATCGGGCAGGATGCGCCGTGACGCGGCAGACGGATCACGCGGATGTCGTGGGCGAAGTATTTACCGCCAAACTGTGCGCCGAGACCGAGGTTCTGCGCTTCCTGCATCAGTTCCTGTTCCAGTTGCACATCGCGGAACGCCTGGCCGTGCTCGTTACCTTCGGTCGGCAGACCATCATAGTAACGGGTCGATGCCAGCTTCACGGTTTTCAGCGTGGATTCAGCGGACGTGCCGCCAATAACAAACGCAATGTGGTACGGCGGGCAGGCTGCCGTGCCGAGAGAGCGCATCTTCTCAACCAGGTAGTTTTTCAGTTTCGCCGGGGTGATCAGCGCCTTAGTTTCCTGGTAGAGATAGGTTTTGTTCGCTGAGCCGCCGCCTTTGGCGATGCAAAGGAACTTATACTCATCGCCATCCACGCTGTAGAGATCAATCTGTGCCGGCAGGTTGGTGCCGGTATTCACTTCTTTGTACATATCCAGCGGCGCGTTCTGTGAATAGCGCAGGTTATCTTCAGTGTAAGTGTTATACACACCGCGAGCCAGCGCCGCTTCATCGCCGCCTCCGGTCCATACGCGCTGGCCTTTTTTACCCATAATGATGGCCGTGCCGGTGTCCTGGCAGGTCGGCAGCACGCCCTTGGCGGCAATTTCGGAGTTACGCAGGAACTGCAACGCGACGTATTTGTCGTTTTCGCTCGCTTCCGGGTCAGTCAGAATGGCCGCAACCTGTTTCTGGTGGGAAGTGCGCAGCAGGAAAGAGGCATCGTGGAAAGCCTGTTGCGCCAGCAGCATCAACGCTTCGGGTTCCACTTTTAAGACTTCCTGGCCGTCAAAGTCGGCGACAGAAACGTGCTCACGGCTCAGCAGGTAATATTCCGTATTGTCTTTCGCCAGCGGGAACGGATCCTGATATACAAAAGGTTTGTTCGACATAGCTCATTACTCCATAAAAATAAACCGCCGGGAAAGCCCGGCGGTTGTGAATCAGAACATCATGGTAATCCACGGATAACCAATCAACAGCAGGGCGGCGAGGAAGATTGCACCGAAGATGGTGCCCAGACGCCAGTAGTCTTTGGTCGGCAGGTAGCCGCTACCGTAGTAAATCGGGCTCGGGCCAGTACCGTACGGAGTGATGATGCCCATCACACCCAGAGAGGTACACAGAACCAGGACAACCACTTCCATATTGATGCCCGGGATCGTGGCAGCAATGGTCAGCATCGCCGGCAGCAGGGCAGTGGTGTGCGCAGTGGTGCTGGCAAACAGATAGTGCAGCAAGTAGAACGCCAGCAGCAGAGCAATGGTTGCCATCCCCGGAGAGATACCCGCCATCAGCAGGCCGCCTTCTTTACCCAGCCAGGCAATGAAACCGGTGGAGGAGAGGCCATCGGCCAGCGCAACCAGGGTGGCGAACCACACGAAGGTGTTCCAGGCCGGTTTGTTGCTGGTAATGTCGTTCCAGGTCAATACGCCGGTCCACAGCATCAGTACTACAACCAACAGCGCAGCCAGAGCCGGTTCAATAAAGTTGGCGGCGAAGATCCACATCAGCAGCGCGCAGCAAACAAACACCAGCAGCAGGATTTCGTTACGGGACATTTTGCCCAGTTTTTCCAGCTCGCGGCTCGCCCACAGCGGCACTTCATCATTCACTTTTACTTCTGGCGGGTAGAACAGGTAAGCCAGCAGCGGCATAGTCAGAATCAGCAGCACGCCGAGCGGCAGGAAGGCGATAAACCAGGTCCCCCAGGAGATGTTAATCCCGACGGTGCTTTTCACCAGCGCCAGCGCCAGCAGGTTCGGCGCAAGAGCGGAGAGGAACATAGAACTGGTGATACAGGCGGCGGTGATGGCAACCCACATCAGGTAGGAACCAATGCGGCGTGCGCTCGGATCGTTCGGTTTTGAACCGTACAGCGGCGGCAGGTTGGCAATAATCGGGTAGATAGTGCCCCCGCTGCGCGCGGTGTTAGACGGTGTGAACGGTGCCAGCAGCAGATCAGCGAAGGTGATAGCGTAACCGAGCGTCAGGCTGCGGCGGCCAAGGTATTTCACCAGAATCAGCGCCAGGCGGCGACCGAACTGCGTTTTATCGTAACCAGCGGCGAACATAAAGGCGCCGAAGATCAGCCAGACGGTTGAGTTACCGAAACCGCTCACCGCCCATTTAAAGGACTGGCCTGCGAGCTTGAATTTCGGATCGGCCAACTGCTCAGGGCTAAACAGCAGCCACTGACTGCACAGCGCGATGACCACCACGCCGGTCAAACCGATAACGGCGCCCGGCAGCGGTTCGAAGATCAAACCTACGATCACGCCGACAAAGATAGCGAAGTAGTGCCACGCGAAAGGCGGTAAGCCCTCCGGCACCGGAACAAATAGCAGGAGCACTGCGACGATAATCGGCAGCGCCATCATAATCAGGCGGTTTTTATTTCCGCCTTTCGCACTGGCTGCACTGGCAGACGGCGGTGTTGTCGTTTTCTCTTTCATAGTGAGCATCTACAAGTAGTTAAAAATTCGGGGTCGGTAGCAGATTTCAATGTCACTTTATTTACTTACATAAGTTACTTTAGTTCTTTATTGTGACTTTTCATATTCTGCCGGGTTTTTTCTAACGCATCTTTATCTGCATTAAATTAGGAAAGTTTCTGTTTTTATATATTGCGCTTCCACTCGCTAATGCTCTTGATTGAGATCAAAAAAACGCAAGCACTATAGGTTTTTTTTATATTTTTTAATACCCACATAGCAGTATGTGGTTATTCTGTGAGAAACATCTCAATTGTTAAATATTGGTGCTGATAATAAATCTCATTTGCCGCTTTTGATTCGCTAACTAATTGATAGTTTTGTTTTTATTTGGCTTTGGGAAAACCTTTGCTACGTTGATCAAGTAATCGCAATGTTACCGGTAATTAATATGATGTGAATATATTATTTAAAATTGATAATACAGTAGAGGTAGTGCTGTTATTAAGGTGGTTAAATAGTTTTTTAACTAACGTAATTAATTTTGTAAATAGAATTAGAGGTATATTAAATACACGAAAAATGGATTTCCAAACGAAAATAAAAAATAAATCCGTCACCGAATTCAAAGTTTATAAATTTAGATTTGGAGTTAAATATGACCAGCAACGAGCGCATCCTCAGCCCCTTTACATTACCAAACGGCGTAGAACTGAAAAACCGTTTGTTAATGGCTCCGATGACCACCTGCACCGGTTATTACGATGGTACTGTCACCAGTGAACTGGTTGAATATTATCGTGTACGTGCCGGTAGCATTGGGACAATTATCGTAGAGTGTTGTTTTGTTGACGATCTGGGTCTCGCATTCCCCGGCGCAATTGGTATTGATAACGACGAAAAAATTGCCGGTCTGGCAAAAATCGCCGAAGCCATCAAGGCTGAAGGCTCTAAAGCGATCCTGCAAATTTACCACGGCGGCCGCATGGTCGAGCCAAAACTGATTGGCGGTCGTACACCGATTGCGCCAAGCGCGATTGCCGCTCCGCGTGACGGTGCCGCCACGCCGGTGGCGATGACCACAGCGGAAGTTGAAGCGATGGTGGTGAAATTTGGTGAAGCGGTACGTCGCGCCATTCAGGCCGGTTTTGACGGCGTGGAAATCCACGGCGCCAATACCTACCTGATCCAGCAATTCTTCTCACCGAACTCGAACCAGCGTGATGACGAGTGGGGCGGCAGCCGCGATAACCGCGCAAAATTCCCGCTGGCGGTGCTGGATATCACCCACAAAATGGCGCGTCAGTACGCGGATGATGCCTTTATTATTGGTTACCGCTTCTCGCCGGAAGAGCTGGAAGTTCCTGGAATCCGCTTTGATGACACCATGTTCCTGCTGGAAAAACTGGCGGCGCGCGGTGTCGATTACCTGCACTTCTCTGTTGGCGCGGCGCTGCGTCCTTCCATTAACGACACCAGCGATCCGACGCCGTTGATTGATAAATATTGCGCAATGCGCTCTGACGTCCTGGCGCAGGTTCCGGTGATGGGGGTGGGCGGCGTGGTTAACGCGGCTGACGCAGAGCAGGGGCTGGATCACGGTTACGATCTGATCGCCGTGGGCCGTGCCTGCATCGCTTATCCGGACTGGGCGGCACGCATCGCTAAGGGTGAAAACCTCGATTTGTTTATCGACAGCACCCAGCGTGAAGCGCTGAATATTCCGGAACCGCTGTGGCGCTTCTCGCTGGTGGAAGCGATGATTCGCGACATGAGCATGGGCGAAGCGAAATTTAAACCGGGCCTGTTCGTTGAAACGGTACAGGACGACACCAGCGAAATGGTGATTAACGTTAGCCTGGAAACCGACCGTATTGCCGGTATCGAACTGGCCTCTGCGCCGCAAAGCGTAGAGTTCACCAGCAGCTTTGAAGAGATCCGCGATCGCATCCTGGATGCCAATTCACCGCATGTCGATGCTATCTCCGGCGCAACCAGCCAGAGCGAAGCAGTGAAAAAAGCGGTATCGAAAGCGATGCTGAAATCCAGCAAAGCGCGCGTAGCCGAAGAGGGCGGCGATGTCCTGGCCGTGAAAAATTACGATGTCGTGGTGGTAGGTAGCGGCGGCGCTGGCCTGGCGGCAGCCATTCAGGCGCACGACGAAGGCGCAAGCGTGCTGATCGTTGAGAAAATGCCGACCATCGGTGGTAACACCATTAAAGCCTCTGCCGGGATGAACGCGGCAGAAACCCGCTTCCAGCGCGTAAAAGGCATCCAGGACAGCAAAGAGCTGTTCTTCGCTGAAACGCTGAAAGGCGGCGGTAACAAAAACAACCCGGAACTGCTGCGCCGCTTTGTGGAAAATGCGCCGGAAGCGATCGAATGGCTGGCGCGTCGCGGCATCATGCTGAACGACATTACCACAACTGGCGGCATGAGCATCGACCGTACGCACCGTCCGCGTGACGGATCGGCCGTCGGCGGTTACCTGATTAGCGGCCTGGTGCGTAACGTCACTAAACGCGGCATCGATGTGATGCTGGATACGTCCGTCGAAGAGATCCTGTTCACTGAGGGTGAAGTGCGCGGCGTACGTCTGCTGAATGACGAGCAGGAAACCCTGAATGTTCAGGCGAAAAGTGTGATTGTGGCGACCGGCGGCTTCAGCGCCAACAGCGCGATGGTCGTGAAATACCGTCCGGATCTGGAAGGTTTCGTCACCACCAACCATAAAGGCGCAACCGGCGGCGGTATCGCACTGCTGGAACGTCTGGGTGCTGGAACCGTGGATATGGGCGAAATCCAGATCCACCCGACCGTTGAGCAGAAAACCTCCTATCTGGTTTCTGAGTCCATTCGTGGCGGCGGTGCAATTCTGGTCAGTCAGCAGGGCAAACGCTTCTACAATGAGATGTCGACCCGCGATAAAGTCTCAGCGGCAATCATCGCGCTGCCGGAACATTACGCTTACATCGTGTTTGATGAGCATGTCAGAGCGAAAAACAAAGCGGCTGACGAGTACATTGCGAAAGGCCTGGTGACCAGCGCCAGCTCTCCGCGCGAACTGGCGGACAAACTGGGCATTGACTATCATGCGTTCCTTGCCACGCTTGAACGTTACAATGGCTTTGTGGAAAAACAGCACGATGAAGATTTCGGTCGTACCACCGCGCTGCGTGCTCCGATTAACGAAGGCCCGTTCCACGCCATTCAGATTGCGCCAGGTGTACACCACACCATGGGCGGCGTGACCATCAACACTGAAACGGAAGTGCTGAATACCGCGCATCAGGTCATTCCGGGCGCGTATGCAGCGGGTGAAGTGGTTGGCGGTATCCACGGCGGTAACCGTATCGGCGGTAACGCGGTTGCCGATATCATCATCTTCGGTTCGCTGGCGGGACATCAGGCGGCGGTTCGCGCCAAACGTAGTTAAACGCTGTAGCTGGGCAATCGGCTATTCACAGCACTGATAATCAGAGCCGTCATCAGGTACTATTGCCGGGTGGCGGCTTTGTTGCAGATGGATTGCGTAAATCTTCCGGACTCAATCCGCTGGCAAGCCTGTTAAGCAGGTATCCGTCAATGAAGGAGAGTGCGATGTCTGATAACCGTGTCTGGAGCTACTCTGCGGTGCTGATGGGCTCGCCCATACTGCTGAAACTCTTCTCCCACGACGAAGCGCTCGCGTCGCGCGTTTTTTCGCTGATCAAACAGTACGAAGATCTCTTTACCGTTAACCGTGCCGATTCGCAGGTAATGGACATCAACCACGCCGCCGGACATCATCCGGTTGTCGTCAGCCGTCCGGTGTATGAACTGATCAAATGCGCCAAAGCCGCCAGCCAACTACCCGACAGCGCGTTTAATCTGGCGATCGGCCCGCTGGTGAAACTGTGGCGCATCGGTTTTAAGGGTGATTCCGTTCCGCCCGCGGATGAGATTGCCGCGCGGCTGCGCATCACGCGCCCGCAGGATGTTATTCTTGATGATGCCGCCGCCAGTGTGTTTCTGGCGCAGCCTGGTATGGAGATCGATCTGGGGGCAATCGCTAAAGGATTTATCGCCGACCGGGTGCGCGACTACCTGCATCAACAGGGCGTCAGCGACGGGTTGATCAACCTGGGCGGCAATGTACAAACGCTGGGATCGCCACAGGGCGGGTGGACCATCGGCGTGAAAAAACCCTTCGCCGCTGCCGATGCGCTGGTGGGCTCGATTGAAGTCGTGAACAAATCGGTGGTGACATCCGGCACTTATGAGCGCTATTTCGAGCAGGATGGCAAGCTATGGCACCATATCCTCGATCCGCGCAGCGGCTATCCGCTGAATAACGAGCTCGACAGCGTGACCGTGATTTCCACCGACTCCCTCGATGGTGATATCTGGACCACGCTGCTGTTTGGGCTGGGTGTTGAAAAGGGCTGCTCATTGCTGCGCCAGCGGCAGGATATTGAAGCGATTTTTGTCAGCAAAAACCGCGAAATTACCCTCTCATCCCGGCGTCAGTTCCGCTTCACGCCGCTCGATGCCAGCTACCGGCTTACTGACTGTACTGCTTAAGCAGGCTGTACTGTTCAGCAATTAACTGATAGCGGTAAACCGGTCGCCCGGTGGCGCCATAGTGAATGGTGGTGTAGAGAATGTTAATCTGCGCCAGCCAAATCAGATACTTACGGCAGGAGACGCGAGAAATGTTGACTGCGTTTGCCAGTTCATCGGTTGAAAATTCAATACCCGGATGGGCGTCAATCCACTGACAAATGGTACGCAGGGTTTGCGCGGTCAGCCCTTTTGGCAGACGACGAGTGTCAGTCACTTCCGGTGCGCCGCCGTGCAGCAGGCGATCCACATCCGATTGCTCATAGTAAGGACGCGCATCCATCAGCTTGCGCTTTTCGCGCCACGTAGTGAGCGCCTCTTCGAAACGCGGGAACTGGAACGGTTTAATTAAGTAATCGACCACACCGTAGTACAGTGAGGTCTGAATGGTAGCGGCATCGGCAGACGACGTAATCATAATGACGTCGATAGCGCGCCCGCTGGCGCGAATAATCGGCAGCAGATCGAGCCCGCTGTCCTGTTGCATATACACATCCAGCAGCACCAGATCGATATCGCGCAGCGGATCTTTAATCATCTCCTCAGCCTGATGCAGCGACGACGCAGTCCCGCAGCACTGAAAGTCGGCAATCTGCGTCACATACATGCGGTTCAGTTCTGCTACCATGGCATCATCGTCAACAATTAATACATTTATCACGCTGTCTTCCTTTCACTATCCCAGGGGAGATGGACAAAAAATTGGGTAAATACGCCGGGCTCGGATTCAACGGTCAGGGTTCCGCCCAGCTCGGTAAGCTGCTGACTGGCAAGAAATAGCCCAACGCCACGGTTATCGCCTTTGGTCGAAAAACCTTTGCGGAAAATAACATCAATGTTGTCCGGCGCAATGCCAGGACCATCGTCGCTGACCTCGCCGACAAGCCAGCCATCCTGATAGTGCAGCAGCAAGCTGACTTCGCCCTCCGCTTGCTGGCTTAACGCATCGAGCGCGTTTTCTATCAGGTTACCGAGCACCGTTACCAGCACGGTCACCTGCTTTTCGTTCGGATTATCAGGAACCAGGCTTTCATCGGCCAGCGTCAGGGTCACGCCGCGCTCTTTCGCCCGGTTGAGTTTACCTAACAGGAAACCGGCGACCACAGGCGATTTAATTCGATGCTGAATGGCGCCAATATCAGTCTGATAATTCTGCGCTGTTTGCAGCACATAACCCTCCAGCTTGTCATAACGCTTCATATTCAGCAGGCCGAGGATCACATGCAATTTATTCATAAATTCATGGGAAGTGGTGCGCAGGGCGTCAACATAGTTCACCATCCCATCCAGCCTTTGCAACAACTGGCTGACTTCTGTTTTATCACGGAACGTGCTGATAGCACCGATAATCGTGTTCTGGCTGCGCACCGGCACGGTATTGCACAGCAACAGCAGGCCATTACAGCCCAGTTCGCGATCCTGAATTGGCACTCCGGTTTTCAACACCTCCAGCAGATCGGCCAGCAGAGGCCCGTGCCCGGCAGCGCCATCGGCCGCATTGGTCAACAGCATCTGCCGCGCGGCGTGATTAAGCAACGTGACGCGACCGTCGGCATCTACCGCAATCACCCCTTCTTTAAGCGACTGTAACATCGCCTGTCGCTGCTTAAATTGCGCGGAGATTTCGTACGGTTCCAGCCCCAGCAGAATGCGTTTCAGCACGCGCACCAGTTGCCAGATGCCGAGCGATCCAATCAGCGCGCTGAATAGCAGCGTCCACATCACCGCCCAGCGGCTGCGGTTTACCTGATCCTGCACTTTGCTGAGCGAAATGCCGACCACCACCACGCCAATTTGCTGATAGCGGCTGTCATAAACCGGCGTAAATACGCGCAGCGCCAGCCCCAACGTGCCGCGATTGATCGCCACATTCTCTTTGCCGCGCAGCGCGGGCTGCAGATCATCGCCGATAAACTTCTGCCCGATGATCGCGGCATTCGGATGCGAATAACGAATCCCTTGCATATTCGTGACGATGGCGTAAAGCAGATCATTGCGCGTGGTCACCGCCGCAGCTATCGGCTGAATCACGTTACTGTTCGGCGGCAACAGCAGACCGCGTTTGATCTCCGGCGCATCCGCCAGCGTGCGGGCCACTGCCAGCGCCGTCTCTTTCACCCCATCGCGCGTGGCGTTGCTGATTTGCCAAAACCACAGGGCACACGCCAGCAGCAGCACGGAGCCGGTGACGCTGCACACCATTAATGTCACCGTGGTGCCGAGCTTCATTGGACGTTTGCGCGGTTTTATCGCCGCAGACGCTAAGTCATTCATGCCAGACCTGATTCTCTCTTAATAAGAAACCTATTATCACCGATGGCGACGATTTCATAAAGCCGTGTGAAAAAAGGAAAAGTACCCAATCCGGGGCGGGAAGCGTGACCTCATTCGCAGGTATAACAAATAAATAACCTTATAGTGTGTGTGGAACCATTCAGAAGGAGCAGGGTATGAGCAATAAGCCAAACGGTTCAGTAATGGAACGCCGCCACACAGAAACAGCCGATATCGACAGGCTGGCAACGCAGGATATGCTGGCGCTCATCAACCGCGAAGACCTGGCAGTCGCCAACGCAACAGGGGCCTGTTTACCGGAGATCGCCCGGCTGGTGGATAACGCCAGCGCCACGCTAAATCGCGGCGGTCGGGTGGTGATTGTGGGGGCAGGGGCGTCCGGGCGCGCCGCGCTACAGATGGTTGCGGATTTCGCGCCAGACGCGCACCCGCAGCTCATCGGGCTGATGGCGGGCGGCGCGGAGGCAAAAAGGCAGGATCAGGAAAAAGCGGCGGCGAACTACGCGCTGGGCGTTGCCGATCTCCAGGCGATCCGCTTTGGTCATCAGGATATGCTGGTGGCGCTGTCGGTCAGCGGGAAAACGCCGTGGATGTGGGGCGCGCTGCGCCATGCCTGGTCGGTTGGCGCGTGCATTGCGCTGCTCAGCCACGTTCGCGAGAGTGAGGCCGCGCAGATGGCGGATATCGTGATAGCGCCGGAAACGGGCGCTGAGGTGATTGCCGGTTTCAACGAACCGAAAGCGCGCCTGGCGCAGCAGCAGATCCTCAATATGCTGGCGAGCGGGCTGGCGATCCGTACCGGGCGAGTCTACAGCAATTTGCGCGTTGACCTTAAACCCGACAATACCCACTGGATCGAGCGGCAAATCGCGCTGGTGATGGCGGCGACGCAGTGTAACCGCGAGCAGGCGAAGAGCGCGCTTGCTGCCTGCAATAATGACTGCCGTACGGCGATCCTGATGCAACTGACCGGCCTGAACAATGCGAAGGCGCGGGATTTACTGGCGGAAAATCACCAGAGCCTGCGCATTGCCCTGCAGGAGGCTAAACCGCATCTGGCGGAAGCCTGATATTACTGCCCGCCAGACGCTGCGCTGGCGGGTTTTTCCGCATTTATTTTTCACAACACAATTTATTATCTGGCGAAAATCGGCTTGATATTTCTGTACTTTAAAATAAATCTTCGAAATATTAATTCCACACACTTTATGCCACTGCTTTTTTTAATTTAAAAAATCAGTTAGCTATTAATGCGGGTATTTAACAAAGTTGTGAATGATATTTTAAAATAACGTAAAGATGCGTTAATATCTGTTTTCACAAATCACACTTGCTATGTAACCTAATCAATATGCCTGCAATTAAAAAGACAATTATATCGCTGAGCGCCGTTGCGCTGCTCGTCAGTTCCGCGACCAGTGCCTGGGCGGAAGAGAATCAGAAAACTGACTTCCTGCTGATTGGCGGCGGCATCATGAGCGCTTCTCTGGGAACCTGGCTGCAGGAATTACAGCCGGAGTGGAAACAGGTGATGGTCGAGAAACTCGACGCTGTCGCACTGGAGTCGTCGAACGGCTGGAATAACGCCGGTACGGGTCACTCCGCCAATATGGAACTGAACTATACGCCGCAACGTGCGGACGGTTCTATTGATGTCAGCAAAGCGCTGGAAATTAACGAGCAGTTTATGATTTCCCGCCAATTCTGGTCAGCGCAGATTAAACGCGGCGTATTAAATAACCCGCATAACTTTATTAATTCCACCCCGCACATGAGTTTTGTCTGGGGCGATAACGTCGATTATCTGGCAAAACGTTATGCAGCTTTACAGCAAACCACGTTATTCCAGGGCATGAAATTCTCCACCGACCATCAGCAAATTAAACAGTGGGCACCGCTGGTGATGGAAGGGCGCGATCCGAATCAGAAAGTGGCCGCCACCTGGACGCCAGTGGGTACGGATGTGAACTACGGCGAAATTACTCGCCAACTGGTAAGCAGCCTGAAAAAGAGCAGCAATTTCTCCCTACAAACCTCCTCTGAGGTTACCGACTTTAAACGTAATGCCGACAACTCCTGGCATGTCACCATCAAAGATGTGAAAAGCGGCAACGAGCACACCATTGATGCGAAATATGTCTTTATCGGTGCTGGCGGCGGTGCGCTGAAATTGCTGCAAAAAACCGGTATTCCGGAAGCGGATAACTACGCAGGTTTCCCGGTCGGCGGTTCCTTCCTGATGACCGAAAACCCGGCGATCACCAGCCAGCATCTGCAAAAAGTGTACGGCCAGGCTTCTGTGGGCGCGCCGCCGATGTCAGTACCGCATATTGATGCCCGCTTTATCGATGGCAAACGCGTGGTGCTGTTCGGGCCATTTGCGACTTTCTCTACCAAATTCCTGAAAAACGGTTCGTTCTTCGACCTGCTGAGCACCACCACTACCAGCAACTTTATGCCGATGACCCATGTAGGTCTCGACAACTTTGATCTGGTGAAATACCTGGTCGGTCAGGTAATGCTGAGCGATGACGACCGTTTTGCGGCGCTGAAAGAGTACTATCCGCAGGCGCGTAAAGAGGACTGGAAACTGATTCAGGCTGGCCAGCGCGTACAGATCATCAAGAAAGATGAAGAGAAGGGCGGCGTGCTGAAGCTGGGCACTGAAGTGGTGGTCGATCAGCAGAAAACCATTTCTGCACTGCTGGGCGCGTCACCGGGCGCTTCTACCGCTGCGCCGATTACGCTGAACGTCATCAAGAAGATGTTCCCGCAGCAGTTCAATTCAGCGGAATGGCAGAGCAAAATCCGTGAAATCGTTCCGAGCTACGGCCAGGAGATGAACGGCAACGTGGCGCTGACGCAGAAAGTATGGGATGACACTGCCGCAACGCTGCAACTGGTGAAACCGCCGGTGATTCAGATGCCAGAGAGCGCAACGCCGCAAGCCAAACCGGCCGCGCCAAAAACGGAAAACGCGCCGCAACACGACATGGCGCTGTAAATAAAAAAGCCCCTTGCGAGGGGCTTTTTTTTCGCGCAGCTTACTGCGCTTTCGCGTTGTTCAGTTCGATACGCTTAATAGGACCGACAATCACCACGAAGCTGAAAATAGCAATCAGCGCATGGACGGCCACGAACACCAGCGCCCACTCAAAATGGCCGGTCGCTTTTACGATGTAGCCAATCACCACCGGCGAGATAATCCCGGCGAAGTTACCGCACAGGTTAAAGAAACCGCCCGCCACGCCAGCCATCTCTTTTGGCGCGGTATCAGACATCACCGCCCAGCCCAACGCGCCAATGCCTTTCCCGAGGAAAGCCAGTGACATAAAGAAAACCACCAGGTAAATCGAGTCCACATAGTTACAGAACACCATCACCATGGAGAGCAGCATGCCGAGTACGATGGGCGTTTTACGGGCAATCGACAGTGATTTGGTGATACGCAGAATACGGTCAGAGATCACGCCGCCGGTCAGGCCGCCGAGGAAGCCGCAAATAGCCGGGATCGCGGCGATAAAGCCGACGGTTTTGATATCCAGCCCTTTTTCCATCGCCAGATAGAGCGGAAACCAGGTAATAAAGAAGAAGGTTAATACGTTAATGCAGTACTGGCCCAGATAGACGCCGAGTAACATGCGGTTGGTGATTAATTGTTTAAATGCACTAAAGTCAAATGTCGGGCCGGTTTTAACTTTGCTCTGATCCATATCCACCAGCGCGCCGCCCTGGCGAATGTACTCAATTTCTTCGCTATTAACACGCGGATGATTTAATGGATTATGTACCACTTTCGCCGCGGCAAAAGTAATAACGATCCCCAGTGTACCCATAAAGATAAAAATAGATTGCCAGCCATAATTGAGCGTCAGCCAGCCCATAATTGGTGCGAAAATAGCCGTGGCGAAATATTGCGCGGAGTTAAATATTGCTGCGGCGGTGGCGCGCTCCTTTGACGGGAACCAGGCCGCAACAAAACGGCTGTTGCCTGGCATCACCGGCGCTTCAAACAAACCGACAAGAAACAGCAAAATGGTAAAGCAAATAATTGCGCCGAAGCCGTGGAAAATCTCCACACAGCCTTGCAGTAGCGTGAAAATTGACCACATGCAAAGGCCGCAAAGATAAACTTTTTTCGACCCAAAACGGTCAAGCAGCCAGCCACCAGGAATCTGCGCCAGGCAGTAGGCCCAGGCGAACGCGGAGAATACCCAACCCATCTGGCCGGGGTTAATGCCAAGCGCGGCAGACATATCTTTACCGGCAATCGCCAGCGTCGAACGGTCACCGACGCTCACTGCAGTAATAATAAAGAGGATAATAACGATATGCCATCTGACATTCGTTTTTTTGGCGTGAAGGACGCCCTCAAGATTATTAACTTGACTCATGAGAAACCACCTTAAACTTAAATGAAATCTAAAAATGTCAATATGAATTCATTCCAACAGGTGTTACTGAAGTGCATTCACTATTAACATTGCAGAAACGTCTTATGCTATTTATTTACTCCGTCAGTGTGACAATGTTTTTACCGATCATTATTCATCAGGCAAAGATTAGGAGTATCGCCAGGGTCAGACAATGTGCATTTGCATAACAAAGCCGATTCTTTTTGCGTTTCTGTACGTTATATGTTTTTTTGTTTGAAGTTGATCACAAAAAATAGCGTATAAAAAATAAAAAACGCGACCGCTATTGCGTTTTTCCTTCATCAATAGCAACACCATCCGCATTGACAATCCTGGTGCTTCCGGCTGACGATGGTTTTCTTCCCGCCTTTAACCTGTAAGGAGTTGTAATGAAAACGGCCGTCGCTTTCCGTCATGTCCCCTTTGAAGATTTAGGCACGCTGGCCGATACGCTGCATTCTCTCGGTTATGAATGCCGCTATATCGACACCCCGGTTGAGTCATTTGCTCATCTTGATCCCCAGGCCGCCGATCTGCTGGTGGTGCTGGGCGGTCCGATCGGCGCGTATCAGCAAGCGATTTATCCGTTTCTCAGCGAAGAGCTGCGCCATATTCGTGAGCGGCTGGCGCACGGCAAACCGGTGCTCGGTATTTGTCTCGGCGCGCAACTCATGGCGCGTGCGCTGGAGGCGGAGGTTGCGCCAATGGGCGTAACGGAAATTGGCTATTCGCCGCTGACCCTCACCCCCGGGGAGCACAGCGATTTGCTGGCACCGCTGGCGGATCTGCCGGTACTGCACTGGCACGGCGACCGGTTTGCCATCCCGCAAGGGGCGAGCCACCTGGCACGCAGCGCGGTCTGCGATAACCAGGCTTTTCTCTATGCGCCGCATGCGCTGGCGTTGCAGTTTCATCCGGAGGTGAGCGCCATCGGGCTTGAAGGCTGGCTGGTGGGCCACGCCAGTGAACTGAGTCATGCCGGTATCGATCCGCGCCAGCTTCGCGAGCAGGCCGCGCAATACAGCCCGGCGCTGGCCCGCGCGCTTTCGCAGGTGATTAGCCGCTGGTTAACACCGCTCGCAGGCTAGCTGAATTTCACTTCCGCGAACGTTTTACTGGCGGGAAAGTTCACAGCGGAACACTTTCTCCCGCCGATATTTCGCCCGTCACCCGGGCGAAAAATAAATAAGCGTAATACTTTCAGTTAATAACCCGATTTTTTTGCCGCTGGCGATAATCTGGCCTCCGCTTTGCAATTTCCTCCTGCCTGTTTGCAAACACACTTTCGCAATGTTGTTCATCAAGAGGAAATATCATGACACGTAAGCTGGCTATTTATGGCAAGGGCGGGATCGGCAAGTCGACCACCACGCAAAATACGGCGGCGGCTCTGGCCTGGTTCCACGGTAAAAAAGTGTTTATTCATGGCTGCGATCCGAAAGCCGACTCCACGCGTCTTATTCTTGGCGGTAAACCGCAAGAGACATTAATGGATGTTCTGCGCGATCAGGGGGCCGAGAAAATAACCAATGATATGGTGGTAAAAACTGGCGTCTTTAATATCCGCTGCGTTGAATCCGGTGGCCCGGAGCCAGGCGTAGGTTGCGCTGGTCGTGGGGTAATTACTGCCATCGATCTGATGGAGGATAATAAAGCCTATGCAGACGATCTTGATTTTATCTTTTTTGATGTACTCGGCGATGTGGTTTGTGGCGGTTTCGCTATGCCCATCCGCGACGGTAAGGCACAGGAAGTTTATATCGTTGCTTCCGGGGAAATGATGGCAATTTATGCGGCAAATAATATCTGTAAAGGCCTGGTGAAATATGCCAAACAGAGCGGCGTCCGTCTCGGCGGCATTATCTGTAACAGCCGTAATGTGGACGGTGAAAAAGAGTTTCTCGAAGAGTTTACCGCAGCGATCGGCACAAAAATGATCCACTTTGTGCCGCGGGACAACATCGTACAGAAAGCGGAATTCAACAAGAAAACCGTCACCGAATTTGACCCGGAAGCTAACCAGGCGCAGGAGTATCGCGAACTGGGACGCAAGATCATTGAAAATACCGACCTGGTGATCCCCCATCCGCTGACCATGGATCAGCTGGAAAAGATGGTCGTTAAATATGGTCTGAGCGATTAATTCGTCCGGTTATTTTACAGTCATTCCCGGAAGGGGGATTAACTATGCCGTATCATGAGTTTGATTGCAGTAAATGCATTCCCGAGCGTAAACAGCATGCCGTCGTTAAAGGGGCGGATGAAGATATCACCTCCGCACTGCCGCTGGGGTATTTAAATACCATTCCGGGAACGATTTCCGAACGCGGTTGCGCCTATTGTGGTGCCAAACATGTTATCGGCACGCCGATGAAAGACGTGATTCATATTAGCCACGGCCCGGTCGGTTGTACGTACGACACCTGGCAGACAAAACGTTATATCAGCGATAACGATAACTTCCAGCTTAAATATACCTTCGCGACCGATATGAAAGAGAAGCATATTGTTTTTGGTGCTGAGAAAGTCCTCAAGAACAATATCATTGAAGCATTTGACGCTCATCCAGATATTAAACGGATGACCATTTATCAAACCTGCGCTTCGGCATTAATCGGTGATGATATTGCCGCCATTGCGCAGGAAGTGATGGATGAGCGTCCGGAAGTGGATATTTTCGTCTGTAACTCGCCGGGATTTGCCGGCCCAAGCCAGTCGGGCGGGCACCATAAGATTAATATCGCATGGATAAACCAAAAAGTCGGTACGGTCGAACCGACGATCACCAGCGATTATGTCATCAACTATGTTGGCGAATATAACATTCAGGGTGACCAGGAAGTGATGGTCGATTATTTCAAACGTATGGGGATTCAGGTGCTGTCGACTTTTACCGGCAACGGCTCCTATGACGACCTGCGGGCGATGCATAAAGCCCATCTGAATGTGCTGGAGTGCGCACGTTCGGCGGAATACATCTGCAACGAATTGCGGGTGCGTTACGGCATTCCGCGTCTCGACATCGACGGTTTTGGCTTCGGGCCGCTCGCCGAATCACTGCGCAAAATCGGTTTGTTTTTCGGTATTGAAGATCGGGCGCAGGCGATTATTGATGAAGAGATTGCCCGCTGGAAACCGGAACTGGACTGGTACAAAGAACGCCTGAAAGGCAAGAAAGTGTGCCTGTGGCCGGGTGGCTCGAAACTCTGGCACTGGGCGCATGTGATCCACGCTGAGATGGGCGTGGAAGTGGTGTCGGTCTACACCAAGTTTGGTCATCAGGGCGACATGGAAAAAGGCATTGCCCGCTGCGAACCCGGCGCGCTGGCTATTGACGATCCCAATGAACTGGAGTCGCTGGAGGCGATGTACAAACTGAAGCCGGATGTCATTTTCACCGGTAAACGTCCCGGCGAAGTGGCGAAAAAAATCCGCGTGCCATACCTCAACGCCCATGCGTATCACAACGGGCCGTACAAAGGTTTTGAAGGCTGGGTGCGTTTCGCCCGCGATATTTACAACGCGATCTATTCACCGATCCATCAACTGGCGCAGCTCGATATCAGCCAGCAGGCGATTCCGGTTGGCCAGGGCTTCGCCACCGCCCGCATGCTGTCGGATGCCGGGCTTGATGATGCGATACGCAATAACAGCGAACTGCGCGAATACAGCGGTGGCTTCGACAGCGTCAGCAAGTTGCGCCAGCGCGAATACCCGGATTTTTCCGCCGATGCCGCCCGCCGTCAGGAGGCCGTATGACGCAGGATGAACAAGTAGAGCTGATGGTGGATTACATCATGAAGCACTGTCTGTGGCAGTTTCACTCCCGCACCTGGGATCGTGAGAAGCAGAACGCGGGCGTGCTGGGGAAAACTCGCCAGTTGTTATGTGGCGAGGAGGTCGAGCTGGCAAACCCTGCTGACCGTTGTTACTGGGCCGACGCCGTGGTGCTGGCCGATGCGTACCGAACCCGCTTTAGCTGGCTACAAAGCATGAAGACAGCGGAAATCGGCGCATTGCTTGAGGCGCTGCACCAGCGGCTGGATTATCTGACCATCACCGGTTCGCTGAATGCCGAACTGACCGACCAGCGTTACTGAAGGGGGTGAGCATGTCTTGTGAATTAAAAGCGAAAGATCGCACCGGGGTAATCAACCCGATTTTTACCTGCCAGCCCGCCGGGGCGCAGTATGTCAGCATCGGCATTAAAGATTGTATTGGTATTGTGCATGGCGGGCAGGGATGCGTGATGTTCGTGCGTCTGCTGATCTCCCAGCATCTGAAAGAGAGCTTTGAGATTGCCTCTTCCTCGGTGCATGAAGATGGCGCGGTATTTGGCGCGCTGGATCGCGTGGAACAGGCGGTAGATGTGCTGCTGATGCGTTACCCGCATGTCAAAGTGATCCCGATTATCACCACCTGTTCGACAGAGGTCATTGGTGATGATGTCGATGGTGTGGTGCGTAAGCTCAACAATGGCCTGCTGCAAGAGAAATACGCCGGGCGCGAAGTGCATCTGATCCCGATTCACACGCCGAGTTTTGTCGGCAGTATGATCAGCGGCTATGACGTGGCGGTGCGCGATATCGTTAAGTATTTCGCCCGTAAAAGCGAGCCGAACGGCAAGATCAACCTCATCACCGGCTGGGTGAACCCCGGCGACGTGACAGCGTTAAAACATCTGCTGGATGAGATGTCGATTGATGCCACGGTGCTGTTTGAAATCGAAGCCTTTGACTCGCCGCTGATGCCGTCCGGCAATACCGTTTCACACGGCAACACCACCATTGCCGATCTTACCGGTACGGCGAACGCCAGCGCCACGATTGCGCTTAACCGCTACGAAGGGGCGAAAGCGGCGCGTTATCTGGAAGAGAAGTTTGACGTCCCGGCGCTGATTGGCCCGACGCCAATTGGTATTCGCAACACCGATACTTTCCTGCACAACCTGAAAACGCTCACCGGTAAACCTATCCCTGAATCACTGGTGCGTGAACGCGGCATTGCCCTCGATGCGCTGACCGATCTGGTTCATATGTTCCTCGCCGATAAAAAGGTGGCGATCTACGGCAACCCGGATCTGGTGGTGGGGCTGGCGGAATTTTGCCTCGATCTGGAGATGAAACCGGTGCTGCTGTTGCTGGGTGATGATAACGCCACCTATGCCGATGACCCGCGCATTCAGGCGTTGCAGCAACAGGTGACGTACAAGATGGAGATTGTCACCAACGCCGACCTGTGGGAGATGGAAAAACGCATTACTGAAGGTGAGCTGGAGCTGGATCTGATTCTCGGTCACTCGAAAGGGCGTTTTACCGCCATTGATAACCAGATTCCGATGGTGCGCGTGGGCTTTCCCACCTACGACCGCGCCGGGCACTATCGCCATCCGGTGGTGGGTTACGCTGGTGCTATCTGGCTGGCGGAGCAGATGGCAAACACGCTGTTTACCGATATGGAATACAAGAAAAATAAAGAGTGGATCCTCAATGTCTGGTAATGCCTGACCTGAACGCCGGGGTTTGCCCCGGCTGGAGAAAACCATGGCGCAACTCCTGTTTGAGACCGATGAACAGCGTTTTGTCCGCTGTTACGACTATGCGAAAGGTTACCATCGCCGCGCCAGTCTGCTGGCGGCGCAAAACCGTTCCGCCAGCCTGGTATTTAACGTCGCGGCCATTGCTGTTGAGTGCTATCTGATTGCGCTCTGCTCCTTGCACGGCGATATGCCCTTTAACCATAACTACCGCAGTCTGCTGGCGAGCGCCGCGCAAAAGAGCGTGTTTAGCGACTCCCTGCGCGACGGCATTTTGTCGCTGGACAGCATTTTCGGCATCTGCTCGGTGGATGACTATCACCACGGGACACCGGATGAGCACGACAAAGAACGCATTCTCAGCGTTTGCCAGTCGCTGGATGCGCTGATTGCCAGTGAACAACGACGCCTGCAGGAGGAAAAATCATGAGCCAGCAGACACTAATGCACCCGCACGGCGAGATGCGTCGCGATGAGCGTGAACTGACTGAACCTAAGGCGCTGGATGAGATTTTGCAGGCTGGAAGGGTGATGTATATCGCGCTGGCCAGCGCGGATATGCCATTTCTGCTGCCGGTGTTTTATGTCTGGGATGGCACGGCGCTGTGGTTTCACTCGGCACGCGCCGGGAGCAAAATCGACATCATGCGGCAAAACGCCAACATCTGCTTTGCGGTGTCTGAATACGGCGGCATCATCGAAGATGACCTGGCCTGCAACTTTGAGGCGCGTCACCGCACGGTGATAGGCGTCGGTAAAACCCATTTTGTTGACGACGAGACGGAAAAGGTCACCATGCTGCACCGCCTGATGGCGCGTTTCAGCGATAAAACGTTCCACTTTCCCGCCGCCAATCTGAAAGCCACCCAGGTTATCCGCATTGACATTACTTCGATGAAGGGGAAACAACACGGCTATTAGTCCGGAGGAAAGATGAATATTGCGGTTTTTCTCGACCCGCAAGGACAGGTGGCGCCACTCACCGCGCCTGGCACAGTGACACTGTTTTCTCGTGATTGCGGACGCTGGCAGATTGCGCAACAAATTGCGTTCGATTTGTCGTCCTGTACATCGCTTGAAGCTTTTCGTGAACGGACGCTGGCGATGCTGGCGCAGCTACCTGCCTGCCGCCATTTCGTCACGCGCGAGGTGCAGGGTGCGCCGCGCGCCTGGTTCGATGGGCTCGGGTTGACTTTGTGGCAGTGTACGGGCGCGCCGGAACCGGCGCTGGACACCATTGCGCGGCAGCCCATGGAGCCGGAAGCGGTGACGCTGCCGCCGCAGGCATTTGTTCGCTCTGGCGCTGAACCCGGCGAATTTTATGTCGATCTGATCGCCGCGCGACAGGCCGGAGCTGATGACACGCATACTGCGAAGTTGCTGCTGGTACCGTTGCTCGCTCGCGCAGAGTTCACGCGGCTGGAACTGCGGTGTGACCATGTGCCGAAATGGTTTGTTCGCCTTGCGGACTACCACCTTCTGTATCACAGCACGCCGCTGGACGATGGCAACCTACGGGTGGTGGTGACAAAAACGGCGTCCTGATGTCGGTAACGCGACAAAAGTGTTCGCCGGGGAACACTTTTTGCAGTCATGGCGGTATGTGTATTTTTTTTGGCCTGAATAATCAATAGATTGCATGTGAATTATACCATCTTGTGCTGGCGTTGATTTTGCACTGTTTGCCTGCGGGCCTGTTCAGGAGGAGTTACCGGGAGATGCATCATGCGCCATGAAAAAAACGCCGTTGCTACAAACACGTTGTCGCCGGTGCTGACAGGTGCGCTGTCATTCAGTTGCCGGTTGGGTGAGTGCCGCTCTGAACTGATGCCGCTGCTCTCTGAAGTGAGCAAAGTGGTCAGCGCAGGTGGCAGTTTAGCCAGCACGCTAAAGCTGGTGCTGGAGTTGATGCAAAAACATTTACAGGTGCAACGGGCGATGATCACCTTGTATGACGCCAGTTGCGATCAAATTTTTATTCATGAAAGTTATGGTTTGTCGCCAGAAGAGGCCGAAAAGGGCGTTTATGCGCCGGGCGAGGGGATCACCGGCAAAGTGATTGAAACACGTCAGCCGATTATCGTGCCGCACATTGCTGACGATCCGCTGTTTTTAAACCGCACCGGCAGTTGGGATCGCCAGCGTGACGGACAACACTCCTTTATCTGCGTGCCAATTATTCGCGGGCTGAAAGTGATGGGCACCATCGGCATTGAGCGGGTTTATCACAACGCGCAGCTCCGTTTTCTCGATCTTGAAGTGTTACGGGTGATTGCCGCCATTATTGCGCAGGCCGTGGAGCTGCATCTGCTTGAGCGCGCGCAGCAGAAAATAGTGCAGACGCACACGGCGCTGCACGGCGGAGAAAAATTCAAACCGGCCAATATTATTGGCAACTCCCGCACCATGCAGCAGGTTTACCGGCTGATTGAGAAAGTCAGCCATGCGCGCACTACCGTGTTGATCCTCGGTGAAAGCGGCGTCGGTAAAGAACGTGTTGCCACCGCCATTCACCAGAACAGCCACTGCGCGGGCGGGCCATTTATCCGTTTTAACTGCGCGTCGCTGCCGGAGAGTGTGATTGAAAGCGAACTATTCGGCCACGAAAAGGGCGCATTTACCGGTGCCATCTCCCGGCGCGCCGGGCGGTTTGAAGAAGCGGATGGCGGGACGTTGTTTCTTGATGAAGTGGGGGAGTTATCGTTATCTGCGCAATCCAAATTGTTGCGGGTGATTCAGGAGCGCAGTTTCGAGCGGGTAGGCAGCAATGAAACCCTGAGCGTCAATGTGCGCATTCTTGCGGCAACGCACCGGGATTTGAGTGAAATGGTGGAGCAGGGCACTTTTCGTGAGGATCTCTACTATCGCTTAAATGTCTTTCCCGTCACCATTCCGCCGTTGCGCGAAAGGGGCAGCGACATTTTGATCCTTGCCGATCATTTTAACGCCCGCTTTGCCAGCGAGCAGGGCGTAGACGTGCCGACCATCGCTACCCCGGCGTTGAATATGCTGCTCAACTATACGTGGCCGGGCAATGTGCGCGAGCTGGAAAATGTGATGGAACGGGCGGTATTGCTGGCGGATGAGGGGTTTATTCACAGTTATCATCTGCCCATTCATCTGCAACCGATTATTGACCATCTGACGGAGCAGGAAGGGCTGGAAGCGCGCCTGGCGCGGGTGGAATACGATCTGATCACTGAAGCGCTGGTGAAATTTCAGGGCAATGTCTCGCGCGCAGCCAGCTATCTGAATATGACACGGCGCGCGCTGGGATTACGTCTTGAAAAATATCAGCTCAATTATAAACATTATCGTGGACAGTCCTGAGAATAACTATGTGGAATATTCCAGGATAGAAGGAAAAATGTCTTTATTTACTTTGAACTGGTCACTGAGTATATTTCATTCCGTGCCTATCTTTGTCTTTCTCTTTCTCTTTGAGAATATGCACAGTTTAGTACCTGCATTTTTTAACTTGCCGTACTGACGTTATTCATCCCGTCAGTACGGCTTTTTTTTGCTTTTCATCCCACTGATTACATGCCGGTTTATCCTGCCGACAACCACACGTCCGAAGTCTCTTTCTGTTAAGCTGTGCATCATGCACAATGCCTAAAAATATTCTGGCTAGAGAATATTCCCGCAAATAAGAAAACTGTCTGTATTTACAGAAGGATTGTTGATTTATATATTCCCCGGACTGTGTTTTTCTTTGTTTATTTTTATTCGGGAATAAGCAGGCATTTTACACTGAATGATTTCAATTGATCGCGCTGATGGAATTACGGAAGCTGGCGCGGCTTTTTATCCTGGAGATTTAATAGTGAAAGCAAAACTGATTGCCGCTGCATTAGCGGCGGCGTTTATCGTGCCGATGGCGACCATGCAAACGGCTGCCGCCAGCGAGGCTGCTGCGCGTATCGTCAACGGATCGACGGCAATAGCCGGTGAATTCCCTGATTTTATTACCATCAGCAAAGGTACGACGGTAGCGGGTCATGTCTGCGGCGGCGTGCTGGTTAACTCCCGCTGGGCGGTTACGGCGGCGCACTGTGTTTCGCATTTTGATACCAGCACGGCGAGTATCATGGTCGGGATGGAAAGCTACACCCCGCTGGTGAAGAAAGACCAGGTTTCCATCGAGAAAGTGATTGTTCATCCTGACTATGACACGACCACGCTTGGCGGTACGGCGAAAAACGATCTTGCGCTGATTAAGCTGTCCCGTGCGGCGAACAGCAGCAACTTCGCCAGGCTGGCCGGTTTAAACCCGGAGCAGGATCCGCCTGCTGCACTGACCAATATTCCGCTGACGGCAGTGGGTTTTGGCGATAACGCAAATGGCGTGCGCCCGAATGTGCTGAATAAAAAAACGCTGGTCGCTCTGCCGGATAAGATGTGTACCGACGTTCCGGCGGGCTACCCGGCGACCAACCAGGATCCGGCTTTCCATGTCTGCGCAGGTAGCGGCACGGCGGGCGGTGATTCCGGCGGCCCGCTGTATGCCGATTACAACGGCAACCGCTATGTCGTGGGCCTGGTTTCCCGTAGCTTAATTGCCCCGGCTGAGCAGTTCACCCGCGTGAGCAAATTTGCCGAGTGGATCAAGGCGACGGCGGTAGAGTAACTAACTGAATAGTATGGCTATTTTGGCCATACTATTTTGCCAGCCGTCGATACAGCGTGCTGCGCGAAATACCGAGTTTTTTCGCCGCAAGGCTCATATTTCCCTGCGCTTGCGCAATGGCGCTCTGTTCGTCGTTGGGCCGTTGCGGCGCTGGCACGGCGTGGATTTCGCCGGGCAGATCGGTAATCCTAATCTGATCGCCATCTTCTGCCAGCGCCATTAATACCCGTAGCTGGCTCAACAACTGACGCACATTGCCCGGCCACGGCCGGTGCGCGAGCGTGTTCACCACCTCATCGCTTAACGTCAGCCCACGGCTGGCGGCACCCAGTTCGCGCCACAATTTCTGGATAAACCCCTCTTTATGCTGCCATTCACGCAGCGGCGGAATTCGCAGGTGAAACTCCTGAATGCGATACAGCAGATCCTCGCGAAACGTGCCTGCCTGCACCCGCGCGGCCAGATCCTGATGTGTTGCGCAGATCAAAGCAAAATTCACATCCCAACTGCTATTGGCACCCAGCGGCGTCACTTTTTTCTCCTGCAACACGCGCAGCAGGCGGGTTTGCAGCGCCAGCGGCATATCGCCGATTTCATCAAGAAACAGCACGCCGCCATCCGCTTCGCGGCATTTGCCGATATAGCCTTTCGGGCTGGCACCCGTAAAAGCGCCGGGAACATAGCCGAACAGCTCTGATTCAATCAGATGTTCGGGTAACGCGGCACAGTTGATGGCGACGAAATTGCCCGCATGCCACTGGCTGCGGCTGTACAACTCGCGTGCCAGATACTCTTTGCCAGAGCCGGTTTCACCGGTAATGCACAACGCAATCCCGGCATTCACAATGCGCAGCGCTTTCTCTTTTTCGATACCGTGCTGTTCTGTCTGCTGTGCGCTGCCGCGTCCGCTAAAACGGCGGGCTGGCAGCGTCTGGCGGGCATAGAAACGTTGATGATTACCGGTTTCCAGCACTGTTTCACCGGCGCGTAGCTCAAGGCCGGGAAATAGCGCATCCAGCTCAAGTGCGCCAAAATGACCGCTGGTCAGGGCGAACGCATCCATCGCCAGTTTATTGGCGCCGAGCAGCGTGCGATCGTCAAAAATCAGCAGTAACTCCTGCGCGGTGCCGAGGATTTTTTCATCATGATGCAGGCTTAATAACCAGCGATTAGCGCCCAGAGCGCTGGTGGCCCAGGCGTGTTCTATCTGGCATACCGTGCGGCGGATCAATGCGGCTGCATCATGGCGCGGCGTCATTGCCGGAGTGGAGAGATCCAGCACTCCGGCAACCTGGCCGTCGGGGCGAAACACCGGCGCGGCCGAGCAGAACAACCCGGCGTTACGGCTCAGATAGTGTTCGCCGCCAGCCACTTCACAATGTTGCTGGAGCGCCAGCGCAGTGCCGATAGCGTTGGTGCCGCGCGCATGTTCGCCCCACAGATTGCCGGGCGACAACGCATAGCGCTGCGCTTTGTGCAGAAAATCGCTGTTGCCGTGCGTTTCCAGCACCAGCCCGGTCGCGTCGGACATCACCATAATCGACGGGTGTTTGTTCAGCTCCGGCCGCAGCCGCGCCAGTAAAGGAGCAACCAGGTGTTTCACCCAGCCATTTTCCGCACGCGCATCTTTCAGCATCGCGTTAGCCACCCAGGGCTGGGCGTCATCATCCCGTGTCAGCCCATAGTTAAGGCTACGTTGCCAGGAATCCTGCAACTGGCAAGGCAGACCGGAACGGGTTGTTGGCAAAGTGTCTACGCGTGTCGGCATGTTACTCTCCGGCAATTATGATGTTACATTTGTGTAGCATAAGAGTGTCTCGTGTGTAGCGACGTGCGACACAATTCCTGTACTCGCTTGCACATCATTTTTTGCCGTTTTGTACGATTAATCTTTAAACCCGCCTGTTATTCATTGTTTCTCAAAGAGAAAATCCATTTACCCTTATGTCAGCAGCAATCTGGCATAAGAAGTGCTTATGTTCCTTTGTCCGCCCTGGCGCGAGACGCCTCACCTGTACCGATAATAAAAGAGGAACATCTGATGAAATACGCTCACCCTGGCCTTGATGGCGCAAAAGTCTCTTTTAAACAGCGTTATGGCAACTATATCGACGGAAAATTTGTAGACCCGGTAGAGGGCGGCTGGTTTACCAATACCTCGCCGGTAACCGGACAGGTGATTGCCGAATTCCCGCGTTCGGGCGCGGTGGATATAGAGAAGGCTCTGGATGCAGCGCATGCTGCCGCCGACGCCTGGGGAAAAACCAGCGTGCAGGAACGTTCGAATGTGCTGCTGGCGATTGCAGACCGCATTGAAGCCAATCTGGAAGTGCTGGCGTTAACAGAAACATGGGACAACGGGAAACCTATCCGCGAAACGATGGGGGCGGATATTCCGCTGGCGGTTGATCACTTCCGCTACTTTGCCGGTTGCATCCGGGCGCAGGAAGGCACAGCCGCGGAAATCGACAGCAATACGGTGGCTTATCATATCTATGAACCGCTCGGTGTGGTCGGGCAGATCATTCCGTGGAACTTCCCGATTTTAATGGCGGCCTGGAAACTGGCGCCTGCGCTGGCGGCGGGTAACTGCGTGGTGCTGAAACCCGCAGAGCAAACGCCGCTCGGTATCTGCGTGCTGATGGAGCTGATTGGCGATCTGCTGCCAAAAGGCGTGCTCAATGTGGTTCATGGCTTTGGTACGGAAGCGGGCGAACCGCTGGCGCGCAGCAAACGCATTGAGAAAATTGCTTTTACCGGCTCGACGCCGATAGGTCGCCACATCCTCTCCTGCGCGGCGGAAAACATTATTCCCAGCACCGTCGAGCTGGGCGGCAAATCCCCCAATATTTACTTTGAAGATGTGCTGAATGGCGATGCTGAATTTATCGATAAAGCCGTCGAAGGCGTTGTGCTTGGCTTCTTCAATCAGGGCGAAGTCTGTACCTGTCCGTCCCGCGTGTTGGTGCAGGAGTCCATCTATCCGCAGTTCGTGGAAAAAGTGCTGGCGCGTATGGAAAACATCCGCAAAGGCGACCCCTTTGACACCGAGACAATGATCGGCGCGCAGGCTTCGCAGGAGCAGTACGACAAAATCCTTTCCTATATCAATATCGCCCGTGAAGAAGGGGGCGAAATCATCACCGGCGGCGAGCTGATCAAGCACGGGGATAGCCTGCAAAACGGCTTCTACATTCTGCCGACATTGATTAAAGGCCATAACGGCATGCGCTGTTTCCAGGAAGAAATTTTTGGGCCGGTGCTCGGGATCACCACTTTCAAAGATGAGGCTGAAGCGCTGCGTATTGCCAACGATACCGAATTCGGTCTTGGCGCCGGGGTGTGGACGCTGGATATCAACCGCGCATGGCGCATGGGGCGTGGCATTAAAGCCGGGCGCGTGTGGACTAACTGTTACCACCTCTACCCGGCACATGCGGCTTTTGGTGGGTACAAAAATTCGGGCGTTGGGCGCGAAACGCACAAGCTGGCGCTGAGTCATTATCAGCAGATTAAAAACCTGCTGGTCAGCTACAGCGGAACGCCACTGGGTCTGTATTAATCAATCTCATCAGGATGAGGTAATGATATGCAATTGAAAACGATGAAAGCGGCAGTGGTTAAAGCATTCGGGCAACCGCTGGTGATTGAAGAGGTAATGGTGCCTGCGGTAGCGCCGGGCAAAATTCTGGTCAAGATCGAGGCGACCGGCGTTTGCCATACCGATTTGCATGCCGCAGAAGGCGACTGGCCGGTGAAACCGAATCCGCCGTTTATTCCCGGCCACGAAGGCGTTGGTCACGTGGTTGCGGTGGGGCCGGGCGTGACGCATGTGAAAGAGGGCGATCGGGTTGGCGTGCCGTGGCTTTATTCTGCCTGCGGGCACTGCGAACACTGCCTGAGCGGCTGGGAGACCTTGTGCCACGGGCAACAGAACTCCGGTTATTCGGTAAACGGTACTTTTGCCGAATATTGCCTGGCGGACGCCAACTATGTCGGCATCCTGCCGGATAACGTCGAATTCCACGCGATTGCGCCAATCCTCTGTGCCGGGGTAACGGTTTACAAAGGGCTGAAGATGACGGAAGCCCGCGCCGGTGAATGGGTGGTGATCTCCGGGATCGGCGGTCTGGGTCATCTGGCGATCCAGTATGCCGTGGCGATGGGGATGAATGTGGCGGCGGTGGACATTGACGATGACAAGCTCGAATTTGCTCGTCGGCTCGGCGCATCGGTGGTCGTCAATGGGCGCGAAGAGGATCCCGGCAAGCGCTTCCACGCCGAGTTTGGCGGCGCGCACGGCGTGCTGGTCACGGCGGTGTCACCAAAAGCGTTTGAACAGGCAACCACCATGATGCGCCGTGGCGGGACGATGGTGCTAAATGGGCTGCCGCCGGGCAAATTCGACCTCTCGATCTTCGACATGGTGCTGGATGGCATCACCGTGCGCGGCTCCATTGTGGGAACGCGCAAAGATCTGCAAGAGGCGCTGGATTTTGCCGGGCGCAATAAAGTGCATGCGGAAATTGCCGTTGAACCGCTGGAGAATATCAACAGCATCTTTGATCGCATGCGCGCCGGGAAAATAACCGGCCGCATCGTGGTGGATATGTCGTTGTGATAGTGTTGCGATAAAAAAACGGGGCGTTATGCCCCGTTTTGTTACTGGAGTGAGTCGGCAAATGCCGCCAGATCCCGGTTGAAACGCTGCGGTTCTTCTAAAAAGGGCGCGTGTCCCGAATCGGCGTACAGCAGCGTACGTATGTGCGGATTTACGCTTCTGGCCCGCGCCAGTGAAGCTTGTGGGTTCACCAGTTGATCTTTTTCCCCGTAAATAAACAGTACCGGTACTTTTGCTTTGCCCAGCCCCTGCGCGAGTGACACTTTCATTTGCGGCACCGCGCGTTGCATTGTCCACGAGGCCAGCGCAGCGTTAGCCAGCAGACGCTCAAACGTGGCGGTGTCGGGTTGCTGATGGAAGCACAGACGCAGGAAATCACGCTCACCTGCCAGATGGGTTTTCAGATCCGCTGACACCATATCCTGATAAACCTGCGGGTGAGCCGGTATTTGCTCTGGTGTGAGTTCGACCACGCCATCGACATACAACACGCCAGCAATCTGTTTATCGCCGTAGGCCGCCAGATAGTGGCTATTTACGGCGCCACCCAGCGACCAGCCCACCAGAAGCGGCTTGTTTGCGCCGCTGCCTTTGATAACGGCTGCAACATCATCCGCCCAGCGACGGCTTTCCGTATAAGCTGTTGCTTGCTCCGGTTTGCCCGATAAGCCATGGCCGCGCAGGTCGAAACTGATCAGGCGAAAGCGCTGCAGGGCGGGATCCTGCCACTGTTTCTCCCAGTTAAGATGGCTGCCTAAAAGCCCATGAATAAAGATGATGGGCTGACCGTCCGCAGCGCCGGTTTCCTGTACAGCCAACGGTACCCCGTCTGACGAGACAACGGTATAGTGTTTATCCTGCGCGTACAGTGAGGCGCAAAACAGCAGCAGGATGAAGGCAAGATTACGACCACGCGATAACAGCATAAAATGTTCCTCCGGTTAACGATTCGTGGCTATCCTCAACCTTTACACTGGTGTCAGAGTCAAGCAGCAAACGAGGAGAAAAAATGCTATCGATTGGCGAACTCGCCCGGCAAACAGGCGTCAGCGTGCGCTCTATTCGTCACTATGATCGATATGGTCTGTTATGTTCTACGCGGGCCTGTAACGGCTATCGGTATTTTTCTGCACAGGTGGTCGGGCAGGTGCGTCAGATCCAACAATTGATTGCTACCGGGTTTAGTCTGGCGGAAATCGCCACCTTTCCGGAATGCATGCGCAGCACGGAAGGGGCCGCATTTTGCCCGCAAACCCGTGAACTGCAGCGTAAACGCCTCGGTCGTATTGAAGCGCAAATCGCCACCCTTGAGCAGCGCCGCGCACAGCTGCTCGCCGCGCTGAGCGGCAGCGACGAGCAATAAAAAACCACGCCGTAGCGTGGTTTGTTGGGGGGGCGACGGATTATAAACCGCGCTGCGCCATCAGTTTCGTCAGATCCACCAGCCGGTTGGAGAAGCCCCACTCGTTATCGTACCAGGCGAGGATTTTCACCAGATTGCCGCCAATCACCAGCGTCGACAGGCCGTCGATAATGGAAGAGCGCGGATCGCCCTGATAATCACTGGACACCAGCGGCTCATCGCTGTAGCCGAGAATGCCTTTCAGCGGCCCGTTTGCGGCGGCTTTACGGAAAGCGTCATTCACTTCTTCCACGGTCACATTGCGTTTCAGCGTTACCGTTAAGTCGACGATCGACACCACCGGTACCGGTACGCGTAGCGAATAACCGGTCAGCCGTCCGTCCAGTTCCGGGATCACTTTGCCGAGCGCTTTCGCCGCGCCGCTTGAGTAAGGCACGATGGAGAGCGCTGCGGCACGCGCGCCGCGCAGATCTTTTTCCGGCTGGTCGTGCAGCGCCTGGCTGTTGGTGTAGGCGTGGGTGGTATTCATCAACCCGTGTTCAATACCAAAGTTCTGGTGCAGTACCTGGGCAGCAGGCGCCAGCCCGTTAGTGGTGCAACTGCCGTTGCTGACCACGAAGTGGCGCGCCGGATCGTACTGCGTGTCGTTAACGCCGAGCACGATAGTCAGGTCATCATTTTTCCCCGGCGCGGAGATAATCACCCGTTTTGCGCCGCCGTGGCTGATATGCACCGCGGCTTTTTCGCGATCGGTAAAGAATCCGGTGGCTTCAATCACAATTTCCACGCCAACGTCGCGCCACGGAATGTTCGCCGGATCGCGTTCACTGAAAACGCGCACCGCGTTGCCATCGACAAACAACTGGCCTTCACCTGCTTCAACCGGAACCGGCAACGTGCCGAGCAATGAATCGTGTTTCAGCAGATGGGCGAGGGTTTTGCTGTCCGTCAGATCGTTGATGGCGACGATCTGAATCTCTGGGTTACCGAGCGCGGCGCGCAGTACATTGCGCCCGATCCTGCCAAAACCGTTAATGCCGACCTTAACCATGATTGACTCCTTCTTTTTCGTGTCTGAAGTCACTTTAGGGCGGCAGCGTTTTGGCGTAAAGGACGGATAAGGATCACTTTACGCCATTTTGCGGCAGTGGAAGCGCTGGCGATACTCGCCGGGGGTAAGGTGCAGTTGACGCTCAAAGATGCGGCGTAAGTTGATGCTGCTGCCGAAACCCGTGGCGGCGGCCACGCTCTCCAGCGTTTCGCGGGTTTGCTCCAGGCGGTGTCGGGCAGCGGCAAGCCGCGCTTCAGCAACATAACGCGCCGGAGGGATGCCGGTTTCACGGGTAAAAACGCGGGTGAAATTGCGCGGACTCATCGCCACGCGTTCGGCAAGCTTTTCGACCGAGAGATCGCCGGTCAGGTTTTCCAGGATCCAGCTTTGCAACTCGCTGACCGGCCCGATACTCTCTGCCTGTTGCAGATGGTAGCGGCTAAACTGTAACTGGCCGCCGGGGCGGCGCAAATACATCACCAGATCCTGCGCGACGTCGCGGGCGAGGGTGAAACCATAATCCTCTTCGACCAGCGCCAGCGTCAGATCAAAGCCGGAGCTGACACCGCCGGAAGTCCATATCGGCCCATCCTGAATATAGAGCGGGCCGCTTTCGACTTTGACCAGTGGGTAGCGCGACTGCATGGTTTCGAGCAGCCGCCAGTGGGTGGTGGCACGCCGACCATCAAGCAACCCGGTTTCTGCCAGCAGCATCGCGCCGCCGCAGATGGAAGCCACTCTGTCGGCATGGGGGGCGGCAAGACGCAGCCAGTCAACGACGGCGGTGCCTTCTTCTTCATTGGTTCCGCGTCCGGTGATCATGATGGTATCCCATGGCTCGCGTGGGTCCAGTTCCGGCAAACGGAAATCGGCCAGCAGATTCAGGCCAGACTGGCCGTGGATCACCTGGTGCGGCTGCGTGGTGGCGATGCTCACCCGGTAACGGGGCTGTTGGGTTTCATCAGCATGCAGGCGATTGGCCTGCATCAGAATGTCGGCAATTCCGGCGGCTTCGAATAACATGCCGCCATCGGGAACGATAATCAGGAATCTCTTCATGTCCTGAAAAGTACACTTGCCACATTATAAGTCAAGATGCGAACAGAATTTTAAGCGTAAGGGCTGACCTGATCCAAATCTGAAAGGCCGTTAATGAGAAGCAAACGAATTTCCAAATCGCTACTATAACTAGAGTACAGGATTTTTATCGGTCGCATCTCACGCGAGGATTTATCCATGGCAATTGCAAAAGCGTATAACTTAAAGCAGGCATATCAAATGATTACCTCTGGTAAGCAGACGGAGGTGGAGCTGGCATTTGATGTCGATGCCGATGCCTTCTTCATGCTTTCTGCGAATTATGGCGACAGCGGCGCAAAAATCACCCGCCATAATAACCATTTTGTGCTCAGGCTCGATCAAGAAGAGGCCTCAGCATCTGACTGATTTTTAAACTATATTTTTTGAAGACCTGTTTTCAGGCGACAGGAATAATGATGTCGCCATGGTGCTTATTTTTCCTGAAATCCCGCCGTCATCTCTGCGTTACATTCCTGCCGTTTAATGGCGCAAGCCTGCCCCGAAGCGTACTTCTCGCGGTGTCTGGCTTCATCAGTTGTTACTCTTCGATCGCGGAGCGCGGTCAGCAAAACTCGTTATCAACGGTTTCCCGGCAGCCTCGTCGGGATTTTTTTGCTTGCAGACACATGTGACACTGTCACTAAATAGGCGACAGACATAAAAAAACCTGCGGGTTTGATCCCGCAGGTGTGTTGTTTGCCGCAGTGCAGTTTATTGCAGATCGAAGCGATCCAGATTCATCACTTTCGTCCACGCGGCAACGAAATCGATAACGAATTTCTGTTTCGCATCGCTGCTGGCGTAGACTTCTGCCAATGCGCGCAGTACCGAGTTGGAGCCGAAGACCAGATCGGCGCGTGTCGCCGTGTAGCGTACTTCTCCGCTCTGACGATCGCGGCCTTCAAACAGTTCCGCTTTTTCATCGGTTGCTTTCCACGCGGTGCGCATATCCAGCAGGTTAACGAAGAAGTCGGTGCTCAGCACCCCGACGCGATCGGTAAAGACGCCGTGTTTGCTGTCGTCGTAGTTAGCACCCAGAACACGCAGCCCGCCAACAAGCGCTGTCAGTTCTGGGGCGGTCAGCGTCAGTTGCTGTGCTTTATCAATCAGCAGGGTTTCGGTGCTCACACCATCCCACACGCGGCGGTAGTTACGGAAACCATCGGCCAGCGGCTCCATCAGATTGAAGGAGTCGACATCCGTTTGATCCTGACGTGCATCAACACGTCCCGGTGTAAACGGCACATTCACCTGTACACCTGCCGATGCTGCCGCCTGCTCAACGCCAACCACACCGGCCAGCACAATGATATCGGCCAGCGAGGCTTTTTCCGACGCCTGCTGAATGCGTTGCAGTACCGGTAAGGCTTTCACCGCACGGGCATTCACTTCCCAGCTGTTTTGCGGGGCAAGCGCAAGACGTGCGCCGTTAGCGCCGCCGCGTTTATCGCCGCCACGGAAGGTGGAAGCGGAAGCCCAGGCCACCGAAACCAGATCGCTGACCGACAGGCCTGATGCGGCGATATCCGCTTTTAGGTTGGCGATATCTGCGCCGTCAGGATGATAAGTGGCCGCCGGCAGCGGATCCTGCCAAATCAGATCTTCATGCGGAACTTCAGGTCCGATGTAACGGGATTTTGGCCCCATATCACGGTGCGTCAGTTTGAACCATGCGCGGGCAAAGGCTTCGTTAAATGCCTGCGGATCGTTAAGGAAACGGCGAGAAATTTTCTCGAATTCCGGATCAAAACGCAGCGTCAGGTCGGTAACCAGCATGGTGGGTTTACGTTTTTTCGCCGGATCAAACGGGTCCGGGATGATTTCCGGCGCATCGACGGCTTCAAACTGGATCGCGCCAGCCGGGCTGCGGGTCTGTACCCACTCATATTTGAACAGGTTCTCGAAGAAGTAGTTGCTCCACTGGGTTGGCGTTTGTGTCCACGCCACTTCCAGCCCGGAGGTAATTGCATCAGCGCCTGCGCCGCTGCCATAGCTGTTCATCCAGCCAAAGCCCTGCGCTTCCAGCGGCGCGGCTTCCGGTTCCGGGCCTACGTAGTCGTCCGGTTTTGCGGCACCGTGGGTTTTACCCAGCGTATGACCACCGGCGATCAGCGCGACGGTCTCTTCATCGTTCATCCCCATATTACCGAAGGTGGCGCGAATCGCCGAGGCTGCGGAAACGGGTTCACCGCTGGCATTCGGGCCTTCCGGGTTGACGTAAATCAGCCCCATTTCGGTGGCACCAATCGCTGCCTGCGCCAGGCTTTCCGGATGACGATGGCTCAGCCACTCTTTCTCGTTACCCCAGTCGACGTCGAAATCCGGTTCCCAGACATCTTCGCGGCCCGCGCCAAAACCGAAGGTGCGGAAACCGGCATTTTCCAGCGCCACGTTCCCCGCCAGAATGATCAAATCGGCCCAGGAGATTTTCTGGCCATATTTCTGTTTTACCGGCCACAGCAGGCGGCGCGCTTTATCAAGGCTGACGTTATCTGGCCAGGAGTTCAGCGGTGCAAAGCGCTGCTGGCCGCGTCCGGAACCGCCACGGCCATCAACGGTACGGTACGTTCCGGCGCTGTGCCAGGCCATACGAATGAAAAGCCCGATGTAACTGCCCCAGTCGGCAGGCCACCAGGATTGTGAATCGGTCAACACGTTACGGATATCAGCTTTCAGTGCGGAGTAGTCGAGTTTTTTAAACTCTTCGCGGTAGTTAAAGGACTCACCCAGCGGATTGGAGCGGTTAGAGTGCTGGTTCAGCAGATCGACACGCAACTGATTCGGCCACCAGTCGCGGTTGCTGGTGGCACCGGCAGTGCTCTGCTTGCTGGCTTTATCATGGAAAGGGCATTTCTCGACGGCTGAAGAGAGGGGTTGTTCATCTGACGTGCTCATATCTGGCTCCATTTGCTTGTGTAATGCCGTTACGATATACACTGCTTCCAGTAAAAGGTACCTGAATAAATCTACAGATTTGATAGCTAATACCTTTCTTTTAATGCATAAAAAATCGACAAACGTCACATAAATTTATTGCTGTCTCATCAACCTTAGCAATCGCGCTACGCTTGTTCCGGTTTTTTGTGCCTTGTTTGATCGTACCCATAAAAGCGGGGAGGATGAGCAGATCTTCGTCTGTTGGCGGGGGGAGAAAGAGAGGGAAAAGGGCGGAGAGACTCCGCCACTGGCCAGGAGAAAAGGTGGGATAAACGCCTTTACCACGAAAAAGCGGAAAGCTCACCCCCCCAGACGGAATGTTCGATGACAGGCAGGTCGGGGTTGTGCTGTTTTAATTTTTCAATTAATTCTCTGTTTTGTTGATACTGCGGAAGTTTATGGTTTTGGCCTCTTTCATAGTAAAAATAGATACCGCAAACTTTCACCCTGTCGGTGGGAGGAAAATCAGCATAGGTATTGATATCTTTTTTACCCACAATCAGCACTTCGTTATGATATACGCCGTCAGATTCGGAAATCAGCCTTTCCGGGCTCATCATGGAGGCATAGGTTTGGTCAGGCATAGCGCTTTTTATATATTTCCTCACCTTTGCATTATTGTAGCTCTTATTGATGCCCAAAAAATATCTGTCACTGAGCGAGTAGGAGTTTTTATTTTCCCAACTTTGATTTCCTGCATGGTTGGGAAACCAGACATCTTTGTGAAATGTGCCAATGATATTTTGCGGTGGAGCAGCAAGGATAAATCCCACATCGGCCCATTGGCTACGATCGTAGCAGGACGATTGCATACGAATAAGCGAACTGCTCACTATATCCCATGTGGCAATAATATCTTCTGCTCTGCCGTTAAAAAATGGTGAATTATCATCCTTTATATCACGGATTGTATGTATTAAAGCTAAATTGTCGCGATGAGCATTTTTTCTTGAGGGTGATGTTTGCGGTATTAAAAGTGTTTTTCGATAAACCTTTTTCCAGCTTTCAAGCTCAAAATATGAATCATTAAATATATTGGATTTGATCTTTTTCCCTAATATTCGCATGTGCGCCTCGAAAATTATTTGAGTTAAAGGAAGAACGCTGTAAATCGCTGAAAGCGAAACACAGCATGAACAGTGTCTTACGGAGGTCACCGTTTTTCAGTTGATTCGTAATAATGTTTATTAATCGTAGTTGTAGTTTATGAATGTTTATGATTGAACGCCATAATATCTGTCTTAATTAAGTGCTAAGGTTTATTCATAAGGCAGGAATTGATAGCGGAAGATTTAATAATGTAATAACAGGCTAGCATAAGCCGAAGGATTCAATAATATACTCTGCTTTGCGGATAAATCGCTTTCCTCGTTGAGACGATTCAATGGCAGTGATGACCTGTAACTGGCCGGCAATGCGAGATCTGCTCCGCAACATTACCGACAAAGGAGTACACATCATGCGAAAAAACTCAAAAGTGAGACAGATGTAGTTAATTTAGAATAAGTGATGCGTTTGTTATTTTTTTAATGATCGAATTATGTCCTGTTTTTCATAGATAACCTTTTTGCAGTAAGAAGTTAAACGATCTCCACAGATGGCCTTCGGTTCATTTTAAAAAGTAGCCAGTGGGCGCCTTGCTTTCATGTTCCGTGCGGGTGAGTTTTTCAATAAAGCTAACCTTGTCGCATACATCCAGCAGAATCTGATGCAGCGTGTTAAGCTGAGCATGAATTTCAGATTCGTGGTTTGCTGTATGTAACGCAAATTTCAAATTTCTGGAGATGTATTTATCTGTGTGGGTTACTTTATATTCAAGCGGTTCGATTTTCACCGCTGGATTAAAGTAAAATCCTTCTCGTGGAAGCGTCAGAATGAATTGCTCTTTAGTGTTAAATGTCGTGGCAATAATACGTCTGATTTGGAATATGGTTTGATATAAGGTGTTGGGTGATGTCTCCTTGGTGCGCTTTTCCCACGCATAATCATAAAGTTCATTATGCGTGACAATCTCCCCGGGCTTTTTTGTTATTAAAAGCTCAAGGCATTTAGATGCAGGTTTAGTCAATAATGCTGGTGGCAAGTACATATCGCATCGGCACAGAGTTCGTTCAGTTATATTAAAGTCCACTTCATTGTTAATGCGATATATATGCGAGTTCATTTAATTCCCCTTTTGGTTATTTATTGAATTCACTTTCGACAAGCATAAGCATACATTGTAAGGGCAATAAATTTAAAAATATTTCCTCTTAATAAGATTCTTATCTCACATATTTATATGTTGGTGTAAATAAATATTCTATAAATCAATTACTTGTATTATTATGTAAGGTGTTTTTCACAATGTCAGTATGAATAATATAAATTGTATGAATGTTAACTCTGGATTATTTTGGTTGAATGATTTGTTTATTATTCTGAGTTTTTAATGATGATACCTTGTCTGGTTTTTTGTTTTTTCTTATCCAGGTTTGAAAGAATTAAATTATTTTTGATAAAATATTAAATGTATAATATTCCAATCCATTCACGATTTTTATGTTTTATTATATGAAGTTGTTACGCAAAGTTGCTGAATGGAATCAGTATAAACCATAAATCAAAAGCCAGCGACAAAACCTCAGCGAAACGATCCTGACGCTGGACTCTCATTACAGGGCGAAATAAATTTAACTTTAGTCTTTATACTTTCAACACCAGCTGATCTTTGAGGATATCAATTTTCACTTCATTTTTTGCCGCTGGGGTTAACGCATGGTTAGCCAGAACCGGTAATAAATGTGACGTCAATATCTGGTCAATATCGCGCGCGCCACTTTGCTGCACCTGACAGCGTTTTGCCACCCAGTTAACCACTTTATTTGTCCAGCCGGGGCGTGAATCGCTTTCTGTCGCGGTTTGATAACGGCGGCACAGGTGCTGAAGCTTCAACTCGATGATCTGTGCCAGTTCCTGCGGCTGCAAGGGCAGGTAAGGGATCAGCGTCATGCGTCCCATCAACGCCGGGCTGAAAACGCGCTCAAACTCAGGGCGAATAATATTGCACAACGCCTCCGGCGACGTTTTGCCTTTTTCCCAGGCACTAATCAGCGCCGCGCTGGCCAGATTCGACGTCATAATAATCAGTGTGTTACGGAAGTTAATCATCTGTCCTTCTGCATCTTCGATGATGCCCTTATCGAAAATTTGATAGAACAGCTCCATGACGTCCGGATGCGCTTTTTCCACTTCATCCAGCAGTACTACACAGTAGGGATTACGGCGGACGGCTTCGGTAAGGACGCCACCCTGACCGTAACCCACATAGCCTGGCGGTGAACCTTTCAGCCCGGAAACGGAGTGCGCTTCCTGGTACTCGGACATATTAATGGTCACCATGCTCTTTTCCCCGCCATACAGCAGTTCTGCCAGCGCCAGCGACGTTTCGGTTTTGCCGATTCCGGAGGGACCGGCCAGCATGTAAACGCCGGTGGGTTTTTGCGGATCGGCAAGCCCGGCACGGCTGATACGAATTTGTTGAGTGATATGCTTGAGGGCATGTCTTTGCCCAATAATCCGCTGTTCAAGCCGTTCGCACAGGGTGTCCAGTTGCTGGTGCTCCTGTTCCAGCATGTGTCCGAGCGGGATACCGGTCCAGTCTGCAACCACGTCCGCCACGCAGGCGGCATCCACGCACTCAAACACCATTGCATGCTGTTGGTGACATGCAGCCAGCGCTTCACGCATCCGCGTAATTTCTTCGGCATCCTGGCTCTGCTGTAACTGTTGTACCAACAGCGTTTGCCGATCCCATTCCTGGCGCAATGAATCGAGAGCGCTCTGCAAGTTCGTGGCCTGCTGACGAAGTTTTTCCCGCCGCTCAGGCGCACTGTTTTCTCGTTTCAGTGCTGCTATCTCGCATTCAATGGCGCGCAGTTGCACGCAGATCGCCTCAATCTCTTTCGGTTCCTGAGTTTGTGATATCGCCACGCGGGCGCAGGCGGTATCCAGTAAACTCACCGATTTGTCGGGAAGCTGGCGTTCGGCAATGTAACGGCTGGAGAGGGAGATAGCGGCATGGATGGCGCTTTCGAGGATGGGGATCCCGTGATGTCGGGACATGGCCGGTGCCATCGCGCGTAACATCGTCGTTGCCTTATCTGTATCCGGCTCCGCCACTTTAATGAGCTGAAAGCGGCGCGCCAGCGCGGCATCTTTCTCGAAGTATTTTTTATATTCCGCCCAGGTTGTGGCGGCAATAATTCGCAACTCGCCGCGCGCCAGCGCGGGTTTAAGTAAGTTAGCCGCATCGCTTTGTCCGGCGGATCCCCCTGCGCCAATCAGCGTGTGCGCTTCATCAATAAATAAAATAATTGGCGTGGGTGCGCGGGCGACCTCCTTCAGTAACTGCTGAAGCCGGTTTTCAAACTCACCTTTCACGCTCGCTCCGGCCTGCAATAAGCCCAAATCCAGCGTCAAAATCTCTGTCGATTCCAGCATCTGTGGAAAGGTGCCTGCGACAATGCGCATCGCCAGCGCTTCGGCAAGCGCCGTTTTCCCGACACCTGGCTCGCCGGTAAGAATTGGGTTGTTCTGGCGGCGGCGTAACAGAATATCCACCATCTGGCGCAGCTCGGATTCGCGGCCCAGAACTGGATCCAGTTCGCCTTTACGTGCCAGTTCACTGAGATTGCGCGTGTATTTTTGCAGCGCAGACGTGCTGGCCGCTGGCTGTTCGTCGCGAGCAGGCGCGGGCGCATAGATGCTTTGCAGCAACGCCAGCGCTTTGGGGCGGTCGCATTGCAGTGCTTTTTCCACCGGGGTGGCAAACCGTAACGCATTGCCGTCATCAAATAACGCACCCAGCAGAGCGGCGGGCGTCAGTTGGGTTTGTCCCCAGTGGCTACTTGCTAATAACCAGCCCGCAATAAACCACTCGGTCAGCGCGAGGGAAAAGTGGGGCGCGGCGTTTTGTTGCGGCCGCTGGCGCTGAAGCTCCTGCTGTAATACCTCAAACAACCGGCTGACTGGCAGCCCGCTCTGTAATCCCAGTTGCTCAATCAATGGGCTTTGCTGGCGCAGTATTGCCATCAGTAAATGTTCTGGCGTCACTTCTGTATGTTGCAGAGAAACCGCATGGCTGACGGCGGTGTCAAGTACCGCTCGTCCCTCAGCGGAAAGCTTATTAATTATTGGTTTTAAATGATGGCTCATAAAAGTACCTTCAATGGTGTTACTGACACTGTGTGATTTCGTCGGGCAAACCAGAAAGCGCGTGCGCCGCTAACTCGTCAGGTTGCGGATACGCTGACTGCTCGTTGAGATCGCTGATTTGTTGGGTGAGGGAACTGATTTCATCGGCGTTCGTTTTCCAGCTTTGCCACGCCTCCTCAAGGGGGCGGGTGTTGGACATGGCAAAACGAACGAGGATCTGTTTGATGCCTAATCGCTTAAGCAACTCTGCGCTGTCACCGAAATCATGGCTGTCGATCAGCGTTTCTCCTGAAGAGAACAGGCTGACAAACCACGGCCAGGCGTCGTCGCCATTAATCTGATCAACGGCGACAAAATCAGGGAACATAACGCTTAGCGTGACGCCGTGGCACTGTCCCGGCTGCCAGGTGAAATCGGCTTTGTCGGCAAAATTCATACTGCTGAGCAGCTGGTCGCCTTTCTGGCAGTTCAGTAATAGCTGTGTTCCGGTTGGGATAACCTGCGCGCCTTCGGCGATGGTTGCTGGCAGGCTGGTGACCGTTGTTTTCACAACCTGTTTTTCGAGTTTGCTTTGTTGCAACTCAAGCGCCGCGACTTTGGCCTGCAACGTTGCTTTCTGATCCTGGATTTTGGTGGTGGTGCGTTGCGGCAGATCCTGAAGAATATCCGCAGGGAAGGCGTTACGGAGAAACTGGCTAAATTCCGCCGTGAATGGCAACGTCATGCTGGCAAAACCGGCGGCGCGGAGACCATTATTGTCCACCGACAGCATGGGCTTCGCCGGGCCGCGCAGAAAATTGCCCACCAGTTGCTGGCTAAGCTCTTGTTGCTCTTCGTAGCTGCGTTTTTCGGCATTTTTCCCCAGCGGCCAGATCACGCTGCTTTTCCATTGCGCATTCAACCAACACGCGCTGCTGGCCATCGCGTTCGCCAGTAGCGCGCGGGAATCATCCTGATACAGCCGCCACACCGCCGCCACATCCGCATCGATCTCATCGGGCGAGACGCGTTCCTGCAACGTGGCAAGTGCCGGCAGGAGAGTGCCCAGCGGGTTGGTGTCCGGTTTTTGTTGCCCGGGGGTAAAAAGCCCACGCGTTAACGTATCGCCGGGTTTTTCCTGTGCTACGGCCGCATTAACGGCGCTGTTACGGGACTTTTGCCAGTCGAGCCATGCCTGTTGGGCAGATTGCGCTGTCGCAGCCGCGGCCGTTTGAGTTTTGCCCTGAAACCAGGCAGCAAGGGACAGGCGCAGTTGTTTGTTGAGCCGCTCGGTGCGTTGCAGCAGCGCGGCGCCATCGCCCGCACGGGCGAGCGTCTGAACGTCACGCAGCGTGGTCAGCCAGGGCTGCGCGTGTTCCGGCGTAATGGCCTCAAGCTCGTCAACGATGCGGGCGGCAAAGCGCATCGCCGGGCTTTGATTCTGGCTGATAGCAATCAACTGGCGGCGCGACGCCGTGCCGGTTTCATCCGGTGAAAGGTGCGCCGTCACGTCGATCAGATACTGACGCCATGCCTGCTGCCTCGCCTCCTGCCAGCTTTCACGCAATGGCTGAAAAATCGGTTCAGTACGATCGGCAGCGGCTTCAATCTCTGCCATCCATTGATTAACGGTGGCTTCACCGGCCTGTGTCCATTTCCCGTCAAGAACAAGTGAATCGGGTAATGCTGGCCAGAATGTTGCTGCGTGCAGCGGCGGAAATGCGGCGTCCGGAGCCTGTAACCAGCGTAACGACAGATCGTGATTGACCAGATTTTCCAGCACCCGTTGTGCGTTCTGCAACCAGCGTTCGCCATAGGGACGCTGAATGTAATAACGCTCCAGCGCCAGCCGGGTCAGCGGCGATAATGCCGACGGATAGACATTTTGCGTCAGCTCGTCGCTAATCGGCGCGGCTTCGGCGAGCGTATCCAGCGGCGTGCCATGCTGCATTTGTCGCCAGCGCGTGACCGCCGCCGCCAGTTGCAGAATGTCGTGTCGCTGTTGTGCGGGCGACGCGCTAAGGGCGCGTTGCTGATACGCTTCCAGCGTCTGCCGGGCAGGGCGCGCCGTCACTGGAATGCGGGCAAGCAACGTTTCAGCCTCGCGTTGTTGCTGGTTGAATAAAGGCATAAACGGCAGCCAGGGCAGCGCCAGCGTTGCATGTTGCTCGTCTGCGGCAACAAACGCCGCCAGCTTATCCGGCGCTAATTCTGCCAGCCCGGATCGCAAGCGCATGGCGCTCATGCTGGCGCTTATCGCCAGCCAGAGGGCGCAGATACCGATTGCGGCGTAGCAGCAGGTTTTGCCGAATGAACGCTGATACCAACGCAGTCCGCTTCTTTTTAAACTCAATGCCGGAAGGTGGCGGGTCAGCAGATCCTGGATGAAATAGCTGGTGCGGCGACCCTGATTTTCCACCTGCGGTTCGGCGGAACAAAACCAGATGCTCTTCAGCGTGGCCGGGCTGAAATAGGCGTTGGCTTCGCACAGGGCGGCCAGCGTGTAGCGCAGGGCGGGTTCCAGACGGGCGAAGGCTTCCGGGAAATCCAACAGGGTATTGTACTCAGGCGCGCTGAGCGTGGCCGGGCGCGCCATACTCAGACGCACGAGAGAAAACCCTTCGTGCAGACGCGCGAATAGCGGTTGCAGCGTGGTGTCGTCCTGGCCATCAATATGCGGCGGCACGCTCCATGTGTAACCCAATGCCTGCTGGCGTTGGGCGTCAGAGAGCTGATGCTGCCACAAACTAAAACCGGGGAACTTATCGCACTGGGTGACTAAAACATAGAGGGGTAAACGTTCGCCATAGTGCCTGACCAGCGGTTCGACAAGGCTACGTTGCTGGCGGGCCAGCGCATGCAATTGGCTGAGATCGCCACGCATTAACTGGCTCATCGGCAACGCAATAATGATGCCGCCAGGCGCGGGAATGCGCGTGCACCAGCGGGCAAGTTTGCTCCAGGCCTGGCGGAAGGTGGCAGCACCGTTTAAAAAATTGCTCGACAGATCGAGCACGCACAGATCGCGAAAAAACCACCACTGCAGCGTGCGGGTCGGGGCGGTTGTGCCGTCGGCGTTATCACCATAAAAACGGGGCAGCCCTGCGCTGGCAAGCAGCGTACTTTTGCCACCACGTTCGCCGACCAGCAAATACCACGGAAGATGCGTACGCCGACGTTGAATGCGTTTGATGACCGAGGCACCCGCTTTCCAGTGATTAAACAGCACATATTCCCGGCGCGATAAGCGGTATTTGGTGAACCAGCGGCGGCCTTTTTTCCCTCTGACAAGCAGCAATATCTCGGGAAGCGAGTGCCACAACAGCGCGGTAAGCACCATCACCAGCAGCCATAGCAACAGGATCCCCGGGGTGCTCCATCCTTGCCACAGGCCGAGCATAAAACTGAATATCAGCGACAGGCACAGTACCGCCAGCCAGCCAGTAAAACAGGCTAATTTCTTAAACATAGGGGGTCAGTTTGTGTAGTGATAAAGAAGCAAAAGTAAAAAACCGTACAGCAGCAACAGGGTCACGGTTGCTCGCAGTAGCAGGTGTTTATACAGCGGTGTAGCGACGGTTTGTCCGCATGTCGCGGGCGTGATCGCGCTGTCGTTTGGCCAGCTTAACCATGATGCCGGCAGACACAGCGCACGCTGCTCTGTAATGATCTCCTGCAATGGCTCGTCATCCTCGGGCGTGCTGTACTGACCGTGAAAACCATTTTGCAGACAGAAAAGAAAGACCTTTCTCGCCTGATGCCAGGCAGGCTCAAGCTGCGCCAGACAGGTAAAAAAGCGCTCTCCGGCGACGGTGATATTCAGATACTTACGCTGCAATAATTCACTCTGCCAGCGCTCACGCCACGGCAAGGATGAACAGAGCACCGTTTCATCGATCCAGGCGATAACCGCAAACTGCGCGGCCGCTTTCTCCTCTTCGCTGGCATCCTGTTGGCAGGCTCGCTGCATCGCCTGCTCCAGCCGGACAAGACACTCTTGCCGCGCTTCGGCGTAATCGGTAAACGATGTTGGTTCTGCAATCATCTCCAGTACCAGCCTGAAGACTGGCAGATAGCCATCAAGAAGCTCGCTCATGACACCCCCATAAAGACGGCCTGGACTTGTAGATCGTCGGGCGCGTCATCCCAGTAAAAGGCCAGGCTCTGCTCCTGGCCGATCTTCTTCCACAGATCGTCCTGCTGGTTCAGTTGGTAATAGACCGCGTTTTTGCTCTGCGGCACGCCACGCGGCGCAGGGTTCAGCGCCGTAGCGGCAATCCCCGGTAGCGCATGTTGAATCAGCTTGCCGATCGCCGAGCCCGGCGCCACTTTGAAACTGCTGCTCTCGGTTGTGCCGGGAAGTTGCTGCTCTGAACGCAGCCGCAGCAACACGCTGTCGCCCTGTTGTCCGGTGAGTGACGATAAATCGCCGATAAAGATGCGCTGGCTGGTTGGTATGAAGGTGATCCAGACGTTATCTTCCAGCGCCAGGTTATTCAGCAGTGACAGCAGAAGGGTTTTCGCGCTGGCGAAACAGGCATAAAGGTCATCGTGGTCATACGGCAACAGGCGCATCGTCTCACCGGCCCATTCACCATTAAATGAACAGCGATCGCTGAAACAGGAGAGTTCACCAATCAGTTGCGCCAGCAGACCGTAGACGGGCCACGGATGCATGCCCGGCGTGCGACAGTAGTGGTGCAGCAACGGCAGCGTCCGGTTCAGCGAGCGCATCACTAATAGTTGCGTCATATCGCCGCGCTGGGCGGTATTGCTCTGTTCCGGGCGTTTGTACTCTTCGAGTTTATAGGCGCGGTTTGCCAGCTCGGCATACAGACCGTCCAGCAGATTTTTCAGTACCGGTGTGCTGCCAAGGCTGACCAGCGGAGGACAAAAACTGGCGTCAGGGATCACCCGATCGGTGTCATAGCGCAGCCGCAGAAGGGAAATAAATTCACAATCCACCACCGCCTCTTTCTCGCTGTCGGTGAGGATCTGTACGTTATAAAGAATGCGTGAGACGCTGCACTCCGGTCCGTCGAAGTAGACATCTTTCATCACGCCTTCTTCCGGCGCTTTAAACCAGCGGCTGTTTGGCGACTCGCCAACATTCACGTGGCCTGGGTCGAAACGGCGCAGCGCCAGCCACAGGGTTAACGGTTTCTCCAGCTGTTTCCATGCCTGGCGAAACTGGCGCGGTTGCAGGCTACAGTTGCCGGGAAACTCCAGATAATCCCCGGAAGGTAACAGCGCCTTCAGGCGTTCAATTTTTAGCGTGAAATCAACCAGCGTTTCCGGGTTAAACACCAACTCAATCAGCCCAACGTTCCACGGCTGCGCCAGTTGGCGATGGCGCGACAGCATGTAGTGATGATGCAGATCGACAGATTGCAAATGTTGCGGCTGTAGATAAACACCCGAATACCAGTAAATTTGCTGAAGTTCCGGATACATATCAGCTTCCTTGGCTGGCAGGGGATGGTGCCGGTGCGGGCGCCGCATTTTGCAGGCGCAGCGGCTCGCGTTCAGCGCCGGTAAACTGCGTCATGCTGTTGCTACCGAGATGCAGGGTAAGCGTTAGCAGAGCCAGTTGCGCCTGCCAGCGCGGCGTCCACCAGCCGGAGCTTTCAGTGGCGACGGGAATACGGATGAGCGCCATATGCTGCTTTTGCGGGAACGGGTAATAACCGGCAACCACCGCGAGGTAACGGGTATTCTCGCTGCGATCGATATGCAGCGTCGTGTGCTGTCCCGGCATGGCGGCGTAACGGTCAACTTTTAAGATCTCATCCTGCGCGCCCGCGGCGCTGAACAGGTTCTTTAACGCGAAAGGGTTAGAGAGCAGTTTGCTTAGTGTATTGGCTTGTTGCGCCTGGATAACCAGTAACGTGCAGCTATTGGCAATACCATGCACCGCATTCAAATCCGGGTCGGTTTGAATAGCCAGCGTGATGGCGCCCTGGGCAAAGGGCGCGGCAACCTGGTCAATGGCCTGCTGTTTCGTGGCGGGAGCCGTGTTTTCCTCTGCGCACCCGCTGAGCAGCGCAGCGCAAAAAGCAATGATAAAGGTATGTTTTCCCGGCATTATTGGCTCTGTCCTGTTAATACATTATGAATGGCATGCAGGCTGGTATCGTCGGTAAGCATCTCTTCCAGCCATTCGGTCAGCGTCATGTTTGCCCAGCGGGCGGCGCGATCCATCAGAAAGGGCACCGGGCTTGAGGGTTCGGTCTGGCGAAACCAGGCACCGATAGCCAGCATCTGGCTGATGGCCAGCTCGCGGTTCATCATCTGTGAGGTGGCGAAGGGCGACGTCGTGGCGAGCGGTGCGCCTTCTGCGCTGTCAACTGGAGCGTCGGTAGCCAACGGCATTGCCCGTTGCGCCAGGCGTTGCAGATAGTCGGTCACTTCCGCTAACGTCTGGCGGATCAGAACAAAGACATCGCCTTCCTGATCCTCACTCAACGAGGCATAACATGCCTCGCATTGCCGCAGCGCAGCGGTCAGTTGTTCCGTAAGCGCAAGCTGCTGGCTGATGTCATGGGCAGAAAATTGCGTCGCCAGCCGATCGAAACTGCTCATCGACAGATCGCCTTTCTGCGCTATCAACTCCTCGCGGCTTTCCGGGTGAGCGGTGATTTTTTGTTCGAATGCCTGAATCTCCCGCCATGTCGCCAGCGAGGTTATCTCCTGGGCCAGTAACGGCTGGCGAAAAAGCTGCATACTGATGTCGCGATCGAGGCGCGACAGTCGGCTACGGCGCGCTAAAACGCCATCTTCCTCAAGCGAAGGCCAGCACTGAAACCAGAACTGTTGCAGGAAGGCGCAAAGAAAATCGATGCCTGAGCACAGCCCGGCAAGCCCCTGCAAATGGCAGCGCGACTCCACGAGCCAGCACGCCAGTTGCAGATCTTTGCTCTGCTCCATGAGGGCTTTTTCACTCAGCATCCGCACTTTATTCCAGTCCGCTTTGCGGGGTTCGCTCACCGACCAGTCGCCTTCGGGCAAGTAGTCCGGATCGCTTTCACGCGCGCTGCGGATGGTGTCAAACAGCAGTTCATATTCCAGATTTTCCCCGGCAGGATTTTCCGGGCTGATTGGCGCTAACAGCGGCGCAATATCGGCAACAAGGGTCATGTTCGCTTATCCGATCAGAACTTTGGGACATCCGGCGACAATCACGCCGCCATGTGCGCAGCTATCTCCCATGCGTGCGGCCGGTTTTTTGCCGATCAGCACTTTGAAACTGCCCATTACGATGCTGTCGACAGGCCCGACGCAGGTCGCCATTGAGCCGACGGTCGCGGCGGGGAGACCGCCAATCAGCACCGTAGGGACGCCTGGCGGCATGATGGGGCCGCCGACATGCGGGATTGGCGGAACGCCGGGTGTCACCATCGGGCAGGTATGCATATCAGAGACACGGGCCGCAGGTTGAGCCATCACAGACCCCCGTCAGCAATGTGGGAAAACAGCAGGCGTACGCCCTCCGTCGGAGACTCAGAGAGCTGACAGGCCGACATCACCAGCGCACAATTCAGGATTTGCTGGCTCAGTTGCGGATCGGGATAAACCGGTTCGAGATCCGGCGGGCTCATACTTCCCTGCGACCAGAACAGCGACAAAGCAAGGGCACCAACTGGCGTGTTAAAACCCAGCTCCTTCGCCTGTTCAAAGATGCGCCAGCGCAGTGTTTCGTCGGGTTGACGGCCGTAGCGGGCGATATCATCCAGCAGCGGCAGCGCATCCGTGCTGGCAAAGCGCCGAAGCAGGGCGGTCAATTGGCTGACGACCGTTTTGAAGTCATACTGCTGGCGCCACTGTTGCAGGGCTTCTTCCCAGTTGCCGCAGGCAAGTTGTTGGTGGTGGGATAATTCAACGGATGCCATGGTGTTCTCCTTAGCCGATGTTAATAATGCCGCCTGAAACCTGCGTCATCCCGCTGCCGGACACCGTGGTCATTGCGCCTTTAAGCTCTGCCGTAGCTTTCGCTTCAAGGGTGAGCAGGGTGCCGTTAATCGTAATGCCGCTGGGCGAAAGGCTGATTTTGTTGCTGCCCACTTTCAGTTCGATGCCTTGTGTGGATTCGAACGTCAGCGCTTTATCCGTTTTGATACCGCCGCTGCCGCCGCTCACGCTGAGCATGTAATTGCCGCTCTTCAGCTCGGTGGTGTTATTGCCCGCCACGCTGAGCTTGTAGTTACCGTCTTTCACTTCGGTGGTGGTATTACCGGCAACGCTGAGTTTGTACTCGCCGTCTTTCACTTCGGTGGTGGTATTGCCGGTGACGTTGAGCTTGTACTCGCCGTCTTTCACTTCAGTGGTGGCATTGCCGGTAACGCTGAGCGTGTAATTGCCGTCCTTTACCTCTGCGCTGGCATTGCCCGTCACGCGCTGTTGCCAGTTGCCTTTTTCCAGCGTGACGCTCATATCGCCTTCTTTCAGCACCAACAGATCGTTGCCTTTGGTCAACTCGGTGCTGCGGTTGGCGGCGATGGTGCTGGTGGCATCATTTTTTACCGTCAGCGCGAGATCCTTTTGCGCAATGATGGTCAGCAACTCTTCGCCTTTTTTATCGTTGAAACTCAGGCGATGGCCCTCATCGACGCTGCCTTTGGGCGTGCTGCGTGACATAAAACCGCTCTCGTTTTTCCCGGCGGGAAGGGCGAATGGCGGCTTATTCTGACCGTTATGCACCGTGCCGATAACCACCGGGAAATCGGGATGTCCCTGCACAAAGCTGACCAACACTTCACAGCCGACGCGCGGAAGAAATTGCGCGCCGAACTTCGCACCGCTCCACGGCTGGACCACCTGCACCCAGCAGGAGCAGGTATCGTCATTGGGGTTTTCTTTGTCCCACGGAAACTGGATCTTGATGCGGCCATATTCATCGGCGTGGATCTCTTCTGAAGCAGGTCCAACGACGGTTGCCGTCAGAACGCCAGGGATCTCCGGCAGTGGATGGCTATCGGCTGGTACCCAGGGTTGATCGTTACTTATCGCCTGCAACTGGCAAAAGCAGACGCTGCTGTTGTCGTCGAAGTTATTAACCGCTTCCAGATCCAGACGCTGAATGTTGTATGCCTTGTCACCGGAAGGATGGCCGCTCAGCGTGAAAATTTCGCCGCAACTCAACCAGTGCGCATTCGCCGTCGCGGCAAAGTGGCGAATATTGGCTTCTTTCGCCGCCATCACCGTTTGGGCCTGGCGGGTGATCAATTCGCGATCGCCCTGCGGCGTGATATCGGTGAACGTCACTGATGAGATGGATTTATCAGCACTGCGGGCGCTTTTCAGATCATCAATCGCGGCGGTTTGCGGCATATTGAAGCCCTGAATCGCCACGCTTGCAGGCAGCAACGCCACGCTGGCTTCCCAGCTATCGATAGTGCCGCCGGTGATGATTTCACCCTGATGGTGCCAGGCGAGTTTCTCTCCGCCAATGGTGGCGTGGCTGGCGGGATGATCGGCCAGCACTAAGGTATGAGCCGCTGCGCTGTGGCGGAAAAAGTAGTAGATCCCTTCTTCCTGCAAAATTCGCTCGATAAAACGCAATGCCGACTCACGATACTGCACGCAGTACTCTCGCTTCGGGTACGTGCCATGCAACTGCACCTCGACATCGTTGATGCCGTAACTTTTGAGCAGAGTACTGACCAGATCCGGCACGCTGGTGTTTTGCCAGATGCGCATCATGCGCCCCATGTGCAGCAGCGAGAGTGTCGGTTCGAGCGTGAAAATACATTCCGCCTCATCCCCGGTGCGCTGCGCATAACGAATGCGGGTCACGACACCGTGCAGATGGCGCTGCGGCAGCGACTGACTGCCGTCACCGATGCGGCAGGAGACCGCTTCGCCATGCCAGCGAGCCAGATCTGCCTCCTTCATTTTTGTCAGCGAACGCAGTTCGTATTGATACGGCGAGGAGAGTGATTCCTGCCCGCGAAGTGAGACGAGCAGCAGCGAACCGGCGAGATCGCCGTTCCAGCCGATAAAATGGTGTTGTTGCTCTTTGCTTTTTTCAATAATCGACATACCAATAATCCTGTTTAAAAGGCCGGGGCAGGCTTCTGCACTTTATGCAGATACGTCCCCGCGCTGCTGCCAAGACAAAAATCCACCCCTAAAGCGCGCATTCCCAGCGGGCTGGAACCAGGAGAGGAACGGCTGATCAGTAAGGAAACGGAGAAGTCCATTACCGGGCCGACGTAATCGCGGATACGCGCCCAGAGATCCTGCCAGGCTGCGCCCTGCGGAATAAAACGGCGGGAAGACTCCGCAGACATCGGGCCGAGCAAGACATCAAAATGCGCATGCACCTCCCGACGTACGGCGCCCAGCATTGGCGCGGTTTCCAGCCTGTGTTGAGGATTGCCGAGCTGGCAGCGCTCCTCATCGCTCACGCTGCGCCAGCCGCCGGTAAACGGGATCACCTGCGCCGGGACAGCAAACAGCTGACTCAGCCAGCGCTCCAGGTTGACCATTGAACGCACGGGGGCGGCAAATAACGCGGCGTGGTTCACCATCGCCTGGAAGGGCGCTTCATTCGTCAGGCCGGTAAGCGCAAGGATGGCCATATTGAGCGGCGAGGAACCTGTAGATTCAGCGAGCGCGTATAAATGGTTTTTTTGCCAGGCGAGATAATCCAGGCAGTAGAGCCGGTGGCCAAAGAGATCGAAAAATGCTTTGGCGCTGCCGTCGCTGTAACGGTACTGGCGCTCAATCAGCCACTCGGTATACACCGAAGGCAGCGCGCCCATTGCACCGGTCAGACCGTGGTGAAACGCCGTCACCGTAAGTGGCTCACCGGGCGCTGCCTGGGATAGCGACTCCACGTCACCCTCCGGCGCATTCAGCGAAAGGGTTGACGTCAGATGCAGCGCTTCATCCAGTAACGTTTCATCGGTTTTTTCGCCATCCCGCAGCATGCGAAGCAGCAGGCGAATTTGCTGATAAAAATTGAATTTGCTGATAAGCGGGATCAAAGCCATGACAGCCTCCCGGCGCGCACCGGCCACTGGTGCAGCGTTTCTGCTTCCTGCTCAATACAGGTGGCGAGCCGGATAAAACTGTTGACCGGGGCATACAGCGCCAGCAGGCGATCCAGCAGGGCGCAGAACAGGTAATAATCAGGTTCATTCAGCGCCTGATGGCGAAACGTCAGCAGCACATTGATGCCGCGTGCCAGCGAGTGCGGATCGTTTTTTACCAGCCGACGAGTAACCGGCTGGCACTCCAGCGACTGTATCAACATGAATAACGGCGTTTTCCCCGGCTGCACGTCGCGGTTATACAGCGACAGCATCTCTGCCAGCTGTTGTGCGCCGCGTTCGCCGGTCAGCAACTGATGATTGAGAGAGAGTTGTGCCAGAAAGCGCCAGTGTTGCGCGCTCTTTTCCGGGGGATTAAGCGGGCGTGTCGGATGGGTCAGCGCAATCGTCTTCAGCGCGGCAACTGCGGCGTCGGCATCAAAATCACCGTCAGGATGACCATACGACAACTGATGCGGCAACGTATGGTTGCTACAGCGCATGGTAATGGTCACCACCTCGGCATCCGGCGAAGCCGCACCAGGCTGGCTTTTACTGAAAGCAATAAAACAGGTTGGCTCCACGCCGCGTGGGCCATGCACTTCCCGGTGAGTGCTCTGCCAGCGCAGCCCGGCGTTGTCCGTCTTGTCCATGTGCAGGTGGCTTTCAAGCAGTGAACGTACCGGCCAGTGATCAATGCGCCCTTCGGTTTTACGCTGCACGGTAACGGTATCGATTGACCAGACGCTAATCAGCCCCGGATAGCGGTTGTCCGGAATGACCGGATGCTCGACGGTGGCGTCGTTGAGCGTGAGTGGCTCTGCTCGCTGCGTAAACAAATTAACGGCGGGAGAACAGAACAGGCGGAAAAAACTGGCATCGACAATATCCGCCATTTTTTCCAGTTTTTTCGTCAAGCGGTTGCGCCTGATAACGGCCTGAATTTCAAAACTTTCATTACCGCTGGCGGTAAAATCTTCCGGCAATTGCAGGTCAATAAAAGAGAATTTCTGCGGAAAATAGAAGTAATCCAGCAACAGGATATGGATCGGCGCAATGCGGGGATCGCGCGTAAGCAGGGCATCTTCCACCTCAAAACCCACGGGGGAGATCGCCGTGGCGGACAGCGCTATGCTGTTATCCCCCTGCGACAGGCCAAGACTCTGAAGCTCAGAACAAAGCACCGTATAAAGCAGGTTGACCGCATTGTCCTGGCCGTGCAGATAGAGGCGGATCTTTTCGGCACCGATCGCGCCGCCCGGCCAGACGCGAAACTGCAAGCGTAACTTCCAGTTCAGGATATCGCTGTCAAAATGCAGACTTGCCGTCTCGATGCTGAGCGGCAGTAGCGTTACCGGGTAGATGGTTTGAAACTGGCAGGGCAGCGGGGCAGTGTTGCGAGTAAACAGCGCGGTTCCCGGCGCAAGAATATTTTTGCCGCTGATGCCGCTGCGCGCGGGATCGGGTTCCATCATCACAATGCAGGTTGAGGGCAGCGGACGCAGGAACTGGGGAGCCAGCGAAGCAATGAGCGCCTCGACCACTTCTGGCATATCTTCATCCAGCCGCTGATGAATGCGCGACGTTAATAAGGCAAAAGATTCAATCAACCGGCTGACATGCGGATCGGCGGATTCCCCCTCGATCATGCCAAGCCGACGAGCTATTTTAGGAAAGCGTTCAGCGAAAACTCGGCCATGTTTTTTTAAGAAGTTCAGTTCTTTCTGATAATAAGAAAGTAAACTATTCATCGAAATAAAATACTCCCGTATCGTCATTCCAGATAAGCCTGATGGTTAACGGCTTATTTAAATAATTTGCCTGTAATTCGAATTTAATATGTTCCGGGTTGACTTGGGTGCTGATGATGGAAACCTGCGTCAGGCGTGGCTCGTAACGGGCAATGGTGGTTTGCAGTCGCTGCTCCATAATATTACGCCGGGGAGTCAGTTCGTTAGTTTTCTGGAATGACTCATTGATACCAAAATTCAATACCGAAGTATTAATAAGAGGAATCTCCTCGATACCGGGATAGCGCGCGCGGGAGCTTAAACACATGTTTAACTCTGCCAGCAATTGGTGATGCGAAAGCGCTTCGCACTGATAATCATCTTCTTCACGAAGAGGGTGATTATCACTGAGCGTTAAGAGTAATGAATATATCATCATTGCGCTTCCTGGAAAAAAACCGGCCACCTGCGGTAGCCGGTAGACGCTGTTATTTAAGCGCTTTTGTCGGGATGTCGTATTTGATCGGCCCAATTTTATCCAGGCCGGATTCTGCAGCATTCGGCACGTTAATGGTGAGATCAACTTCGCCTTCAAAGGTGAAAGTAATATCCATAAATAACTTGTCACGCATTTCGTAACGAAGACTCTGAATCTTACAGTCAGTGTAAGTGATACGCTGAATTTCATAGTTCGCTGAGTATTCGTCGGAGCCACGATGTACGACCGTGATAGTAATATTTTTATAGCCGCGTTTTAAATACTGCTCAAAAAAGTTACTGCTTTCCTTCGTCACTAATAAGGAAACGTGAGTTGAATCAAAATAGGTACCGTCAGGGCCGGAATACGTGATGATACCCATCGGAGCATACCCTTCGATCCAGTCTTTATAAGCCGCTTCCGTCGATGCGCCTTTAACGGGTTTGTTGTCAATTTTAATTTCGATGAATTGACAGTCCTGGAGTTTAGCCATATCTAATCCTTTATTAATAATGAAACGATGAAAAAATAAATTTACGCACCGGCAGCAGACGGTAAATCGGCTACAAGGCGTAAAGACATACTCAAACCCTCAAGTTGAAAATGAGGTTTTAACCATGCAATTGCGCGATAAGTCCCGGGGAAACCAGGAACTTCAACAACGTCTATTTGGGCTTCGCGGAGGGGATAGCGTGCTTTCGTTTCCGGGCCTGCGTTATCGGAGGCCACGACATATTGCATAATCCACTTCTGTAAATACTCTTCGCACTCGCTGCGCGACATAAAGCTGCCGACCTTATCGCGAACGATGGATTTCAAATAATGAGCAAACCGCGACGTGGCCAGAATATAGGGCAACTGGCTCGACAGGCGCGCATTCGCATTCGCCTGGTCGGAGTTATATAAACGCGGTTTGTTGGCTGACTGAACGGCGAAAAACGCCGCGTAGTCGGTTCCTTTGCAATGCACCAGCGGAATAAAACCGAGATCGGAAAGCTCTTTTTCCCGGCGATCTGAAATAGCGACCTGCGTAGGGCATTGCATGGTCCTTTCACCGCTGATTGAGGTGTAGTTATACGCCGGCAATGATTGCACCAGTCCACCCCCTTCGACGCCGCGAATGGAGGCGCACCAGCCATACTCTTCAAAGGATTCAACGATCTTGCCTGCCAGCTCCCAGGCGGAATTCATCCACAGATAATCGCTGCCGCTTTCGTTTTCATTGATCTGTTCTTCGAAGCAAAAGGTTTCCGCCGGGATGGTTTTACTGCCGTAGGGCATGCGACCCAGCACGCGGGGTAAGGTGAGGCCAATATAACGGCTATCATCGTTCTGGCGGAATGAACGCCAGCGCGCATAATCCGTGGTCTCAAACAATTTCGCCATATCCCGTGGGCGAGGCAGCTCGGAAAAATCCTGCATCGACAGCATGCCCGGCGCAATAGCGCTCAGGAAAGGGGCGTGGGCTGCTGCCGCGACGTGGGAAATCTGTTCCAGCAAATTAATATCTTGTGGCGTGTTATCAAATTCGAAATCGCCAATAAAGGACGAAAATGGCGTACCGCCAAAAGTACCGTATTCGCTTTCATAGACGCATTTAAACAACATTGACTGATCGAAATCGCTGGCTGATTTAAAATCTTTTATCAATTCTTGTTTAGTACATTGCAGAACCCGGACTTGCGTATTTTCCGTTACGCTGGTCTGCACCAGTTTATGCAGGCCGCGCCATGAAGACTCTTTTTTCTGAAATTCAGGGGCATGAATAATTAAACTTACCTGACTGGAAAGCAGTTCATCAATGGCTGAAATACGCTGTTCGATACTGCCAATCAGATCGCTTGAGACAATTACTGTTCCTGCCGTTACTTCGGCGAGAAAATTATTAAGCTGTGTTTTCATCCGGTCGCGATCTGATTCACGACGAATTGCTTTTGTATTATCGATTACCTGATTGAGAAAATCATCACTGAATGATGTTTCAGCAACAGTGCCTACAGCCAGTTCACTATCCATTTTTATTCCTCTGCCGGGTTATCTGTCTGCTCTGTTTGTTTGTTCTGCTGCATTGCTATTTCTGCCAGCTGTGTTTTTAAACGTTCATTACTGGCGGCGCGATTGCGTAAGTCTGATAATTGTTCACGCAGTTCCATCAATTTGCGCAGCGGTTCTACTTGTTGAACAATATTATCTGGCGAAAAGTCATCCATATTCTGGAAGGTTAATGATACGGCCATTTTCCCTTCCTGATCGGGCAATGCGCTATCGACTAAAAATTCAGCGACCGGTTTCATCGATGACATGATTTCATTGAAATTATCTTTATCAACGTGCAGGAATTTACGATCGCGCAGTTCAGTTTCGGTATTGGTAAAATCCCCCATAACGCCAAGAACTAAAGGTAATTCTTTTGCCGTCTGGGCATCACCAATCTCGACATCATAGGTTATTTGTACCCGTGGTGGACGGGCTTTATCTAATTTGTGTTGAGTGTTGCTCATGTTGTCCTCCAAATAATGACGTATAACTTAATTGGCCATGCAATTAAGCTGTCACTGGTGCTGTGCTCAAACATACGTTTATAAGTTACTTCAGGTTGTAGTTTGCCGCTATATTTATGCTCTTAATTAAGAGTGAATGGGAATATTCAAGAAATACATTTCCTGAATAATATTTGAGATGTTTTTATGCAGCGAGACGGAAGCTTATTATTGTTTGTAGCATGCGGATTACATTATCACAAATTGAGCGATTGGCAGTGTTTTTAATTTCGCTTATGGAGAAACATAATATATGTAATTCAGCGAAAAACTTTAAATAAACGTTCCAATTACAGGTTGAAATAATCATCCTGGCAATTGAACCGTTATTACGCTTGATACTGCCTGGCCGATGTCAGAGGTATGAGTGTGAAAACCTAGGCACAGCAGGTTGTCCGTCGCCGACGGACTGACAAAATGTGCGCTTATCTTGACAATCCATTGACAGTTAGTTGCCTGGTCAGTAGTTTCATTTGTAATTACTGACCAGGCAAATATCATGACGAACACGACTGAGACCCCCATTCCCAAACTGCATCTTGCTTTACTGATTCATCTGGCGAACCAGTTTAAAGACCAGCTCATTAGTCAGTATTTTTCGTCGACAGATATCACTGCCGCTCAGTTCAAGGTGCTGATCAGTATCTACAAAGGTTTTAACAGCCCGGTTGAAGTGAGCAAAAACTTGCTGATGGATGCCGGGGCAATGAGCCGCATGCTGGAACGAATGGTGAAACGCGATCTGATCGTGCGCAACACTAATCCGGAGGATAAACGCCAGGTGATCCTGGCCCTGACCGAAAAAGGGCAGCAGATCTGCGAACGTTTCCAGAATGAGGCGCTGGCTTCGATTCTCCGTTCGCTGACCTGCCGCCTGACAGCCGAAGAGTCCCGGTTGCTGGTCGATTTACTGATAAAAATGTTGCCGGACGAGGCAACTCGCCCACATCGCTAAGCTGTCCAACAAGGTATTTACGATGCAAACTTCATCTGCACAAGCCGAACGCGCGCCGGGCAAACGTAAGCGCAACTTCGCTATTTTGTTTCTCATTCTGCTGGCGATCGCCGCAGGATGTCTGGCCTGGTACTTTTTGTATGCCCGCTATTACGAAACGACCGACGATGCCTATGTCAACGCCAACCTGGTGACGCTGACGCCACAAATCGCCGGTACCGTCACGCAAGTTGCCGTTGATGAAGGCGATTACGTAGAAAAAGGGCAACCGCTGGTGCTGCTCGATCCGAGCGATACGGAAATCGCCCTGCAACAGGCGGAAGCCAACCTTGCCAGCACCGTGCGCCAGGTGCGCGGGCTTTACAGCACCGCCGATAACTATCGCGCACAGGTCGAAGCGAAACAGGTGGCGCTGCAAACCGCGCAAAATGACTATGCGCGTCGGCAAAAGATCTTCGCCAGCGGAGCGGTTGCCGCTGAAGATCTGGCGCATTATCGCGATGCGGTGACCACCGCGAAAAGCGATTTGGCGGCAGCGCAACAGGCGTTAACCACCAATCTGGCGATGGTCGATGACACGGTGGTCGACAGCCACCCGGAAATCAAAAGTGCGGTCGCCACGCTGCGCCAGCGCTACCTCGATAATGCCCGTAGCACCATTGTCGCGCCGGTGAGCGGTTTTGTTGCCAAACGCGCGGTGCAGCTTGGCATGCGGGTTGATTCCGGCACCACGTTGATGTCGATTGTGCCGCTGGATCAGGTCTGGGTGGATGCCAACTTTAAAGAGAGCCAGATGGAGACGATGCGGCTGGGGCAGAAAGTGACGCTGACCGCCGATCTCTATGGCGATAACGTTGAATACCACGGTGTGATTGAGAGCCTTGGCATTGGGACTGGCAGCGCCTTCTCGCTGTTGCCCGCGCAGAACGCCAGCGGTAACTGGATCAAAATTGTCCAGCGTCTGCCGGTGCGCATCACGCTCGATCCGCACGATATGCAGAAACACCCGCTGCGCGTGGGGCTGTCGATGTTTGCCCGCGTGGATATCCGTGATACGGATGGTCATCTGTTGCCACAGCAAACCGTTGCCGTGCCGCGCTTTACCACCGACGTGTACCAGAACGCGCTGCAAAATGCCGATCAACTGGTGGCGAAAATTCTTCATGACAACAGCCAGGCGGTAGCATCCAGCGCCCGCTAAGAGAGACGTTATGCAAGATAAGTCGGCGTTTACGCCTCCCAGCCTGCTGCTGGCGACGATTGCGCTGTCGCTGGCAACGTTTATGCAAGTGCTGGATACCACCATCGCCAACGTGGCGCTGCCGACCATCGCCGGTAACCTCGGCGTCAGTTCGGATCAGGGCACCTGGGTGATCACCTCGTTTGCGGTGTGCAACGCGATTGCGCTGCCGCTGACCGGGTGGTTCACCCGACGCTTCGGCCAGCTTAAGCTGTTTGTCGGTTCGGTGGCGCTCTTTACTTTGACCTCGTTCCTCTGCGGCTTTGCCCACAGCATGACCGAGCTGATTATTTTCCGCGCCCTGCAGGGCTTTTTCGCCGGGCCGATGTTCCCGATGTGTCAGACGCTATTGCTGGTCATTTTCCCGACCAGCAAACGCAGTATGGCGCTGGCGCTGCTGTCGATGGTGACCGTCGTGGCACCGATTGTCGGCCCGATCACCGGTGGCTGGATAACCGATAACTACTCGTGGCCGTGGATTTTTTACATCAACGTGCCGATCGGCATTTTCGCCGCTATTACCGTCTGGAGCCAGCTCCGCACGAGGGAAGAGAACACCACCGCCGCGCCGATTGATTACATTGGCATTGCGTTGCTGGTTCTCGGCGTTGGGCTGTTGCAGGTGGTGCTCGACAAAGGCAACGATCTTGACTGGTTCAACGCGCCGGAAATCATCGTCATGTCGGTTATCTCCGCGATTGCGCTGGTCTCGTTTGTGATTTGGGAACTGGGGGAAAGCCACCCGATTGTGAACCTGCGGCTGTTTAAGGATCGTAACTTCGCCATCGGTACGGCAACGCTGACGCTTGGCTATGCGGCGTTTTTTGCCATCAACATTATTCTGCCGCAGTGGCTGCAAACCCAGATGGGCTATACCGCCATCTGGGCCGGGCTGGCCGCAGCGCCAATGGGTTTTTTACCGTTGTTGCTGACGCCATTTATCGGCCGCTATGCGCACAAAGTGGATCTGCGATTCCTCGCCACACTGTCATTCCTGACGATGGGCATATCGTGTTTGCTTCGCGCACAGTTCAATACCAGCGTCGATTTTCGCACCATTGCCGAAGTGCAGATGTTTATGGGCATCGGCGTGGCCTTTTTCTTTATGCCAATCACCACCATTGTGCTGTCGAATTTGAGCGGCGTTGAAGTGGCGGAAGGCTCCGGGCTGGCGACCTTTTTCCGCGTGCTCGGCGGTTCCTTCGCCTCGTCGCTCACCACCTGGATTTGGTCGCGGCGTGAGGTTTATCACCATGCTAACCTCACCGAGAGTGTCACCACCTATAACCCGGCGGCAATGGACTATCTGAATAAGATGGGCGGTGTGACGCAGCAGCACCTGGCGGCCGTGGATAACACCATTGAGCAGCAGGCCTATATGATGTCAACCATCGACTATTTCTGGCTACTGGGCTGGGGGTTCATGGTGCTGATGGTGTTAATTTGGTTTGCCCGCCCGCCGTTTGTGCGTTCCGGCGCGTCTGGCGCGCCACCCGCGGCAGGGCATTAATACAGTACCCAAAATAATTCGAGTTGCAGGACAAAACGCTTTTCGTATTGAACAGCGCTAGCGCTGGCCCCAAAAGGGAGGAGGCTCAGGGATGCACCGAACAGGAAAGCCAACGCACATGCAACTTGAAATATGGCGGGGATAAGATGAGATAAACTATGGCACCCGTATTACCCGGCAGTGATGGTCGTTTATTGCAGCACCGTTCGTTTGTGGCGTTCTGGCTGGCGCGAACCAGTTCCAGCTTTGGTTTCCAGATGTTGTCCATCATTGTCGGCTGGCAGATCTATTCCCAGACGCAAAGCGCCTTCTGGCTGGGGATGATTGGCCTGGTGCAGTTTGTTCCTTCGGTTACGCTGGCGCTGCCTGCCGGGCATATCGCCGATCAGTTTGACCGGCGCCGCGTGGTGCTGATCGGGCAGATTTGCGAATGGCTGGCGATTGCGGCGCTGGCCTGGCTGACGTGGCAAGGCGACGCCAGCGTCTGGGTGATCCTGCTGCTGATTTTTATTATCTCCTGCGCCAAAACCGTCGAATCACCGTCGATGATTTCGATGCTACCGGCGCTGGTTCCGGCCTCGATTTTACCCCGCGCCACCGCCGCCAATGCGGTTTCCGGCCAGGCCGCGCAGATTGTCGGCCCGGCGCTGGGCGGCTTTCTCTATGCGGCAGGCGCGGATGTGGTGTATACCGCCACGGCGGGGCTATATCTGGTGTCGCTTCTTTTGGTGAGCACGCTGCGCTATGAACAGGCGCAGCCGAAACGTACCCCGGCCACGCTTTCATCGCTGTTCGCCGGGGTGAATTTTATCCGCAACCGCCCGGATGTGCTGGGCGTGATCTCCCTCGATCTGTTTGCCGTGTTATTGGGCGGGGCGACGGCGCTGCTGCCCATTTTCGCTCACGATGTCCTGCATACCGGGCCGCTGGGGCTGGGTTTGCTGCGCAGTGCGCCTGCGGTCGGGGCGCTGCTGGTGGGCTTCTGGCTCAGCCACCGAACGCTTACGCGCAACATCGGCATGATCATGTTTTTGAGCGTCGCCGGGTTTGGCGTGGCGACGCTGGTGTTTGCGTTTTCAAACCTGATGTGGCTGTCGCTGCTGGCGCTGTTCGCCCTCGGCGGCTGCGATATGGTGAGTATGGTGATCCGCGGTTCGCTGGTGCAACTGGATACCCCGGATGAGATGCGCGGGCGGGTCAATGCGGTTAACTCGATCTTTATCAACACCTCGAACCAGCTTGGCGAATTTGAATCCGGGATGCTCGCCGCGTGGCTCGGCGCGGTGCCCGCTGCGGCGTTGGGCGGTATCGGCACGCTGTTGGTGGTGGCGCTATGGATGAAGATGTTCCCCGGCCTGCGGCATCGTCAGCGGCTGGAGAGCAACGCAGCGTAGCCGGGCGCATTTGCCCACGCCGGGCGAAAGCAGGCTATGCTTTCTTTTTGCGCTCTATTCAAGGAGGAACCCTCATGCCATCTGGAATGAAAAAATGTCTGCCGCTGATGCTGCTCGCGGCGCTGTATACCGGGTATGCCAGCGCGGACGACACGCCGTCGTACGGCGCGCAACTGGAAGGTTTTGCCTATCCGTATCCTAAGCAAACGTTCGCTTTTACCTCACAGGGCGAGAACCTGCAAATGGGCTATATGGAAGTTGCGCCGGTCGGCAAAAGCAACGGCAGGGCGGTGGTGCTGCTGCATGGCAAAAATTTCTGCGGCGCTACCTGGGAGAGCACGATTGCGGCGTTGAGCCAGCAGGGTTACCGGGTTATCGCGCCGGATCAGATCGGCTTTTGCACCTCCAGCAAACCCGCGCATTATCAGTACACTTTTCAGCAATTAGCCGACAATACCCACGCTTTACTGCAAAGACTGGGTATTTCCCGTGCGGTGATCGTTGGCCATTCTACCGGGGGAATGCTGGCGACGCGCTATGCGCTGATGTATCCGCAAGCCGTTGAACAACTGGTGCTGGTGAACCCGATCGGTCTGGAAGACTGGAAAGCGCTCGGCGTGCCGTATCGCACGGTGGACCAATGGTACCAGCGGGAGCTGAAACTCTCGGCGGCGAGTATCCGCGAATATGAACTGAAAACTTACTACGTCGGGCGCTGGAAAGCGGAATACGAGCGCTGGGTAACGATGCTGGCAGGGCTGAATAAAGGGCCGGGGCATGAGCGGGTGGCATGGAACTCGGCGCTGATCTACGACATGATCTTTACCCAGCCGGTGTTCTACGAGTTTAAGGATCTGCAAACGCCAACCACATTAATGATCGGCACGGCAGATACCACGGCAATTGGCAGCGACATTGCGCCACCGGCGGTGAAAGCGAAGCTGGGCCACTATGCACAGCTCGGTAAAGCAGCGGCGAAAGCGATTCCCGGCGCGAAGCTGATTGAGTTTGCCGGGCTGGGCCACGCGCCGCAGATGGAAGAACCGACGCGTTTTAATCAGGCGTTGCTGGAAGCCCTTCGCCAGTAGTCAGCGTAACAGTTGTTGTTTACGCGCCTGATTGACCGCCTGAATGCGCCCCTTCACCTGCAACTTTTCATATAGTTGTTTCAGGTGCCATTTGACGGTTTCCACAGAAATCCCCAGCGAGCGGGCGATCTGTTTGTTGGAATGGCCGTCGGCAATTAAGCACAACGTTTGCTGTTCGCGCTCCGTTAACCGCAGGCTTGCGGTTGCGGAGGCGGGCAGCATCGCGCTCAACTGGCTAAGCAGCGTATGGATGACAACATCCCGCGCGGGCTGCTTATTCAAGTGAGCCAGCCACAGCGCAAGATCCGGGCCGAGGTCTTGCAGGCTGCGACGCAGATTTTTCCCCACCGCGCTTTGCAGTGCCGGTAAGCCCACCGTAGCCGCCTGCGCGATTTCTCCGCCGCGGAACAGGGCAATGGCTTCCAGCAAGCGCAAGCGCACAGCGCTAAGCCATTCGCCGCACTCCTCAAGCGCATCTACCTGCGCGTGCAGTAACCTTGCTGCTATCAGCGGTTCGCCGCGCGCCATCTGCATCCGGCACTGGCTGATGGCGCTGTACCTGTCGATAAGCGTTTGTTGATGAGGATCCGCCGCGCGAATCTGCAGCAACTGCGCCAGCGCACTGTCGGCGGCATCGTGTTGACCCGCCAACAGGTAAAGCGCCAGCCGCTCAGCGAGCAAAAAAGCGCGGATGCGCAACCAGCCGCGTCGCTCAGCCAGCTGTTCAGCATGCTGTAACAGCGCCTGCGCTTCGTGGGGCTGATTGTTTTGCTGCGCTTGATGTGCCAGTACACGGTAGCAACTGCTCAGACCGTCCGGCGGGCAGACGTCATCAATGGTTTGCAGCCGCAGGGTCAACAGCGCTTCGATACGCTCATCGCTTCCCTGTTCCCAGGCGATTTCTGCCAGCACCGGTGCCAGCGTTGCGCTGCTGCTGGAATTTGCGCCGGTATGCTGTTCCGCATGACTCAGCGCGCGGGAAGCCAGCTGTTCAGCCTGTGTTAAATCCCCCTGGCGCAGGCAGGCTTGCGCCATCACGAAAGCGCGATAAACCTCCACAAACAGGTTGCGCAGCGGCGCTTGCGCAATGGCGATACGCTGATGAACAGCCAGCGCCTGCTGCGGGCGTGAGGCGACAAGGTAGCCGTAGCTGAGAATATTGCACACCAGGCCATCTACCCAGATATCGCCGCAGGGCACCGCCTGCAACAGCGGCTCCACAATGGCGAGACTGGCAGCAATATTTTCGGCGAAGGCTTCGCAAATCGCCCGCACCACGCGTAGTTTGATGCGGGCAGGGCGGGCCAGTTCCGGGTTTTTTGCCGCCAGCGCGTCGAGCTCATCCAGCAGTTGACGCGCATCGTCAAACCGGAAATAGTGCGCCAGCGCCCATGCGAGGTTGATTTGCAGTTCGATACGCGCGGGCGTCACGTCCGCAGGCAGATAGCGCATCCAGCGCACCATGGTATCGATATCGCCCTCTTCAGCCAGCGATTGCGCCCCGGCAACGGCATGGCTGGTCATCGGTTTACCGGCGGCGAGCGTATGGCGGATGGCTTCAGCCCACAGCTGTTGGGCGGCAAACCAGGTGCTGGCTCGTTCATGCAGCAAACTCACGGCTTCCTGCCCATGACGCTGTAAACGCGTTAATAATGCATCGCGCATCAGCGGGTGGTAACGAAACCAGAATCCTTCGTCGTCGAGCGTGGAGAGAAACAGGTTGCGCCCGGCTATCCAGGCGAGCATCTCCTCGCCGTTATGCAGACCAGTTACGGCATCGCACAATGCCGGATGGAGACGATTGAGCAGGGACGTTCGCAGCAGAAAATCAAACACATCAGCCGGTAGCGGGGCGAAGACGACCTCATCCAGATAGCGCGAAACCGATCGGGAACTGGCCCGCAGGCTCCCCTCGTTATCGGTGCGACCGTGCGGGGCAAGGGCGGCCATTTTCATGCCCGCAATCCAGCCTTCAGTGACCGAAATTAACCGGTGAAGCCTCTCTTTTTTTACCGGTGCCGCGGTGGTCGCGGAAAACCAGCTGTGGGCTTCATCGTGGGTGAAGCGCAGCGCGTCATCATCGATCTCCAGCAGTTGATCCTCGATTTGCAGGCGGCTGAGCGCCCATGGCGGCGGACTCCGGCTGCCTAAAACCAGATGCAGGCAGGCGGGCGCATGCGCCAACAGCCAGCTTATCCCGGCATGGATCTCCGGGTGTTGAATATTCTGGTAATCATCAAGAATGAGGTACAGCGGGCGCGGGTGCGTGTGCAACAGGTTAATCAGCGTGGCGCAGAAGAGAGCAAAATCACCCGCAAGTTCGCCGCTGGACAATGCCGATGATGGATTTTTTTCCTGCTGGCTGAGCGGGCGTAACGCCTCCTGCAAGTAACGCATAAACAGCAGCGGCGAGTTGTCATCCTCTTCAAGGCTCAGCCAGGCGATGCTGTCGCCCTGTTGTTGGCGGTGATGATACCACTGCGCCAGCAGCGTCGTTTTGCCAAACCCGGCGGCGGCGCACACCAGCGTCAGGTTACGGGATGCGGCGCCGTCAAGCTGCTGTAACAGCCGGTCACGGTGTACTAACGCGCCCGGCGAGCGCGGCGGCGTGAGCTTGGTGAGGATCAGCGGTAACGCGCGGGCGAAACGGAACGGTTCATCGTGCGTCTGCACTGCGGGTACATCCCTGATTGAGGATAAAAACGCCATGTCGCCACTCTCTCGCCCTGTGCTTTCCCCCCCATCAGAGGGGGTAGGCCATCTCTGTTCGTGTCTATAGAGTAAATCACCATCCACCGTCGGTGCATAGTCAGGCTGTTTTGCCCAAAAGACTGTGCGCCAGCGGGCAGAATAACTGTTAATCAGGATGAGGTAAGTAGAGATTATGGCTATCGAAAATAAAGTTGCTCTGGTCACCGGCGCGGGTCAGGGAATTGGCCGGGGTATTGCTTTGCGTCTGGCAAAGGATGGAGCGTCGCTGATGCTGGTTGATGTTAAACGCGAAGGGCTGGACGCGGTTGCCGCAGAGGTAAAAGCACTGGGACGTCAGGTTGCCACTTTCGTGGCTGATATCGCCGATCGCGAGCAGGTGTATGAGGCCGTCAACCAGGCGGAAAGCCAGCTTGGCGGCTTCGATATTATCGTCAACAACGCCGGTATCGCGCAGGTGCAGGCACTGGCCGATGTGACGCCGGAAGAGGTCGATCGCATTATGCGGATCAACGTGCAGGGAACGCTGTGGGGCATCCAGGCGGCGGCGAAAAAATTTATCGACCGCAAACAGAAAGGGAAAATTATCAATGCCTGTTCTATTGCCGGGCATGATGGCTTTGCCCTGCTCGGCATCTACTCCGCAACGAAATTTGCTGTGCGTGCGCTGACGCAAACGGCGGCGAAAGAGTACGCCAGCCGTGGGATCACGGTAAATGCTTATTGCCCGGGGATTGTCGGCACGGGCATGTGGACAGAAATCGATAAACGCTTCTCAGAAATCACCGGTGCCGCGATTGGCGAAACCTGGAACAAATACGTTGGCGGTATCGCGCTTGGCCGCGCCGAAACACCGGATGATGTCGCAAGCCTGGTCTCTTATCTGGCTGGCCCGGATTCCGATTATGTCACCGGGCAGTCAATTCTGATTGATGGCGGTATTGTTTACCGTTAAGTCAAAGAGCCGGAACGGGTGATACTCAGTTCCGGCTCGTTTCCAGCCGGTTGCGCCCGTGGCTTTTAGCCGCGTACAGCGCGCGGTCCGCTTTCTCAATTAACCGTTTGTAATCCGGATGATAATCAAATTCCGCAAGGCCGATGCTGACGGTGACGGAAATGGGTTTACCGGGTGCGACTTCAATCGCCAGCCCGGCGATTTTTGCGCGTAAGGTTTCCAGCATAATGCGCGCCTGCGACAGATCCGATTCCACCAGCAGCACCATAAACTCCTCGCCGCCATAGCGGAACACATAATCGCTGCTGCGGAAGTGGTCAAAAATCACCGTCGCCACGCTTTTCAGCGTAATATCGCCCGCATTGTGGCCAAAGCTGTCATTGATTTTCTTGAAATAATCAATGTCGATCATCGCCAGCACAAACGGTTTACGCACATTTAGCGCCAGCGAAATTTCCCGCCGCATAATGGTCGGAATAAAGCGGCGGTTAAACAGTTGCGTCAGCGGATCTTTGCCGTTCTCCAGCTCCACCAGTGCGTCAAACATCGCCGCAAGGAGACGATGGATCTGCCCGGTAAGCTGCCGGATGGCCTGTAACAGGCTCAGGCGCGACTCCGCAGTCAGTACCTCTTCGCTGGCCCGCATCCGTACCAGCCGATCGTCCGCCTGTTTAATCAGCTCATCAATGCTGGCCAGCATCTCCTGATTACCCAGCAAATAACGGCCCTTATGCGCCAGCCACATACCGAATTCCGACGCCGACAAGGTGATAATGTCCGCCGCCGGTAAGCCAGTAGCGATATTGTAGATAAACTGATTTTCCCAGCTGGTCAGCGCGTTAATCTGTCGTTCGCGCTCAACGTTCACGTCGTCATAAATGGATAACAGGCGATACTGCTCCTGCGCCTGCATGGAGTTTTGATAGCCCGGCGACCAGGAGACCGTCATCGCTTCGATGGCTGTATCCATCGCCAGGCTACTGAAACAGAGGGTATCGCTGAGCAGCGAGGCGGGAATGGTCGCTTTGGCCTGAAGCAGATGATAAAGCTCATTCTTGAGCTTGCGCGCGCCGCGCGCCACCAGATCCAGCGGTAAGCCAATGCGCGCATGTACAATGCCAATTGCCCGCTGATTCTCTAACAGTTGCGGCAGATCTTCACTGGCGCTGCCGAGCACGCTGCGCAACCAGTGGAACATACTGTGGCTGAGCCGCGAGCTGACCTGATCGGTATTTAAAAACAGTTCACTTTCAGGATGTGAAAGCATGTAGTCATAAAAAGCGGTCACCAGATGACGGATTTCCTCATCACTGAGTGCAGTCAAAATGCCGTGAACCTGCGGCGAAGTCTGGTTCAGCAAATCCTGCCACTCGCTTAGCAGCAACGCATTATCACCGTGTTCAACCTGTTCCATGTGTACGCCAACCATTAATTTTGATGATATATGGCGCTGATAGTACGGGCAGGCACCGGGGCAAGGTCAAGCAAAAAGCGGTCCGGCGGCGCGCTGATTGTTGGCGGAAGAGGGCTGTGTTTTTTGCGCGGGGGCGGTGACGGGGAGAAAAACATCCACGCCGTAGCGTGGATGTTGTCGTGCAAACTTCCTTAATTGGCGTTAGCCAGCGCCATTCCCTGCGGTCCGGCGTGGCGGCCATTTCCTGACTGCTGCGATGCGTCATCGACCAGGAAGCGTGTGACAGACTGCTGCAAATTCACCACCTGCTGTTGCAGGGAACTGGCCGCGGTCGCGACTTCGGAAACCAGCGAGGCGTTCTGCTGAGTAACGCCGTCCATCTGATGAATGGCGATATTCATCTGTGAAATACCGCGCGTCTGCTCGCCGGAAGCCAGCATCACGTCATCCATGATCTCGACCACTTTTTTCACATCGACCATCACTTCGTTCATTGTCGCGCCAGCTTCTTTCACCAGCCCGGACCCCTGTTCGATGCGGCTAAGTGAATCACTGATCATCGTGCCAATCTCTTTTGCTGCCGTGGCGCTGCGCTGCGCCAGCACGCGCACTTCCGATGCCACCACCGCGAAGCCGCGTCCGGCTTCCCCGGCACGGGCTGCTTCAACGGCGGCGTTCAGCGCCAGCAGGTTGGTCTGGAAGGCAATTCCATCAATCACTCCGACAATATCGCCAATTTGCGCAGAGCTTTTTTCGATAGCATTCATGGTAGAAACCACTTCCGAAACCACGGTTGCGCCACGCGAAGCGGTGTTCGAGGCTTTTTGCGACAGTTCGTTCGCTTTACGCGTGTTGTCTTCGTTATTTTTTACCGTCGCCATAATCTGCTCCATGCTGGAGGCGGTTTCATCCAGCGAGGCGGCCTGTTGCTCGGTACGGCTGGAGAGATCGATATTGCCGGAAGTAATCTCTTCCACGCCGGAGCCGATGGCATCCGTACCGTTACGCACCATGCGTACCATATTCTCCAGACCATCACGCATACGCCGTACGGCGGCGAAGAGTTGGGCGATTTCGTTTTTCCCGGCAACATCAATGCGCGCGCGCAAATCGCCCTCGGCAATACGGTCAAACACGGTTATCACGTTATTGAGCGGTTTGACAATCAGGTTGGTCATCACCGACCAGGCCAGGCCCGCCAGTACCAGCGCACAGGCAATAGAGAAGTAGAGAACAAACTCCATGCGTTTAACGCGGTTGTTGGAGTCATCATAGGCGTGGTCAATGCTTTTAATTTTAAACGCGACCAGCGATTTGGAGGCCTTATCAAATGCCGCATACAGCGCGGTTGATTTCCCGGCGCGCTGGCGATATTCGTCAAGTTTGCCCGCTTTCAGCGCCGCAAAGGCCGGATCGATAAATTCATTCATCAGCGCGGCGCGGGTGGTGGCCATTTCATTGGCGATAACTTGCTCTTCAGCCGATTGCGGATATTTCAGGTACTCCTGCCATTTGCCGCTGGCGCTATCAATTTTGCCGCGTGCGCGCTCCAGCGCCACGTTGGCTTTCTCGGTTTCGCCGTTACCGACCAGCGATTCATACAAGCGTAAATCCAGACGACCACGCAGTAATAGCTCGGAACTTTCATTTAAGGCAACCAGACCGGGTAAGACTTCCGTATCGACGCGGGCAAAGGATTTATTCCCGGACTGTACCGCCACCAATCCCAGAATACCCACGAACAGTAATAAGGCCGTCAGTGAAAATATCATCATGCTAAGAGCAGTACGGATCTTTATTCGACGAAACATAGCGTTTTCCCTGTTACCGATGAATGAAAAAAGAAAAGAGGGGTGAAAATAACGTTGTTATGCGAAAAATCAGGAAGCAACGTGCGTCACTGCCTGGGTAAAGAAATTACTTTTTATCCTGCCGTTGAGGTGTGGCGGCCAAAAAAGCGCGCAGTTTGTCGCGGTAAAATTTTGCCGACATCATGGTGCCGTGGCCGCTGGTTTCCACGCTGGCCGGAATAAGAAAAAGCTCAGCCTGTTTTATTTTGTGGAGTTCGCCACTGAGGATCCCGGTTTCTACCGGATTACGCTCGTCATCGGCGGAGTTAATGATCAGCATCGGCGCGGTAATACGGTTTAACGCTGGTAAAGCGTTATAGTTCGCCGAGGAGCCCCAGATATAAATAAAGTCGTTGGCATCCGCAGTGACCGGTGCGGCCAGACGCTCATCCACCAGTTTATCGGCCAGGGCGCGGGTTGGCGCTTTATGCTGGTAATTCAGCGTGCCGCCGGTGGTGGCAATACTGAACATAATATTGGCGGTCTTCAGCGCAGGCGGTTGCTGCTGGTAATTGCCCTGCGCCCAGGCCGGATCGGCTTTGATCGACTCAATTAACATGCGCCGCATCATCCAGTTACGGCCAGAAAGCTCGTTAGGCTGCGAGGCCATCGGCACCAGCGCATCCATCATCGTCGGGTATTTTTCTCCCCACAGCCAGGTCTGCATACCGCCCATTGAATAACCCATCACCAGGCGCAAATGCGAAATACCGAGGCCTTCTTTAATTAAGCGATATTGTGCGGTCACCATATCGTCATAATCGTAGTGCGGAAAGTTCATGCGCAAACCATCTGACGGTTTGGAGGATTTCCCCGAGCCAATACTTTCCGGGATGATGATGAAATATTTACTGCTATCGAGCGCTGCGCCGGGGGCAAATAACTCACCGGCAAATCCTGGCGCCAGCAACGCTTTAATCGGCTGGTTCGTTCCGTGCAGGAGTAATACCGCAGGTTTGCTGCGATCGCCGAGCGTGTAGTAATGAATACGCAGATCGTTGAGTTTTTCACCGCTATTAAAGGTAAATTCGTTGGCGACCCAGTCGCCTTCCTGAACAGTGGGTGCTGAATTTACTGCGTGAGATAAAGGTGATAAAGCTAACAGAATGGCGAGTGTCGTTCCTGATATTATGCGAAAGAACATAAAGTAACTCTTTAGTATGTGCAGGTTCCGGGAATTCGATAGTAATTTCAATTCAGATAAATCCCAATTAATATCAAAAACATCACCAGAAAATAATATTCTGTCCTCCTTTTTTGCGTTTTAACGAGACGTTTTTAATACAGTTTCTCTTATGTAAGATGCATCGGGTTCATATCTTAATCCTGCTCCCGTTTGCGGCGCAGCGTCAGTAACGGGGTGACCGATATGCCATGGATCAGTACGCTGAAGGTCACTATCGTAATGGCGATATCGGCCAGTTCGCCCGCGCGGGCGCTGTCCAGCCCGTGCATATACGCATACGCAATATAATTCAGGCTGCCGATGCCGCGGATCCCCAGCCATCCGAGGCTCAGACGGTGAAACAGCGACTCTCCCGAACGCCAGGTCAGCAGCAGCACCGACAGCGGTCGAATAATGACGAACAGCATGAAAGCCAGCACCAGGGCGGGCATATCCCAGTGCTGTGCCAGCGTGACGCCCAGAATAATCACCAGCACCGCCGCAAATATCCGCTCAACCGTATCGCCAAAGGAGAGCGCATCGCCAATCACCAGCCCCACCGATTTGATCGGGTTATGTTCTGCCAGCGCGTGACGCGCGTGGGGATTGACCTGCATTTCTGCCGGTAAGTCGTGCTCAACCTCTTTCTGATCCGGATGCTTTTTTTGCACGCTAACTTCGGCGCTGCGCAGCCCAACCCCGGCGGCAAACGCGGCAAGAAAACCGGAGGCGCTGACGGCCATGGCAAGGGAAAAACTGAGACAGATCAGCGATAGCGCGACAAAATCGCTGGGTGCCACTTCGCCCTGAGCATGCCGCGAGCGGGTGGCGATAAGCCCGATGCTGCGTCCCAGCAAAAAACCGATAGCCAGCCCGCCCACCAGTGCCCAGAGCAGATCGATGCTCAGCCAGCTAAGCCACTCATTGGTGCTGATACTGCCGCCTGCCCGATGCCAGATCAGCGCCAGCATCAAAAATGGCAGAGCGGTGCCGTCATTCAGCCCGGCTTCGCTGGAAAGGGCGATTCGGAGCTGGTCGCCATCTCTGGCATCGTTGATGGAGACCAGGCTTGCCAGCACCGGATCGGTCGGGGCGAGGATCGCGGCAAGCGCCAGCGACAGTGGCCAGGAGAGATCGGCCATGAAATGGGCGACCAGCATCATTCCGCCGATAGTGAGCAACATGCCGGGCAGCGCCAGTTTGATCCCCATCTTCCAGTAAGGTGACGTCAGCGGCAGGCGAATTTTTAGCCCGGTAATAAACAGCGAAGCCGCCATGGCGATTTCCGTAACCCGGCTGGTCAGCGTGGCGTGCGCGGCAATATCAATATTGAGAATATTAAATACCCAGGGGCCGCAGGCAATACCCACCAAAAGATAAAGGCCAAAAACCGACACCGGTGCACGGTTTATCCAGCCATAAGAGAGTGACATCAATAATAATAAACAGCCGGTTGCTGCCGTCCACGCCAAATATCCCATATCTCTCCACTGTATCGTTTAGCTATTTAAAAGGGTATAGACGCTGCAGAGACTATATTCCACAATATTGCAAAGCGAGGCGGTAAATTAGGTGCCGTAAGCGGTGAGATATTATTTTCAGCTTCGTTATTTTCATTCATCGCTATTTTTGTTCTACCCTTTATGTTCGTGGTAATTAAACATTGAGAGGTAAGCGAATGGATAGCATAAATAACCCGAAGCACACCACAAATCAGACTAATACCGAAAACTACCCGGTTCCGCCATTTCCACATCAAAAACAGCCGTTCCCTGGCCTGGCCGGGAAAATGGAGCCGCGTCCCGATCACGGTGAAAAAAGTTACCAGGGCAGCGGTCGGCTGAATGGCCGTAAGGCGCTGATCACCGGCGGGGATTCCGGTATTGGTCGCGCTGTTGCCATTGCCTTTGCCCGCGAAGGGGCCGATGTGGCTATCAACTATCTGCCAGCGGAAGAGGACGATGCGCGGGAAGTGATTGCCCTGATCAAAGAAGCCGGGCGCAAGGCGGTGGCGATCCCTGGCGATATCCGCGACGAAACGTTCTGCCAGCAATTAGTGGAGCAGGCCAGCGAAGCGTTAGGTGGGCTGGATCTGCTGGTGAATAACGCCGGGCGTCAGCAGTTCTGTGAATCGATAGAAGATCTCACCACTGAAGCGTTTGACGCCACGTTCAAAACCAACGTCTACGCCATGTTCTGGATAACGAAAGCCGCGCTGAAAAAGATGTCGCGCGGGGCGGCAATTATTAATACCACCTCCGTTCAGGCGTACGAACCGAGCGAAATACTGCTTGATTACGCCCAGACCAAAGCGGCTATTGCGACGTTTACCAAATCCCTCGCCAAACAGCTGGGGCCGAAAGGGATCCGCGTGAACGCCGTTGCGCCAGGCCCATACTGGACGGTGCTGCAGTGTTGCGGCGGGCAGCCGCAGGAAAAAATCGAGCAATTTGGTGCCTCCGCGCCGCTCGGCCGTCCAGGCCAGCCAGCAGAGATTGCACCGCTGTATGTCACTCTGGCTTCGTCTGAAAACAGCTATGCGTCAGGCCAGGTCTGGTGTTCTGACGGTGGTACAGGAACCGTGTAACGCGCAGCTCTCTTTTATCAACGTCAGGAGAATCGCCTGTGAAAGCATTAACGTATCACGGACCTCATAGCGTCAAAGTCGAGAACGTCGACGATCCGGGGTTAGCCGCCCCGGACGACATCATTCTGCGCGTGACCGCGACGGCGATTTGTGGCTCCGATTTGCATCTGTACCGCGGCAAAATTCCGGGTACGCATCATGGCGATATCTTCGGCCACGAATTTATGGGCGAGGTTGTCGAAGCCGGGCCGGAAGTGAAAAACGTCAGCAAGGGCGATCGCGTGGTGATCCCGTTTGTGATCGCCTGCGGCGACTGTTTTTTCTGTCGGTTGCAGCAATATTCGGCCTGTGAAAGCACCAACAGCGGGCAGGGCGCGGCGCTGAATCGCAAGAGTATCACGCCGCCCGCCGCGCTGTTTGGCTACAGCAGCCTGTACGGCGGTGTTCCGGGCGGGCAGGCGGAGTATGTCCGCGTGCCGAAAGCCAACACCGGGCCTTTTAAAGTCCCGGACATTCTGCCGGATGAGAAGGTGCTGTTCCTCTCCGATATTCTGCCGACGGCCTGGCAGGCGGTGATCAATGCTGAAGTGAAACCGGGCTCGCGGGTGGCCATTTACGGTGCCGGGCCGGTGGGGTTGCTGACGGCGGCCTGCGCGCGCTTTAAAGGCGCTGAGCAGATTTTTATCGTCGATCACAACGATTACCGGCTGGAGTTTGCCCGGCAACGCTATGGCGCGATCCCGATTAATTTCGATAAAAACGACGATCCCGCAGCGTGGATTATCGAAAATACGCCGGGTAACCGGGGCGTTGATGCGGTGATAGATGCTGTGGGCTTTGAAGCGAAAGGCAGCATCACGGAAACCGTGCTGAGTACGCTCAAAATTGAGGGCAGCAGCGGGAAAGCGCTACGGCAATGTATCGCCGCGGTGCGGCGTGGCGGCATCGTCAGTGTGCCGGGCGTCTACGCCGGGTTTATCCACGGCTTTATGTTCGGCGACGCTTTCGATAAAGGGCTGACCTTCAAAATGGGGCAGACACATGTTCATGCCTGGCTGCCGGAATTGCTGGCGCTTGTCGAACAGGGACACCTGAAGCCGGAGGAGATTATTACCCACCACATGCCACTGGAAGAGGCGGCGCGCGGGTATGAAATCTTCGAAAAACGCCAGGAAGAGTGCCGCAAAGTGATCCTCGTGCCCGGCATGAATGCGGAAAAAGCCACCGTCTGATCCAGGCGCAGGCGCTGCGGCGTCTGTGCCTTTACTCTGGAGAGCGATTTGATGACCACACCTTCGTTATCTATTGCCAATGAACTGGGGCGGTTGTTAACGGAAAAGAAGCTGCAACTGGCGACGGCGGAGTCCTGCACCGGCGGGATGATCGCCTCGTCGTTGTGCGCAGCGGAGAATACCCCGTCGTTCTATGGCAGCGGGTTTGTGACCTTTACCGACGAAGCCAAGATGATCATGCTTGGCGTCAGTCGCGAAACCCTTACCGCGCACACGGCGGTAAGCGAACAGGCCGTTATCGAGATGGCGGCGGGCGCAGTGCGCCAGTCGCAGGCGCATATCGGCATTGCGGTCAGCGGCTACGCCGGGCCGGACGGTGGCGAAGATGGCACGCCAGCGGGCACGATCTGGTTTGCCTGGCAGCTAGCCGACAACAGCGTGCATACCCGGGTGAAACAGTTTACCGGCGACAGCGAAGCGAATATCAAAGAGGCCACTAATTATGCCCTCGGTCGATTAATTCGCTTATTAGCTGAATCGGACTAAATGCTGAAGAGCGCATACTGAAATAAAACAAGCGCAGCGGGAAATATAATCTGCCTGCTGCCGCCTGGCTGTTTTTTCCCGTACCTGGCTATAGTGAAAAATCTGCGTAAATAATGAGGAGGTAACAATGTTACAGGTTGAAAAAGACGATCCCCATGAAGCACCGGAATCCGGCGATAAAAAACCCGTTCCGCCAAAAAAATAATCATGAACAGGGCCACACGCGTGGCCTTTTTTAACGGCATAAGAAAATACCTAAATATCTCTGGATAAGGCGATGACCGCCTGACATTTTGGCCGCCATGTTGTAGCGGCTATTTTTAAACATCATCGATACGTCATGTAAAAAAACTCGCTGCGTACACACGCGGAAGGTGAACATTTCCCCGCAGACGGGAACGGGCGTAGAGGATGGGTCTGAGGAAGCAAAATGAGCCTGCAAAAATGTACCGTAATTTACGACGGCCAGGCCCTTGTTGGCCCGGCGGACATCCCCCTGATCGATTTTCTCGATGCCTGCAACAGGACCTTACCCCATGTCTGCTACCACCCGGCGCTGGAGCCGCTGCAAACCTGCGATGTGTGCTGGGTGGAACAGGCGGGGAAACTGGTGCGCGGCTGTACGCTACGCAGCCACGAAGGCCTGGTGATCAACAGCGCCAACCCGCACGCCAGCGCCGCCCGCGAAGAGGGAATGGATCGCCTGCTGGCGAAACATGAGCTCTACTGCACGGTCTGCGAACACAACACCGGCGACTGTACGTTGCACAACACCATGGTGGACATGCATCTGCCGATCCAGCGCTATGCGTGGCAGCGTAAACCCTACGTGAAGGACGAATCCAACCCGTTTTACACCTACGATCCCGATCAGTGCATCCTGTGCGGTCGCTGCGTGGAAGCCTGCCAGAATGTGGAAGTGAACGAAACGCTGAGCATTGATTACACGCAGGAGCATCCGCGCGTTTTGTGGGATGGCGGCACGCGGATTGCGGGTTCCAGTTGCGTCAGTTGCGGCCATTGCGTCACGGTTTGCCCCTGTAACGCGCTGCTGGAAAAAACCATGCAGCCCGATGCCGGGCCGTTTACCTCGATGCGCCAGTCGCTGAAACGCCCGTTAATTAATGTGGTGAAGGCGCTGGAAAATACCATCGGCGCGGAGATCGTTTCCGGGGTGTCTGTGATCGATACCCAACTGCGCCAGCAGGAGATTAAACGCACCAAAACGGTCTGCACCTACTGCGGCGTGGGATGCAGCTTTGAGATGTGGACGCGCGATCGCCATCTGCTGAAAGTCCAGCCCGTCACCGACGCGCCCGTCAACGGCATCTCCACCTGCGTGAAGGGGAAATTCGCCTGGGATTTTATTAACAGCCCGGAGCGGCTGACCACGCCGCTGATCCGCGAAAACGACCACTTCCGGCCTGCTTCCTGGGAGGAGGCGCTGGATCTGGTCGCCAGACGGCTGCTGGAGATCCGCGATGAAACCGGGCCGGACAGTATCGGTTTTATTGGTTCCAGCAAAGGCAGTAATGAAGAAGCCTACCTGACGCAAAAAATCGCCCGGCTGATTATCGGCACCAATAGCGTCGATAACTCCTCGCGCTACTGCCAGAACCCGGCCACCGAAGGGCTGTTTCGTACCGTGGGTTATGGCGGCGATGCGGGCACCATTGCGGATCTGGCGCAGGCGGAGCTGGTGGTGATTGTCGGCAGCAATACGGCAGAAAACCATCCGGTGATTGCTTCACGGCTGAAGGCCGCGAAAAAACAGCGCGGCCAACAGTGGCTGGTGGTCGATCCGCGCCGCCATGAAATGGCCGAACGCGCCGATCAGCATCTGCGTATTCACCCCGGTACCGATCTGGTCTGGGCCTCGGCAATGTCCCGCTATATGTTTGACCATGGCTACGCCGACGAGGCGTTTCTCTCGCAGCGCGTTAACAATGTCGAGGCGTACCGCCGCTCGCTTGAACCCTTCACCCTCGATTATGCCGCGCAAATTACCGGCATTCCGGAAGCGGATCTGCGTGGGGCGGCGGAGCGGATTGGCCGCGCGGGCAGCGTCTGCATCATGTGGGCGATGGGCATCACCCAGCACAGCCACGGCGCAGATACCAGCACCGCGCTCTCCAACCTGCTGCTGGTGACCGGCAACTACGGGCGGCCGGGCACCGGCGGTTATCCGATGCGCGGGCATAACAATGTGCAGGGAGCCAGCGATTTTGGCTGTCTGAAAAATTTCTATCCGGGATATGAATCGGTCAGCGATCCGCAAGTGCGCGAAAAGTGGGCACGCGCCTGGGGCGTAGACCCGCAGCGGCTTTCGCTGGAGGTGGGCGAAGACAATTTCATGATGGTCAAACTCGCCAGAAGCGACCAGCTTCGCGCGATGTATGTGATTGGCGAGGAGACGGCCTTTTCCGATGCCGATACCACCAATGTGCACCAGGGATTTAGCGAGCTGGATTTTCTGGTGGTGCAGGATCTGTTTCTCAGCCGCACCGCGCAGTTCGCTGACGTGGTGCTGCCAGGCTGTCCCAGCGTGGAGAAAGAGGGTTCGTTTGTTAACACTGAACGGCGCATTCAGCGTTTCTACCCGGTGATGCCACCGCTCGGCGACAGCCGCCCGGACTGGCTGATCCTGACTCAGCTTGCCGCGCGGATGGGCTTCGACTGGGGCTATACCCATCCGGGGCAAATTATGGCCGAGGTGGCAAGCATCGCCGGGAGTTTTGCGGGTGTCAGCTATGAGCGGCTGGAGGGCTGGAAATCGCAACTCTGGCCGGTGAAGGCGGATGGCAGCAGCACGCCGCTGCTTTATACCGACACATTCAAAAGCGCGGATGGCCGCGCCACGCTCTATCCGGTGAGCTGGCAGCCCCCGGCGGAAGAGGCGGATGCCGACTACGATCTGCTGCTGAATAATGGCCGCATGCTGGAGCACTTTCAGTCCACCAACCAGAGCGGCAGAGGCGGGCGCACCACCAGCCTTTCCCCCGAATGGTATGTTGAAATCAGCCCCGAACTGGCGGCTGGCCGCAGCCTGAACACCGGCGACTGGGTCAGGCTGAGTTCCCGCCGTGGCGCGCTGGAGGTTCCGGTGGTGGTCACCGAACGGGTGCAGGGCAAGGTGCTGTTTATCTCGATTCACCAGGGTAAAGAGGGCATCAATCAGTTGACCGGCGAACATCACGATCCGGCGGTGAATACGCCAGCCTATAAAGAGATCGCTATCCGCCTCGACGCGCTCGACAGAACGCCCCATCCCAATCCTTTACCGGAACATAACTTCCGCCACGGTAAGCGTACCCCCATCACCGGGGTGCCGGTGGAAGCGAAATGGCGTCGCGACGATTACCGCGAGCCGCCGGAACATGAACCTCATCCGGAGAAATTTTAATGGCGAAATCGATTGAGTATCAGCCGGAACCGGCAAAAATCGGGCCGGACGCCCACGAAGAACTGGATCGCCTGCTGGAAACCCTGCACCAGCACGGCGTGCTGCGGTTACTGAACGATCTGGTCGCGGCGAACAACGAAGTCGCGCAGATCCTCGTCAACGGCTTGCAGCGCCAGGGTACGCTGAATGCCATCCAGAATATCTCGCTGATGCTGATGGCGCTCTCTTCACTGCCGCCGGATCGCGTCTATAAACTGGCCTTTGGCCTGCGTGATTTGGCAGAGGTGATAAGCCAGCCAAAAGCGGATGATGAGGAAAAAGCGCCCGGCGTACACGGGGCGTGGAAGATGTTGCAGGATGACGATCTGTGGCGTGCGTTACGGCCGCTGCTCCATGGGCTGGCGGCGTTTTCCCGGCGGATGGAGGAGCCGGTAGACAAGCCGATCTCCGCCTTTACCGGTAAGCCCAGCGATGCCTGACATCAGCCCGGAAACGGCCCTGCTGCTGGCGCGTACGCAATTTGCTTTTACCATCGGCTTTCATATCGTGCTGGCGGCGTTCACCATTGGCCTCGCGCAGTTTCTGATGCTACTGGAAGGGATGTGGCTTTGGCGCAGGCAGCAGGTCTGGCTCAGCCTGTGGCGCTACTGGAGCAAAATCTTCGCCCTTAATGTTGCCGTCGGCGTGGTGACCGGCGTGGTGATGGAGTTTGCTTTTGGTACCAACTGGAGCGGGCTGGCGAGCCGGACAGGCGCGGTGCTCGGACCGATGCTCTATATGGAAGTGCTGGTGGCGTTCTTTCTTGAAGCCGGTTTTATGGGCGTGATGCTGTTCGGCATGGGCAAGGTGCGGCCGTGGGTCCATTTTATGGCGACCTGCATTGTGGCGCTGGGATCGTTTTTCAGTGCTTTCTGGATCCTCGCGGCGAATTCGTGGATGCAAACGCCGGACGGTTTTGCCATCGGCGCGGATGGACGCTTTCGTCCCGTGGACTGGTGGACAGTCATTTTTAACCCGTCGTTTCCGTGGCGGATGGCGCACATGGTGGCGGCCGCGCTGCTCGGCACCGCCTGCCTGGTGGCGGCCAGCGGCGCATGGCATTTGCTGCGCGATGCGCGTCATCCGGCGGCGCGCAAAATGTTCTCTCTCGGCATGTGGATGCTGGTGGTAATGGCACCGCTGCAAATCGTGCTTGGCGATCTGCATGGCGAAAACACCCGCGATCACCAGCCGGTAAAACTGGCGGCGATGGAAGGGAGCTGGAACCCGCCGCCGCCGGGCGAAGGCGAGCCGATGCGGCTGTTTGCGCTGCCGGATATGGCCGAACAGCGTAACCGTTATGAAGTCGCCATCCCTGATATCGGTTCGCTCTATCTGCGCCATAACCTGAGCGGTACCATTCATAGCCTCAATCAATACCCCGCCGACGAGCGACCGTGGGTACCGCTGGTGTTCTGGTCTTTTCGCCTGATGGTCGGCCTTGGTCTGTTGATGGCCACGGCGGGTATTGCCGGGCTGGTGGTGCGCCTGCGCGGCCGTCTGTGGCGCGCGCGCTGGCTGCATAAACTGATGGTGCTGATGGCACCCGCCGGGTTTATCGCCATGCTGGCGGGCTGGGTGGTGACGGAAGCCGGACGCCAGCCGTGGACGGTATATGGCCTGCTGCGCACCGACGAAAGCGCATCGCCGATAGCTCCGGGTTTACTGCTGGGTTCTCTGGCGACGACCGTCACCGTTTATCTGCTGCTGTTCAGCCTCGGGCTGTGGTTTCTTCTGCGTTTGCTCGCGCACCCGCCGCAGCCAGACGAAGAGAGCGCAATGCCGGAAGTGGCGCAACGCACGGGAAGAGGAACCGATGAATGAGTGACGTGTTGGGGTTACCCTGGCTGCAAACGCTGTCGGCGGCGGCGCTGGTGCTGAGCGTGTGGATCTACGTGCTGCTTGATGGCACCGATCTCGGCACCGGTATGCTGTGTGGATTGCAGCGCGATGCCGCTTCCCGCAAGACGATTAATCTCTCATTGCTGCCGGTGTGGGACGGTAACGAAACCTGGCTGGTGCTGGCGGCAGGCGGGCTGCTCGGGCTGTTCCCGCTGGCGTACGCCATTATTCTCAGCGCGCTGCATGTCCCGGTTTTTGCCATGCTGCTGGCGCTGGTCGTGCGTGGGATGGCGATCGAGTATCGTCACCACGCCCCACGCCTGTTCGATGCGATGCTGGTGGGCGGCTCATTACTGGCGAGCCTCGCGCAGGGCACCATTGTTGGCTGTCTGATCGAGGGTATTCCGAATGACGGCCAGCAGTTTAACGGCACCGGCGGCGAGTGGTTCAGCCCGTTTCCTCTGTATTGTGCGCTGGCACTGGTGGTCGGTTACTGCCTGATGGGGGCCGGCTGGTTGAACTGGCGCTGCACTGGAGCATTGCAACAGTGGGGCAGGCGCGCGATCCTGCCGCTTGGCGTGCTCGCCGCGTTACTGGTGGCGGGATTACTCTTCTGGACGGGGCACTTACAGGAAACCTGGCGTCGCCATCTGCTGAACCCGTGGCTGTGGCTGCCGCTGCTCAGCGTGGCGGTAATCGCCGCCGCCGGGTTAGGGTTCAGCCTTGCGCGGCGCTACGCGTTTATGCCGCTGGCGGCGATCCTCGTGCTGGTGAGCTGTGCGTTGGGCGCGCTGGTGTTTACCCTGTTTCCGTTTATCGTTCCGGTTAATGTGATGATTCACCAGGCGGCCGCGCCGCCAGAAACGCAAAAATTTCTATTGATCAGTTTTGCGTTACTGGCGCCCATTACGCTGCTTTATAACAGCTGGGGATTTCGCGTTTTCAGCGGCAAGATTGAGTAAACCTTCCCGCGTTGCCTTACGCGCGTAGCCCGGCCATTGACATCAGCAGCCTGAGCACAGAGCTGACGAGAAACAGGGCCAGCACGCTGGCAAACCACAGCCCAACAAACCACATGATTTTCGGTGCGATACGTTTAAATGACATCAGTGATACCCCGCGCCATGCTGGATTTTTCCGCGAAACACGTAGTAGCTCCAGAAGGTATAAACCAGGATCACCGGAATAATCAGCAGGGCACCAACCAGCATAAAGCCCTGGCTTTGCGGCGGCGCGGCGGCCTGCCACAGCGTGATATCCGGTGGAATAATATGCGGCCAGATACTGATGCCCAGCCCGCTAAAGCCGAGGAAAACCAGCCCCAGCGTCAAAACGAACGGCAAAATATGGTATTGCACGTTGCTCAGCGTATGCCATAACCAGACGCTGAAGAGGATCACCAGCAGCGGAACCGGGGCAAAAAACCAGATATTCGGCTGGCTGAACCAGCGTTCGGCGATCGCCGCATGGGAAAGCGGCGTCCACAGGCTGATCGCGGCCATCGCTACCAGCAGCGCCAGCAACAGCGTTCTGGCGACAACACGCATTTTCTGTTGCAGGTTTCCTTCACTTTTCATCACCAGCCAGCTGGCGCCCAGCAGGCCATACGTGATGATCAGCCCAATGCCGCAGAACAGGTTAAAGGGCGTCAGCCAGTCGAGCGAACCGCCGCTGAAGGTGCGGCCGGTGACGGCAAAACCGTTGATCACCGCGCCGACCACCACGCCCTGCATAAAGGTCGCCAGCAGCGATCCGGCTAGAAAGGACTTATCCCAGAACGGTTTGTGATTCGGCGTGGCTTTAAAACGAAACTCAAACGCCACGCCGCGAAAAATAAGACCGATCAACATTAATGTCAGCGGAATGGCCAGCGCATCGGCGATCACCGCATAAGCAAGAGGAAACGCACCGAAAAGCCCGGCGCCGCCGAGCACCAGCCAGGTTTCGTTACCATCCCACACCGGCGCGACGCTGTTCACCATAACGTCCCGTTCGCCGCCGTCCTGAATCGCCGGGAAAAGAATACCGATGCCCAGATCGAAGCCGTCCATCACGATATACATCAGCGTGGCAAAGACGATGATGACAAACCAGATAAGCGATAAATCGATGCCCATTATTTTTTCTCCTCCGCCTGCAAACTTTCACCCGCCGCAGAGAGCGGGCGCGCCGGTCTGCCGTCGGTTGCGTGTTCATCCCAGGGCTGCGGTCCTTTCTTAATCAACCGCACCATATAGCTGTAGCCGACGCCGAAGACTGAGGTGTACACCACGATAAAGGCCAGCAGGCTCAGGCTCATCTGTAAGGTGCTGTGCAGGGAAACCGCATCCGCCGTGCGCAGCAGCCCATAGACGACCCAGGGTTGCCGACCGACTTCGGTGGTCACCCAACCAGCAAGAATGGCAATCAACCCCGCCGGGCCCATGCACAGCGCGAAGTACAGGAAGGGGCGCGATGCATAAAGCCGCTGGCGAAAACGTAACCACAAAGCGGCAACGCCGAGCGCGATCATCAATAGCCCCATCCCGACCATCAGACGAAATGACCAGAAGACAATGGTGGAGTTGGGCCGATCCGCTTTCGGGAAATCTTTCAGCGCAGGCACTTGTTCATGCAGCGAGTGGGTGAGGATCAGGCTGCCGAGAGAAGGGATTTCCACCGCGTATCGCGTGCGCTCTTGTTCCATATCCGGCAAGCCAAACAACAACAACGGCGTGGCTTCACCGGGCGGATTTTCCCAGTGCCCCTCAATGGCGGCGATCTTCGCGGGCTGATGCTTCAGTGTGTTCAGGCCATGCATATCGCCAATAAAGGCCTGCAGTGGCGCAACGGCCAGCGCCATCCACATCGCCATCGACAACATTTTGCGGATTGCCGGTGTGTCATTGCGGTGCAGCAAGTGCCAGGCAGCGGAAGCGCCAACGAAGAGGGCAGTGCTGAGGAACGCGGCAATGGTCATATGCAGTAAACGGTACGGGAACGAGGGGTTAAAAATGACTGCGAACCAGTCGACAGGGATCACCTGACCATTTTCAATGGCAAACCCTTGCGGCGTATGCATCCAGCTATTAGAGGCAAGGATCCAGAACGTGGACATCAGCGTGCCCAGCGCCACCATGCAGGTAGCGAAAAAGTGCAGCCCCGGCCCCACTTTATTCCAGCCAAACAGCATGACGCCGAGAAAACCCGCTTCAAGGAAGAAGGCGGTCAGCACCTCATAGGTGAGCAATGGCCCGGTAATACTGCCGGCAAATTGGGAAAAGCCGCTCCAGTTGGTACCAAACTGATAAGCCATTACCAGCCCGGAGACCACGCCCATGCCGAAGTTGACGGCGAAGATCTTCAACCAGAAGTGATACATCGCGCGCCAGTCGGGATTTTTGGTTTTCAGCCATAACCCTTCAAGCACCACCAGATAGCTGGCGAGCCCGATGGTGATAGCAGGAAAAATAATGTGAAACGAGACCGTAAAGGCGAACTGAAGCCTTGCCAGATGGAATGCATCGAATTCGAACATGCCCGGTTACCCCACAAAAAAAACACCCCTAAGCTAAGGGGTGAATACGACAGGTTATCAGTAAGTATTATTTCTCTTGCGGCTCTCCGCTACCCAGCTCTGCACCGGTCAGCGGATCAACGCCGGGATCGGATTGCGTACGCTTCGCCATCGCTTTCACCAGCGCGCGCTGTTTATCGTTGAGTTGTACCGTGGCGAGGCCATCGCCGCCATCCACGGCAGGTTGCGGATCGGCCACGTAGTCGAAGTTCTCGTCGCTGTTCCAGCTTCCGCGCGGATCGTCGCCCTCGGACATGTTGTAGTACACATTGCTGTACTGTTCGATGGGCGGCAATTTACCTGGCGGAAAGTTATTACGGATGGAATAGAGCGCTTTCTCGAAGGAGAGCTGATGCGCCGCTTCTCGCGTCATCAGGAAACTCAGCGCATCTTTAACACCCGGATCGTCCGTGACATTAATCAGCCGCTCGTAAATAATTTTCGCGCGCGCTTCCGCCGCAATATTGGAGCGCATATCCGCCGTGACTTCGCCAATGGTATCAATATAAGCCGCCGTCCACGGCACGCCACCGGAATTCGTCAGGGCAGGGCCGCCGCCATATAACAGCGAGGTAATATGGCTGTCATTGCCATTGGCGGTTAAAGAGCGATAAAGTTCCGCCTCTTTTTCTGTCCCTTCGGCCAGTTCGCCTTTCGCGCCTTTATTCAGCATGCCGACCAGAGTTCCAATAATTTCCAGATGGCTTAATTCTTCGGTGGCAATATCCATCAACATCTCTTTGCGGCCCACATCGTCATCACCCAGACCCTGAGTGAAATAACGGCAGGCGGCCGCCAGCTCGCCTTGCGGGCCGCCGAACTGTTCCAGTAAGAGGTTCGCCAGCCCTGGGTTTGGCTCGCTGACGCGTACGGTGTACTGTAGTTGTTTTACGTGTCGAAACATAAATTCTCCTGATGCTTTAGTTTATTTTTTAGCTTCCACACCGGCAGCGGCATCGCGAAGTAAAAATTGTTCGGTAACGTCGGGTAAATGATTAAACGCCCATTCAGCCATCGCTTTCTCTTCGGCAAGAATTTGTTTGAAAATATCGATGCTGGCAATATCACCGACTTTTTCTGCCGCCGTAATTAATGACGTATAACAGGCAATTTCAAATTGCTCGAATACGTAGCTGCTAATTGAGCCTTTGACAACTTCATCAGAAGCAAACATGCCTCCAACGGCCTGACCCATCGCGCTCATTTTACTGGTGGCATCTTTCATTAATGAGCGATTAATATTGTTGCGATCGAGAACCTCTTCCAGAAGTTTAATTTGCCCTTTAGTTTCAGTTAAGTGCTGCTCAATTCTTGCACGCAGGTCGGGATAATTATCGATGCGGCTGCTCATTGCGCTAAGCATCGATTCCGCTTGTTTTTCCATGGCGTGCGCGTCGCGTAGCCAGTCATGATAATTTTCTTGCGGCGTCATAGTACATTCCTCTTTTTTGGGGCTGTCTCATTGACCCTGAAGAATAATATTATCAGGGATGACATCTGCTGGCGGTTATTAGCTTCCAGCTTTTTGATTAATATTTGAAGTGGCTATTTTGGTAAGTAATGTATCGGTGGTTTTTTCTTCTTCTAAGGTTTCAGCAAGTAATTGCTGTGCCTTTTTCAGACCTAACTGACTGGCGAGGGTACAAAGCGTGCCGTAAGAGGCAATTTCGTAATGTTCGACTTTTTGTGCTGCTGCAATCAGCCCGGCATCGCGTACGCTGCCTTTTTCCGTGGCTTCAATGACTTCATTAGCTTCATCGATCAACCCTTCCATGGCGTGACATTTCATACGCTTAAGCTTGATATTTGGCTCAGCTTCTACCAACTGATCGAGGCGCTCAATCTGCCCCTGGGTTTCTTCATAGTGCTTTTTGAAAGCTTCAGACAGCTCGCTGCTTGAAGATTCGCGCGCCAGTTTGGAGAGTGCGCGGGTCAGTTGCTTTTCCGCGCTGTAAATATCAGAGAGCGAATGAATAAATAGATCAGTAACGGAATTAATCTGCATAGTGAATTACCTTTCATGCAAGAGAAAATAATGGCGAGCCATTTTGACTCGCCGTAAAATACTAATAACTAAATTGCTTGAAGCGAGGTGGTAAAAAATCACTCACCAGATTTACGGCCGCCGCCATGGCTATTTTGACCGCCTTTTTTCCCGGCTTCAGATGCACGCTGCGGATCATTTTTAAAATTACCGCCGCTATGTTGACCACCTTTACGACCTGCTTCGGATGCTTTTTCACGATCTTCTGCGAAATTTCCAGAACCGCCACGATGTTCAGCCATGTTATTTCTCCAATTTCGTTGGTTAAAATAAAACGACATATTTTGCATCTCAATGTCGTCGGTGTTCGTGATTAAAGTTAGTCGCTATCGATAATTAGTCAAACCGAAGCGGGAAAAATTGCTTTGTTGAAAAATTAGTCACTGAGTTTATATTCCAGATTTGTTGTATCGGTCATATATCTTTGCAGATAAAGAAGTTATAGCTTGTTTTTATAGATATTGAATAATAACCATAGTTACAAAATGCCTGAAATGACGGAAAAATAGCCGAAATACTGACTTTTGTTTACTCATCTGCATTATCCTGAAATGCAGGTACATAAGTTTTATTAATCATTTTAAGACAAATCTTACAGGGGAGAGAGAGGAAGCGGTGAGGTGTGGTGCAGTTAACTTCTTTTGCTGCCGGGAAGAAGAGTTGAACCTTTAGCAGCAATAAAAAAACCTTCAGGAACAGGAAATCCGGACCGATCCTGAAGGCATGCAAATGCATATTCGCTACCAGGATTAGTCTGCTAACAATTAAGAAAAGCGCCCTCAGAATAGTCCTGGTTAAGTTGTATCGTCAATGAATGTTACTATTTCATAGCGTGAATAATCATTTGGTTTAATTTTTAATGAATTGATTTTAAATGTTTTTTATTTATTTTTAGTGCCTGATGTTTCTGACGGAAAATATTTCCGCTGTCGCTGAATGCTATTTTTCTGTACAGATCAATTAATAATTCGCGTAAATGCAGCCTTCGTTCACACTTAATACCTTCGACAACAGAAGGAGGAATTTATGCAAACCGAACATAAAACCTGTAGCGATGCCTGCTATCAATGTGCCATTGCCTGTGAGCATTGCGCCGCGAGTTGTCTCAATGAAGAGGACATGGCAATGATGCGCGATTGCATCAAGCTGGATCTCCAGTGCGCGGCGCTCTGTCGGCTGGTGGGGCAGTTTATGGCGCTGGAGAATGCTTACCTGCAGCCGCTGTGCCGGGTGTGCGTGGATGTCTGCAAATCCTGCGCTGAAGAGTGCAGCAAGCACCCGCATGATCACTGCCAGCAGTGCGCGCAGGCGTGTCGAACCTGCGCGCAAGCCTGCCTGCAAATGGCCGCCTGATGCGGGCATAAGCGCGGCGGCGTTGCCCCGGTATCACTATTCCGGCGCAGCGTCGCTGCCTTGCTGTGACGGCCATTTCCAGTTTTGCACTTCCGGCAGATCTTCACCGTATTCGCGGACATAACGATGATGGGCGGCGATTTTCTCCTGTAACACATCAAGGATTGCGTCCGCTTTCCCCTGGAGCGATGGCACACGCAATATCGCTTCCTGCGCCAGATGAAAACGATCCAGTTCATTCAGCACGGTCATGTCAAACGGCGTGGTGGTGGTGCCTTCCTCCATAAAGCCACGTACGTGGAAATTGCCGTGGTTATTGCGCAGGTAGGTCAACCGGTGGATCAAACTGGGGTAGCCGTGGAAGGCGAAAACGACTGGTTTATCAACGGTGAAAAGGGCGTCAAACGCCTGCTCGCTCAGGCCATGCGGGTGCTGATCGTGGGTCTGTAAAGCCATTAAATCGACGACGTTCACCACCTGAATGCGCAACGCTGGCAGGAATTCGCGCAGCAGATCGACCGCCGCGAGCGTCTCCATGGTGGGCACGTCACCGGCACAGGCCATCACCACATCCGGCGTTTCACCTTCCTCAACCGTGCCCGCCCAGTACCAGATCCCCATTCCGTCCGCACAGTGCTTCGCTGCGTCATCCAGCGTCAGCCACTGCGGTGCAGGCTGTTTCCCGGCGACAATCACATTGATGCGATCCCAGGTCTTCAGGCAGTGATCCGCCACGCAGAGCAGCGTGTTCGCATCCGGCGGCAGATAAATGCGCACAATATCGGCCTTCTTGTTGGCAACGTGATCGATAAAGCCGGGATCCTGATGGCTATAACCGTTGTGATCCTGGCGCCAGACATGAGACGAGAGCAGGTAATTCAGCGAGGAGATGGGCGCCCGCCACGGCAATTTTCGCGTCACTTTCAGCCACTTGGCATGCTGGTTAAACATCGAATCGACAATATGAATAAACGCTTCGTAGCAGTTAAACAGACCATGCCGCCCGGTGAGCAGATACCCTTCCAGCCAGCCCTGACATTGATGCTCGCTGAGGATCTCCATCACCCGGCCATCGGGCGCAAGCTGTTCATCCCACGGTTTTTGCGCCGCCTGCCACGTGCGGCTGGTGACATCAAACACCTTACTCAGGCGATTAGACGCCGTTTCATCCGGGCCAAAAAGGCGGAAGTTATCCGCATTTTCCTGGAAGATGCCTGCCAGATATGCGCCAAGTGCCGCAGTGGATTCCGCCTCGGTTTCGCCGGGCGAGGTGACTTCTACGGCGTACGATTGCAGTGCCGGTGTCACCAGTTCGCGGCGTAAGCGACCGCCGTTTGCCCACGGCGACGCGCCCATGCGTTTATCACCGGTCGGTGCCAGCGCGCGCAGTTCCGCCTTTAACTGACCGCGTTCATCAAAGAGATCCTCCGGCTGGTAGCTTTGCATCCAGCGTTGCAGGATCTGACGATGGTCATCGTTTTCCCGGCATGAAGAGACCGGCACCTGATGCGCGCGCCAGAAATCTTCCACCTTTTTGCCGTCCACGGTCTGTGGACCGGTCCAGCCTTTCGGGCTACGCAACAGAATGAGCGGCCAGCGCGGTAAGCGCTCTGCTGTCTGATGGCTGCGCGCCTGCTGCTGAAAATCCGCAATGTGGTCAAGGGCGATGTCCAGCGCCTGCGCCATATCGCGATGCATTTGCTCCGGCTCATGGCCGCTGACCAGCAGGGGTTCATACCCGTAGCCGCGAAACAGTTGAAACAGATCTTCATCGCTGGCGCGCCCGAGGATAGTCGGGTTAGCAATCTTGTAACCGTTAAGATGCAAAATTGGCAGCACCGCGCCGTCGCGCGCGGCATTGAGGAATTTAATCCCGTGCCAGCTTGAGGCCAGCGGGCCGGTTTCCGCTTCGCCATCGCCAATCACGCAGGCGGCAATCAGCGACGGGTTATCAAATACCGCGCCAAAGGCATGCGCCAGTGAGTAACCGAGCTCGCCGCCTTCATTAATGGAGCCGGGCGTTTCCGGCGCGGCGTGGCTGGGGATGCCGCCGGGAAAAGAGAACTGGCGGAACAATTTTTTCATCCCCTGCGCATCCTGGCTTACTTGCGGGTAAATCTCGCTGTAGGAGCCTTCAAGCCACGTATTCGCTACCATGCCAGGCCCGCCATGCCCTGGACCGCAGATATAGATCATATCGATATTGCGCTGGCGTATCACGCGGTTGAGATGGGCATAAATAAAGTTAAGGCCGGGCGTGGTTCCCCAGTGCCCCAGCAGGCGCGGCTTGATGTGTTCCGGCTTGAGAGGTTCGCGCAGTAAGGGGTTATCCATCAGGTAAATTTGTCCGACGGAGAGGTAATTCGCGGCCCGCCAGTAGCGATCGATTAGCGGAATGTCATGGTCAGAAAGGGAAGATGCCGTCATGCGTTCTCCTTTTGTATGGTTGCGATGAGGTCAGAAGAGGGAACTCCTGTAAAAGTGGGTTCCCCCTAAGCCTGGCATAGATGTTAAGGAGGGGCGTCGTGACGCGATTTCTGGCCTATGTTGTAAGCTTGATAAATGTTCACCCGGTGGAGAAGGTCAATGGCGAAAACAGTGATGCAGGAATATCTGGTTCTGGGCGGCGAGCACCATGGCGAAGTCTGGCGCGGCGTTTACCCGGCGCTCTGGTTAACGCTGCCGGATAACGATAAACGCGGCGGGCAGTTTTATACGCGCGACAGCGGAGAGAAGATCGAGTTACGCCCGGACGCGCAGCTTTTTATTACCGAATGGAAATCGCCACAGGGTTCGACCTGGCTACTGATTGCCGAAGAAAATTTAACCGAATTTGATGTTGCCGATGAAATTGCCCGTATTTTCCCGCCTTTGCGCCCGCTGGATGGGCCGTCCGACGATTTCGCCTGAATCTGATACTGAAAGCGAGCCAGGCTGCCAGGCTTCTGGATAGTGCTCTTCATCTGTGGAAACCGAAACGGCGAGGAACATAATGAAACACGATGAGACATTGCCCGGCGTGGCTGAAAGGGCCTGGGCGCTGAATTTCGAAGCCGGGTTTCGGCGGGCCGGGGCTTTTGTGTTACTGACGATTATTGTCGCCGCGCTGAGCGGCGTTTTTTCCGGCGGCTATTTTAGCCCGGCAGACAAAAGTAATGCTCAGCAGACGCTGAAAATCCACTATGAACGATTCGGGCGTCTGCAAAACGCCCAGACGCTAAAAATCACCCTGCAAACTCAGGCGGCGAAGAGGTATGTCATCAGCCTTGGTGGCGCATTTAATGAGAATTATCAACACGGCAATGTCTGGCCCCAGCCCGACAGCATGTACAGCCGGGGAGAAACGCTGTATCTGGTTTATAACAACATCACCGGCAGCGGCGCTTTTACGGTGTGGCTGAATACCACGCCGGGCACACCGGGAAAATCGATTAACACCGTCGCCGTTAACGATGAACCGGGCATCCGGTTCTGGCAGTTCATTTATCCGTAGGAGAATAAAATGGAAATGGTGCTGCGGGCGTTGGCGATCTATTTAATCCTGTTACTGGTTTTTAAAGTGGTGGGACGCCGCGCGTTATTAGAGATGACCAGTTTTGACCTGATCCTGCTGTTGATCATCAGCGAGGCCACGCAACAGGCGCTCCTCGGCAACGACTTTTCCGTTACCGGTGCAATGCTGACCATTGTTACGCTGGTAGCGGTCGATATTTTGTTCGGGCTGGTGAAAAAATATCTCTCCGGGGCGGAGTCGGTCATTGATGGTTCGCCGGTTATCCTGGTTGAAAATGGCATTCCTCTTGTCGATAAACTGCAAAAAGTGGATGTCTCTTGTGATGATATTCTGGTCGCAGCGCGACAGAATCAGGGCATTACCGAGTTGAGTAAAATCCGTTATGCCATTCTCGAACGCAACGGGCATATCTCCATTATTCCCGTTGAGGGGTAGACACAATCCTTCTTAATTCTTTCGGGCTTCGCCGCGTTTTGGATTTTTATGCTATTCGGCCTGTTTCCCCGGCCCGCCAGCGCGGCGTGTCTTGCCGGGCAAAAAAACACCAGTACAATGATCAGACGCTGAATTCTCCCTTCTGATAGCAGGCCGCCATGATCGTCATAAAAACCTTTTTCCTGAGCCTGCTGTGCATCACGCTGCTCTCCCTTGCCGTCAGCCTCGCCCAGGCGATGCACCAGCGGGACACGCGCACGCAGCAAGGGTGGTGGGATGCCCGGCGTGATTCAGCCGGTATTGCGCCTGATGCGCGTAAAAATGCCCAACTCGCCATCGTGCAGGTTTATGCCGCACCCACCTGGGGCTGGAAAGGCGCGGTGGCGGTGCATCCGTGGATCATTTTCAAACGCGCCGGTGAAACGCACTATAACCGCTACGAAGTGATTAGCTGGGGCGCAGGCGATAAAGTGCGGCGTAACAGTAATATTCCTGATGGCTACTGGTACGGCGCACAGCCGCGCTTGCTGGTCGATCACCGTGGCCCGCAGGCCGAAGCGATGATCCCGCAGATTGAAGCGGCGATTGCTTCTTACCCGTGGCCGCAGACCTACCACGCCTGGCCTGGGCCAAACAGCAATACGTTTCTCGCACATATCGGGCGCGAAGTCCCGGCGCTGAAGCTGGATCTGCCCGCCAATGCGGTCGGCAAAGATTTCCGCTCGCTGCGCAATCCGATTGGCCTGCCACCCTCCGGCCGCGGCGTGCAGGTCTCCCTGCTCGGTGTTGCGGGCGTAACGCTGGGGGCGGAAGAGGGGTTTGAACTCAATCTACTGGGGCTGAATGTCGGGCTGGGTTTCACGCCGCTGCGCCTGCGTTTGCCGTTTATCGGCGGCCTTGGCAGCAATAATTTGCAGAAAGAGACCGCGGAACGCGCTCAGTGAGCAGGGCGTTCCGCTGCCGCGGTTGAGCTTGTTCTGGCTTAGCGTCAGCCTGCAATAACGGCCTTCAGGGGCGCAGAATAATGCGCCCCAGCACGCGGTTCTCTTCGGCGTAACGGTGGGCTTCCACCACCTCCTGTAGCGCAAACTCGCGATCAATAAGCACCCGTAACGTGCCATCACGCGCCTGCGCCAGCAGCGTGTCGACGGAGGCTCTGGCCTGTTCGTTAGCCAGTTCGCGCCCCCAGAACAGCCCGCTCAGCGTCTGATTGGCCTGCTGTAACGCCGCTAAATCGGCGCGGGTACTGCCCCCAGCGTTACCGGCCAGCACCACCGTTCCGCCTTCACGCAGGCAGGCGAAGGACTGTTCAAGCGTGGAGCCTGCCAGATCCAGCACGCTGTCCACGCCGCGCTGTTGGGTGAGCGTTTGCACCTCGGCCACAATATCCTGCTGGCGGTAATCGAGCGCCACATCAAGACCCAGTTCGTGAAGTTTTGCCACGCGGGCGCTGCCGGAAAGTGTCGCCAGCACGCGCGCGCCGCGCGCTTTCGCCAGTTGAATGGCGGCCACGCCAACGCCGCCCGCACCGCCCTGGATCAGCAGCGTTTCGCCAGCCTGAAGATGAAAACGGGAAGATAGCGCCCAGGCGGCGGTACCAAAGCTAACCGGGATCACGGCGGCGGTCACCATATCCAGTCCATCGGGGATAATCCAGCTCCATGCGGCGGGCACAGCGCGGTATTGGGCATGTGAACCGCTAAGCGCAATGGTGGCAACGCGCTGGCCGGGCTGGCGGTTTTGCACATTTTTACCCACCGCCACAATGGTGCCCGCAGCCGAATAGCCGGGAACAGTGCCCTGCGAAGAAGGGGCGGCGGTGGCGCGATTAATCACATCGCCGCCTTCAAGGGCGATTGCTTCAACCTTAATCAACACCTCATCTGCGCCGCAAATGGGTTGCGGCACATCGATATAGCGCAATACGTCCGGTTTTCCGGGCTGAAAATAGACAGCGGCTTTCATCTTTTCTCCTCGCTATAACGCGAAGGGTTCGCGCAGGTTAATGTTCTGGTCAGGCAAAGAATAGCCGCATACAGCCATAATTGAATATTCTGATGTTGGTTATAGATATCTGTTTTTCCAATAATAATTGCACTGCCATTGCGCGCATATGTTCAGAAAGAGTGCAGGTGGTTTTTGAAAAAACACCCGGCAAATAGCATTTTTGTTTAAAAAACAACATATTGAATTTTTGGCATGCCGCTTGCTGATTGAATTCCATCTTGTATACCAGCAGGAATTCAACGATGGCGTTAATGACAGGAAAAACACTGGCTGCATGGCAGCAGCGCATCCGGCAGGAGAGTGAGTCGGTTTATTCGCTTTTAAAAGCGCATATTGATGCTTTATCCCTTGAGGATAATGCCTGGCTGGTGATCGCCAGCGACGCGCAGTTGCAGGCGCAAATTAATGCGTTACTGCCGCTGTACCGCAATAATCCCGATGCGTTTCCGCTGTTCGGCGTGCCTTTCGCCGTCAAAGACAATGTGGATATGGCGGGCTGGCCGACCACGGCGGCGTGCCCGGCGCTCAAATTTATCGCTGAAAGAGATGCCACCGCCGTTGCCCGGTTGAAAGCGGCCGGGGCGATTGTGATTGGTAAAACCAACCTCGATCAGTTCGCCACCGGGCTGGTCGGCACGCGTTCCCCCTACGGCGCAGTGCCGAACACCTTTGATCCCGCGTATGTCAGCGGCGGCTCCAGTTCGGGGTCGGCTTCCGTAGTGGCACGCGGCCTGGTGCCGTTTGCCTTTGGCACTGACACTGCCGGTTCGGGGCGCGTGCCTGCCGGGTTTAACAATATTGTCGGACTGAAGCCGACCAAAGGCTGGCTCTCCGCAACCGGCGTGCTGCCTGCCTGCCGTCTGAATGACACGCTGTCGGTGTTTGCCCTGACGGTGGAAGATGCGTTTTACATCGCGACGCTGGCGGGCGGCGCAGACAGTGAAGATGCCTACTCACGCGTTAATCCGGCAACGGCACCTGCGGCCATCCCGCAAAACCCGGTTTTCGCCATCCCGGCAGAGCTGCGTTTCTTTGGCGATACGCAGGCTGAAGCCGCCTGGCTGAGCGCGCTGGAGGCATTGCGCACCAGCGGCGCGACGTTGCAGCCGATTGATTTCTCGCCGTTCTACCAGCTTGCCGAGCAGCTTTATCAGGGGCCGTGGGTGGCGGAACGTACCGCCTCTGTCGGCGAGATGCTGCACCATCCGGAGCAGATGGACCCCACGGTGCACACTATTATTTCCGCCGGGTTGAACTACAGCGCGGTGGATGCCTTTAACGCGGAGTACCTGCGTGCAGAGCTGGCGCAAAAAATCCAGCACGCCCTGAGCGAGGTTGATGCGCTGGTAGTACCGACATCGCCCACCATCCGTACGCTGGAAGAGATAAAGCAGGAACCGATTCTCTTCAACTCGCAGTTTGGCACCTACACCAACTTTACCAACCTTGCGGATCTTTGTGCGCTGGCCTTGCCTGCGCCATTTCGCGCCGACGGTTTACCGGCCGGGATCACGCTGATCGCTCCGGCCTGGTATGACCGCGCGCTGGCGGATTTCGGCCTGCGCTGGCAACAGCAACTGGCACTGCCGCTTGGTGCGACCGGCCAGCCATTCACCCCACCAGCGGCGGCATTACCGGTTTCTCAACACCATGTTCGCGTTGCCGTGGTGGGCGCGCATCTGCGCGGCATGCCGCTGAATTTCCAGCTCACCACCCGTGATGCCGCGTTTGTCGAAGCCACCGAAACCGCGCCGTGCTACCGGCTGTATGCGCTGGCAAACACCACACCGCCCAAGCCGGGCATTGCCCGCCAGGCGCAGGGCGCAGCCATTGCGGTGGAGCTATGGGATATCCCACTGGCGCGCTTTGGTGAGTTTGTCGCAGAGATCCCCGCGCCGCTCGGTATCGGTTCGCTGGAGCTGGCCGATGGACGCTGGGTGAAAGGGTTTATCTGCGAACCGGCAGCGCTGCACGATGCCACCGACATTACTGAATTTAAAGGCTGGCGTAACTGGATTGCCCGCCAGGAGAGCAAACATGTTTAACACTGTACTGATTGCCAACCGGGGCGAAATTGCCTGTCGCGCCATCCGCACACTGCAACGCCTGGGTATCAAAAGCGTGGCGGTCTATTCCGACGCGGATAAAAATGCCGAACATGTTAAACAGGCCGATATTGCCGTGGCACTCGGCGGCGAAAAGGCCAGCGACAGTTACCTGCGTATCGACAAAATTATCGCCGCAGCGCAGGAAACGGGCGCGCAGGCTATCTGGCCGGGCTACGGATTTTTGTCGGAAAGCCTGCCGTTTGCCGCCGCCTGCGAACAGGCTGGTATTGTTTTTGTCGGGCCGACTGCACAACAGATTGGCGAGTTTGGGCTGAAACACCGGGCGCGCGAGCTGGCCGCCGAGGCGGGCGTGCCGATGACGCCGGGCACCGGTCTGCTCGACTCGCTGGACGCAGCGCTTGCAGCCGCAGCGAATATTGGCTATCCGGTGATGCTGAAAAGCACGGCGGGCGGCGGCGGTATTGGTCTGACGCGCTGCGCCGATGCGCAGGCGCTCCATGATGCCTGGGAGAGCGTGCGGCGGCTTGGCGAACAGTTTTTTAGCGACGCCGGCGTGTTTGTCGAGCGCTGCATCGATCGCGCGCGGCATATTGAAGTGCAGATCTTTGGCGACGGCAAAGGCAATGTCGTGGCGCTCGGCGAGCGCGACTGCTCATTGCAGCGCCGCAACCAGAAAGTGGTGGAAGAAACCCCGGCGCCGAACCTGCCAGCCACTACCCGTGAAGCGCTGCTCAGCGCGGCGGTGCAGCTTGGCAAACTGGTCAATTACCGCAGCGCGGGCACCGTGGAATTTATCTACGACGCGCAGCGGGATGCGTTCTACTTTCTGGAGGTCAACACCCGTTTGCAGGTGGAGCATCCGGTCACCGAGTGCGTTACCGGGCTGGATCTGGTCGAGTGCATGCTGCGCGTGGCGGCGGATGAAGCGATTGACTGGGCGCGTCTGCAACAGGCACCGCAGGGCGCGGCCATCGAAGTGCGTATCTACGCCGAAAACCCGCTGAAAAACTTCCAGCCCAGCCCCGGCGTTTTAACCGAAGTCGCTTTCCCGCCGGATGTGCGTGTGGATACCGGGGTGACCACCGGCAGTGAAGTGTCGGCATTTTACGACCCGATGATCGCCAAACTGATTGTACAGGGTGCCAGCCGCGAAGAGGCGCTGGCAAAACTGCAGGCTGCGCTCGACACCACTCGCCTGCATGGCATTACCACGAACCTGGATTATCTGCGCCAGATCACCGCCAGCGAAGCCTTCCGTAATGGCAGCATGTGGACGCGGATGCTCGACAGTTTTGAAGCGCACGCGGCGGTGATTGAGGTGCTGCAACCGGGCACCTGGAGCAGCGTTCAGGATTATCCGGGTCGCCTTGGTTACTGGGATATCGGCGTGCCGCCTTCCGGCCCGATGGACGATTTTGCTTTCCGCCTGGCCAACCGCATTGTCGGTAACCACGACGCGGCGGCGGGGCTGGAGTTCACCCTGCAAGGCCCGGTGCTGCAATTTCACAGCGCAGCGGTGATCGCTCTGACCGGGGCGGATTGCCAGGCGACGCTGGATGGCGAAGCGGTGCCATTATGGCAACCGATCACCGTTAACGCCGGACAGATTCTGGCGTATGGGCGCGCGCAGGTCGGCTGCCGCGCGTATCTCGCGGTACGTAACGGCATTGATGTGCCGCAATACCTTGGTAGCCGCTCCACCTTTGCGCTCGGGCAGTTTGGCGGCCACGCCGGACGCACGCTGAAAGTCGCCGATTTGCTGCCGATTTCACGCCCGCAACTGGTCGCCTGCACCACGCCCGCGCCGGTGAGCGAACCCCAGGCGATAAGCCCGTCGCTGATCCCGGAGTATGGCGAACTGTGGCGCATCGGCGTGCTGTACGGGCCGCACGGCGCGCCGGATTTCTTTACCCAGGACGCGATCGACGAGTTCTTCGCCAGCGACTGGCAAGTGCATTACAACTCTAACCGCCTCGGCGTGCGGCTGGTCGGGCCGAAACCAGGCTGGACGCGGCCAAACGGCGGCGAGGCCGGTCTGCACCCCTCTAACGTTCACGACTGCGAATACGCCATCGGCGCGATTAACTTTACCGGCGACTTCCCGGTGATCCTCACCCGCGATGGCCCAAGCCTCGGCGGTTTTGTCTGCCCGGTGACCATCGCTAAAGCAGAGTTGTGGAAAGTCGGGCAGGTCAAACCGGGCGATCGCATCCGCTTCTACCCGATCAGCGTGGAAGAGGCGGTGGCGCGGGAAAAAGCGCAGGAGCGCAGCATTGAGACGCTGCATGCCAGCCATCTGGCGGAATTCGCCACGCCATCCCTTGCCGATCGCGACGGGGTTTCCGCCACCGCGCTGGTGTCGCTGCCCGTTGCTGCTGGCGCGCCTGCGATTGTCTATCGCCAGGCCGGGGATAACTACATTCTGATTGAGTATGGCGACAACGTGCTGGATCTGGCGCTGCGTCTGCGCGTTCACCTGTTGATGGAACAACTGCGCAAACGGGCGCATCCGGGCGTGAAAGAGCTGTCGCCAGGCGTGCGTTCTTTGCAGGTGCGTTATGACAGTCTCGCCATTAGCCAGCAGGAACTGGTGGCGCTGCTGCTGGAGCTGGAGTCGCACATTGGCGATGTCAGCCAGATGAAAGTGCCGTCACGCATTGTGCATCTGCCGATGGCGTTTGAAGACAGCGCCACGCTGGATGCGGTCAGCCGCTACAAAGACACGGTGCGTGCGACAGCACCATGGTTGCCCAACAACGTGGACTTTATTCAGCGCATCAACGGCCTGGCGAGCCGCGAAGCGGTGAAGGCGACGATTTTTGACGCCAGCTATCTGATCCTGGGCCTTGGCGATGTCTATCTCGGCGCGCCCTGCGCGGTGCCGATTGATCCACGCCATCGTCTGCTGAGTTCCAAATATAACCCGGCGCGCACCTTTACCGCCGAAGGCACCGTCGGGATCGGCGGGATGTACATGTGCATCTACGGCATGGATTCCCCCGGCGGCTATCAACTGGTGGGCCGCACGCTGCCTATCTGGAACAAGTTCCTCAAAAACGCGCAATTTGCCGCCAACGAGCCGTGGCTGCTGCACTTCTTCGACCAGGTGCGTTTCTACCCGGTAAGTGAAGCGGAACTCACCCAGTTGCGTGACGATTTCCGCGAAGGCCGCGCCACCATCCGCATTGAAGAGACGGTGTTTGATTTCCCGCAGCATTTGCAGTTCCTGCGTGATAACGCCGCCGACATTGCCGAATTCCGCACCCGCCAGGCGGAAGCCTTCGAAGCGGAAGTGGAGCGCTGGCAACTGGACGATCAGGCCAGCGTAGCGGAAAGCCTGCCGCCGGAAGTGATTGCCGAAGATGACGACGCATTGCCGGTATGCGCCGATATGAGCGGCAACATCTGGAAAGTGCTGGTTAATCCCGGCGATGCGGTGACAGAAGGCCAGCCGCTGGTGATCGTCGAAGCGATGAAGATGGAGCTGGCCATCAACGCGCCGCAGAGCGGCAAGGTTAAACGCATAGCCTGCCAGCCGGGGCGTCCGGTCAGCCCCGGCGACACGCTGCTGTGGCTGGAATAAGGGAGACGGATGATGAGCGAAAAGGGCAGTAAAAAACGCGCCGTCGGTCTGGCGGAGCGCATTTATCACGAACTGAAAAACGACATCTTTGATTTTCGCTTAATGCCGGGCGCGCATTTCAGCGAAAACGAGATTTCCGAGCGGATGTCCGCCAGCCGTACCCCGGTACGGCAGGCGCTGTTCTGGCTTGAACATGAAGGGTATGTGCAGGTTTACTCGCGCAGCGGCTGGCAGGTGAAACCTTTTGATTTCAATTATTTCGAGGCGCTGTACGACTTTCGTATCGTGCTGGAAAGGGAAGCGGTGCGTCGCCTGTGTGGCATGCCGCCGGGCATCTGTTCAGAACATCTGGCGCCGCTGGTCAGCTTCTGGATCGACGCGCCGCGCATGGAGCCGAGCAAAGCGTTATCGCTGCAGGATGAGCAATTTCACACCACGCTGGTACGCGCCAGCGGCAACAGTGAAATGGTACGGGTACATGTGGAGTTGACCGAAAAGATGCGCATCATTCGCCATCTTGATTTCACCCGCAATGACCGTGTGGATGCGACCTACAACGAACATGCCCGTGTTTTACAGGCGATCCTGAAACAGCAAACCGAGGAGGCGCAGCGCATTCTGACCGAGCACATTTCTCAGAGCAAAGCCGAGGTCAGGAAAATCACCTTACACATGCTCCAGCAGGCAAGTTTACAACCCGTTTCACCGTAGCCGTGGTTCCGCCCCGTCGTCCGGCGGGGAATTTTAATCACTCAATATCATTTAGGGGTTTTGTAATGAAAAGACGTTCTTTACTGAAAGCTTTTGCCCTGTCAGCCACTTTTTTGAGCATGGGCTTGTCGTTACAGGCATACGCAGCAGACACCATCAAAGTGGGGATCATGCACTCTCTCTCCGGCACCATGGCCATTTCAGAAACGCCGTTGAAAGACATGGCGCTGATGACCATTGATGAAATTAACGCCAAAGGCGGCGTGCTGGGTAAAAAGCTGGAGCCGGTGGTGGTCGATCCCGCCTCTAACTGGCCGCTGTTTGCAGAAAAAGCGCGTCAACTGTTGACCCAGGATAAAGCCGCGGTGGTTTTTGGCTGCTGGACCTCGGTTTCGCGCAAATCGGTGCTGCCAGTGTTTGAAGAGCTGAACGGCCTGCTGTTCTACCCGGTGCAATATGAAGGGGAAGAGATGTCGCCGAACGTGTTCTACACCGGCGCGGCGCCAAACCAGCAGGCGATCCCGGCGGTGGAATACATGATGAGTGAAGACGGCGGCAGCGCAAAACGCTTCTTCCTGCTCGGCACCGACTATGTCTACCCGCGCACCACCAACAAAATTCTGCGCGCCTTCCTGCACTCCAAAGGCGTACAGGATAAAGACATTGAAGAAGTCTATACCCCGTTTGGTTACAGCGATTACCAGACTATCGTTGCCAATATCAAGAAATTCTCCGCAGGCGGCAAAACGGCTGTGATTTCCACCATCAACGGTGACTCCAACGTGCCGTTCTATAAAGAGCTGGCGAACCAGGGCATCAAAGCGACCGATGTGCCGGTGGTGGCCTTCTCGGTCGGCGAAGAGGAACTGCGCGGTATCGACACCAAACCGCTGGTCGGCCATCTGGCGGCGTGGAACTACTTTGAGTCGGTCAGCAACCCGGTGAACACCAAATTTGTGGCGGATTACCGTGCCTATGCCAAAGCGCACAAACTGCCGAACGCCGATACCGTAGTGACCAACGATCCAATGGAAGCGACCTATGTCGGCATCCATATGTGGGTGCAGGCGGTTGAGAAAGCGGGAACCACCGACGTGGATAAAGTCCGTGCGGCGATGGCAGGCCAGACCTTTGCCGCGCCAAGTGGCTTTACGTTGACCATGGATGCCACCAACCACCACTTACACAAACCAGTGATGATTGGCGAAATCGAAGAGAACGGTCAGTTCAACGTGGTGTGGAATACCGATAAGCCGATCCGCGCCCAGCCGTGGAGCCCGTACATTGCAGGCAACGATAAAAAACCGGATTACCCGGTAAAAACCGGCGGTAAATAAGCCCGTGCGGTACGTGTCAGGGGCAGGCGTACTGCCCCTGGCAGTGGTTGAATGTTCCGGCCTGGCCGGATAACCATCAAAAGACGCTGACACATGAAAATATTCCCGGCTTTGGGCTTTCTCCTTTTCGGCTGCCTGCTGATGACCGCGACGGCGCAGGCCGGGCCTGCCGCTGATTATGGCAAGGCCAGCCGCACGCAGCAGGCGCAACTGCTTCAGCAGTGGTCTGCCGCGCCGGAGGCATCGCGCTTGCCGTTGTTGCAGGCGCTGAATGACGAAACGGTGGTCACCGATGCGAATGGTCAACTCTTCAGCGAGCAGAACGGCAAACTAACGGCGCTGGAAGGCGACGCAGCGCCTGCGGGTGCGACGAAAAAAGTGTTTATGAATAACCGCATTCGCGGCCTGGTGGCCAGCGCGCTGGCCACGCACCAACTGGTCAGCCCGGACGACAACGTCCGCCTGCGTGCGGCATTGACGTTGCAAAACAGCGCGCAGGCCGATCAACTGCCGTTTCTCAGCGCACGGCTGGCGGCGGAAAAAAACGACGGCGTACATACTGCGCTCGCCATTGCGGTGGCGAACCTGCAACTTGCTGATAGCCACGCCGAACGGCGTTTGCAGGCGGTGAAACTATTGGGCGAAGCCAGCGATCCGCAGGTGCAGGCCAGCCTGCAACGTCTGACGCAGCCGCAAAATGAGCCGGACTCCGGGGTGCGTGAAGCCGCCGCTGACAGCCTGAAGCAGGTACAGCAACGCCTGAGATGGGGCGACTGGCTCGGACAAGCGTTCAGCGGGATTTCGCTCGGATCGATCCTGCTGCTGGCGGCGCTGGGGCTGGCGATCACTTACGGTTTGCTCGGCGTGATTAATATGGCGCACGGCGAAATGTTGATGCTGGGCGCGTACTCCACCTGGCTGGTGCAGGATCTGTTTCAACGCTTTGCCCCCGACTGGCTGGCGATTTACCCGCTGGTGGCGCTGCCGGTGGCATTTTTTATCACCGCCATCATTGGCATGCTGCTGGAGCGCACCATTATTCGTCATCTCTACGGACGGCCGCTGGAAACCCTGCTCGCCACCTGGGGAATTAGCCTGATGCTGATTCAACTGGTGCGCGTACTGTTTGGCACGCAGAACCTGGAAGTCGCCAACCCGGCGTGGCTCTCCGGCGGCTGGTCGGTACTGCCGAACCTAGTGCTGCCCTGGAACCGTATCGCGGTGATTGTGTTTGTTATCGGCGTGCTGATCCTCACCTGGCTGCTGCTGAACAAAACCCGCCTCGGCATGAACGTGCGGGCGGTGACGCAAAACCGCCGCATGGCGGATTGCTGCGGTGTACCGACCGGGCGCGTCGATATGCTGGCTTTCGGTTTAGGTTCCGGTATTGCCGGGTTGGGCGGGGTGGCGCTGTCGCAACTTGGTAACGTCGGCCCGGAACTGGGACAGGGCTACATTATTGACTCTTTCCTCGTGGTGGTAACCGGCGGCGTCGGACAACTGGCGGGCACGGTCGTGGCGGCGCTGGGCCTCGGCGTGCTGAACAAAGTCCTTGAGCCGCAAATCGGCGCGGTGCTGGGCAAGATCGCGATCCTGGTATTGATCGTGCTGTTTATTCAGAAACGACCGCAAGGGTTGTTTGCATTCAAAGGGCGGGTAATTGACTGATGAGCCAACCTATTACGTTAACTATCGCCCGACGCGCGCCGCGCCTGACCTGCATGCTCGCTTCACTGCTGCTGGCCGCGTTGCTGATCCTGCCCTTTTTCGCGCTGCTTCCGGCGGAAAATCCGCTGGCGATTTCCACCTATACGCTGACGCTGATTGGCAAAATTCTCTGCTACGCCATTGTCGCGGTGGCGCTGGATCTGGTGTGGGGCTACGCGGGGCTGCTGTCGCTGGGGCACGGGTTGTTTTTCGCCCTCGGCGGTTATGCGATGGGAATGTATCTGATGCGCCAGGCCGCCGGTGACGGGCTGCCGGCGTTTATGTCGTTTCTCTCGTGGACGGAATTACCGTGGTTCTGGGCCGGAACGCAGTACTTTGCCTGGGCGCTGTGCCTGGTGATCCTGGTGCCGGGCCTGCTGGCGCTGGTGTTCGGCTATTTCGCCTTTCGCTCGCGTATTAAAGATGTCTACTTCTCGATCATGACCCAGGCGCTGACCTACGCCGGGATGCTGCTGTTTTTTCGCAACGAAACCGGCTTTGGCGGCAACAACGGCTTTACCGGTTTTACCACGCTGCTCGGCTTTCCAGTATCGGCAACCGGTACGCGCATCGCGCTGTTTGTGGCAACGGTGCTGCTGCTGGCAGGATCGCTAGCGATTGGCGTGATGCTGACGCGCAGCAAGTTTGGCCGGGTGCTCACTGCCGTGCGCGACGCGGAAAACCGGCTGATGTTCTGCGGCTACGATCCGAAAGGCTACAAGCTTTTCGTCTGGACGCTCTCCGCCGTGCTGTGCGGGCTGGCGGGCGCGCTGTATGTGCCGCAGGTGGGGATTATCAACCCCAGTGAAATGTCGCCGACCAACTCGATTGAAGCGGCGATTTGGGTGGCGCTCGGCGGGCGCGGTTCGCTGATTGGGCCGATCCTCGGTGCCGGGATCGTGAACGGCGCGAAGAGCTGGTTTACCGTTGCTTTCCCGGATGTGTGGCTCTTTTTCCTTGGGTTGATGTTTATTCTTGTGACGCTGTTCCTGCCGCGCGGCGTGATTGGCCTGCTCAAACGGAGGAAGCATGACTGATTCCCTTTTTACCCAGCCGCAGTTGCAGGACCGCTACCGCGAAACTACCGATCCGGTGCTGCAACTGGAAAAAATCAACGTCACCTTTGATTCGTTTCGCGCATTGACGGATTTGTCACTGTCGATTGGCGTGGGGGAACTGCGCTGCGTGATCGGGCCAAATGGCGCAGGCAAAACCACGCTGATGGATATCATTACCGGTAAAACACGGCCGGACAGCGGCACGATAACCTACGATCAGAATATCGATCTTACCGGGATGTCGCCGGTGGACATTAGCCGTGCGGGCATTGGGCGTAAGTTCCAGAAACCCACGGTGTTTGAAGCGTTAAGCGTGACGGAAAACCTCGAAATTGCGCTGAAAATGGATAAGTCGGTGTGGACCAGCCTGCGCGCCAGGCTCAGCGGCGAGCAGCGGGATCGCATTGATGAAGTGCTGCTGTTGTTGCGGCTGACCGAGCATCGACATCGCCCGTCCGGGCTGCTTTCCCACGGGCAAAAACAGTTTCTGGAAATTGGCATGCTGCTGGTTCAGGAACCGCATTTGCTGTTGCTGGATGAGCCCGCCGCCGGTCTGACGGATGCCGAAACGGATTATATTGCCGAGCTGTTTCGCACGCTGGCGGGCAAACACTCGCTGATGGTGGTGGAGCATGATATGGGCTTTGTCGAAACCATTGCCGACTATGTGACCGTGCTGCATCAGGGGCAAGTGCTGGCAGAAGGTTCGCTGCGCGAAGTACAGGCCAACGAGCAGGTTATCGACGTTTATCTGGGGCGCTAATATGTTGCAGGTGAAAGAGTTAAACCAGTATTACGGCGGCAGCCACATTTTGCGTGGCTTGTCGTTCGAGACCACGCCGGGTGAAATTACCTGCCTGCTGGGGCGCAATGGTGTGGGAAAAACCACGCTGCTGAAGTGCCTGATGGGGCTGATCCCGGCGAAATCCGGCACGGTTCACTGGCAGGGCAAACTGATCAATAACAGCAAGCCGCACCAGCGGGTGCAGCAGGGGATCGCCTACGTTCCGCAGGGGCGGGAGATTTTCCCCCGTCTGACCGTCGAAGAGAATCTGCTGATGGGGCTGTCGCGCTTTTCGGGACGCCAGGCGAAAACTGTTCCCGACGAGATTTACGATCTCTTCCCGGTGCTGCGCGAGATGAAGCAGCGGCGGGGCGGCGATCTCTCCGGCGGGCAACAGCAGCAGCTTGCCATCGGGCGGGCGCTGGCCTGCAAGCCACAGTTGTTGATCCTCGACGAGCCGACGGAAGGTATTCAGCCCTCGGTTATCAAGGAGATTGGCGCGGTGATCCGCAGCCTGGCGAATCGCGGCGATATGGCCATTCTGCTGGTGGAGCAGTTTTACGATTTTGCCGCCGAGCTGGCCGATCAGTATCTGGTGATGTCGCGCGGCACCATTATCCAGCGCGGGCGCGGCGATGAGATGGAAGCGCAGGGCGTCAGGCAACTGGTGGCGATTTAAAGGGTAGGCGTTCCTGCCGGTTATTCCGTCGGCAGGAACGGTTTACTCAGACTTTGACCAGCTTCAGCCGCTGGTTCTGCCCCTGGAGCTGGATATAGCGTTCGAAAAGGTGGTGTTCCACATGCTGGCCGCCATTCAACTGGGCGAGAAAATATTCTGCGTCCGCTTTAGTGGCGAAGTTTTCATGTCGCCAGTCACCTTCAAGGTTGTACAGCAGGCCAAAAGCTTCGCTGCACGGTAGCCGTATCTGGAATGTGGCTGCCAGCTCGCCCTGCATATAGCCGGTGAGCTGAAGCATTGCCGTTTCGCTGTGATAAAACGCGATACCGTCCCGGGCTTTGTTGTTATGCCACTGGCACTCGGGCATTAAATAACAGCTCCCGCCGACAGGCACATTTCCGTCGCTGGAGGGCGTCATATGACCGCCGACGGAAAAATCGGGATGGCTGGTGCCAACCGGAACGGCGTTGGTAATATAGCAAGGGCTGCCTGACGGAATGCCTTTCGCAATGAGTAAATCCTTCCAGCTTTTATCTTTATATCCCGGCACTCTTTTGGGATCCGCTGTACTGCCATCAACGTTATAAAGTGTGCCGCTAATATTGACGACACTGGCACCGGTAGAGGTAATGACTTCATCCTCATTGCTCACCAACTGGAGAAATTCATTAATTTTCTGCCTGTCATATTGTTCTTTGTCCATTTTCATTCCCCTTCTGAAAGGAATTATAAAGAGGGAAGGGCGTGAGGGATAAAATAATGGCCTCACACCTTTCCCCGCTGTTGTTAACGCTTAACTGTTGCTGGCGACAACCCAGCTATTATTTCTTTGCAGCGTCACATCAAGTTCATAACTGCCCATCGGGAACGTTAATTGCTGCGCATTGCTGATATCGCTGATCTGAATAACCTGGCCGGGGATATAATTACCATAAGTGATCCAGTACGTCGGCGTAACAGAAAATACCAGATCCATATTCGGCTGCGCCGGCTGGACAAATGTTCCTGCGCCCGACATGGCGATCCCGACTGCGGCGCTATTAACGGGGTTAATACTTTCATGGCCGGTAATAAATAATGTGCCATTACGCCCGCCATTATTCAGCCCGGTAAAATTGTAAGCGCCGTTGCTGTACATCAGCGTGATATTATTATTGCCGGAGGGATCGCACGGAACGCTTTGCGATGCTGTGAACACGCTGCCCACATTCAGCGGCCCTGAATCATCCCAGACAAAGCTGTAGTCAATTCCCCACTCGAAAGAGAGCAACGTGCCGGGAAAGGCCGATTTTGTCAGCCAGGCCAATGACATAATATTCGGATTACTGATGTCCGGTAATGACTGATAGATACAGAAAGAGCCAAAAATCGTTGAATTATTGGTAACATTGACAGTGTATTGCTGAGACATAATATCCACCTTGTTTATTGAGTGAAAATAACGTGATGACAACTGCCTGCTTACAGATAGGTATTTCGTGATTTTATGAGCCTTATACTCCTCATGGTGACGCCAAACGTTTTCACTAACGATTTTGGTGAAACCTGGTCCTGCATCGCTATCTGCATGGCCGCACGACGAATAGCCACAAATACGCCCCATGCCGATGGCATTTCGATGTTCCCGGCAGAATCCGCATATTTGCATAACCGGGAATACTGTTTTTTGGGAATGTCAATCTCGTATAATTTATAAAATTTTGATGCATCCTTGGGGATATATATTTTTCGCCCGCCATGATGAGAAATGAGCTGAAAAAGGGATTTAAACCCGCAGGTACCTGCAATCTCTGAAGCCGCCCATGGCATCGCAGATAAAACATGTTCCTTATGCTGTTCGCAGAACTGCACTAACTCCCTTTCGTTTTCAGAGCTTATAGCTGGCAAGCCGGAAAATAGCAAAGGATAATCCTGTAATAAAACATCGTGTATTGTATTATTCACATTTACCTCATGCCGATGGCCTTATTCCGTAAGGGCTACCACAGTTGTGAGATAAAGTATTAACCGCGAATATCCATGGCAGCACGGAGGAAGTGTTCCCCCGCAAAGCGCGTGGGTACAACAAGAGTAGTTGCACGATTACCCGATATATAATATGTGCGTGCTGAAAACGTTTATCGCGAATGCGCACACCGCGTAATGTATTACACGAGGGCTGTGGATTGCTGCGTGAATGAAGGCGAGAGGCGCGCAGTGATGAAGGGCGCGGCGTTATTAATTCGGAATTATCATGCGAAAAAGTCGCCGTTCGATATTAACCGATCTGCCTCTCGCGTTCATTTTTGCAAGGCAACGATCAATATCGTGACGCTTTTTAAGCAAAGGGGAAGTCAATGCGCTTTTCGAACGCTGGAATGCGCATTGGGGGAATATGCCAGCGCGAATGGCACCGATTTTGGGCTGGCGGGGGATAACCGACCGCATTCAGGGCGTTGTCTGGCACACAACTTCGATATTATTGCCATCAGGATCAAAAACATAGGCTGCGTAGTACGACTCATGGTAGTGGCAACGTATTCCGGGAGAACCGTTGCTTTTCCCACCAGCCTGTAATGCAGCCTCCCAGAATTTATCCACTGTAGAACGGTCTTGAGCGGTGAACGCGATATGTACTGCTGCACCCGGTTTGTCATTATCATGCAGCCACAGGCGTGGATAGTGCCCTGGGCCGAGCCCGTAACGTAAACCTCCCGTACGCGTCTGGCTCTGCGCGACGGCGATGATGAGCCGGAATTTCAGCGGCGCGAGTGCTTGTTCGTAGAAATACCGGGATATAGTGGCATCGTTGACGGCTATTTCAATGTGATCAATAACGGACACGGTTCTCTCCTGCGCGTGTAAAAGGGGGAATAAGTCGCCTGCCGCGCCACCCATTATGCGTGCTGCCAACTTTTGTAGACAAATTCGAGGCTGTAGCCATCGGGATCGCGAACCTGCGCGGCGTAATAGCGCGGGTCATAGTGATGTTGTGCGCCAGGCGGGTGGATCTCCGTCGCCCCGGCAGCCAGCGCTTCAACCCAGGCCTGGTTAACCTGCGCCTGAGAGTTGGCAACAAAACCGACATGGACAGCGCCGGGGGAGGGCTCACCCTGGCGTAACCAGAAAAACATACGGCCATTCGCACCAAAGCCCTTCAGGTCGGGATGGCCCTGCGGGCCCTCTTTTCCGTCATAATCATGGCGAAGGTTAATGTCCAGAACAGGGAGTACCCTTTCATAAAAGTCTACCGATCGCGCGATGTCGCTGACGGTAATAAACAGATGATCCAGCATGCTGTGCTCCTGTTGTCAGATGATATAACTGCCCACAACCTGAAGGCGATTGACGGTTTTAGCGGCTGCTTGCTCGCTGTTACGCAGAGTAAAAATGACGCCGTACTCACGACTAGCCCACCTGGCTGTCGGATAACCAGACAAAGCGTACGCGGAGCAGGTGTTGCATGCTGATGCGATCCTCTTTAAACGTTGCCTGATACTGCTTTTATCTTGTTGCTCATCTGATGGCATGCTATTTATCGGCGATGGAAAATCAATTACACGAATTGCGCGAACTGGCATCGGTGGCGGGAAATCAACGCACTGAAACCGGCATTCCACGCCTTGCGATGGTGCAGGGTGAGATCCCTGAGCACCGGTTGTCTGCCGTTTATGAACCAATGATCAACCTGATTCTGACCGGCTCGAAAAGCATGTCAGTAGGGGACAGAACCTACCGCTATGACCCCGCAACCTATTTTGTGATGTCGGTGGATTTGCCTGCCATTGGCCGCGTTTACCCGGATGAGCAGACCGGGGCGCCTTATCTGGCTGTCAGCCTGACGCCGGATCCGGGGATCCTTGCTGATTTGCAGAACTGTTTGCCTGATTCTGGCTCCGCTGCGCTCTTTCATTCGGGATTTTCCGTTGCGCCAGTGACTGTGGAATTGCTGGATGCCTGGGTGCGCATGCTACGTCTGATGCGTACCCCGGAGGCGATCCCGGCTCTGGCTCCCGCCTATGAAAGGGAAATACTGTTCCGTGTGTTGCAGGGACCGCTTGGCTGGATGCTGCGTGATATTGCGCGACCAGAGTCGCATCTGTCGCGTATTTATACGGTGATTAACTGGATAAAACAGAACTATATGCAGGCTGTGCGGGTGGAAGCGCTGGCCGAAATGGCGGCACTCAGCGTTTCCGCGTTTCATCGCCATTTCCTGACGGTTACGGCCCTCAGCCCGGTTCAGTATCAAAAACGGATAAGGCTGATGCAGGCGCGTGAAAAAATGCGTACAACAAACGCGAGTATCATGACAATTGCATTAGCGGTCGGTTATCAAAGCCATACGCAATTCAGTCGGGAATATGCCCGGCTGTTTGGTTTACCGCCTTCTGTCGATCGCCGACAAATACTGAAAAGGTAAGATCTCCAATAATCTGTGTCGGGAAAGGCGCTTTTATTTCAATCCACCATGTTGTGCACATCCTCTTTCTTCCGCGCTGTATCAACAACCACCTTCACTTTGGGTTTTGACAGCAGAATTTTGATCAGATCCTGGAAGTTGACCGGCTTATAGAAGTAGTAACCCTGCAGGAAAGTGATGTTGTTTTGATTCAGGTAATCGAGCTGTTCTTTCGTTTCGACGCCTTCGGCGACAATGCTTAAAGAGAGTTTGCGCGCCAGATCCAGCACGCAGTCTAAAATCCGCGTCGAGTCCTGCTCGGCATTCACTCTGGCAACGAAACTCTGGTCGATTTTAATGTAATCGATATGCAGATCGTGCAGGTAAGAAAGCCCTGAGTAGCCAGTACCGAAATCATCCAGCGCGATAACAAATCCATTTTCATGCAGGACATTTAGCCGTTGTACAAGATCTTCATCCACGTTTAAGGGTTCGCGTTCGGTGACTTCAATCACCAGATTGAGCGCAGGGTGTCTGAAACTCTCTTTGAATTTCAGACACTCCGCGACAAAATCGGGCGAAGTGATATGGGACGCGCTGAAGTTAATACCGATGTGAAAACCTTCCGGCAACCGGTGGGCAATGGCGTTCATATGGGCCACGACCTGCCGCATCAGGCTTTGCGTAAGCGGTATGATCAGATCTGATTTTTCGGCTAAAGGGATAAAGGATGCGGGCGGAATATAGCCGGATCGCGGGTGTTTCCAGCGCGCCAGCACCTCGACACCGCGCAGGGTTCCCTCTCTGCCATTCACCACTGGCTGGTAAAAAGGCACGATCTCACCGTTGGTAATGGCCCGGCGCAATGTCTCTGCCGGCGTGGCATTTTTATTCAGGTATTTAATCAGCGCGTAGGCCGTCGCGCAGGAGATTAACAGGATGAAAATCAGGATGCCCGGCCCCAGCGAGACGAGCCGGAACAAGCTAAACAGCGGCGGTTGATTGTAGATGATACTGAAGGGATAGGCTTTCGAATTGGCTTGTCCCGAAGGGGGCGTTTTTTCGCTAAGCGCGGCAATATCCCCCGACAGACCGATAACATGATTCCCGACGCGCAATCTGTAGATAACGCCCTCTAACGGCGCATTCAGCGCCTCGCGAATATGCTGATCGCTGATGGTGACCAGCACGCGGCTCGCGGCAAATCGCGTTTGATAGACGAGGAATGGCTGTTCGTTTGCTGCGTCCTCTGCCGGTGCGAGAAACAAACTGGCCGCAGACATTCTGGGAATACGCGCCAGCAGCCCGCGATTTCCCGGTAGCGATGAGCACCAGACTTCCCCGCCTTTAACAATCAGGATTGTGCGCAGATGTGGTTGCAGGGCAGCTTCAGTGCCGAGCTGAAATTGTCCCTCCGGATCGCATCCTTTACCCGCGATGTCAACGGCGAGACGGGTAGCATGGGACGCTTCATCAAGAATGTTGTTGATGTTATTCACCGCGTATCTGGCTCCTTCAAGGCGATCTGCCCGGGTGGAGAACCAAAGCTGCATATTAAGAATAAAAACGCCGGTAATAAAAAGAAGCACAGCCGCGATTAGAGGAATAAGGGCATTGCGCATCATCGTGTCCTGGGGCGAAGGGAGTGATTTCTCGTGTCAAAATGTCAGTACAAAAAGCATGGTTGAGAGAAGCGAAAATCGCCAGCGCACGGCGGGTATCGCTATGGCTGAAATGGTGTTGCTGCGCTATTACGTTATGGTAAACACCGGAGAATTTACGCCTCTTTTTTGCTGACAACCCAACACCGTCGGCAATTAGCTTTGACGGCGAGTGAATAGTCTCAACAATTAATGCTGGCACCTGAAAATCGCCTGTCAGAATCTGCATGAATGATAAAATAAAATTAACGCTAACGCAGATAAGATAATTTGCTGAGGCATTCATGAATGAGCATGATAGCTATTATCATTTCAACGCCAGGGTATATAAAAATCAGTAGATCCTGGATTTTACTCATTCACTCTTAATGTGGCGTTAAGGCTGACAGAATAAATTAACACCTGCTCAACGCGATTTTTTTAATATCAGCAATGCCGGGCAGATTCATTCACGGATAAAAGGAAAACATCATCATGCATCTGGAACTACACAGCATTGGAAGAGTGGGGTGGCTCCGGGCGGCAGTGCTGGGTGCCAATGATGGCATTGTGTCGACGGCCAGCCTTGTTCTCGGTGTTGCGTCTGCAGGGAGCTCCTCCTCTGGGGTGTTGCTGGCGGGCGTTGCCGGGCTGGTTGCAGGCGCCATGTCAATGGCGACCGGAGAATATGTTTCCGTCTCATCACAAGCTGATACCGAAAAGGCCGCGCTGGCACAGGAAAGGAGGGAGCTGGCGACGGATTATGAGGGGGAGGTACAGGAACTGACGTCACTGTATAGGCAACGAGGGCTGGCGCCTTCGCTTGCCCGCGAGGTTGCGGAACAACTGATGGCAAAGGATGCGCTCGACGCGCATGCCCGGGAAGAACTGGGCCTGACGGAGACGAATTCAGCACAGCCGCTGCAGGCTGCAATTTTTTCAGCCATCAGTTTTTCTGCCGGCGCGGTGTTGCCGGTTCTGGTGGCGTGGTTAACGCCGGCACCGCTGGTTTTGCTGTTCGTCATCCTTTCCACGCTTTTTTCACTGGCGCTCCTCGGCTATATCTCGTCGGTCGCAGGCAAAGCGCCGCCGGTGAAAGCCATTATTCGAATCACCTTCTGGAGCGCCATGGCGATGGCTTTGTCGATGGGTGCGGGTTCGCTCGCCGGACAGGCGCTGGCTTAGATAATCGTTTCATTCTCAGGACAGAAAAAAATGAAGAAATACTCAGGTGGGCAGATAGCACTACACTGGCTGGTTTTATTGCTAATCGTGATCGCATATGCCGCGATGGAATTCAGGGATATTTTCCCAAAAGATTCTGTCGGTCGTTACTGGATGGCAATAACTCATTACACTTGTGGTGTCAGTGTATTTATTCTGATGTTAATCAGAATGGTATTTAGATTTATTTTCCCGGAACCGCCGGTTGTTCCCGCGCTGCCACAATGGCAAAAGCTCAGCGCCACCGTTGTACATTTTGTTTTATATGCGCTGTTTATTTTTCTTCCGCTGCTGGGGGTGGTGTCGCTCTATTACGGCCAGAAAGAGTGGAGTTTTCTGTTTATTAACATGCCGATTGCGGCGGAAAAAAATAGTGTACTGCAACATAGCCTGAAAGAGGTTCATGAATTACTGGCTAATACGGGCTATTTTATCATCGGCTTGCATGCGGCGGCGGCGCTGCTGCACCACTATATACTGCGGGATAATACCTTGCTGAGAATGATGCCTGGCAAGCGCCCGGATTAACCGGGTTTTCTCAGGACGGAAAAGAAGCAACATTCTGCGCGCTTCTTACTCATCACCCGCGCTGGCTGCCGGTACGCCAGCGCGTGGTGCTGAAAGTTACCTGAAGGAGCAGGGCAACGGCGCTGCTCAGACTTTGAGCATTTTCACCGTCGTATCAATGTCGATTTCATCTTCTGAGAAAATGGAGGTTGTACCCTGAAAAGTGGTGATCGCCAGTTTTTTCACTGAGCGCATTTCACCCGGTTTCGTGGTGGTTTTCGGCCGGATGTTTCCCATTAGCAGACCCACAGACAACACGGCATTTTCTTTATCGATGCGGGCATCAGCGGGGACTTCTTCGCTGTACACCAGATACGATTTGATCGACGCAAGCTTAAAACGTTCGCCTGCGATATAGATGTATTTGCTGTCAGGGATGACTTTCACGGCGTAAGCCGATAACCCTTTGTTATTGGTGGTGGGTTCGAAAGTCACCGCGGCATCTTTCTTAATTAGTTCAGGGTTAGCGACCTTAATCACATGAAAATAGCGGTTATCGCCGTTTTCATCTTTGATAAAGCCAAAACCTTTATCTTTAAACCACGTTGTGATCGTTCCGTTCATCGCTGTACCGCCTGGTTAATCGTTTATCTACTCAGTTTTTTGCAGCGCGCAGTGTAAAGCACAATGCCTGCGCAGGCCATGCCTGGTTAAGTGTGAATGATAAATTTCTGCTCTGCGAGTGAGGAAAGCCTCGGAACGCGAAGCTGCAGGGGGAAAACGCCGATCGCGTCCGTTTAAACCAACGGACGGATTCGCCAGTGTGGTGAAAATCCGTTATTATCCGCAGCCATTCTCCACTCGGGCAGCCGGATGTCTACGATCGATACTTTTATTGCCCCGCCGTGTCACGACAACATTGAAACGCTCTATCAGGACGAGCACCTGGTGCTGATCAATAAACCCAGCGGATTACTCAGTCTCTCAGGGAAAAACCCGCAAAACCTCGATTCGGTGCATTATCGGCTGGTGCAGATATTCCCCGGCTGCACGCTGGTGCATCGCCTCGATTTTGGCACATCCGGGTTGATGGTGGTTGCCCGCAATAAGGCCATTAATGCCGCGCTCTGCCAGCAGTTCAGCCAGCGCACCGTCACTAAGGTTTACAGCGCATTGCTCTGCGGACACGTGTACGACGACGAAGGAGTGATCGATGCGGCGATCGTCAAAGACCCGGCGTGCTTCCCGCTGATGTCGATTTGTGCGACCGGCGGCAAGCCAGCGCGTTCCCGTTTTCGGGTCATTGAGCGTTTTTACCAGACGCAGGAAGACGGTAATTTACTGCCGTTGTCACGCGTTGAGCTGATTCCTGAAACCGGGCGCACGCACCAGCTACGCATTCACTGCCAGCATTTGGGACATCCGATTCTGGGGTGCGATCTGTATGGCGGTCGCCTGATGCCTGGTGCTGAACGGGCGTCGCGGCTGATGCTGCACGCCAGCGCGTTGCATTTTGTTCATCCCATCAGCAACACGTGGATCAACGCCCGTCATGACAGCCCATTCTGAAACGCGAATTACCACATCAAATCATCGGGCACTTTGAAGTCCGCATATGGATCATCTTCATCCTGTGCTTCCTGCGTGAGCGCGCTGTGCAGCACAATACAGTTGGCATCGCGCTGGGCAATTTTATCGGCAACAGCCGCCGGGATAATGGCGTATTGGTTATCACCGTTGTTGTCGGCTACCAGGCGGGCAATGGCGAGACGGCCATTGATCAGCTGCGCCTGAGTCACTTTATCGACCTCTATTTTTTTAATCAGGTTATTGTCGGTGAAGTTAAAACTGATATTGCCTTTCGTTATTGTGATGCGGTTCATCTCAATAAGCTGCTTGATCTGCGCTTTATACTCTTTCGATAACGCAGCCTGTTTTTGCTGTTCGCTGAGCTGCTTATCACGCTCAAGTTGCGCTTTCTTATTTTCTTCTACCGCTTCTCTGGCCTCACGCGCCTGAACGCGGGACTTTTTCGCCGTTCTCTGGACTTTGGCCATCTTCTTGCTGGTGACTAATCCAGCTTTTAACATCTGCTCTTGCAAGGTAAGTTTTGTCATCGTCGTCGTTAAACCCGTTGGAGTGTTAGCGGGATTATAACAGCCAAATCGGGCAAGTCAGTCAAACAACCTGCGCCGCAGGATCCCTGCATCAATCGAAGCAACATGGGTCTTGCCGCAAAAAGCCATCGACAAATCGAATTCATTACGAATGATATTCAGCGCCATGGTGACACCTGCTTCGCCCATCGCCCCTAATCCATACAGCATACTGCGCCCGATATAGGTTCCTTTAGCCCCCAGCGCAATCGCCTTCAGCACATCCTGCCCGGAACGTATCCCGCCGTCGAAATGGACTTCAATATCATTACCCACTGCGGCGACAATCTCTGGTAATAAGGTACTTGAGGACGACACTCCATCCAGCTGACGGCCGCCGTGATTGGAGACAATGAGCGCATCGGCGCCTGCCGCCACCGCCTGGCGTGCATCTTCCACGTCCATAATGCCTTTAACGATCAGCTTGCCGCCCCAGCGCAGTTTAATCCACTCAATATCCTGCCAGGAGAGGTGCGGGTCGAACTGCTGCGCTGTCCATTCCACCATGGCATCAATGTTATTAACACCGCTGGCGTGACCGATAATATTGCCAAAGTTACGGTTGCGTGTGGCGAGCATATTGCGGCACCAGCGTGGTTTGCTGGCAATATTCAGCAGGTTGCGCAGCGTCATTTTCGGCGGGGTCGACAGGCCATTTTTAATGTCTTTATGGCGCTGCCCAAACACCTGGAGATCCATGGTGACGACCAGCGCACCGCAGTGGGCGGCTTTCGCGCGATCGATAAGATTCGCGACAAACTGGCGATCGCGCATGACATAGAGCTGGAACCAGAAGGGATGGTAATCCGTGGCCTGCGCTACGGTTTCAATGGAGCAAATGCTCATGGTCGAAAGCGTAAAGGGGATGCCGAACGTTTTCGCTGCCCGCGCCGCAAGAATTTCGCCGTCGGGATGGATCATGCCGGTTAACCCCGTGGGGGCAATGGCTACAGGCATTGTTACGGGCTGTCCGAGCATCACGCTGGCGGTGCTGCGGGCGGCAATATCGACCGCCACGCGCTGGCGAAACTCAAGGCGACGTAAATCCGCTTCATTGGCACGATAGCTATATTCGCTCCACGAGCCGGCATCGACATAATCGTAAAACATTTTGGGCACCCGTTTACGCGCCAGTTGCCGGAGATCTTCAATGCAGGTGATGATCATGTCGTTATCCAGGACGGTGTGGCTAAATAACGATGATTTAGCCACCGGTGACGATCAGAATACGTAGACAATTATGATTTAACGTAGTCGGTATAAGCGTTCTGCAAAACAATATGATCGGCAATATATTTCGCATCGTGCCATACACCATAAATAAACGATGAGGCACGGTTTACTAAATTAGGCAGGCCGAGAAAATAAATACCTCGCTCGGCGGAAATACCGCGTTTATGGAACGGCAGACCTTTTTCGTCGAAGGCATCCACTTGCAGCCAGCTAAAATCAAATTTAAAACCCGTCGCCCAGATAATAGTGGTAATACCCGCTGCGGCAATATCTAATTGCGCCAGCGGATTGAGCAGACATTGCGGATCCGGCAGCAGTTCCCACGCCTGCGGCTCGGGCGGCAGATCCAGCCCGTTGCGTTCGATATAAGCATCGGCATCGCGCAGCACGTCAAAGTAGGCGTTATCGCCCGCAGCGATATTCTCCGCCAGGCCGTCGGCAAAGCTCAGGACGCCGTTATCCCAGCTTTGGGTGATGCCTACCAGCGTAATGCCCATATGCGCCAGACGACGGAAATCCACGGTTTTACCGCCTTCATAACCGCTTACCGCAAAGGCAACGTGCTCTTTCTTCGGTTTTATTTTCACTTCATCCCACAGGCCAAGCGCGCCGAGCCACCAGCAGTAATCGCGGTCGCGGTAGGCGCGCGGCGGGCGATAATGTTCGCCAACCGACAGATAAACGTCCCGACCCGCTTTACGCAGCTCTTCGGCAATTTGTGTACCAGAAGCGCCAGCACCCACCACCAGCACGCCGCCTGCGGGCAGTTGTTGCGGATTTTTGTAGACCGAAGAGTGAATCTGCTGCACGCCTGCGCTTTCCGGCACGATCTGCGGGAATGAGGGTTTCTGAAACGGGCCGGTGGCGGCCACCACATTCGCGGCCTCAAATTCACCTGCGGAGGTCACCACTTTAAAGCCGCTGCGCCCTGCCAGGCGCACAACCTGATGCACGTCAACGCCGGTCCGTACGGGAGCGTTAATCATGCTGGCATACTCTTCAAAATATTGCGCCATGCGCTCTTTCGGCGGAAAAGCTTCCTGGGAAATATTGTCGAATTTCAGCGACGGGAAGCGGTCGTGCCACGCAGGACCGTTTGCCACCAGCGAATCCCAACGTTCCGAGCGCCAGCGTTCAGCGATGCGGCTACGTTCCAGTACGACGTGAGGCACGCCCATCAATGCCAGATGTTCGCTCATGGCAATACCGGCCTGACCAGCGCCGACAATGACGGTATTAATTTTTTCTACTGACATGTTGAATCCCTAAATTCAGGCGACCCTCGATAATTTTATCGCGAAGCGTAATCGGGTGTCGTATTAATGATAATCAGGCGTCTTAAAGGCAGCGCACGGGAAAATCCAGTGCGCCTTCATTCACGGTTAATTAATGTCTGGTCTCAATATTCAATATTTTCCCCAGGCCTAAAAACTTATTGGCGATAATTAATAACGTGGCGGTGACGGCAATATAAATGACCGACAGGGCTGCCAGTGTTGGGTCAGCAAATTCACGCACATAGTTGTACATTGCCACCGGTAAGGTCTGTGTTGCCTGGGTAGTAATAAACAACGACGCGGTAAATTCGTTAAACGAGAGGATCGCGGCAAACAGCCAGCCGCCAAACAGGCCCGGCAAAATCAGCGGCACGGTGATGGTCCACACCACGCGCAACGGCGATGCGCCAAGGCTTGCCGCCGCCAGTTCAATGCGCTGTTCAAGGTTTTTTATCGACACATAAACGCTGCGCAGCACAAACGGCAGGACCAGCACGATGTGGCAGAAAATCACCAGCGGATAACCGCGCCCCAGGTTGAGTTGCGACACCAGCATCAGCAGGCCCAGGCCAATGGTGAAGTGCGGGATAAACAGCGGTGACAGCAAAATCCCTTCCAGCACCTGTTTGCAGGGAAACGAATAGCGTTCGATAGCAATCGCCAGCGTGGTGCCGATGATCACCGCCAGTGACGATGCCCATGCGGTAACAATTAACCCGGAGTAGAAGCCATGACGGAAATCATCGTAATTCACCGCGCGCTCGAACCAGCGCAGCGACCAGCCTTTCGGCGGAAAGAACAACACGGCGGTACTGCTGAACGAGGAGATCAATACCACGATAGTCGGCAGCATCACAAAGAGCAGAATAGCGGCAACCAGCAGGCGGCCCGCCAGTACAGTCAGTTTGTCGTTGATCGAACGGGTCATATCAATGCTCTCCCATCGTGCGCAGGAATCGGGTCATGCGTTTGAGCGCCAGCAACAGCAGGATGGTCAGGATCAAACCGGCGATGCTCAGCGCGGCAGCAAACGGGAAGTTCATCGACGAGAAACCCAACTGATAGACCATGGTCGCCACGGTGCTGACGCGTCCGCCGCCAATAAGCTGCGGTGTGGCAAAGGCGCTAAAGGTCCAGGCAAACGCGGTAGTGAGGCTGGAGACAATGCCGGGAATTGAGAGGGGAATCGTCACGGTCAGCAAGGTGCGGATCGGCCCTGCGCCCAGGCTGGCGGCGGCTTTCTCATAATCCGGGTTGATGTGCGACAACGCGGTCGCCAGCATCAGCACCATGATGGGCATGGTAACGTGCACCAGCGCCAGCACCACGCCGGTTTGCGTAAACATAAACTGAATCGGCGTGGAGATGACGCCCAGCGCCAGCAGCAGACTATTCAGGAATCCGCTGTTACCCAGCACGATAATCCAGGAATAGGTGCGTACCACTTCGCCGAGAAACATCGGCGTAATCGCAATAATCAAAATCGCGGATTTGATCCACGTAGTACGGGTGCGCACCAGCGCATACGCCAGCGGATAACTCATCAGCAGGCCAAAAATAGCGGTTTTCGCGCTCAGTATGACGGTGTTAATAAACGCATCGGCATAGATGCTTTTGAACAGGCCTTTGAAGTTCGCCAGCGTAAATCCGCCCACGTCGAGCGAACCGGGAATATACGCGCGCACGCTGAACTGCATCACCGCGAACATCGCGACAACCAGCCCGACTGCGGCGAGCGTCGCGGGGATTATGAACCAGGGTAAAAATGTTGGTTTTCTCGTCATAGACCTTGCTGCCTGAGTAATGTGCTGCCGGTAGAACCCGGGCGGCCCGCAAGCCGCCCGATAAATCAATGAGACATGATGTTTTCAGAGAACCACTGACGCCACTCTGCGGTTTTCTCGGCACGCAACTGCGGATCGGTATTGATGGTGGCATTCCACTGCGCAGGCGTGGTGAGCATGCCCGGCAGTTTCGCCAGTTCAGGATCGATATGCGCGTTGGTTACCGTTGGGCTGCCGTGATAAATCTTTGCCACTTGCTCCTGAATTTCGGGCTTCAGGGCAATATTCATGAACTTATATGCAAGATCGCTATGTTTGGTGCCTTTGTTGATACCAATGGTATCGACGCCCAAAATCGCCCCCTCTTTGGGGATCGCCAGTTTGACGTCCACCCCTTCAGCCATCATGTTGTAGGCGTTCATCGACAGCATCACCTGTACCGGGGTTTCGCCAGTGGAGATTAATTGCTGGCTGTTGGCATCATCGGTATAGAAAGATTTGATATTCGGGATCAGCGCTTTCAGCTTCGCCTGGCCTTGCTGCCAGTGCGCCGCATCGGTGCCGGAGAGTTTGGCGGCCACCGCAATGATATGGCTCGGGTCCCAGTCCGGCAGCGCCAGCGTGCCTTTCAGCTCGGGCTTCCACAGATCGTTCCAACTGGTAAAGGTTTCACCTTTGGGCACCAGGTCCGGGCGATAGCCGATGGTGTAAACGTAGCCCCACACGCCGAGGTGATAAGGGCTGACTTTCGCCTGTTGCACCAGGTTTGCTGCGTTCGGGATTTTGCTCATATCGAGTTTTTCAAACAGGCCTGAGTTGGCGTACAGATAGCCCACATGCGCGGTGGTAAAGGTCACGTCAGTTTCAGGTGAACCGCCCGCCAGCTTGGCTTTGTTGAGGCGATCAATGGTGCCGCCGGTGACAAACTGCACTTCTACGCCGGTCTCTTTGGTGAACTCTTTGGCAATGGTTTCATCGATCAAATCTTTAAAACCGCCGCCCCAGGTGCTGACAATCAGCTTGTCAGCGGCCATCGCATTGCCCGCGCTGAGCACGCATGTGGTCAACAACGTTAAGGCACAAATCTTACGCAACATATTCTCATCCCCACTTATGAAATGGCTGTTGTAGCAATCTGAAACCCGACGCGCCGGAACGGTGCAAACGGTGTTCCCTGGTGTGAAATCGATAATGACGTTGCGAGTTGATTCCGTAAAACAGCCTTTTCCTCGTCGTTGCATCAGGATTTCTGACGCTAAAAAAGGCACTGCTTTGCAACGGATTTTCTTAACCAGTGATAAGGCTGAAGGAATGGGGGCACAACAAAACCAGGGAATTATGCTGTTATTTAGCGTTTGGCATGATAAATGCATGAAAATAAGCACTATTAGAATGACTGACGCGACATGATCGCGTCGGCGATCTCAGGAGAACCTGCATGCTCAGTCGCATTACCCAGCGTCAGCTGGAATATTTTGTCGCCTCCGGAGAGGCTGGCAGCATTATTGGCGCTTCAGAACGTATCCACGTTTCGTCGCCGTCGATCTCTGCTGCTATCACCCATATCGAATCTGAACTGGGCGTACAGCTTTTTGTGCGCCATCACGCGCAGGGCGTTTCGCTCACGGCGATCGGTCATCAGGTTCTGAAAGAGGCGAAGCTCATTCTGGAGCAGATGTTGAACCTCTATACTATCGCGTCGGAATCCATGAACAATGTACGCGGCCCGCTGCGCGTGGGCTGTCTGGATACGCTGGCGCCCATGCTGACCCCCGAACTGGTGTTCGGCTTTGGCCGCGCGTTTCCCGGTGTGCGCATTACGCTTGTCGAAGGCAACCATGAACAGTTGCTGAAACAGTTACGCACCGCCGATATTGATATCGCGCTGACCTACGATTTAGTCCCCGCCAGCGACATCGCATTTACATCGCTGGCACAGTTGCCACCGTATGTGATGGTGGGTGAACATCATCCGCTGGCGACGCAATCGGCGGTGACCATTCAGGATCTGGCGACGATGCCGATGGTGTTGCTGGATATGCCGTGGAGCCGTGAATACTTCCTTGGCCTGTTTAGCGAGGCGGGCGTGACGCCGAATGTGGTAATGCGCTCCAGCAATATGGAAGTGGTGCGTGCGATGGTGGCGAACGGCGTGGGGTTTGGTATCGCCAACGTGCGGCCGAAAGCGCATCTCTCCCAGGATGGCAAACGCCTGATTCGCGTACGGCTGGCGGGGACCAACAGGGCGATGCAACTCGGTTATGCGACCGCCGCCCACACCCAGCACTCGATGGTGGTTAACGCCTTCGCTGAGCGCTGCCGCGTTTTTATCTCCGACCAGTATATTCCTGGCATGGCGGCACCAAGCTATTTCGATCCGCAGGTGGTGCGGGTGGCGTGACTGATGCCTGGCAGCGCAATTTAACGCGTACAGCAATGTCGGCAGCATGGCTGCCAGACATTGCGCCATAAATTGCGTGGTTTTCCGTTAATACCCGCGCTCCGGGAACACCTGATTGGTCACCGATTCACCGCGTGCGGCGCGCTGGATGTTTTCTGCCACCTGCTGTGCGGCGCTGGCAGGGATGGCGACCGAGGCCAGATGCGGCGTGATCAGCACGTTGTCCATCCGCCACAGCGGATCGCAGGAAGGCAGCGGTTCGCGGTCAAACACATCCAGCGTAGCTTCAGCGATCTGCCCTGAGCGCAGCGCGTCAGTCAGCGCCGCCTGATCGACAATCGCCCCGCGCGAAACATTAATGAACGCCGCGCCATACGGCAGGCGCGACAGCCGCTCAGCACTGAGCAAGCCAGCCGTGTGTGGTGTAAGTGGCAGCATGACCACCAGAATGTCGCTCTGGCTGAGAAAATCATTCAGCGACGCCAGCCCACTGCTGCACTTCATACCCGTCATCGCTTTTGGCGAACGCGACCAGCCGCGCACGTCGAACCCCTGTCGTACCAGTTCCCGCGCCGTATATGCGCCCAACTCTCCCAGGCCCAGCACACCGACCCGGATGTCGGAAGGTTTGCGTGGATGCAGGTAATGCCAGCGCTGTTCACGCTGCGCGCGTTCAAAGGCCGGGATATCGCGCGCGTAGCGCAGCACGGCAAACAGCACGTAACCGGCCATCATGCGCGCCATATCCGGATCGGAGAGACGAATTATCGGAATATCCGGCAGATCGTCGCGTCCCACCAGCGAATCAACGCCCGCGCCAAGATTCACCAACAGTTTGAGATTGCGGTACGGCGCAAAGAAGCCATGAGGCGGCTTCCATGCCAGCGCATAGTGCACCTCATCGGGGTTTTGCACCGTTTCGGCGCGGCAAATTGTCACGCCGGGCAAATGTGGGGTAAGTAAATGGGACCACTCTTCGAAGCTGTCGAATTCGCTGTAAAACACTAATGTACTCATGCAGCGCGCGTTCCCACCAGGTTGACCACCGCATCGATCGCCAGCTCGTAACCGACTGCACCCAGCCCGGCAATCACACCGGTTGCCGCTTTCGAAACCAGAGAGTGATGGCGGAACGGCTCGCGCTTCCAGATGTTGCTCATATGCGTTTCAATGATTGGACCATCAAACATCAGTAACGCATCAAGAATGGGTACCGAACTGTAGGTCAAACCCGCCGCGTTGATAATTAATCCCACTGCGTTCTGACGCGCCTCCTGAATCCAGTCAACCAGCACACCTTCATGGTTGCTCTGGCGGAAATGCAATATCACACCGTGTGACGCGGCGCGGCGCTGACAGCGCGCTTCGATGCTGACAAAGCTTTCGCTGCCGTAGGTGCCGTTTTTATCCAGCCCATACAAGTTGGCGTTCGGCCCATTGAGAAAATAGATCTGCTGTGACATGCACACTCCTGATTAATACGGACGCGTCGCGGCCATTGCCGGATGCGCATCGAAGAGGGCGAACCAGGCGGCGGTAAGCGGGTGGCCAGCGCGCCAGTTGAGCCCGGCAAAGCGGAAGTCGAGATAACCGAGCGCACAGCCAATGGCAATCAGCCCGATATCGTTGGGATGAGCGCTGAAACTGCTGACCTGGCTTTCGATCTCTGCCAGTGCGGCGGCGACTTTTTTCAACTGTGCGTCAGCCCAGTTCTGCCACTGTTTCTCCGGTGGACGCGCACTGAATTCGTAGCGCGCCAGTAATGCGGCATCGATCATCCCGTCGCCCAGCGCCTGGCGTGCCAGACTTCTCCAGCGCGCATCGCCCTGTGCCGGGAATAAATCGCCCCCGGCCCGCGCGTTGAGGTATTCGCAGATGACCCGGCTGTCATAAAGACAGAGCCCGTTTTCGGTGCGCAGCGCCGGTACTTTTGCCAGAGGATTAAACACGGCAATACGTTCGTCACGTTCGATCGGATGGGCGGCAGAATCCAGCCGTTCTATCTCATCAGCAAGACCCAGTACGCTTGCGCATACCATCACTTTGCGTACATAAGCGGACGTGGTGGCAAAAAAGAGTTGCATCATGACGCCACCTGCAGCAGCACTTTGCCGATGTTGGCGTTGGCTTCAAGGATACGATGGGCGTCGGCGGCTTGCGCTAACGGCAAGGTTTGATACAGCGTCGGCGCGACTTTGCCTGCGGCGATCAGCGGCAACAGATGTTTGCTGATGCACTGCGCCAGCCGCATTTTCTCGGCCACGCTTTTGGGGCGCAGGGTAGAAGAGGTGAGGCTCAGCCCTTTGCGCATCACCAGTTGCAGATCGAGTTCAATCTTCGCGCCCTGCATAAATGAAAGACTGACATGACGTCCGCCCGGCGCTAACACGCTCAGGTTGCGCGCCACGTAATCGCCACCGACATTATCCAGCACCACATCGACACCGCGTCCTTCGGTTGCGGCAAGCACGACGGCGACGAAATCTTCGCTGTGGCGGTTGATGGCGCGCCATACACCGAGTTGTCGCAGCGCCGCAATCTTTTCACTCCCGCCAGCCGTCGCAATCACTCGCGCCCCGCATGCCTGCGCACACTGAATAGCAAAGGTGCCAACGCCGCTCGCCGCACCGTGAATCAGTACGGTTTCGCCCGGCTGCAAACGCCCCAGTTCAAACAGGTTATGCCACACGGTAAATGCTGCTTCCGGCACGCCTGCGGCCTGCGCGAGCGGCAGCGTTTCTGGCACGGATAAACAGAGTTCAGCGCGCGCTACGCAGTAGTCCGCATAACCGCCGCCATTGAGCAGCGCCATGACCGGCGAGCCCACCGCGGGGAATTCAACGCCCGCGCCCAGCGCTACCACGGTGCCGGAGACTTCCAGCCCCAGCACATCGGTTACCCCTGGCGGCAGCGGCATACCGTTGCGCTGCAGGATATCGGGACGATTGACCCCCGCACTGGCAACACGAATCAGCACCTCACCGGCGCCAGGCAGCGGGACAGGGCGCTGTACGCGCTCTAATACTTCCGGGCCGCCCGGGCGGCAGGCAATCACGGCATTCATCATTTCAGGTATCATCGCGGCTTACCCCTGATTTGCCGTGCTAAAGGCGCACACGCCTTCGTCATCGACACTCACGCCAACCAGACTACCGACTGGCCAGCGCGTCAGCGAATTCAGGCCGGACTGGCGTGCAAACAGCGCGGCGTTGCCCAGTGCAGGCACATCAAGATGGACATCAACATGATCGCCCTGAAAGACATGGGCGATAACCGTGGCGCTAAACAGTGAATGCGGGCCAAGCGCGGCCAGTTGAATATTTTCCGGACGGACGTAGACATCAAGGCGCTCGCCAATCGTGGCATGAACGCGCTCTGCTGGCAGACGCAGCACATTACCGCCCAGATCGAGTATTGCATCGCCATCGCGACCGGCGTAGCGCCCCGGCAGAATGTTCACATCACCGACAAAGCCCGCGACAAACGGATCCTGCGGACGGCGATAAATCTCATCCGGTGTGCCGATCTGGCGTACATGGCCTGCCGACATCACCACCACACGATCGCTCATGCTCAGCGCTTCCCCCTGATCGTGCGTCACGAAGACGGTGGTGACGCCAAGTTTGCGCTGAATCGCTTTCAACTCAACCTGCATTGACAGGCGCAGGTTTTTATCCAGCGCGGAGAAAGGCTCATCCAGCAGCAGCACTTTGGGGCGAATGACCAGCGCGCGGGCCAGCGCCACACGCTGCTGCTGGCCACCAGACAGTTCACGTGGCTTACGGTGGCCGTAACCAGCAAGCTTCACCAGCGCCAGCGCCTGCTCAACGCGTTCAGCAATCTCGGCTTTGGACACACCGCGCATACGCAGGCCGTAACCCACATTCTTCTCGACTGTCATATGCGGAAACAGCGCGTAGTTCTGAAAGACAATGCCGATTTCCCGCTGCCAGGGCGGTATATCGGTCACCAGATCGCCATCAATAAAGATCTCGCCGCCATCCGCTTCGGCGAAACCCGCCATCAGATTCAGCAGCGTGGTTTTACCGCAGCCGGAAGGGCCGAGCAGCGTAATAAATTCCCCTTCCTCAATCATCAGGGAAATTTTATGTAGGGCGATGGCGTCGCCAAAGCGTTTCAGTACGCCATCAAGCCGTACGGCAACGTTGGCGTTTCGCGCGACGGGGGGCAGCGTGTCGGGCTGCGGGAATGTGGTGACTTCTGCACTGACCATGGAATCTCCAGAAACGGGGCTATCAAATACTGTCCACCAGCATACGGCTTAAGCGTGCATCACGCGGTTAGTGCTTCCTGAAGCTGGCATTTGGAAAAGTTAAAGCAGTGAAAGAGTGGGGGATAAATGCCGGGCGGCCAGGATGCGCCCTGCATTTACGGTGCGATGGTGTTGGACGGCAACGTCATGCTTTCTGGCACATCCACGTCGCAAGACGACGTAGCAGGGCATCGCAGGCCTCCATCTGTTCGATGGTGATAAATTCATCCGGTTTATGGCCCTGCGCCATACTGCCCGGCCCGCAGACCACGCTGGGAATACCCGCTTGATGGAACAACCCGCCTTCCGTACCGAATGCGACGGTGCTGAACGCGTCAGAACCGGTGAGATGGGCAAGCAGCCGCGCCGCGGCGCTTTGCGCGGCGGTATACAAACCGGGATAACCGCTGATGGGATAAAAGCGGATCGCTGCCTCGCCATTCACGGCGTGCATTTGCGGCAGGAGTTCGCGCTGCGCGTAATTCTCCAGTTCCCGTGCCACTTCCTGCGCATTATCCTGCGGCAATGTGCGTACCTCGAAGTCAAACGTACATTCGGCAGGCACGATATTGAGCGCCCGGCCGCCCTGGATGACGCCCGTTTGTACGGTGGTAAACGGCGGATCAAAACGCGCATCCTGATGTTCCGGCGCGGCCAGCCGCTGGCCTATCACCGTAAGCTTATGGATAAGCTTTGCGGCATATTCGATGGCATTCACGCCCTGTGGTGCGTAAGCCGAATGGCAGGCGGCACCCTGTACTTCACAGCGCACGCCGAGCTTGCCTTTGTGGCCGAGCACGGGTTGCAGTTCGGTGGGTTCGCCAATCAGGCAGATATCGGGCTTTTCCGGGCGCCGGGAGAGGGCATCCAGCAGGGTTCGCACGCCAAGGCATCCCACTTCCTCATCATAGGAAATGGCCAGATGCAGCGGTTGCGCCAGCGGCTGCGTAAGAAAATAGGGGACAGCAGCCAGCACGCAGGCGATAAAGCCTTTCATGTCCGCCGTGCCGCGACCGTACAGTTTGCCTTCTCGTTCAGTCAGTACAAAAGGGGGAACGCTCCAGCTCTGCCCGTCAACAGGCACCACGTCGCTGTGGCCCGAAAGCATCACGCCGCCGCTACCCGGCGGGCCAAGCCGGGCATACAGATTCGCTTTGCTGCCTTCGGCGTTGTGAATCAGTTCGCACTCGACACCAAGCCCGGTTAAGTAGCGACGAACAAAGTCGATCAGCGCCAGATTAGATTCGCGACTGGTGGTGTTAAACGCCACCAGTTGTTCCAGCAGTTTGCGGCTGCTCATCATCGGATCTCCTTGCGGTTACTCGTCGCCTGGCACGCCATAACCTGGCGCACTGCGGGGATCGAGTGCGCGGGTTAAATAGTCCTGCATCTGCGGTTTATAGGCGTGCCAGAGGTTACTAAGTTCAGCAATCGGATCGGCATCGGTCCAGTCAACGCGCAAATCAACAATCGGCCAGACTGGCGAATCGACAATCGACAGCGCCGCCGAATGCACCGGACCGGCTTCCCCGCCCGCTTGCAGGCCCGCCTGCATCGCGGCGATGAGCCTGTCAGCAAGATGCCCGGACCGCTGTTCGAAGGCGTTGACCATCGCGGTAATAACATCAGTATTTGCCAGCAGATTACCCGCCGCCACGCAGTTCTCCCCACGCAGTGCGTGGTTGACGCCCAGCGTCTTTTCGCCGCTGTAGAACGCGCTTTCACCGCTGGCTGTCAACACGGTAACCTGTCGGTACATGAAGTAGTCATCCGTGTCGAGCCCGAACTGCAGTGCGGTTTCGGCAGCATCGCCTTGCTGTAACCGATCAAGAATGCGCGGCCCCAGCGCCGGTAAGGTGATGTTTTGCGTTGATACCGCGCCAACCTTGCTGCGCAGCCAGGGGCAGCGCGCGCCGACCGCGATGCTGGAAGAGCTAATAGCAATGCCGATCTGGCCGGTTTGCGCGCAGCGTCCGATAATCGATAACGTCATGATTTTAGGCTCCTGATTGCGGCTGCCAGTCGTCCGGAATCACCGCGATAACATCAATTTCCATCAGCCATTGCGGCTGACCAAGCGCAGAAATGACCAGCCCGGTTGAGATCGGAAATACACCCTTCAGCCATTTGCCAACCACTTGATAAACCGGTTCGCGGTAGCGGGGATCGATGATATAGGTGGTGGTTTTAACGATGTGTGACAGATCGCTGCCCGCTTCTTCCAGCAGTTGTTTTACGTTCTTCATCGCTTGCTCGGCCTGCGCTGCTGGATCGCCAAGCCCCACCAGGTTGCCTTCGAAATCAGTACCAATCTGGCCGCGAACGTACACGGTATTGCCTGCGCGCACGGCCTGGCAAAGATCGTTATCAAGCGACTGATTTGGATAAGTGTCTTTGGTGTTGAATTTACGAATGCGGGTATGTGTGCTCATGTCTGCCTGCCTGGAAATGGATTCCCGGCAAGGTATACCTTCTCAGGCATAACAAACAAAACAGAATAATCCGAGGCGTTAGTTTAGAAAATGCGAACACCCCTCCAGACCTGCACCGCTTTTGTCATCATCAAACGGCGGAGCGCCCCGGCGCAAAAGGCCTGATAACGTTTTTTCCACATTTCAATCGCCGCCTCGTAAAAGTCTTGCGGGTCGCTGATGAATCTACATGGATATCAGCGCGTTACATTTCCTTACCTAAAGCCGCTTTGATGAAATAATAACGTAATTAAATTAATGAAAAGTGAATGATGTGTTCAGGTGCCTGGTTTGCCGCTTATTCCCGCAGGTGCCTTTGTTCAGCCAGTGTCAATCACGTAATTGTGTATCTGAAACAGAGAGCTTGTTAGCCGCCAGCGCGGGAGCCATAAGCGTTGCGGGGTAACGAGCGCGAGGAAAAGCTGGCTTTGCTTATAACAAAGCTCTTACATCCAGAAACGAAATAGTAATCTTTAGTTATATTTGCGCGGGTAAATTAAATGTCTCACCTTTCTTTGAGGAATGGTTATGAAGAATTTCGCATCAACTCTACTCATGTCCGGAAGCGTTTTTGCGGGAGCATCAGCTTCCATCTGTCTTAATGCCCTTTCGTTAATCCTGACCGAACGCATGCAGATAATGAGAGACGTTGCGGCTTACAAGGCGAAGTATGGTTTACCCGTGGAGGATTTAGCGCGGGAAGAAAAAGTGCTGTCGGCGGCGCGGAACACGGCGCAAGAAGCCGGGCTGGAACCTCAGTCAGTGGAGTCGTTCATCAGTGCGTTGATGACTGCGGGTAAAACGATACAGTATCGCTATCTGGCAGATGGGTTTGCGCCAGCAGATTTATCTGTCACCCAACGGGATCTTGAGGGAATCAGACAGCGTATAAATGAACTGGACAAGCATCTGCTCATGACCATCAGCCAGCGGCTTCGCACAGGCCAACTCTCTTATTCTGAGCGGGCCTGGCTGGCTGAGAGAACAGCGTCTCCGAATCTGACTGTAGCCGAGAAGGATAATCTACTGGACACCATGCGCTATATTCAGCGCGCCGGGTAGAAGAGCGCTACTGCGCTGCCAGGCGATTCAGCGTCCGTGCCGGTAAGCGTTTTCGGGCTACTGATCATTCAGACCGATTTGATTAACGCTTTGGATGCATATGCGGTACGGAAGAAATATTTCATCACGATTATTCAATTCGACAGGGTCGGCTGGCGGCAATATCAAACCCGATAATTCAGGCGCTGGAAATTAACGATAATTCATCATTATCTGATTCCTCTTACAGCGCTTCTGTTTTCTCATTTGCAAAACGAATTGACGCAATTCCGTCATATTTCAGATTTACCGATATCTTCAGGTTCACGTGATACCCGGTTTTTATGTCGCTGAAAGCCTTTTATCGTTATACCACTGGCGATATTTAAAAGCGTTATTGCAGTAAAGTTTAATTTTATAATGTTAAATTTGTCTAATGAAAATGAGAACCTTCGCGGGTAACGTCCCGACGGTGTTTTTACAGATATTGCAATACAGTTTACTTTTGTATGCCTCCGGAGAATAACATCAACGATACCGGGTGACAGTGTTGGCATTAATGACTTTTTACGGAGTGAACATGGCATCTGAAACGCGTAATTTTATTAACTCTATCATTAAAAATTTTAAAGAAGCCATTGGGTTGATTAACGTGTTGATCCTGGAACCCGAGGAGCCTGACACCTTGCGGTTGCTGCACTTTAAACTGGATGTTATCAAGGCGGGTATTGAACAGGATATTCGCCTGTTAAGCAGGGCCAGTCTGGACAGCAACGCGATGCTTTGTCTTTACCCGATACACAATGCACTAAACGCGCTGAACTATTGTCTTGGGATCCTGAAACATATGCCGATAAATAATCAGTTTTATCATGACTTCGAAGAGGTTAAGCATGCTGTCAATGCCCTTGATGCCATATCCGGACGGGTTTTTACAAATCCGGGGAGTGATGAATAATCATAAATTTCCCTTTTACATGAAATAAAAAACCATACGAGTTGCTAAAGCCAGCGCGATTTAATCAATGAACGCCTGTTCACTGACTGTTGTAAAAATGAAGAGGCGAAAAATTATATCTTTTTTTTCGCAACAAACATAAACGCCACTTCAACTGAACACCTGTTTGCCACATTTTTTTATCGCGGCGACGCTACAATACGTTAATAATTCTGATGTCGGGATCATTATGTTTATTCTTCGCTGTCATTTGAAAGTAATAATCGCTGGCATGTTAGCCGTCCTGGTATCAGGGTTCAGCGCGACGATATTGGCCCAGGATAGCCCTGATTTACCTGAGCCTGTACTGCCCGCGCATATCTGCGCAAAACTGGCTCCCCGGCAGACTTATTCAGCAGGCGACGATACCCAACGGCTTCAGTCGGCGATTAATCACTGCCCCCGGGGTGAGGCTTTACAACTCCTTGCCGGTCGTTTCTCAAGTGGACCTTTGACCATGAAATCTGGCGTCACACTCTGGATTTCACATGGCGCAATGCTCACAGCAAATACTGACCCACGTGTTTACGACAAAAATGGGCGCTGTGGAACCCTTGATCATAAGGGGAATGGTTGTCGGCCCTTTATTCTTTTTAAGAACAGCGACGGTGGAGGTATTGTCGGGGAGGGGATTATTGATGGGCAGGGCGGTGAGCTGATGAAAGGCGAGGATGAATCATGGTGGCAGCTGGCTCGCCGCGCGCAGACGGAAGGTGCGGCGCAGAATGTGCCTCGCCTGATTGAAATAGATGATGGCTCAAATATTATTTTTCACGGCATTACGCTGCGAAATTCACCTGGATTCCATGTCACCCTGAAGAATGTGCGCAATGCGACTTTCTGGGGCGTACGTATTGATACACCCGCGAATGCTCGTAATACCGACGGCATTGATCCTGTTTCGTCGCAGGATATCGTTATTGCTCACAGCTTCATCAGAACCGGTGACGACAATGTGGCGATTAAAGCTGGCACCGCTGGATCCACGCGTCATGTACTGTTAGTGGACAACCATTTTTATTGGGGACACGGCATGTCGATTGGTAGCGAGACGGTGGGCGGTGTCAGCGATATTCGGGTGCGTGATTTGACGCTTGACGGTACGACTTCAGGGCTTCGTATCAAAAGTGATATCAGCCGGGGCGGAATGGTCAGTGATATCCGCTACGACAATGTTTGTATGCGGGGGAACCGGCGGCCGCTCGACTTTGATACGCATTATGATGCACACGCGATCGGGAACAACATTCCCGTCTACCGTGATATCTCGCTGAGTCATATTTCCGGCGAAACCGGCCAGTTGGTGTTACGCGGTTATGATGCCATTCATCCTTTGTATTTTGCCTTGAACGGTGTCTCTTTCAGCAATGCGGCTCGTTGGCTAATTGAATCGGCGCAGATCCGCATTGGCCCAGGCGGTGTCTCGCCTGTTCCGCCGGGAGAAGCATCGGTACAGCGATCGGTTGTTTCTGCTGATTGCGCAAAAAACTGGATCTCTTTTCCCGTGACGGATGCGCCATCCGTAAAATGAATGCCGCAGAAAGCGGCTATTTTAATGAAACATCAGATCGGACACGCCGGGTGGCCTGCGGTTGTCAGGCCGACGATTTCTCTCAACTTTCACGGCGAAAACCACGACGCACTATGCTGATTGCTGGCGCAAATGCTGCGTTTTAGGGGAGCCGATACTGCGACGCCACGCACCGGGTGCCTGGCCATACTGACGCTTGAAGCTGCGGTTGAAGGACTGCTGGGAGTCAAAGCCTAACGCCATCGCCACGTTCAGAATCGGTTCGTCGCTGTGGGCTAAGCGTTCGACCGATTTTTTCAGCTTTTGCGCTCGAATATACTCGGCGAGACGATAGCCGGTATGTTCTTTGAATATCCGCTGGAGGTGCCATTTCGAATAGCCGGCTCGCCTGGAAACGGTGGCAATGTCCAGACGGTTTTCCAGGTTGTTGTCGATCCAGTCGAGTAAATCGTGAATAAATGCGCCAGTGTTCATCTTGTTTCCTCACGCAGGCTATTAAAAGCATCTTTGTCTGTTGCATTTAAAGTGACCCGCTTTTGCATTAATTGCAAGTTTTATTGTTGCATTTAAATCCCTGTCCGAAACGGGGCATTTACCGATGACTCAAATAGCACATAAAGTGCAACAATTATTCTTGCACTTAATTAAGCGCCTTCCTACAATCGCCGCGATAGTGTATTCGAAACTGTTACAGTTTTGTGGCGATGAACGACACAAATGGCCTTAAGCCAGCCCGGACAAAGGAAGTGGCGCGGCATCTCCTGCTGCGTCTTGCCCGGCGGCTACAATTAGCGGAATAAAAATAATGAGCCTGCAAAAACCTTGGGTTAATTTTCATCTGAATGCGCTGGGAGCGATGTTTCTCTCCGTACTGCTCGTCGGGTGTGATGAGGGTGTTGCGCAAAATGCCGTTCCACAAGCTCCCGCCGTCAGCGCAGCTAACGTGGTGGTGAAATCCATTAGTCAGTGGGATAGCTTTAATGGTCGGATTGAAGCGGTGGAAAGCGTTCAGCTACGCCCCCGTGTCTCCGGCTACATTGATAAAGTGAATTACACGGACGGCCAGGAGGTGAAAAAGGGCGAGGTGCTGTTCACGATTGATGACAGAACCTATCGCGCCGCGCTGGAACAGGCGCAGGCGACGTTGGCGAGAGCCAAAACGCAGGCCAGCCTGGCACAAAGCGAGGCTAACCGTACCGATAAACTGATCAATACCAACCTGGTATCCCGTGAAGAGTGGGAGCAGCGCCGTTCGGCCGCCGTCCAGGCACAGGCCGACATTCGCGCCGCGCAGGCGGCGGTTGATGCCGCGCAACTTAACCTGGATTTCACCAAAGTGACCGCGCCTATCGATGGCCGCGCCAGTCGTGCGTTGATCACCAGCGGTAATCTGGTCACTGCGGGTGACAGCGCCAGCGTGCTTACCACGCTGGTATCGCAGAAGACGGTTTACGTCTACTTTGACGTAGATGAGTCGACTTATCTTCACTATCAAAATCTCGCCCGCAGAGGGCAGGGGGCGTCCAGTAATCACCTGGCGCTACCGGTTGAGATTGGCCTTGTTGGCGAAGAGGGCTATCCCCATCAGGGCAAAGTGGATTTTCTTGATAATCAGTTAACGCCGAGTACCGGCACGATCCGTATGCGCGCACTGTTGGATAACGCTCAGCGTCAGTTCACGCCGGGACTGTTTGCCCGCGTACGCCTGCCTGGCAGCGCTGAATTCAAAGCCACACTTATCGACGACAAAGCGGTACTGACCGATCAGGATCGCAAATATGTTTATATCGTTGATAAAGATGGTAAAGCACAGCGTCGCGATATTACTCCAGGTCGTCTGGCAGACGGTTTACGCATCGTGCAGCAGGGGCTGACCCCTGGCGACAGAGTCATCGTCGACGGTTTACAAAAAGTGTTTATGCCGGGTATGCCGGTTAATGCGAAAACCGTTGCCATGACCGCCAGCACTGCCCTCAACTGATCCCTTACCTGAGAATCCGAAACATGGACTTTTCCCGCTTTTTTATCGACAGGCCGATTTTTGCCGCGGTGCTGTCGATTCTGATTTTTATTACAGGATTAATCGCCATCCCGCTGTTGCCGGTCAGCGAATATCCTGACGTCGTACCGCCAAGCGTGCAGGTACGAGCGGAGTATCCAGGTGCCAACCCGAAAGTGATTGCAGAGACCGTGGCGACGCCGCTGGAAGAAGCGATCAACGGTGTTGAGAACATGATGTACATGAAATCCGTCGCAGGCTCCGACGGCGTACTGGTGACCACCGTAACGTTCCGTCCGGGTACAGACCCCGATCAGGCGCAGGTTCAGGTGCAAAACCGGGTATCACAGGCTGAAGCGCGTCTGCCGGAAGATGTGCGGCGTTTGGGCATTACTACCCAGAAACAATCGCCGACGCTCACGCTGGTGGTGCATCTGTTTTCGCCTGGCGGTAAATACGATTCACTGTATATGCGTAACTACGCCACGCTGAAAGTGAAGGATGAGCTGGCGCGTCTGCCCGGCGTTGGTCAAATTCAGATTTTTGGCGCGGGCGAATACGCGATGCGCATCTGGCTGGATCCCAATAAGGTGGCGGCACGCGGGTTGACTGCCTCGGATGTGGTGACAGCGATGCAGGAGCAAAACGTCCAGGTTTCAGCAGGGCAGCTTGGCGCCGAGCCGCTGCCGAAAGAGAGCGATTTCCTGATCTCGATTAATGCCCAGGGGCGTCTGCACACCGAAGAAGAGTTTGGCAATATTATTCTGAAAACGTCGGAAGACGGCTCGCTGGTACGCCTGCGCGACGTGGCGCGTATAGAAATGGGTTCCGGCAGCTATGCGCTGCGTTCCCAGTTGAATAATAAAGACGCGGTCGGGATTGGTATCTTCCAGTCTCCAGGGGCGAACGCCATCGATTTGTCGAATGCGGTGCGCGCCAAAATGAACGAACTGGCCACGCGTTTCCCGGAAGATATGAAATGGGCGGCACCTTACGATCCGACGGTTTTTGTTCGCGATTCCATTCGCGCGGTCGTGCAAACGCTGCTAGAAGCGGTGGTGCTGGTGGTACTGGTGGTGATTCTGTTTCTGCAAACCTGGCGCGCGTCGATTATTCCGCTGATCGCGGTGCCGGTATCGGTCGTGGGAACGTTCAGTATTCTCTACCTGCTTGGCTTCTCGCTTAATACCCTGAGTTTGTTCGGGCTGGTATTGGCTATTGGTATCGTTGTGGATGACGCCATCGTGGTGGTGGAAAACGTTGAGCGTAATATTGAAGAGGGGCTGGCTCCTCTTCAGGCGGCGCATCAGGCGATGCGGGAAGTTTCCGGGCCGATTATCGCCATTGCGCTGGTGCTGTGCGCGGTGTTCGTGCCGATGGCGTTTCTCTCCGGGGTGACCGGTCAGTTCTACAAACAGTTTGCGGTGACTATCGCGATTTCGACGGTGATCTCCGCCATCAACTCGCTGACGCTCTCTCCGGCACTGGCTGCTCTGTTGTTAAAGCCGCACGGCGCACCGAAAGACTTCCCGACCAGGCTTATTGATCGTCTGTTCGGTTGGATTTTCCGCCCGTTTAACCGCTTTTTCCACCGTAGCTCAAACGGCTATCAGGGGCTGGTTGGCAAAACGCTCGGACGACGTGGTGCGGTGTTTGTGGTTTATGTGCTGCTGCTCTGCGCCGCTGGCGTTATGTTTAAAGCCGTCCCCGGCGGGTTTATTCCTACTCAGGATAAGCTCTATTTAATTGGCGGTGTGAAAATGCCGGAAGGCTCTTCGCTGGCGCGCACCGATGCGGTGATCCGCAAAATGAGCGAAATCGGTATGAATACCGAAGGCGTGGATTATGCGGTCGCCTTTCCAGGGCTTAATGCGTTGCAGTTCACCAATACGCCGAATACCGGGACGGTCTTTTTTGGTCTGAAACCGTTCGACCAGCGTAAACATACTGCGGCGGAAATTAACGCTGAGATCAACGCGAAAATCGCACAAATCCAGCAGGGCTTTGGTTTCTCCATTTTGCCGCCGCCGATTTTAGGGCTGGGTCAGGGTTCTGGCTATTCGCTCTACATCCAGGATCGCGCCGGTCTTGGTTATGGCGCGCTGCAAAACGCGGTGAATACGATGTCCGGTGCGATTATGCAGACGCCGGGGATGCATTTCCCGATCTCAACCTACCAGGCCAACGTTCCGCAACTGGATGTGCAGGTCGATCGTGATAAAGCGAAAGCGCAGGGTGTGTCGCTGACCGACCTTTTCGGTACGCTGCAAACTTATCTGGGCTCGTCTTATGTGAACGATTTTAACCAGTTCGGGCGCACCTGGCGCGTGATGGCGCAGGCCGACGGGCCATTCCGTGACAGCGTGGAAAATATTGCTAATTTGCGCACCCGTAATAATCAGGGCGAAATGGTGCCGATCGGCAGTATGGTGCATATCACTACCACGTACGGGCCTGATCCGGTGATTCGCTACAATGGTTATCCGGCGGCAGATCTTATTGGCGATGCCGATCCTCGCGTACTCTCTTCCGCACAGGCGATGACGCAACTTGCCGGGATGTCTAAGCAGATATTGCCGAATGGGATGAATATTGAGTGGACGGATCTGAGCTTCCAGCAGGCCACGCAGGGCAACACTGCGCTGATCGTCTTCCCGGTCGCGGTTCTGCTGGCTTTCCTGGTGCTGGCGGCACTGTATGAAAGCTGGACGCTGCCGCTGGCGGTGATCCTTATCGTCCCGATGACGATGCTGTCCGCGCTGTTTGGTGTCTGGCTGACCGGCGGTGATAACAACGTGTTTGTGCAGGTTGGTCTGGTGGTACTGATGGGGCTGGCCTGTAAAAACGCGATTCTTATCGTCGAGTTTGCCCGCGAGCTGGAAATTCAGGGGAAAGGTATCATGGAAGCGGCGCTGGAAGCTTGCCGCCTGCGTTTACGCCCGATTGTGATGACCTCCATCGCTTTTATTGCCGGGACGATTCCGCTGATCCTCGGCCACGGCGCGGGTGCAGAAGTGCGCGGCGTCACCGGGATCACGGTGTTTTCCGGTATGCTGGGAGTAACGCTGTTTGGTCTGTTCCTGACGCCGGTGTTTTACGTTACGCTGCGTAAATTTGTTACGCGCGGCAAACCGGTAAGCGACGTTCTGCCTGCGTAGGATGTTGCAAATAACAAAAAACCGCCTTCACTGTGAAGGCGGTTTTTTTTCGCGATAAGGAAATAGTTAATGCGCTTTTTTATACCAGGTATCAATTTCAGGCACCGGAACGCATCCGCTGGTATCGGCTTTTTTGACCTCTTCCAGCGCGCTTGCCACGGTATGCTGCGCTAATACCTCTAATGAAGCCCGCTCCGCTTCATCAGCAATAGATTTGAAGTACCAGCAAGCGTTGGCGCTGACCACGCAGCGGGCCGGAATATCGGGACGCGACGCCCACAGCTTTTTATCTTCTGTGACGGAAACGTAGATATCGCGCAGGGTGATCTGTTCCGCCGGGCGACCAAGATGAATAGAACCGTTGCGGCCAAGCGTTGAGACAATAATGCCGTCACGCGTAAGTGGAACCATTAATTTGCGGATAAAGCTCGGATTAGCTTCCAGGCCGTAGGCCAGAATCGCACTTGTCGAACGTTCACCTAATTGCTCCGCCATCGCTACGCTGAGAACCATCTGCAAAGCTGTCGGGAAGCGGTAATCTAACATTTTATTGTCCTGGGTTGCGGTGAATCTTGTTCTTTTTGGCACCGCAGAGGTGAAAAATCAATAAACAACAATATAACAAATACGGGATTTTTTTTGAAGACGTCCACGATTGACCTGGCTCGTAAAAAAGAGTTTCCAGCGCGCGCCGGATGTGAGCAAAGTATCAATCTGTGTACTTTTTTCTTGCCGCGTTGCAGGGAGATCATGTGAGACTGAATCGTTACAGATTTGAGCGGTAAATGTTATCCCGAAGAGTTTGAAATTGAAGCAGTCAAACGAGTCGTTGATTGTGGCCATTCTGTTTCCAGCGTTGTAACCGCTCTTGATATCACCACCCACACTCTTTTTTCTTCTTCCAGTTATAAAGAGTGGCCTCAGAAATGCCCATCTTTTTGCAGAGTGCTCCAACGCTATCTGTTCTTCGGCATAGCGGGTCTTTTTCATGGCTGATATGCCTCCCCCGGTAAAGTGGAAAAGAACCGAATACTCCGGTTTAGCCTGGCACTGTTTCAGGAGATCGCCTGTTCAGCCAAGTACTTAAGGCCGGACGTGTGCCGTCCCCCACGCTCTGGCAGTGACAGTGCATGCCTGGGCTGCGCGTCTATATGGATAAACGCCAAATCAATTACACAATAAAAAAACAGGCTAATAGATGACTTGTCATTGATTTTAGATGATGCGTCATCTATTTTAGATGACGCATCATCTATTTCATTAACTGAACCACTGCAAAAGTTGAAGGCAACTGCCCGTGAATTAACCCTGTCATGTTTTAAACAACCACAGGAAAACAAATTAATGGCGAGTGATAAAAGAAAAGGCTTTGGTCGCCTGCTTCTGGCCGTAAGCCAGTCCTGGCGAAGAGCCCTGACCCAGCACCTGAGCAAGGAGGGGGTATCCGGAACCGCCGCATTACTGGTACTGGAAATGCTTCATCTGGGAAGCAGACAATTAAGACAGTATGAACTGGCCCGGCGACTGGGGCTGGAAAACTCGGCAGTTGTCCGCCTGCTTGACGGACTTGAAAACAGCGGGTTTGTATGCAGGCAGGAAGATCCCGTTGACCGGCGGGCAAAATTGCTGAGTCTGACGGAAAAGGGGATTGATCTCGGAAACCGGCTGGATCACCTTGCCGGTAGCCTGCGGCTGCAAATTCTCAGCAATATTCCGCAGGAAGACCTCGAAATCGTTGAAAAAACCCTGAGCTGTATGCTGGAAAACCTGGATTCCTGCAATGAACGGGGTCGACGTCCATGAAAGCCCAGGTATCTGATATCTGGACGACGGAAGCGGTGATTTTTTCACTTAAAACATTCGCTGCCGCCATGCTGGCATACTGGATCGCAGTAAAGTTTAATCTTAACAATCCCTACTGGTCTGTAGGCACCGTTTACATTGTCGCGCATCCCTTAATGGGTGCCACCACCTCTAAGGCGGTGTACCGGATGGGAGGAACCATTCTGGGCGCGATTGCCATCATAATTCTGGTTCCTAACCTGGTCTCATCGCCTGAGCTTCTTTCTGTCGGCATGGCATTATGGACGGCTGGCTGCCTTTTTATCAGCATGCTAGATCGTTCCCCGAAAAGTTATCTCTTCATGCTTGCCGGTTATACCGCCGTGCTCACGGGATCCACTATTGTGGACACGCCGGGCACCACGTTCGATGTAGCAGTCTCACGGGTTGAAGAAATCTTCGTGGGTATTCTCTGTATCGCATTGTTCAGCCGCGGCATTTTTCCCCAGAAAGCGAGTCAGGTACTGTCACGAAGGGTGGATTTGTGGCTTGAAAATGCGAATGCGCTGACCCGGGATGTGTTGTCAGGGAGTGTGAATTCCCCCCGTACTTTACAGTTACGACAGACGCTGGCTGCCGATGCCGTTGATCTTCGCAATTTCGCCACGCACGTGGGGTACGAAAGCCACGATGACAGAAGGCTGGCTGAAAGAATGACCATCTTACTGGAGAGGATGGTCACCCTGCTGCCCTTACTGTCCGAAGTGTATGACCTCAGAATGAGGACAATATCGGACAATCAGGCAAAAGAGTGGTTTTCCAGGGTTTCCGGCTGGCTGGAAGAGCCTGCTGATAACCACAATGAAAAAGAAAATCTGCTGTCCTTGTTCAGCCAGGCACAAAATCACCCGCATGATAAAGAACCGACCTGGGATACGTTGTACCGTAACCGTCTTGCAGGGCAACTGCATGAATTGACGGAAGTCTGGAGCGACTGCCTTACCCTCCGGCGCGATATTACCAGCGGAGAGGTTCATGAAACCGACTACAAACCCAGGCGTAAAGTCGGAATGCTTCCGGACTATGGCATGGCCTTTCTCTCTGCTGCCGCTGTTTGTGTTTCCATCATACTGGCCTGTTCACTGTGGGTTTTAACCGGATGGAGCTATGGCAGCGCTGCCGTACAGATGGTGAGCGTTATATGCTGTACCATGGCCACCCTGGATGATGCTGTTCCTGTAGTCAGAAAAATGCTTGAACTGACCCTGGCCACCGTGGGCATTTCTTTCGTCTATCAGTTCGGGATATTCCCTTTTATAGAGAGTCTGGGATTCATTCCCCTTATATCATCGCTGGGGTTATTTCTGATACCGGTTGGCGTTTTACTTGCCACCCCCTCAAAGTGGTTTACCGGGTTTGTGCTGAGTGTGAACCTGGTCTTCATGCTTCAGTTACGCCAGAAATTAACGCTGGATTTACCGACATTCCTGAATGCAAACATTGCGACAGTTGCCGGTATTGTCATAGCCATAATGACATTGTCCACATTTCGAACCATCGGCGCAGAGACAAGTGTAAGGCGACTACTGAAAGCCAGCTGGAGAATGATCGTACAGTTCATCAGTTCGGAGAGACGCGCCAGTGATGAGAGGATGACCCATCACATACTGAACCAATTGGGGCTGCTTGTTCCACGGATGGCGGCAGTACCACCCGAATCAGATATATACGCCACTGATTTACTGAGGGATCTCAGAGCAGGTTTATGCGTAATGGATATACAGAATAATAAAATCTCTGTGACGGTTGCACAAAGGGACAGCCTCGAACAGCTGCTTCTCTGTGTTGCGGCTTATTACAAGGGAAAGATTAACGGACAGACCAGCATTCAGACACAGTTGGAATATCACCTTAATAACTGCCTTCAGGTCATGTCAGGATCAAATGACGGACAACCTGTGTCCGGTCCTCTTATCCGCAATGCCCTGGCTGGCCTTCATACGGCTTTATTACCACTCCAGAACAACGCCGAGGTAAATAAATGAACACTGATATTGATGTTTATGGTGTTTATGTCCCGTCTCTCCTGTTCATCATGATCGCCTGTTATCTGTTATTCCGTACCCTGCACTGGGTTTTGTCTGTAGCCGGTTTTTACCGGTATGTATGGCACCGTCCGCTATTTGATATAGCCACATATTTCGTTCTCTTTTTCGGTTGCACATTATTGTCAGGGACATTCAAATGAAACCATTTAATCTACGGTGGGGTCAGATCCTGTTAACGATGGCAATGCTGGCATGTGCTGCATTACTCGGCTGGCATGTCTGGGACTATTATATGTACGCGCCATGGACCCGCGATGGCAAGGTCAGTGCAGATGTGGTGCAGATAGCACCGGAAGTGTCCGGTACCGTTCTGAAAGTGAACGTGGCAGACAATCAGTTTGTGCATCGTGGTGAAATTCTTTACCAGATAGATCCTGAGCGCTTTCAGCTTGCCCTGCAGGAGGCTGTGGCCACCCTGGATTCCAAAAACTTTTCCATGAATCTCAAGAAATCAATGGCAAATCGTCGAACGCTTCTTGGTACGGCATCGGAATCCAGAGAAACGATTGAGCAGGCGGCCAGCGACGCGAAGGTTGCGCTGGCGGACTTTCAGAGTGCGCAGACCGAGGTTAATATCGCCAGGCTGAATCTGGAGAAAACGACAGTACGGGCTCCGGCCGACGGGTATGTAACTAATCTGAGTCTGCGGACAGGGGATTTTGCCACCTCTGGTGTCACCAGTGTCTCGATCCTTGAAACGGACAGCTTCCGTGTTATTGGTTATTTTCAGGAGACACAACTCGGACGCATTAAAGTGGGTGATAAAGTGAAGATAAAACTGATGGGCAGTAACAGGCAACTGGCCGGACATGTGGAAAGCTTCGGGAGAGGCATCTCAGACAGTAACACAGCGGCAGACCACTTAGGGCTTCCAAACGTGGAGCCGGTGTTTAACTGGGTCAGGCTGGCGCAGCGCATTCCGGTCCGTATTAAAATTGATAATATTCCCCCGGAAACCAGACTTTCGTCAGGTATGACGGCGGGTGTTTCTGTCATTTATCAGTGATATTTCCCGGCCGTGTTGCATGCAGTAAAAAAGATTAAATCAGTAAATATGTGAGTGGACGGAACATTCATTTCAGTCAACTCACTATTTTTAATGACGGGTTTTATTTCCTGCGGGAATTGTCTGACGGGTAAAGCCGGTGCGCTAATGAAGAGAGGAGAAATAAACCCTCCTGAAAATATGAACTCCCTTTATAAAAGTCTGCTATGAGCGAAAAGGGACGTTCTGCCGCTTGCGCAGAACGTCCGCAACAGAATCTGCTCAGTGAAGGACCATCCCAAAATGGGCTGGTCAAGAATTTACAAACCCGAATTAAGCGCTTTCTGGCGTATCAGTAATCGAACCTGCTTGCCACGGTAGTTAACATAATTTTGAAACTGAAACCCAAAGCGCTCAGCTAAATAATTTGAACGTTTATTTTCTTCATCAATAATACAGCACACCGGGGAGGAAAATGTCTTATCGGCCCACAGCAGAATTGCGGCCAGCGCTTCAGTTGCATAACCTTTACCACGCGCTTCTGGCATTAACGTCCATCCCGCTTCAGGATATTCCAGAGCAGGCGTGATATCCCGATGAGCATCCTGAAAGCCAAACGAACCAGCATAACGGTTTGTTGATTTTTCAAATACTGCCCAGTAACCATAACCCAACATCTGCCAGTGCCCGATATCGCGTAAGAAACGGGTCCAGACCATATCTGTAGTCGGCATTTCGCCGCCATTGATCTTAACCATTTCCGGAGTCGCCCAGCATTCCTTGAGCGCCGGGAAATCTTCGAGTGTAAATTGCTTTAAAATCAGGCGTTCTGTTTCAAGCTGCGGCGCTTGCTGTGTAATCATTGTTTCCCCCATTATTCTTAGCTCTATGTTTGGTTAAATTTACCATCATGAGCGGTTCATCTCCGAAAAAATCCATAAAAAGAGGGCCATATTCGCTTCACGCCCTCAAACATCCGACAAACTTTTTATGACATCTGTAAGGGTGGGGCACTCCGGTCAGGCACTGATTTCAGCCCAGGCCTCTGCAGGATAGTGATCGCCGATTGTTCACACTGTCATAAAACATAGCCGGATGACTGACATAGCCAGTTCAGAATACAGGGCTGCAGGTTATTACGGTGCTGGCTTCCCGGCGACGCGATGCTGGACTGCAGACAGGAGCCGTCCATCCAGAATCATTAGTCCGGCAGCCAGAATACTCATCCCGATGAGCTTATCAGCAGTCAGGGATTCGCCCAGCAACGCAAAGCCAGCCAGCACAGCCGTGACGGGGATAAGAAAGGTCACCAGCATCAGGTTGGTTGCTCCGGCGCTCGCTAGCAGACGGAAAAAAATCAGATACGCCACGGCGGTGGAGAAAATTGCCAGACCTGCAAGAGCCATCCAGCAGATGGCGTCTGCGTGCAGTAATGTATTGATATTACCGTTCAGGAAAGCCACAGGTAACGTCAGCAACGCGGAGGCTGTCAGTTGTCCTGCTGCGGGTACCAGCGGTGACAGACCTGCCCGCATAAACCGCCGTCCCCAGAGGCTGGCAATGGCATAGCTGAGGGCGGCAGCCAGCACGGCAAGTTCTGCGGCCAGGCTGTGATCCTCACCGGCAAGATTTTCATGGCCCAGCATGTATGCAACGCCGCCAAAGCCGGTTAACAGGCCAACGCAACGACTCCAGGAAAGACGGTCATCTGATGTAAAACGGTGCGCCAGCAGTATGGTAAAAAGCGGCGTGGTGGCGTTAAGTATGGCTGCCGTGCCGCTGGCAATGTGTGACTGTCCCCAGGCGATAAGCAGGAACGGCAGAACATTATTAAGCAATCCCATAACCATGAAACTACCCCAGAGTTTTGCGCTGTGCTGCACAGGTGTCCGGGAGATTAACAACACGCTCCACAGTACGGCTGCTGCAAGCGTGACTCGTGCCGCCACCAGTGGCAACGGAGGGATATATCTCACCAGAATGCCGTTGAAGAAAAAAGAACCGCCCCAAAGCAATGAGAGCAGGAAAAGCAGACTCCAGTCGGAGTATTTCATGTGTTTTGCGTTCACAACAGCGTTGCTCCAGAGTGATCCCGTTGTCATACGGTATTAATAACTCTGGGATATTGGCAGTAAAAACGATTTATATTCAGCCCCTTTTTTAGAAAAACTCAACGATGCGGGACAATCTTCCTTCTCACAGGGTTCTGAGAGTGTTTGAATCCGTTGCCAGGTATCTCAATATGACCCGGACCGGAACCCCAACGGGGCCGTGAGTCTGCACATCAGAGACTTTGAGAGTCAGCCTGGCATTGTCTTTCTGGTAAATGGCTGTGGACTGGCTCTTTCCGCGGCTTGCTTCGATGCTTACTCGCATTTCTCTCGCGCTTCGGCGAGTTTTACTGCTGGATACTCATCTAATGCGAACTTGCTGGATTTGCCGTTGTGCTTCACTTCAGGGCCGGGGCCGTTGAAGTCATTAAGTCGATAGAGTTTTTCTTTCAACCCGGCAGTGTGTGTCAGTGAGCATGGCGAGTCCTTGTCAGCTATTGCATTCACTTAAAGTGAAGATGGAAACTGAGTGTTCTCATTTCTGTCTGCGTCGTGGCGAGATTATGTGTGAAGCCATGAAAAGAAAAAATCCACGCAGCTGCGTGGATTTTCGGGGGATTGTTGATGAACATGCGATGCGTGAGATCGCATGAGACAACAGAAACGATTAGACGTTGAACAGGAAGTTCATCACATCGCCATCTTTAACGATGTACTCTTTGCCTTCTGCACGCATTTTGCCGGCTTCTTTCGCGCCTTGCTCGCCTTTGTAAGCAATAAAGTCTTCATAAGCGATGGTTTGCGCGCGGATAAAGCCTTTTTCAAAGTCGGTGTGGATTTTACCGGCGGCCTGCGGAGCCGTTGCGCCAACCGGGATTGTCCAGGCGCGAACTTCTTTCACACCGGCGGTGAAGTAGGTTTGCAGGTTCAGCAGGGCATAACCTGCGCGGATCACGCGGTTCAGGCCCGGTTCTTCAAGACCCAGTTCGGCCATGAACTCATCACGCTCTTCGTCATCCAGCTCGGCGATATCCGATTCAACCGCGGCACAAACCGGCACAACTACAGAGCCTTCTTTTTCCGCGATGGCGCGAACCTGGTCCAGATACGGGTTGTTTTCGAAACCGTCTTCATTGACGTTAGCGATGTACATGGTTGGTTTCAGCGTCAGGAAGCTCAGATAACGAATGGCTTCTTTCTCTTCTTTGCTCAGATCCAGCGCGCGCAGCATACCGGCGTTTTCCAGCTGCGGCAGGCATTTCTCCAGCGCGGCCAGTTCAACTTTCGCATCTTTATCGCCGCCTTTTGCTTTCTTGGACACGCGATGAATCGCGCGCTCGCAGGTTTCCAGATCGGACAGCGCCAGTTCGGTATTGATAACGTCGATATCTTCCGCCGGGTCAACTTTACCGGCAACGTGGATGATATTGTCGTTTTCAAAGCAGCGTACAACGTGGCCGATGGCTTCGGTTTCGCGGATGTTGGTCAGGAACTGGTTGCCCAGGCCTTCACCTTTGGACGCGCCTTTTACCAGGCCGGCGATATCAACAAATTCCATCGTGGTCGGCAGAATGCGCTGAGGCTTAACGATTTCCGCGAGTTTGTCCAGACGCGGATCGGGCATCGGTACGACACCGGTGTTCGGCTCAATAGTACAGAAGGGGAAGTTTGCCGCTTCAATACCTGCTTTGGTGAGCGCGTTGAACAGGGTGGATTTACCTACGTTGGGCAGACCAACGATACCGCATTTGAATCCCATGATGTAATTACCTTAATCTCTTGATAATCAACCCGTTGAGTAAAACGGATTGTAGAAAAGTGAATAACTTTGCCTATTATACACGTAACCGATGTAACGCGCGGCAAAATTGCCGCTGCAGTGGGGCTACTGTGCCTTAAAGGCGTGCAGGCGGTTGGTGGCTTTGGTTAAACCGTCCTTCAGCCAGATCTCTGTACAACGTGCCGCTTCGTCAATGGCTTCATCGATCAGCTTCTGTTCAGAAACCGGCGGTTTGCCCAGTACAAAACCGACAACTTTGTTTTTATCCCCCGGATGACCGATACCTACGCGCAAACGGTGAAAATTGGGGTTATTCCCCAGTTTACTGATGATGTCTTTCAGGCCGTTATGGCCGCCGTGTCCACCGCCCAGTTTGAACTTCGCCACGCCAGGCGGCAGATCCAGCTCGTCATGCGCGACAAGGATTTCATCCGGATTGATGCGATAAAAAGTCGCCATCGCCGCCACCGCTTTGCCGCTCAGGTTCATAAAGGTGGTCGGCACCAGCAGACGTACATCTTCGCCCGCCAGATTAATGCGCGAGGTATAACCGAAAAATTTCGGTTCATCGCGCAGCGGAGCGCGCGCGCTCTCTGCCAGTAAATCGACATACCAGGCGCCCGCATTGTGGCGTGTCGCAGCGTATTCAGCGCCAGGGTTCGCCAGCCCGACAATCAGTTTAATCGTCACTTTTTATTCCTGACCAGGTCAATATCCGGCGCGTAGTTTACGTTGTGCGGGGCGCGATGACAAAATTCTCACGGTATCAGGTGGAAAATGATAATGATTGCTCACCTCAATCATTCGAAATTCAAGTAGTTCAATCGCTTATTTGTAAATTTCTGTTAGTCAAACATATGTAATTGTGATCGTGCCCGCAACCGCCAAAAAGAGCACTGTCTATACTTTATTCACAAGGATTGGGGTTTTCCCATCCAACCCGTCGTTCCGGAGGTGACATATGAAACGCAAAAACGCTTCGTTACTCGGTAATGTGCTCATGGGGTTGGGGTTGGTAGTGATGGTTGTCGGTGTTGGTTACTCTATTCTAAACCAACTTCCACAGCTTAACCTGCCGCAATTTTTTGCGCACGGCGCGGTACTCAGTATCTTCCTCGGAGCTGTTCTCTGGCTCGCAGGCGCCCGCGTAGGAGGCCATGAGCAGGTGTGCGATAAATACTGGTGGGTTCGCCACTATGACAAACGCTGCCGCCGTGACCGGCAACATCACAGCTAAAGATGAATTTTTCAATAACGGCTCCTGATCGAGCCGTTTTTTTTTGTGTTCTGCTTGACCCTCACGTAACGTCAGGCCCGAAAGTCCGGTCTGTGGAGAAGAAGGGGGAAGCCATGTTGATTCAGGTTGGAGAGTTGTCGCGGCGGGCGGGAATCAGCGTGCGCACGCTGCATCACTATGAACATATTGGTTTGCTGCTGCCTTCTGCCCGAAATGCCGCCGGTTATCGGCTCTATAACCTTGCTGATGTGAAACGCCTGCATATGATTCAGGCGCTGGCGAAATCAGGAATGGAACTGGCGGCAATTAATGATTATCTGGCGCAGGAGACGCGTCCGCTGGCGGAATTGCTGGATCAGCAAATTACAATGCTTGATAAACAAATGCGTGACATTGTCACATTACGTCATCAGCTCATAGCTTTGCGTGACGGTCTTGCCAGCGGTGCGGAGCCTGACCTGGAGTCATGGCTACAGACACTGGAGATGATGAAAATGTACGATCGTTGGTTTACCCCGCAAGAGCTACAGGAATTGCCGTTTGCCACGCCAGACGAGACGCGGGAGCAGGCCTGGGCCGAAATGGTGAGTGAAGCGCAGAAATTGTTGTCGGAAAATTGCCCGCCGGACGATACGCGTGCGATGAATCTGGCGACGCGCTGGATGAGCCGTCTTGAAGACGATACGGCGAATAAGCCGGAGTTTCTTACCCGCTTAAACGAGATGCACAGCGTCGAACCACAGATGCGCGAGCAAACCGGCATTACGCAAAGCATCGTCGATTTTATTACCCGCAGTTTCGCAGAAAGTAAACTCGCTATCTGGCAGCGTTATCTGTCGCCAGAAGAGATGGCCTTCACACGGGCCCACTATTTTGACCGCATGATGGAGTGGCCGCCGCTGGTGGCAAAACTGCATCTCGCCCAGCGACAATCACTGGATCCGCAGTCGGAAGAGGCGCAGGCGTTGGCGCAAAACTGGCTGGCGCTGTTCCAGTCTTACGCCGGAACGGATGCGCAGACGCAACAAAAGTTTCGCACTGCGATGCAGCAGGAACCACACCTGATGAAGGGGACATGGATGACGCCCGAAGTGCTGCAATGGCTACAACGGGCGATAGAGGTGATGATGCGGAATCGTTATTCCGCATCCGGTTCACAGATCGGCTAATGCCGCGTCGCGATTAGGGAAGAAAGACAGTCGGCCAGGGATGGGCTGCACACCGGCGCGCGCCAGCGTGCGTAACGGCTGAAACTCCAGATTGCTGACCCGCAGCTCGGTACCTTCCGGCAGGCGGGCAACAAAACGGCGGAAAGCATCCAGCCCGCCAGCATCGAGCACCGGCACGGCATCCCACTTCAGCACGACAATTCGCTTACCGGCGATGCGGGTTTCCAGATCGCTGAACACACCTTCCGCAGCGGCAAAGAACAGCGGGCCAATAACGCGCAGCACCAGCACGTCATCCGGCACGCTGACATTCACTGCCGCCAGGTGCGTCATCCGCGCAATGCGGCGCATAAACAGCAGCGAGGCCAGCACAATCCCGACGCTAATGGCGATAACCATATCGAACAGCACCGTCAGCGACATACACATCAACATCACCACAATGTCATCGGCGGGCGCGCGACGCAGCAGATCGATCACTTTGTGCGCTTCACTCATATTCCACGCCACCATTAACAGCAGCGCGGCCATCGCCGACAGCGGCAGCCAGGAGAGCAGAGGCGCCAGCGCCAGTAATGCCAGGATCACCAGCAGTGCGTGGATCACGGCCGAAATGGGCGAAGTGGCACCCGCGCGCACGTTGGCGGCAGAGCGGGCAATCGCTGCCGTCGCGGTGATACCGCCAAAGAACGGCGCGATAATATTCCCCATGCCCTGGCCAATCAGTTCGCTGTTGGCTTTGTGTTTGGTGCCGGTCATTCCGTCCAGCACCACCGCGCAGAGCAGCGATTCAATGGCGCCCAGCATGGCCATCGAAAACGCGGCGGGCAGCATCGCCTGGAGTGAGTTCCAACTGAGGGTGAAATTCGAACCCGGCAGATCCCACGGCAACACCAGTTGCGGCAGAAGCTGAGGGATACCGTTGCCCTGTGTGCCATCTGCCAGCGTGTACTGGAACTGGGAACCGATAGTAGCAACATGGCCGCCGAGCAGGTTCACTACCAGCATAACCGCACAGCCAGCCAGCAGCGCAGGCAAGTGGCCGGGCAAACGTAAGCGTAAGCGCGGCCAGAGAACCAGCGTTGCCAGTGTTGTCACACCGATTGCAGCATCACCAAAATTAATGGTGGGCAGCGCCATCACCAGTGCGCCAACTTTTTGCAGGTAATGTTCCGGGACATGCGTCATATGCAGCCCGAGAAAATCTTTAAGCTGCATTGTGGCGATGGTGATACCAATACCGGAGGTAAAACCGAGCGTCACGGAAAGCGGAATATATTCAATCAACCGGCCAAAACGCGCCAGCCCGAAGAGGATCAGGAACACCCCGGACATCAACGTGGCAACCAGCAGGCCCGCAAGGCCAAACTGTTGTGACACCGGGTAGAGGATCACCACAAACGCAGCGGTCGGGCCGGAAACGCTGTAGCGTGAACCACCGCTCAGGGCGATAACGATACCGGCAATCGCCGAGGTATACAGGCCATATTGTGGCGCGACACCGCTGCCAATCGCCAGCGCCATCGACAGGGGAATGGCGATAATCCCGACGGTGATACCGGCGATGAGATCGCGGGTAAAGCGAGCCATCGTGTATTTTTCTTTCCAGCACGCCTCAATTAACGCGCGGAAAGGCAGAACATGTGGAGTGAAAAATTTATTCACGATGTTATTTCATCCTGGAGGTGGAAATTAATAACGACTTAATAAATCATACAAATGACATTCAAAGATAAAAAAACCCGCCGCAGCGGGTTTTCTATTCAGCAGCGATTAATGTTCGAACATCGCAGAAATAGATTCTTCGTTGCTGATACGACGGATAGCTTCGGCCAGCATGCCAGACAGCGTCAGCGTACGTACGTTCGGCAGCGCTTTGATCTCTTCGCTCAGCGGAATGGTGTCGCAGACTACCACTTCGTCGATCACGGAGTTGCGCAGGTTATTCACCGCATTACCAGAGAAAATCGGGTGCGTCGCGTAAGCAAATACGCGTTTTGCGCCACGCTCTTTCAGCGCTTCTGCCGCTTTGCACAGCGTACCACCGGTATCGATCATATCGTCAACCAGTACGCAGTCGCGGTTAGCCACGTCACCGATGATGTGCATCACCTGAGAGACGTTAGCACGCGGACGGCGTTTGTCGATGATCGCCATATCGGTATCGTTCAGCAGTTTGGCGATAGCACGGGCGCGAACCACGCCGCCAATGTCCGGAGAAACCACGATAGGGTTGTCCAGGTTCAGTTGCAGCATATCTTCGAGCAGGATCGGGCTACCGAACACGTTATCAACCGGCACATCGAAGAAGCCCTGAATCTGTTCAGCATGCAGGTCAACGGTCAACACGCGGTCAACGCCAACGCTGGAAAGGAAATCAGCAACGACTTTTGCGGTAATTGGCACACGGGCAGAACGTACGCGACGGTCCTGGCGGGCGTAGCCGAAATAAGGAATGACCGCGGTGATACGGCCTGCGGAAGCACGACGCAGCGCATCAACCATGACAACCAGTTCCATCAGGTTGTCGTTTGTGGGAGCACAAGTGGACTGGATGATGAAAATATCACCACCGCGTACGTTTTCATTAATTTGTACGCTGACTTCGCCGTCGCTAAAGCGACCTACAGCGGCGTCGCCGAGAGAAGTGTACAGGCGGTTGGCAATACGTTGTGCTAGTTCCGGGGTAGCGTTACCAGCAAAAAGCTTCATATCAGGCACGAGAAGAACCTCAGGCATGCGTCCAGTGGTGGATAGAATACGCCAGAATGTGCGGTCAGGGCGAAATTCTATCCATGCGGTGTATTAAAGAGCGCGATGCAACGTCTGGAACATGTGACGTTGTCACCGGAGCTCAGCTTGCCCGGCGATGGTTTGTGCTAGCGGCGAGAGGTTGACGCCTCGCGCGACAAAACCGTGCAGCCATTCCGGGGCTTGCTCAAGCACCTGACGAGCGGCGGATTCGGTGTCAAATTCGGAAAAGACACAGGCTCCTGTGCCAGTCAGGCGCGACGGCGCGTATTCTAACAGCCAGGAAAGCGCGGCATCAACCTCGCGAAAACGTTTTCTTGCGATAACCTCGCAATCGTTGCCGAATTCACAATTTAGCAACGTTTCGATTGACCGCTTCGGTGTCGCTCTTGGTAACTCGGGATCTTTGAAAATGACCGGCGTGGGAATGCTGACGCCCGGATGCGCCACCAGATACCATTTCTCTGGTGGATTAACCGGCGTCAGGATCTCGCCAATTCCTTCAGCAAAGGCCGCATGCCCGCGCACAAATACCGGGACATCCGCACCCAGTTGCAGGCCAAGCGCTGCCAGCTCATCAACGCTCAGTTGGCAGCCCCATAAATGATTCAAGGCAACCAGCACGGTCGCGGCATTTGATGAACCGCCGCCAAGGCCGCCGCCCATTGGCAGACGCTTATCAATCGCAATATCGGCGCCGCTGCCCTCAGGATAACGCCCGGTTTCGCGGGCGCGTTTAATCAGCAAACGTGCAGCGCGCACGATCAGATTCTCTTCGTCAGGCACCCCGGCAACGGGGGTTAACAGACGGATTTCACCGTCGCTGCGCGGTTCGATGGTCAGCGTATCGCCATAATCGAGAAACTGAAAAAGCGTCTGTAAGGTGTGATAGCCGTCAGCTCGCTGGCCGGTAATGTATAAAAACAGGTTAAGTTTCGCCGGAGCGGGCCAGGTTGTCATTTTACAATCCAGTTATCCATCTTTAGCTTGATACGCTGGCTGCCGTCGCTCAGCTCCATATTTGCTGGCATTGCCGGCTGGGTTTTGCTGTCATATCCGCCATAAACGACTTTCCAGCTTTTACCGCCCTGGCTGTAGTTCAGCTCGCTCAGGCGATACTGATCGTCAAGTTTGTAATCGGTGGCATTACCCGGCAGACCGAGGATCCATTGGCGCAGGCTATTGAGCGGGATAGGCATGCCGGTCAGCTTGCCGATCATCTCTTCGGCATCGTCAGCGGTATAGCGCTGGCCTTTATTATCGACCAGTTGCACATTGCCCGGCTGTGCGTTCAGCTCCAGTTCGGTGCTGCCCAGCGGGTTGGTCAGCAGCAAACGGTAACGATCTTCGCCTGTCTGCTGCCAGAAGAAGCGGGCGTAGACTTTTTGCTGATCGGACAGGTAAGCGAAGGCACCGCGCGTCTGATACTGACTTAATGCGCGCACCTGCTGCTGATGCTGACGCCACTGCGGCGAATCCGGGCTTTGCCCCGGTCCTTTGGGCGCATTGAGCGTACAGGCGGTCAAAACGAGGCTGGCCAGCGGCAGCAGGCGAATAAAGCGGAAGTCCGACAGAGTCATAACGATGACAAATCCTTGAGAGAGGTTGCGGTGATTAGGCTTAATGCTAGCGCCGCACTGTAACAGCGTCTACGTTCAAGTTGTCTTAAATCATTAAAATACCAATTACTCCGAAAGGAGAGTCTCTCTTTTATTGACCGTGCGCATCCTGTATGATGCGTGCAGTCTAACCTTATCAACGTTGGTACTATTCCCGCGCTCATGACCCTTTTAGCTCTTGGCATCAACCACAAAACGGCACCCGTTTCGCTGCGAGAACGCATTGCATTTTCGCCGGATACGCTTGACCAGGCGCTGGAAAGCCTGCTCTCGCAGCCGATGGTGCAAGGTGGAGTGGTGCTTTCAACCTGTAACCGCACCGAGCTTTATTTGAGCGTCGAAGAGCGGGAAAACCTGCGTGAAGCGCTGGTTCGCTGGTTGTGTGATTACCATCACCTGAGCGAAGAGGAAGTGCGCCAGAGTCTTTACTGGCATCAGGATAATGACGCCGTCAGCCATTTAATGCGCGTAGCGAGCGGGCTGGATTCTCTGGTGCTTGGCGAGCCGCAAATTCTCGGCCAGGTGAAAAAAGCCTATGCCGATTCGCAGCGCGGGCACGGCAATGCCAGCGATCTGGAACGCATGTTCCAGAAATCCTTCTCCGTTGCTAAACGGGTGCGTACGGAAACCGATATAGGCGCCAGCGCCGTGTCGGTCGCCTTTGCCGCCTGTACGCTGGCGCGGCAGATCTTTGAATCCCTCTCGACGGTCACCGTATTGCTGGTTGGCGCGGGCGAAACCATTGAGCTGGTTGCCCGCCATCTGCGCGAACACAAAGTGCAGAAGATGATCATTGCTAACCGTACGCGTGAACGCGCGCAGGTGCTGGCGGAGGAAGTCGGTGCGGACGTTATCTCCCTGAGCGAAATCGACGAGCGTCTGAAAGACGCTGATATTGTTATCAGTTCTACCGCCAGCCCGTTGCCGATCATCGGTAAAGGGATGGTGGAACGTGCGATGAAAGCGCGACGCAACCAGCCGATGCTGCTGGTGGATATCGCCGTGCCGCGCGACGTTGAGCCGGAAGTGGGGAAAGTGGCCAACGCTTATCTCTACAGCGTCGACGATCTGCAAAGCATCATTCAGCATAATCTGGCGCAACGTAAAGCCGCTGCGGTGCAGGCGGAAACCATCGTCGCCCAGGAAACCAGCGAATTTATGTCATGGCTGCGCGCGCAAAGCGCCAGCGAGACTATCCGTGAATACCGCAGCCATTCCGAAGCCGTGCGCGATGAGCTGACCGCTAAAGCGCTGGCTGCGCTGGAGCAGGGCGGCGATCCGCAGGTTATCATGCAGGACCTCGCGTGGAAGCTGACTAACCGGCTGATCCACGCCCCAACCAAATCTCTTCAGCAGGCCGCCCGTGACGGGGATGATGAGCGCCTGCATACTTTGCGCAACAGCCTCGGGCTGGATTAGCACAACACCACTCTCTGATTATTAAAAGGTGCATTTACGCCTATGAAGCCTTCTATCGTTGCCAAACTGGAAGCCCTGCATGAACGCCATGAAGAAGTTCAGGCGCTGCTGGGTGATGCGCAAACTATTGCCGACCAGGATCGTTTCCGTGCGCTGTCGCGGGAATATGCGCAGCTAAGCGATGTGTCGCGCTGTTTTACTGACTGGCAAAAGGTTCAGGAAGATATTGAAACGGCACAGATGATGCTCGACGACCCGGAAATGCGTGAAATGGCGCAGGAAGAGTTGCGCGATGCGAAAGAGAAAAGTGAGCAACTGGAGCAGCATTTACAGGTTTTACTCTTGCCGAAAGATCCGGATGACGAACGCAATGCCTTCGTTGAAGTGCGCGCGGGTACGGGCGGTGACGAAGCAGCATTATTTGCCGGCGATCTGTTCCGCATGTACAGCCGCTACGCGGAAGCCCGCCGCTGGCGCGTGGAGATCATGAGCGCTAACGAAGGCGAACATGGCGGCTATAAAGAAGTGATCGCCAAAATCAGCGGCGAAGGCGTCTACGGGCGTCTTAAGTTTGAATCGGGCGGCCATCGCGTGCAGCGCGTCCCGGCGACCGAATCACAGGGGCGTATTCACACTTCGGCCTGTACTGTTGCCGTCATGCCGGAGCTGCCTGAAGCTGAGCTACCGGATATCAACCCGGCGGATCTGCGTATTGATACTTTCCGCTCCTCCGGGGCTGGCGGCCAGCACGTTAACACCACCGACTCGGCAATCCGTATTACCCACCTGCCGACGGGGATTGTGGTCGAATGCCAGGACGAACGTTCACAGCATAAAAACAAAGCCAAAGCGATGTCGGTGCTGGGCGCGCGTATCCACGCGGCAGAGATGGCGAAACGCCAGCAGGCGGAAGCATCAACCCGCCGCAATCTGCTGGGCAGCGGCGATCGCAGCGATCGCAACCGCACATACAATTTTCCGCAGGGGCGCGTTACCGATCACCGCATCAACTTGACGCTCTACCGTCTTGATGAGGTGATGGAAGGCAAGCTCGATATGCTGATCGAGCCGATTGTGCAGGAATACCAGGCCGATCAACTGGCGGCACTTTCCGAGCAGGAATAATGGACTATCAACAGTGGTTGCGTACGGCGATAAGCCAGTTGCAGACGAGCGAAAGCCCGCGCCGCGACGCTGAAATTCTGCTGGGGTTTGTAACCGGCAAAACGCGCACCTTCATTCTCGCTTTTGGTGAAACGGTGCTTACGGCGGAACAGCAGCAGCAACTGGATGCGCTGCTGGCACGACGTGCGCTTGGCGAACCGGTGGCGCATCTGGTCGGTGAGCGCGAATTCTGGTCGCTGCCGCTGTTTGTTTCTCCGGCGACGCTGATCCCGCGCCCGGACACGGAGTGCCTGGTTGAGCAGGCGTTAAACCGTCTTCCCGCTTCGCCGTGTCGCATTCTCGATCTGGGTACCGGCACCGGCGCGATCGCGCTGGCGCTGGCCAGCGAACGGCCGGATTGCCACGTTACTGCCGTCGATGTGGTTGCTGAAGCGGTAGCACTGGCGCAACGCAATGCGGAACACCTGGCGATTACCAATGTCGATATCCTGCAAAGTCGTTGGTTCAGTGCGCTTGCAGGGCAGCAGTTCGCCATGATTGTCAGCAATCCTCCCTATATTGACGAGCAGGATCCGCATCTCGCGCAGGGCGATGTCCGCTTTGAACCGCTGAGCGCGCTGGTGGCGGCCGATCATGGTCTCGCCGATTTACAGACCATCATTTGCGACGCGCGACGCTTTCTGCAGCCGGGTGGCTGGCTGCTGCTGGAACATGGCTGGCAGCAGGGCGCGGCGGTGCGTGCGCTGTTTTCACAATATGGCTGGCAGGAAGTGGAAACCTGCCGGGATTATGGCGGTAATGAGCGGCTGACGCTGGGAAAGCGGCCTTTACAGGAGTAATGCGCGATGCACGCCTTTAACATACTGATTACATTGCATTTGACCTGCGTTGCGTTGACCATTAGCCTGTTCGTTTTACGCTACTGGTGGCGCTGGGCGAACAACCCACGCGCGCAGGCCCGCTGGGTGCGGGTGGTGCCGCATGTGGTCGACAGCCTATTGCTGTTAAGCGGTGGCGGGTTGATGTGGGTAACGGGCTATTTACCTTTTACTGTTAAAGGCGCATGGCTGACTGAAAAGCTGTTTGGCGTTATCATCTACATCGTTTTGGGTTTTATCGCGCTTGGACGACATCGTCCGCGCAGCCAGCAAACGGGTTTTATCGCCTTTATGCTGGGGCTGGTGGTGCTGTACATCATCATTAAACTCGCCGCCACAAAAGTACCGATACTGGGGTAAGAAATGAGGTCGTTAGCTGATTTCGAATTTAACAACGCGCCATTATGCGACGGGATGATCCTTGTTTCAGAGCTGATTCGCGATGATTTTCCTTCATTGTACGTGCATGAAGAGCTGGAGCGTCTGCTGAGCCTGGCGCGAGAGGAAATAAGTCAGGCGAAGCCTCAGGACTGGCAGCTGGAAAAGCTCATTGAGTTGTTTTACGGCGAATGGGGTTTTAAAGACACGCGTGGAGTTTACCGTCTGTCTGATGCACTGTGGCTGGATAAAGTGCTGGAAAATCGTCAGGGAAGCGCCGTCTCTCTGGGGGCGATTTTATTGTGGGTCGCCGGGCGTCTCGACATTCCGCTGACGCCGGTCATTTTCCCGACGCAGCTGATCCTGCGTGCCGAGTGGCTGGACGGCGAAATGTGGCTCATTAACCCGTTTAATGGTGACACGCTGGACGAGCATACGCTCGAAGTCTGGCTGAAGGGCAATATCAGCCCGGTCGCTGAGCTGTTTAACGAAGATCTGGATGAAGCCGACAACGCTGAAGTGATCCGCAAGCTGCTGGATACCTTAAAGTCAGCGCTGATGGAAGAGCAACAGATGGAGCTGGCATTGCGCGCCAGTGAAGCGCTGTTACAGTTTAATCCGGAAGATCCCTATGAAATCCGTGACCGCGGGCTGATTTACGCCCAGCTTGATTGCGATCATGTGGCGCTGCACGACCTGAGTTACTTCGTCGAGCAGTGTCCGGAGGATCCGATTAGCGAGATGATCCGCGCGCAAATCAACACGATTTCGCACAAACAGATTACCCTGCATTAAAAGTAAGTTCCGATTCACACTTGATAAGGCGATTTTATGAAACAAAAAGTGGTCAGCATTGGCGACATTAACGTTGCGAACGACCTGCCGTTTGTGCTGTTTGGTGGTATGAACGTGCTGGAATCCCGCGATCTGGCGATGCGCATTTGCGAACACTACGTGACTGTGACCCAGAAACTGGGCATTCCGTATGTGTTCAAAGCCTCTTTTGATAAAGCCAACCGTTCTTCCATCAAGTCCTATCGCGGGCCGGGTCTGGAAGAGGGGATGAAAATTTTCCAGGAACTGAAACAGACCTTTGGCGTAAAAGTGATCACCGACGTGCATGAAGCTTCCCAGGCGCAGCCGGTGGCCGATGTGGTCGACGTGATTCAGCTTCCGGCATTCCTCGCCCGCCAGACCGACCTGGTGGAAGCGATGGCGAAAACCGGCGCGGTAATTAACGTGAAAAAACCGCAGTTCGTCAGCCCTGGCCAGATGGGCAATATCGTGGATAAATTCCATGAAGGCGGTAATGACAAAGTGATCCTCTGCGACCGCGGCGCCAACTTTGGTTATGACAACCTGGTTGTGGATATGCTCGGTTTCGGCGTGATGAAGAAAGTCTCCAATAACTCGCCGGTGATTTTTGACGTCACCCACGCACTGCAATGCCGCGACCCGTTTGGCGCGGCTTCCGGCGGCCGCCGTGCGCAGGTCACTGAACTGGCTCGCGCAGGGATGGCAACCGGACTGGCTGGCCTGTTTATTGAAGCGCACCCGGATCCGGACAACGCAAAATGCGATGGCCCGTCCGCGCTGCCGCTGGACAAACTCGAACCGTTCCTCAGGCAGATCAAAGCGATTGACGATCTGGTGAAAAGCTTCGACGAACTCGACACCGAGTAAAAAAACAAAACCCCGCAAATGCGGGGTTTTTTATCGGCCAGGTAAAAGGGCGTCAGGCAAATATCGTCATCAGGTAAGCCGCAAACAGCGCCATATGCGCCGCGCCGTTCAGCACATTAGTACGGCCGGTCGAGAAGGAGAGCTGGCACAGCAGCAGGGAGGACACCATCACAATCATCTCGGGCGCGCCAAGGCCAAAAACCAGGTGATTACCAGTGAGCCACGCAATCAGCGTAACGACCGGGACCGTCAGGGAAATGGTTGCCAGCACCGAACCAAAAAACAGATTCATGGCGCGCTGAACCTGATTATTCAGCACCGCTTTCAGCGCCCCAAGGCCTTCCGGCGACAGGATCAGCAGCGCCACCAGGAAACCGGTAAACGCGACGGGCGCATTCATCTCTGTCAGCAGTGCCTCCAGCGGTTTCGCGTTCATTTTGGTCACCGCGATCACTGCAATCAGATGCACGATCAGCCATACGGTATGCCACAAATTCCCGTGTGCAGACGGTTTGCCGTGATGCGGATCGTCGTCGTCGCTCTCGTCTTCATGCTCGTAAACAAACAGACTCTGGTGCGTTTTGGTCTGAATCAGCAAAAACACGCCGTACATCGCTGCCGAGATTAATGCCACCAGCAGCGACTGACCAATAGTGAAATTGGCCTCCGGCAGCGCCATCGGGAACACCAGCGCAATAACCGCCAGCGGGAACAGGGCGATGAGATACTGTTTGATGCCGAACAGATTCATATACTGGGTGGCGAATTTACGCCCGCCGAGCAGCAGAGAGAACCCTACCAGCCCGCCGGTAACAATCATGATGATAGAGTAAAGCGTGTCGCGCATCAGCGTTGGCGCCGCATCGCCTGTCGCCATCAGCGCGGAAATCAGGCTCACTTCGAGGATCACCACCGAGAGACTCAGAATCAGCGAACCATAGGGCTCGCCCAGGCGGTGTGCGAGTACGTCAGCATGGCGAACCACGCTAAAGGCGCTGGAAAGAATACCGACCAGCGCCAGAATATTGATGCCAATCACCACTGGCAATGACTGCGAACTTCCCCAGAAAAGCAGCACGGCCAGCGCCAGCACCGGGAAAATGAGGGATGTCTCCTTGTGGCGGGTTTTAACCGCTTCGTGCGTTGTTGTCATTATGATGCTCCGTCATAGTGCAGGTGTATGTGGATTATAGATAAAATTATCAGCGGCCTAAAATAGCAAAAAATCGCCAGTTTTAGTCGGGTTTTTACTTAGTTTTACTATCTCGATATCATTTTCATTCTAATGCCTGAAAAAATGATATCTCATAGAAATTATGTTTATCTAACAATGTGATGTGATTTTTTATTTGCAATAAATCATGGTGTGGTGGCGGTTGCGCGGATTATCAACCAGGCTTATTCATTTAGCCCAAAAGGAGCCAAAACATGCCCTATAAAGAGAAATCCGATCTTCCTGACAGCGTCCAGCATGTACTGCCTGCTCATGCGCAGGAAATTTATAAAGAGGCGTTTAATAGCGCCTGGGAGCAATACAAGGACAAAGCCGATCGGCGCGATGACGCCAGCCGCGAAGAGACTGCGCATCGCGTTGCCTGGTCAGCCGTTAAACAGGATTATGAAAAAGGCGATGACGATCGCTGGCACAAAAAGAAGTAACACAATGAAATAATTACACTTCGCCATTTATAGCCATATTCAATGTGTTGGTGCTATTGCAAGCGGCCTGCGAATTGCATATGGTGCGTAGTAAGCTGCGCTTAAAGCAGCATTTGTCGGGAAGACAGCAGTAGAGCAGTCGCAGGGAAGCAGGCAGTGGCGGAGGTAAAAGATGTTAACACGTGATTTCTTGCGAACAGCCGATTGTAAAACGGCGTTTGGCGACATTGAGGAGTCGCTGTTATGGTCAGCGGAACAACGGGCCGCATCGCTGGCAGCGACGCTCGCTTGTCGTCCGGATGAGGGGCCAGTGTGGATTTTCGGCTACGGTTCGCTGATGTGGAACCCGGCGCTGGAATTTGAAGAGTCATGCACCGGAACGCTGGTTGGCTGGCATCGCGCATTTTGCCTGCGTTTAACCGCAGGGCGCGGAACGGCCTGTCAGCCTGGCCGCATGCTGGCGCTGAAAGAGGGCGGCCGTACGACCGGTGTCGCTTACCGTCTGCCGCAGGAAACGCTTACGGAAGAACTGTCGCTGCTGTGGAAACGCGAAATGATCACCGGCTGCTATATGCCGAGCTGGTGCAAGCTGGCGCTGGACGATGGCCGTGTCATTAACGCGCTGGTGTTTATTATGGATCCACGCCATCCACTCTACGAATCCGATACCCGCACGCAAACTATCGCCCCGTTGATTGCCTCTGCCAGCGGCCCGCTTGGCACCAATGCGCAGTATCTTTTCTCGCTTGAACAGGAACTGATTAAACTCGGCATGCACGATGACTGCCTGAATGAGCTGGTGGGGAGAGTGCGTGGCTTGCTGGAGGGAGAAAAACCAGGCCCGGACCTGCAACCTGGTTTTGTCTGTTGAGCGATTACGCTGCAACGTAGCTGATTGAGTGCTCCAGCGACTGGCTGTGGCTATCGATCAGCACGTTCCAGATCCCGCTGTAAGGCACCGCCAGATAGGCGCTTGCGCGGTTCTGGACGCTTAAAATATCGGTCTCCGCGTTAGCCGCGCTGCTCTTCTCGCTCATCAGATGAATATGACAATTTGCTGAACAACGAACGACAATCGTATCCCCGCCAAATAATTTCAAACTTGCTTTTACCACCGCCATTTTCCAACCCCGTAGTTTTATAACAACGCTTTCCGCCACGAAAACTTCTCGCGCGTGATTCTGTTCACAATTCACTCAGTCAATAACACCAAAGTGAAGGATAACTAATGCTGATTTTGATCAAATAATGACGTAGCGATTAAACAAAAATTACATTATCTGGCGAGGGGGGATGTCGGCGCATAAAACCGTGGGTGAAATGCGCCGAAAGAAGATTAAATGCGGAAATGTCCGGCAGTTTCAGCAAGCTCCCCGGCTTGTGAGCGCAGCGCGCCTGCGGCGGAAGTGGACTGGATCACCAGTTCGGCGTTTTGCTGCACCATCCGGTCAAGATCGATAACCGCATGATTGATTTCCTGAATGCCCTTCATCTGCTCGCTGGTGGCGACGGTGATCTCACGCATGATCACCGACACACTGTCGATGCTGGAAACAATGTCGGTCATACTGTCGCCCGCCAGCCGAACAAAGCGTGAACCGGTGGCGACGCTTTCGGTGGTCGAATCAATCAGCGTTTTGATCTCCTTCGCCGCCTGCGCACTGCGGCTGGCCAGGTTGCGTACTTCACCGGCGACCACGGCAAACCCGCGTCCCTGTTCGCCTGCGCGTGCCGCTTCGACGGAGGCATTCAGCGCCAGAATATTCGTCTGGAAGGCGATACCGTCAATCACACTGGTGATGTCGCCGATTTTCGCAGAAGCAGTTTCAATGGATTGCATGGTGGTGATCGCCTGCGTCACTACCTGACCGCCGCGGGATGCCGCTGCAGATGCCGCATGTGCCTGCTGATTAGCCTGAGCGGCAGCATCGGTGGACTGGGCGACCGACGCGGTGATCTGCTCAACGGCGCTGGCCGTTTCTCGCAGACTGGAAGCCGCCTGTTCAGTCCTTCCTGAGAGATCCTGGTTACCCGCAGCAATCTCTTGCGCTGCTTGCTGCACGGATTGACTGGAATCACGCAGTTTAACCATCACCACCGACAATTTATCGCTGAAAGCGTTAAAGGCATGGGCGATTTGCGTCACTTCATCATGGCCATCCACCGGTAAACGCTGGGAAAGATCGTCGGTGCCGTTACTGATGGCATTCATCGCATCGCGAATCGTCAGCAGTCGTTTAAGCATGGTCGACACGATCCAGTGCATGACCCCACCGGCAACCAGTACCAGCACGACCAGCGACAGGGCGGACGCTTTGAGCTGTGCCTGCAAACCAGCCGTGGAATCTGCGCTGTCCAGCGCCACGGTCAGCAGCCAGTGGGTGCCTTTGACCGGGGTGGCTTGCAGTATCTTCTGTGCGCCAGCGTACTGGCCTTCGACGGTTTTCCCGGCGCGCAACTCGGCGAAACTCACCCCGCTGAGCGCTTCTGCAAAGGGTTTGAGCGTCAGTTTATCGCTGTTCGCGGCAATCACCGTGCCGTCGCTATCCAGCAGCAAACCGCTGCTGTTAGGCGATGGATTGATGCCGCGTACGTTAGCGACCACGCTGTCCATCGAAACATCACCGGCGACCACGCCTTTCAGCGTACCGTTCTCTTTCACCGGTACGGCAAATGTGACCACCAGTTTCCCGCTACCTGCATCGACATACGGTGCGGTCACTACCGGTGCATCCGCTTTCAGCACCTGCTGATACCACGGACGAATCGTCGGATCATAATCGGCGGGTACGCCGGTCGGATCGGAGAATTTCGCCGTTTTGCTGGCGTAACCGATATACACATTGGTGAAGCCACCGGCATGCGCCATCTGCGTAAAAATGGGCACCGGATCGTCAGTTAAGGCGACGCTTTGCAGCGAGTTGATGATCTCCATTTTACTGGCGACCCAGTCGGCAATGGCAATACTGTGGCTGACGCTGGTGCTGGAAAGGATATCCTGTTGAATTTCTTGATTATGCTGGCGAGTGACCTGATAGTTAATAACGGTGTTAAGAAGCAAAGCGATAGCGAGACATCCCGCCGTGGCCGCAATAATGCGGGATTTAATCGATCTAAACATAATTATCTTACCTGCTGTGTTGTCTTAAGTGGCTATCGGCAACACAACAGGCAAACTTGATGACGGAACGTCATTCATAAGAAAATTGTATTGAACTCGCGGAGGTATTAAAAAGTTAATACCTTATCCGCGGCCACCGTCCAGTGCGCCAGTTCCACCAACGTGCCGATTTCCACGCCATCTGCCAGCGGCAGGGCGGTGATACCGCGTCCATCGGTGCAGGTTTTGCATAATTTCACCACCACGCCCTGGGCGGTCAAAATTTCCAGCATCTGTTGCAGGTTATAACCTTCCGCCGGGTTTTGCCCGCGCAGACCAGCCGTAACCGCGTCGGACATTAAAAACACTTTCAACTGCTTCGCGCTTTCTTCTTCGCAGAGGGCGATTGCCAGCCGCAAACTACTGAACAGCGATTCGCTACCATAAGCCGCGCCGGTGGCGACAATGACGATCTTTTGCATTTTCACTCCTTCGATAACATTGTGCGGACGGGGCTTATGCTACTGCGCCGCCGTCCCCGGTGAAAGGACGACGGCGCAGAATCAGTGGTTTACCAGGAAATTATTGTCCGAAGCGGCCGATCAATCCGCTGGCGGCCAGCGCGTGTCCTTTGAGTTTATCTAACAGCGCCTCGCGGGTTAGCCCTTCCGGCAATGTTGGTGGCAGTGAAGTGGCAATCAGCGTGAAGGTGTAATGGTGCGCGCCGCTGCCAGGCGGTGGGCAGGGGCCATGCCAGCGCAGATTACCGGGGCTATTTTTCCCGCCGGTATAATGTTTGCCGTCGCGCAGATCGTTTGGCGCAAAACCGGTCGTTGACGGCGAAATATTGTAAGCCACCAGATGCGTCACCCCCAGCCCGTTCGCGCCTTCCGGATCGTGAACCAGCAGGGCAAAACTTTTTGTATTGGCTGGCGGGTTACTCCACACCAGTGCGGGGGACTGATTTTCACCGGTACAGTTGGGATTATTGCTGGCGTTACCGGCGAATTTTTTCTCCATCAACGCATTGTCGGCGAAAGCCGGGGATTGCAGGTTAAACAGTTCATTGGCGTCTACCTGTACGCCGTACAACAGCAGCGCGCTACAGAGCGCTCCGCGCAGTTTACAATTCATGGCGATTCTCTTTCAGCATTGGTGCATTAACTGTAGTTGCACCGCAGCGGGTGGGTAAGGATTTTCCTGGTATTTTGCCGCTCCCTGCACAGCAGAGGCAAAACCGTTAAACTTACTGGTTCATGTCAACAAAACTGGGCGGATTATTATCAGCAAAGTGCTGTACGGTGTTATGAATTATAAGGTCTCATCTCTCCTGATATTGCTGCTGGCGGGCGATGTTGTCGATGCCGCACAAAATAGCTTCGTTCAGCAAGCGGAAAACCCCTTCGATAATGACGGCGATGGTTTGCCGGATCTCGGCATGGCGCCAGAAAATGGCGCGCAGGAAAAACACGTCGCGGAAATGGTCAAAGCCTTCGGTGAAGCCAGCATGACGGATAACGGGCTAACTGCGGGAGAGCAGGCGCGCCAGTTTGCCTTCGGGCAATTGCGGGATGTGGTGAGCGATGAGGTGAACCAGAAAGTGGAATCCTGGCTGTCGCCCTGGGGCAGCGCCAATATCGATTTTAAGGTCGATAACGAGGGCAGTTTTACCGGCAGCCACGGCGACTGGTTTGTGCCTCTGCAGGATAATAACCGCTACCTCAGTTGGGGGCAGCTCGGGGTGACGCAACAGGACCAGGGGCTGGTGGGCAATGTCGGGCTCGGTCAGCGCTGGATAGCAGGCGACTGGTTGCTCGGCTATAACACTTTTTACGACACGCTGCTGGATGACAACTATAGCCGCGCCGGGTTAGGCGCCGAGGCGTGGGGGGAGTATCTGCGTTTCTCCGCCAACTACTACCAGCCTGTGAGTAGCTGGAATTATCAAACCGCCACGCAGCAACAGCGGATGGCGCGGGGCTACGACGTGACGGCGCAGGCGCGATTGCCGTTCTGGCAGCAGCTCAATACCAGCCTTAGCGTCGAACAATACTTCGGTGAGAATGTGGATCTGTTTGATACCGGCACCGGTTATCACAATCCGGTAGCGGTGAAAGTGGGCCTCAACTATACCCCGGTTCCACTGGTAACGCTGACCGCCGAACACCGCCAGGGCGAAAGCGGTCTGAGCCAGAATGACTTAGGTCTGAAGCTCAACTACCGCTTTGGCGTTCCGTTGTGGAAGCAACTTTCAGCCAGCGAAGTGGCCGCCAGCCGTTCGCTGCGTGGCAGCCGTTACGACAGCCCAACGCGCAACAGTACCCCGGTGTATGAGTATCGTCAGCGCAAAACGTTGTCGGTGTTTCTCGCTACGCCGCCGTGGGATTTACAGCCTGGCGAAACCGTGGCGCTGAAGCTGCAAATCAACAGTACGCATGGCGTGCGTTCGATTAGCTGGCAGGGCGATACGCAGGCGCTTAGCCTGACGCCGCCAGCGAATGGCCGCAGTGCCGATGGCTGGACGCTGATTATGCCGCGCTGGGATAGCGATGAAGGGGCGAGCAATCACTGGACGCTCACCGCGCTGGTGGAAGATGACAAAGGGCAACGCGTGGCGTCAAATACCATTGAACTGAAACTGACCGAGCCGGTGGTACCGCCGATGACGGACGATAACGCTAACGCAGGCTGGTCGCTGCCAGCCCCGTAACGATCAGAAAATGCGTTCCTGATGAACCCACACCGCGGCTTCAACGCGGGATTTCAGCTTCATTTTCTTCAGCATATGTTTAACGTGGACTTTGACCGTGCTCTCGGTGATATCGAGACGGCGGGCAATCATTTTATTCGGCAAGCCCTGCGCAATCAGCTTGAGAATATCGCGCTCGCGTGGGGTGAGCTGGCTGATGTCGCGATCGCTGGTCGCGCGATTGGCGCGCAGGCTTGCTGCCAGCACCGGGGTGAGCGCTTCGCTGAGTACCATCTCTCCCGCGGCTGCTTGCTGCAACGCTTTCAGCAAATCTTCCGGCTCCATATCTTTCAACAGGTAGCCATCCGCGCCGCGTTTCAGTGCGGTCACCACATCTTCTTCGTGGTTGGAAACGCTGAAGACCACCACCCGGCCGGAAAGCGATTTCTCGCGCAGTTTATCGAGCGTTTCCAGGCCGTTCATGCCAGGCATATTGAGATCCAGCAGTATCAGGTCTGGATCGAGCGCATCCGCCAGTTCAATCCCTTGCTCGCCGTTGCTGGCTTCGCCGACCACGGTGATGTCGGGCGCCATGCCGATCAACTGCTTCACACCGGTTCGCAGCATCGGATGGTCGTCGATCAGCAAAATAGTGGCCGGTTGCGGGTTACTCATGGGTATCTCCTTGCATGGGTGAGAGAAACGTCTCAGGGATGAACGTAACGATAACCTCCGTCCCGCCGGAGGCAACGGGGCGTACCTGGCAATCGCCGTGCAGGCTTTGCGCGCGGTCACGCATAATGATCAATCCATAATGATTTGTCCTTTCAGCATTGACCTGAATACCGCGCCCATTATCGCTAACGCGCAGTATCACCCGGTTTTCTTGCTGTTCTACGGCGACGCTGACCGCGGTTGCGCCGGAGTGTTTCAGTGCATTGCTCAGCGCTTCGCGGGCAATTTGCAACAGATGGATCGCCTGATGCGGCGGCACCAGGCGAGGGGTAAGCTGATAGTCGAGCCGCACCTGGAAACCGAAACGATCGCTGTACTCCTGGCAACTGGCTTCCAGCGCCGGGCGCAGCCCCGGCTCGGTTAATTGTAAGCGGAAGGTGGTCAGCAATTCGCGTAACTGCGCCCAGGAGGTATTCAGCTCGTTACGGATCTGGCCCAGCAACTGCTGGCTGTTCTGCGGTAACGCATCTCCCTGCATTTGCAGGCAACTGACCTGCATCTTCATACAGGAGAGGGATTGCGCGATTGAATCGTGCAGTTCACGGGCAATGGTGGCGCGTTCTTCCATTACCAGGAGCTGCTGCTGTTTGTCCTGGTGTCTGTCGAGCGCCAGCGTCGCGGTTATTTGTTCCACCAGCGTATCAACCAGTTGCTGCTGGTCATGGCTTAAATGCCGGCCTGGAGGCAATTGCGCCAGCAGCAAACCGTACTGCATATGGGCATCCGCCAGCCGCCATTTTAACGTGGAACCAGAACCTGGATGCGGCGTTGTGACACCGCGCGGGCACAAATGGCAGCCTTTATCATCGCAGCTGGCATCCGACTGGCAGGTAAATTCCTGATGGTTGTTCTCATCTTCTGTATCGTAGACGCGCAGTTCGATATCGTGCAGCAGGGTTAAATCCTGCAAGCCATTAAGCACCGGTGAAAGGCGTTCGCATAGCGGAATGCGCGAGTGCAGACGGTGGTTAGCCTGCCATAAAAACGACAGGATCTGGTTTTTCTGCTCGAGCCCGGCAGTCTTCTCTTTGACGCGCTGCTCAAGCACCGCGTAACTTTCCGCCAGCTCAGCGGACATGTTATTCAACGCCTCACCAAGTGTTGCCATTTCATTGCGTCCGCTAATCGAGGCGCGGCGGGTAAAGTCACGCTGGCTGACGGCGCGCGCCATTTGCAGCAGTTGGTGCCACGGGCGCAGCAGTTTTGAACGCAGCCAGATGACGGCAAACAGCAGCAGCAGAGCCATCAACAGCGCCATCAGATGTTGCATGATGATGACCTGTTCAATCCGCTGTTCTGTGCTGCGATCGAACGACGTCACCAGTTTATCAATCCTGCCAACGAAGATGGCGATAATGTCTGCGGCTTCACTGGGTTGTTGCGCCTGGCGGATGGCGGGAATCACAATGCTGTGCCAGTAGTTTTGTAGCCCGGCAAGCTGCGCCTGTTGGCCATCACGCTGCGCGGCCAGCGCCAGCTCCGGGCTGAATGCGGTATGTTCCATTTCATCAAACAGATACTGCTTGTCTTCGTGCAGCGGAATCGCTGACAGCAGGCGATAGCTCTGCATGCGCAGAGAACCGGCTTTATTGATAGCGTGCGCGCTGCCCTGAACGCCCTGTACCAGCCAGCCGGAGATCGCCATGCCTGCCACGCCGATAACGGTGGACAGCAACATCAGCAGCGCCAGTTGGTTAACCAGCGAAATAGGAGAAAAGAGGCGTTTTAGCATAAGTGATGAAAGCTCCTTGACCGCATGCGCTGCGGGTGGCGGTATTGTCAGCTATCGCCTGGGGTATACCCATACCTCTAAAGGATTACCTCTTTATTGCCAGCGTGTCGACCAACGTGGGAACAATCTGCGCGGTAGCGGCGATGGCCGTGAAAAACCACACCTTTTTTGTATGTTATGCCTACTCACTAATGAGCATGGTGAATTTTCGGGCGTAGAAAGCGCTGCTTTTCCTTTGATTTATATCAACTTACCTGGCGCTGCAAAAACTATGGTGGCAGGCATCAAACCGATCAACAGAGGTGTATATGCAGCACTCATCCATCCCGGAAAAAGGTTCGTCATCACGGGTTATTACCGAATGGCGCCCGGAAGATCCGGTTTTCTGGCAACAGCAGGGACATGCGATTGCAAGCCGTAACTTGTGGATTTCCGTTCCTTGCCTGCTTCTGGCGTTTTGCGTCTGGATGCTGTTCAGCGCCGTCGCTGTTAACCTGCCAAAAGTGGGCTTCAAGTTTACCACCGACCAGCTCTTTATGCTGACGGCGCTGCCCTCTGTTTCCGGCGCGCTGCTCCGTGTTCCGTACTCTTTTATGGTACCGGTGTTCGGCGGTCGTCGCTGGACGGCCTTCAGTACCGGGATTTTGATTATTCCTTGTGTATGGCTCGGTTTTGCCGTGCAGGATCCGACCACGTCTTTTAGTACGTTTATTATTATCTCGCTGCTGTGCGGTTTCGCCGGAGCAAACTTTGCTTCCAGCATGGCGAACATCAGCTTCTTCTTCCCGAAACAGAAGCAGGGCGGCGCGCTGGGGATCAACGGTGGGTTGGGCAATCTGGGCGTCAGCGTGATGCAATTGATTGCGCCGCTGGCCGTCTCTTTTTCCATTTTTGCCGCTTTTGGTGGTGCGGGCGCGGCTCAGCCGGACGGCTCAATTCTGTATCTGGAAAACGCGGCCTGGGTCTGGGTTCCGCTGCTGGCCTTCTTTACGCTGGCGGCCTGGTTCGGCATGAACGAACTGGCGACCTCTAAGGCCTCACTGCGCGCGCAATTGCCGGTACTGAAACGCAGCCACTTGTGGATCATGAGCTTCCTCTATCTGGCAACCTTCGGCTCGTTTATCGGTTTTTCAGCCGGTTTCGCCATGCTGTCGAAAACGCAGTTTCCGGATGTACAGATCCTGCATTTTGCTTTCTTCGGCCCATTGATTGGCGCGCTGGCGCGTTCGGCTGGCGGCGCGATCTCCGATCGCCTCGGCGGCACGCGAGTCACGCTGGTGAACTTTGTGGTGATGGCCATTTTCAGCGCGGCGCTGTTCCTGACCTTACCCACAGAAGGGACTGGCGGTAACTTTATTGCCTTTTTCTGCGTCTTCCTGGTGCTGTTCCTGACGGCGGGTCTCGGCAGTGGTTCTACTTTCCAGATGATCTCGGTTATTTTCCGCAAAATGACCATGGAACGCGTCCAAAAACGCGGCGGCAACGAGAGTGAAGCCATGCGTGAAGCGGCGACAGAAACGGCAGCGGCGCTTGGGTTTATCTCCGCAATTGGTGCGATTGGCGGCTTTTTCATTCCGAAAGCGTTTGGGACTTCACTGGCATTAACCGGCTCTCCGGCTGGCGCAATGAAAGTATTTCTCGTGTTCTATATTGCCTGCGTTGTGATCACCTGGGCGATATACGGGCGTAAAAAACAATAAAATGAAAACTTGTTGATTATCTTGCGCGGTGAAAGCCGCGCTTTTTTTTATTCAGAATATAGTTACAACATACTATTCAATTTACTTCAGCCTGCTACGGGAGCTTTCGTGCGCAAGGGGTCAACCAGGACATCTACCCCTTAATACCTGGCACTCTGGAAAAGTAGAGACAATTCTGCACTTCTTTCATAAAAACTCTTATTTATCAGTCGATTAAAAAACAGAAATTACTAACCCTTTGGGAGTAATTCTCTTTTTTGCTGCTTTTGTGAAGCCCTGAGGGCTTGATCGCCATCAATTCTCTTTGTCTTTGCGAGGGTTACCGTCGCGGCAAATGCAGCAATGTCGATTTAGCAAGAGAGCCATACAGGCTCCAACAGGAGAACCCCGATGAGTAAATTCCTGGACCGGTTTCGCTACTTCAAACAGAAAGGCGAAACCTTTGCCGACGGGCACGGCCAGTTCTTAAACACCAACCGGGACTGGGAGGATGGATACCGTAGCCGCTGGCAGCACGACAAAATCGTTCGCTCTACCCACGGCGTGAACTGTACTGGTTCCTGTAGCTGGCAGATCTTTGTTAAAAACGGGCTGGTCACATGGGAAACCCAACAGACAGACTACCCGCGCACTCGCCCGGATATGCCTAACCATGAACCGCGTGGTTGCCCGCGTGGCGCGAGTTACTCCTGGTATCTCTACAGCGCTAACCGCCTGAAATATCCGCTGATGCGTAAACGCCTGATTAAACTGTGGCGTGAAGCGAAAGCGCAACATGCCGATCCGGTGAATGCCTGGGCTTCCATCATTGAAGATGCCGATAAAGCGAAAAGCTTTAAACAGGCGCGCGGCCGCGGTGGTTTTGTGCGTTCTTCCTGGCAGGAAGTGAACGAGCTGATTGCGGCATCCAACGTTTATACCGTTAAAACCTACGGCCCGGACCGCGTGGCAGGCTTTTCGCCGATCCCGGCGATGTCGATGGTCTCTTATGCTTCCGGTGCGCGTTACCTTTCATTGCTCGGCGGCACCTGCCTCAGCTTCTACGACTGGTACTGCGATTTACCGCCAGCCTCGCCGCAAACCTGGGGCGAACAGACTGACGTACCGGAATCCGCTGACTGGTACAACTCCAGCTACATCATCGCCTGGGGTTCTAACGTGCCGCAAACCCGTACTCCGGATGCGCACTTCTTTACCGAAGTTCGTTACAAAGGCACCAAAACCGTTGCTGTAACGCCGGATTACGCTGAAATCGCCAAGCTGTGCGATTTGTGGCTGGCGCCGAAACAGGGCACCGATGCCGCGATGGCGCTGGCAATGGGCCATGTCATGCTGCGTGAATTCCATCTGGACAAACCGAGCCAGTATTTCACCGATTATGTGCGTCGCTATACCGACATGCCGATGCTGGTGATGCTCGAGGAGCGCGACGGTTATTACGCCGCAGGACGTATGTTGCGCGCCGCCGATCTGGTGGATGCGCTGGGCCAGCAAAATAACCCGGAATGGAAAACCGTCGCCCTTGATAACGATGGCAACCTGGTTGCGCCGAACGGCTCCATTGGTTTCCGCTGGGGTGAGAAAGGGAAATGGAACCTTGAACAACGCGACGGCGGCAATGGCGCTGACGTAGAGTTGAATCTGAGCCTGCTCGGTAAACACGACGATGTGGCGCAGGTTGGTTTTCCGTATTTCGGCGGCGAAAGCAGCGAGCATGTTAGCGGCGTTTCGCTGGAGAATATCCTGCTGCACAAACTGCCGGTAAAACGCATTCAACTGGCAGATGGTTCTACCGCGCGGGTGGCGACCGTCTACGATCTGACGCTCGCCAACTACGGTCTGGATCGCGGTCTGGATGATGAAAACTGCGCGACCCGTTACGACGAAATTAAAGCCTATACTCCGGCGTGGGCAGAGAAAATCACCGGTGTGTCGCAGGCGCAAATTATCCGCATCGCCCGCGAGTTCGCTGATAACGCCGATAAAACCCATGGACGTTCGATGGTGATTATCGGTGCCGGGATGAACCACTGGTATCACCTCGATATGAACTATCGCGGCATTATCAACATGCTGATCTTCTGCGGCTGCGTTGGGCAGAGCGGCGGCGGCTGGGCACACTATGTTGGCCAGGAAAAACTGCGTCCACAAACCGGCTGGCAGCCGCTGGCGTTTGCTCTCGACTGGCAGCGTCCGGCGCGCCATATGAACAGCACCTCTTATTTCTATAATCACTCCAGCCAGTGGCGTTATGAGACGGTAACAGCACAGGAATTCCTGTCGCCGCTGGCGGATAAATCCCGCTATACCGGCCATCTGATCGATTTTAACGTGCGTGCTGAACGCATGGGCTGGTTGCCGTCTGCCCCGCAGTTAGGCACGAACCCGCTGCGCATCGCCGCTGAAGCGGAAAAAGCCGGGATGAGCGCCGTGGATTACACGGTGAAATCCCTGAAAGAAGGTTCTTTGCGCTTTGCGGCGGAACAGCCGGAAAACGGTAAAAACCATCCGCGTAACCTCTTTATCTGGCGCTCCAACCTGCTCGGTTCTTCCGGTAAAGGTCATGAGTTTATGCTCAAGTATTTGCTGGGCACCGAACACGGTATTCAGGGCAAAGATCTTGGCAAGCAGGGCGGCGTGAAGCCGGAAGAGGTGGAATGGCGTGATAACGGCCTCGACGGCAAACTGGATCTGGTGGTGACGCTGGATTTCCGCCTGTCGAGCACCTGCCTCTATTCCGATATCGTGCTGCCAACGGCAACCTGGTATGAAAAAGACGATATGAATACCTCGGATATGCATCCGTTTATTCATCCGCTTTCAGCCGCTGTCGATCCGGCGTGGGAATCCAAAAGCGACTGGGAGATATACAAAGGTATCGCCAAATCTTTTTCCGCGCTGTGCGTCGGTCACCTGGGCAAAGAGACGGACGTGGTGACGCTGCCGATCCAGCACGATTCTGCCGCAGAGCTGGCGCAGCCGCTGGGCGTGCAGGACTGGAAAAAAGGCGAATGCGATCTAATCCCGGGTAAAACCGCGCCGCATATCATTCCGGTCGAACGTGATTATCCGGCAACCTATGAACGCTTTACCTCGATTGGCCCGTTAATGGAAAAAATCGGTAACGGCGGCAAAGGTATCGCCTGGAATACCCAGAGCGAAATGGATCTGCTGCGTAAGCTCAACTACACCAAAGCGGATGGCCCGGCGAAAGGCCAGCCGATGTTGAATACGGCGATTGATGCGGCAGAGATGATCCTGACGCTGGCACCGGAAACCAATGGCAACGTGGCCGTGAAAGCGTGGGCAGCGCTCAGTGAATTTACCGGTCGCGACCATACGCACCTGGCGCTGAATAAAGAAGACGAAAAGATTCGTTTCCGCGATATCCAGGCGCAGCCGCGCAAAATTATCTCCAGCCCGACCTGGTCCGGCCTCGAAGATGAGCATGTCTCTTACAACGCGGGTTATACCAACGTACATGAGCTGATCCCATGGCGTACGCTCTCCGGCCGCCAGCAGTTGTATCAGGATCATCAATGGATGCGCGACTTCGGCGAAAGCCTGCTGGTGTACCGTCCGCCGATTGACACCCGTTCGGTGAAAGAGGTGATGGGCGTGAAACCTAATGGTTACAAGGAAAAAGCGCTCAACTTCCTGACGCCGCACCAGAAATGGGGCATTCACTCCACTTACAGCGATAACTTGCTGATGCTGACGCTGGGTCGCGGCGGCCCGGTGGTATGGCTCAGCGATGTTGATGCCAAAGAGATGGGTATTGCGGATAACGACTGGATCGAAGTGTTCAACAGCAACGGTGCGCTGACAGCGCGCGCGGTGGTGAGCCAGCGTGTGCCATCCGGTATGACCATGATGTACCACGCGCAGGAACGTATCGTGAACCTGCCGGGGTCAGAAATTACCGGGCAGCGCGGCGGTATCCATAACTCGGTCACCCGTATTACCCCGAAACCGACGCATATGATCGGCGGCTATGCCCAGCTGGCTTATGGCTTCAACTATTACGGGACAGTGGGTTCCAACCGCGATGAGTTTGTGGTGGTGCGTAAGATGAAAAATATCAACTGGTTGGATGGCGAAGGCAATGACCAGGTACAGGAGAGCGCAAAATGAAAATTCGTTCACAAGTCGGCATGGTGCTGAACCTCGATAAATGCATCGGCTGTCATACCTGTTCTGTGACCTGTAAAAACGTCTGGACCAGCCGTGAAGGCGTGGAATACGCGTGGTTCAATAACGTTGAAACCAAGCCGGGCACCGGTTTCCCGACCGACTGGGAAAACCAGGAAAAATGGAAGGGCGGCTGGATCCGCAAAATCAACGGCAAACTGCAACCGCGTATGGGCAACCGTGCGCTGCTGCTCGGTAAGATCTTCGCCAACCCGCATCTGCCGGAGATTGATGATTATTACGAGCCGTTCGATTTCGACTATCAGCGCCTGCATAACGCGCCGGAAAGCAAACATCAGCCGATTGCACGTCCGCGCTCGTTGATTACTGGCCAGCGGATGAACAAAATCACCGCCGGTCCGAACTGGGAAGACGATCTGGGCGGTGAGTTTGATAAGTTGAGCAAAGACCAGAACTTCGCCAACCTGCAAAAAGCGATGTACGGCCAGTTCGAAAACACCTTCATGATGTATTTGCCGCGTCTGTGCGAGCACTGCCTGAACCCGGCGTGCGTTGCGACCTGTCCGAGCGGCGCGATCTACAAACGTGAAGAAGACGGCATTGTGCTAATCGATCAGGATAAATGTCGCGGCTGGCGTATGTGCGTCACCGGTTGCCCGTACAAAAAAATCTACTTCAACTGGAAGAGCGGCAAATCCGAGAAGTGCATTTTCTGTTATCCGCGTATTGAAGCGGGTATGCCGACCGTTTGTTCGGAAACCTGCGTTGGGCGTATTCGTTATCTTGGCGTGCTGCTGTATGACGCGGATGCGATTGAAAACGCCGCCAGCACCGAAAGCGAAAAAGACCTGTACCAGCGCCAGCTTGATGTGTTCCTCGATCCGCATGATCCGGCGGTGATCGCGCAGGCGCTGGCCGATGGCGTGCCGCAAAGCGTGATTGACGCGGCGCAGAAATCACCGGTCTACAAAATGGCGATGGACTGGAAACTGGCGCTGCCGCTGCATCCGGAATATCGCACGCTGCCGATGGTGTGGTACGTACCGCCTCTGTCGCCGATCCAGTCCGCAGCGGATGCGGGGGAACTGGGCAGCAATGGCATTCTGCCGAACGTCGAGAGCCTGCGCATTCCGGTGCAGTACCTGGCGAACCTGTTGACGGCCGGAGACACCGAACCGGTGCTGCTGGCGCTGAAACGCATGCTGGCGATGCGCCACTTTAAACGTGCAGAAACGGTTGAAGGCATCGAAGATACCCGCGCGCTGGAAGAAGTCGGGCTGTCGAAAGAGCAGGCGCAGGAGATGTATCGTTACCTGGCAATCGCCAACTACGAAGACCGTTTCGTTGTGCCGTCCAGCCATCGCGAGCTGGCGCGTGAAGCGTTCCCGGAGAAAAGCGGTTGTGGCTTCAGCTTTGGCGATGGTTGCCACGGTTCAGACAGCAAATTCAACCTGTTCAACAGTCGCCGCATTGATGCGGTGGATGTCACAGTTAAAACGGAGCCGCACCCATGATTGAACTGGTGGTTATTTCCCGTTTGCTGGAGTACCCGGATGCTGCCTTGTGGCAGCATCAGCAGGAGCTGTTTGATGCGCTGGCCTCCGGCGAAAATCTGGCGAAAGCCGATGCGCAGCAGGTCGGGATCTTTTTACGCGATTTAACGGCGCAGGATCTGCTGGACGCGCAGTCCACTTACAGCGAGCTGTTTGATCGCGGTCGCGCAACGTCGTTGCTGCTGTTTGAACATGTCCATGGCGAATCCCGCGATCGCGGCCAGGCGATGGTCGATCTGCTGGCGCAGTATGAGCGCCACGGTTTGCTGCTCGACAGCCGCGAATTGCCGGATCATCTGCCGCTCTACCTGGAGTATCTGGCGCAGCTTCCCCCGGCGGAAGCGATTGGCGGTTTGCAGGATATCGCGCCGATCCTGGCGCTGTTACAGGCGCGTTTGCAGCAGCGTGAAAGCCATTACGCCATGCTGTTTGAGGCACTGCTTTCGCTGAGCAAAACGGCGGTGGATAACGCGCAAGTGGCGGAAAAAATTGCCGCTGAAGCGCGCGACGATACGCCGCAGGCGCTGGATGCCGTGTGGGAAGAGGAGCAGGTGAAATTCTTTGCTGAACAGGGCTGCGGCGACTCTGACATTACTGCTCATCAGCGCCGATTTGCCGGGGCTGTCGCACCGCAATATCTGAATATCACAACAGGAGGAGAGCGCTAATGCACTTCCTTAATATGTTCTTCTTTGACATCTATCCCTATCTGGCCGGTGCGATTTTCCTGATTGGTAGCTGGCTGCGTTATGACTATGGGCAATACAGCTGGCGCGCAGGCTCCAGCCAGATGCTGGATCGCAAAGGGATGAACCTCGCCTCGAACCTGTTCCACCTGGGTATTCTGGGTATCTTCGCGGGCCATTTTCTCGGGATGCTGACGCCGCACTGGATGTATGAATCATTCCTGCCGATCGAAGTGAAACAGAAGATGGCGATGATTGGCGGCGGTGCCAGCGGTGTGATGTGCCTGGTGGGTGGTTTGCTGCTGCTGAAACGCCGCCTGTTCAATCCGCGCATCCGCGCGACGTCGACTACGGCAGATATCCTGATCATGGTGCTGCTGATGGTGCAGTGTACGCTGGGCTTATTGACTATTCCGTTCTCTGCTCAGCATATGGATGGCAGCGAAATGATGAAACTGGTCGGCTGGGCGCAGGCTGTGGTTACTTTCCATGGTGGAGCCTCTGCGCATCTTGACGGTGTTGCCTTTATTTACCGCATGCATTTAGTGCTGGGAATGACGCTGTTTGTGCTGTTCCCGTTCTCCCGCCTGGTGCATATCTGGAGCGCGCCGGTGGAGTATCTGACGCGGAAATACCAGATCGTTCGCGCTCGTCGCTAATGAAAAAACCCCGCGTTGCGGGGTTTTTTATTAGCGTGAGGTGAGTGTCGCCGGGGCATTTCGACGCTCACCCCAGCCAAGATTATTCCCTGCGGCCGCCAGCAGAATGAGCACACCACCTGCCATTTGCACGAGACTGAGCGAATGGCCAAACAGCAGGTTATCAATAACAATCGCAACCAGCGGATAAATAAACGACAGGGAACCAATTAACGGCGTGGGTAATTTCTGAATCGCGCTATAAAGCAACTGATACATTACGCCGGTATGCAGGATCCCCAGCGTCAATACCATGGCCCATGAAAAAGGCTGGGCAGGGGCTGAAATATGCGCCAGCGGCAGCAGCATCACTACGCCGGTCAGTACCTGGATCAGAGCAATATGTTGCGGCGGTAACTGACGCAAACGGCGGGCAACCATTGCCGTCAGGGCATAGAAAAACGCGGCGCCTAACGCCATCGCCATCCCGCTCAGCCATTGCGCGTTCGGATGGCGCAGTTCGCTAAGCAGCAATAGCACCACGCCGGAAAAGGCCAGCAGCAACCATCCCCATTTTGTCAGCGTGACGCGTTCGCCGAGCAACATACTCATCAGCACCAGCATAAAGGGTTGCGTGTTGTAGACCACTGTCGCCAGCCCCATTGAAATTCGGCTGTAAGCGGCGAACAGCAGCAACCAGTTAATGACCAGCGCAACTCCCCCGGCAATGGCCAGAAGTAATATTGTGCGGGGGATGCGGCGCAGCGGTTGTTTGCTGAAGCGGATAAACAGAAAAAGGGTAAATGCGCCTATCAGGCAGCGCCAGAAAACCACATCAATCACCGCCATCCCGCTGAGCAGGACAAATGCACCAATCGATCCGGAAATCAGCATCGCCAGGCTCATTTGCCAGGCACCCTCTGGAATAGTTTTCATCGATTACCTCCTGAAGTTGATGCGCTTATTGTCGAAAATCAGCGGCCAGCTTTACAGAGAGGATATAAGGTAAGATATTGTTAATGCCTTTATAAATTAGGTGAAAATTATGGATTACATTATTGATGACATCGACCGCGCCATTCTTGCCTCTCTGGCGGAAGATGCACGCCAGTCGTTAAAAGTGCTTAGCGCACGCGTAGGGCTCACTTCACCCAGCACGGCGGAACGGGTTAAACGGCTGGAGGAGCGGGGCGTAATAGAGGGATATGGCGCGCGGGTAAATCTCGCGGCGCTGGATTATCGCATACAGGCGCTGGTACGTGTCAGGCCATTGCCCGGGATGCTGCAGAAAGTGGATAAGCTGATTCAGGCGTTGCCCGAGTGTATAGAAAATGACAAGGTCACCGGAGAAGACTGTTTCGTTATGCGGTTGGTTGTGCACTCTATCGAGCAACTGGATGCACTGCTCGACACGATTTCCGAGTATGCGCAATGTAATACGTCAATAGTGAAGAGTTCACCGGTTAAACGGCGGTTACCGCCAATCTAAATGGTGGTGGGGGAAGGATTATTCGGCGCTAAAGCGCCTCACCCTTCGGGTCGTTGCCTGCGGCAACGCGCTCTCGCGTTGCTCGAGTCGAACCTTAATCGAAGATTCTCGACCTTCCCCGATCGGCAAAATATGCGGGTATTGAACTGGATAAAAGCTGGGAAAGTGTTTTTGAAGATGGTGGTGGGGGAAGGATTACTCGGCGCTAAAGCGCCTCACCCTTCGGGTCGTTGCCTGCGGCAACGCGCTCTCGCGTTGCTCGAGTCGAACCTTAATCGAAGGTTCTCGACCTTCCCCGATCGGCAAAATATGCGGGTATTGAACTGGATAAAAGCTGGGAAAGCGTTTTTGAAGATGGTGGTGGGGGAAGGATTCGAACCTTCGAAGTCGATGACGGCAGATTTACAGTCTGCTCCCTTTGGCCGCTCGGGAACCCCACCAGGGGTAATACTTATTGTTGATGCATGTGCAGTAGATGGTGGTGGGGGAAGGATTCGAACCTTCGAAGTCGATGACGGCAGATTTACAGTCTGCTCCCTTTGGCCGCTCGGGAACCCCACCACGGGGTAAAGCTAGTTTCGTACTGGCCTGCTTCCATCTCGGGAAGCGCGGCGCATCATATCAAATGACGCGCCGCTGTAAAGCGTTGAAATACCAAAACTGAATCGGTTGCCTGCTTTTTGCACGTAATGGCGTAAACGCAGGCAATTCATTTTATTAATGATTAAAGAATAATCGTCCGGTTACCGTATACAAATACGCGTTGCGCCAGAACCTGGTACAGCGCACGGCTCAGCACATTTTTCTCGACGTCACGACCGGCGCGCATCATATCTTCTGCTGTATAGGTGTGATCCACATGAATGACGTCCTGCATAATGATTGGGCCTTCGTCCAGATTGTCATTCACATAGTGAGCAGTTGCACCGATGATCTTCACGCCGCGCTCATAAGCCTGATGATAAGGACGGGCACCGATAAAGGCGGGCAGGAACGAGTGGTGAATATTGATGATTTTGTTCGGGAAGCGGGAAACAAACTCCGGAGTCAACACTCGCATGTATTTCGCCAGCACCACGTAATCGGGTTGGTGGGCTTCAATCGCCTGCACCATCAGTGCATCGTGCGCTTCACGCGTCAGCCCTTCATGGCTGACCAGTTCGAACGGAATATCGAAGCGCTCTACCAGGGAACGCAGCGTATCATGGTTACCAATAACGGCGGCAATCTCCACATCCAGCCCGCCATAGTTGGCTTTCATCAGCAGATCGCCGAGGCAATGCGCCTCTTTTGTCACCAGAATGACCACGCGGCGACGACCAGCAGGGTTCAGCTCGCGAATGGAGCCTTCCGGCAGCGCACTATCAAGATCGGCTAACAGCGTGGCGTCATTAAAAATACCTTCCAGCTCGGTACGCATAAAAAAGCGTCCGGTGCGGTGATCAACGAACTCATTGTTTTGCACAATGTTCAGTTCGTGCTTGTAACAAATGTTAGTGATCCGCGCGATAAGGCCTTTCTGGTCAGGGCAAATGGTGCGCAAAATTTTACGTTGTAATGAATGCATTGCCGGGTAAATCCTGTTGATAATGTTTGCTATAAGGTGATGCCCGGCTTATTGCCCGCAGCACTTTTTGAATTTTTTACCTGACCCGCAAGGGCAGGGATCGTTACGGCCAAACTGAGGACGCGTACCGTCAATATAATACCACTGGCCGTTCTCCTTTAAGAATCGGGAACGTTCGATTATCGCGCCGCTTTTACCCTTTTCCTGAAAGCGTGCCGCAAAACTGACATAGCCTTCGTTGTCATTAACGGCATCAGCATGCTCAAATACTGTCAGACCCAGCCAGTGTGTATCGGCAAAACCGGCTTCAATTTGCTGTCGGAACGCATGAGCTTCGCAAGAGGGATGCCAGGTTTTGATCAGGTATTCGGTCTGATGAAGAACAAAAGCGGTGTAACGCGAGCGCATCAGGCGTGACGGATCCGGCGCAACCTGCGTACCAGACAGATAAGGCTGACAACATAGGCTATAATCGAGAGCGCTACCGCATGGGCAAGATTGAGACAAAATAGCATTCCAGGAACAATAAAAGCGGCGCGTTTGCGCCAGGGTAGCAATATGTTAACTGAGCCGTAGCGTTGTGGCTACAGTAAGCCGGGGGAAGTAGAACAAGCGTAATGAGAACGATAAAAATAGGACTGGCGCTCGGTTCAGGCGCAGCCCGGGGCTGGTCGCATATTGGTGTCATTAATGCCCTGGAACGTGCCGGCATTGAGATCGATATTGTGGCAGGGTGTTCCATCGGATCTCTGGTAGGTGCGGCGTATTCCTGTGGGCGACTGTCGGCGCTGGAATCGTGGGTGCGAGCCTTTAGCTACTGGGATGTGCTGCGGTTGATGGATGTCTCATGGCAGCGCGGCGGTTTGCTCCGTGGAGAACGCGTATTCAATCAATATCGCCAGATTTTACCGTTTACTGAATTCAGCCAGTGCGAAAAGCGATTTGGCGCAGTGGCGACTAACCTGAGTACCGGGCGTGAACTCTGGTTCACCAGCGGCAATCTGCATCATGCAGTACGTGCTTCCTGTAGTATGCCTGGCCTTATGTCGCCGGTCGCGCATAATGGCTACTGGCTGGTTGATGGTGCGGTAGTTAACCCGGTTCCCATTTCATTGACCCGTGCGTTAGGTGCGGATGTCGTGATTGCTGTTGATTTACAGCACGATGCGCATTTGATGCAACAGGATCTGATGTCATTAAATCTCACGCAAAATGAAACAGAAAGCGCCGTCGGAGCGACGTTAGCGTGGCATGAGCGTCTGCGCGTGCGGCTGGGCCGCATTACGCCCAAACGTCCGGCAGCGCCAACTGCGATGGAGATCATGAGTACCTCTATTCAAGTGCTGGAGAACCGGCTTAAGCGCAACCGTATGGCAGGCGATCCCCCTGATATTTTGCTACAGCCTGTTTGCCCGCAAATATCGACGCTAGACTTTCACCGTGCGGACGTTGCCATTGCTGCTGGTCAGTTGGCGGTTGAAAAGAAAATCGATGAATTGATGCCTCTGGTGCGGACATCAGTGTGACTATTTTTACAAGAGTTCAGCAAATTCTGACAGGCGATTCCTGGCGAAGCATGCCACTATTAGTCTATCGTCAGGCAGGGGAGAAAAGATGACGCAGCCGTTAACCGGAAAACAAATACTGATCGTTGAAGACGAGCCCGTTTTCCGCTCGCTGCTGGATTCATGGCTTCTGTCATTAGGTGCGACGACGCTGCTGGCTGGTGATGGCGTGGACGCTCTGGAGTTGATGACGACAAATAAGCCTGATTTGATGATTTGCGATCTTGCGATGCCGCGCATGAATGGCTTGATGCTGATCGAATCCTTACGTAATCAGGGCGATCAGACCCCGGTGCTGGTGATCTCCGCAACAGAAAATATGGCTGACATCGCTAAAGCGCTGCGTCTTGGTGTGCAGGACGTGGTGCTAAAACCGGTGAAAGATTTCAACCGCCTTAAAGAAACTATCTTCGCCTGTATTTATCCCAATATGTTTAACTCACGCGTCGAAGAAGAGGAACGCTTGTTCCAGGACTGGGACGCGCTGGTAGGTAATCCGCAGGCGGCAGCCAATCTGTTGCAGGAACTTCAGCCGCCAGTACAGCAGGTGCTTTCCGGGTGTCGGGTAAATTATCGCCAGTTAGTTTCAGCGGAAAATCCAGGGCTGGTACTGGATATTGCGCCTATTTCTTCTCAGGATCTCGCGTTTTACTGCCTGGATGTTACCCGTGCGGGCAATAACGGCGTACTGGCTGCACTATTATTGCGGGCGTTATTTAACGGCCTGCTGCAGGAGCAACTGTCGCATCAGCGTCAGCGTTTGCCTGAAATGGGAGCGTTACTTAAACAGGTGAATCAGCTTTTGCGCCAGGCGAATTTGCCGGGGCAATTTCCGCTGCTGGTGGGCTATTACCACTGCGATCTTAAAAACCTGATATTAGTTTCAGCTGGACTTAATGCATCGTTAAATACTGGCGATCACCATATTCAAATTAGCAGCGGTGTTCCGCTTGGCACATTGGGTAATACTTATCTTAACCAGTTGAGCCAGCGTTGCGACTCCTGGCAATGTCAGGTGTGGGGCGCTGGAGGAAGGCTGCGCTTAATGTTGAGTGCGGAATGAGCGATCGCGTCATCCATTGCAGATACATTTACCCGTCGGATTAAACGGGTGGTACTATCGCCGCAGAATATGCGTATTTGTCCTAATTAGATGTAAGCGCGTCCTTTTCAGACCTGGTTGATGGGTGGGTGCTGATATACTCAGGCGCGAGTTAATTCATGAACATGTTCATAGTTTGAACAGTCCAGGAGATTTCAATGGCTGCAATAAATTCGAAAGTGACTAAAGCAGTAATCCCGGTAGCGGGATTGGGAACCAGGATGTTACCAGCGACCAAGGCAATTCCTAAAGAAATGTTGCCGCTGGTGGATAAGCCATTAATTCAGTATGTCGTTAATGAATGTATCGCTGCAGGTATTACGGAAATCGTTCTGGTCACACATTCATCCAAAAACTCTATTGAAAACCATTTCGATACCAGTTTCGAACTGGAAGCAATGCTGGAAAAACGTGTTAAGCGTCAACTGCTGGAAGAAGTTCAGTCCATCTGCCCGCCTCATGTCACTATTATGCAGGTTCGTCAGGGGTTGGCGAAAGGGTTGGGGCACGCGGTACTGTGCGCGCATCCGGTGGTTGGCAATGAGCCAGTTGCGGTAATTCTTCCGGACGTGATTCTGGATGAATTTGAATCCGATCTTTCCCAGGATAACCTGGCTGAAATGATTAAACGTTTTGACGAAACGGGTGCCAGTCAGATTATGGTTGAGCCGGTTGCCGATGTGACCGCCTATGGTGTTGTTGACTGCAAAGGCGCTACGTTAAATCCAGGCGACAGCGTGCCGATGGTTGGCGTGGTGGAAAAACCGAAAGCCGACGTTGCACCGTCCAATCTGGCCGTGGTAGGTCGTTACGTGCTGAGCGAGCAAATTTGGCCTCTGCTGGCGAAAACGCCTCCGGGAGCCGGTGATGAGATTCAGCTTACCGATGCGATTGATATGTTAATCGAAAAAGAAACGGTTGAAGCTTATCATATGAAAGGCAAAAGCCACGATTGTGGTAATAAGCTGGGATATATGCAGGCGTTCGTAGAATACGGTCTCCGTCACAATTCGCTGGGGGCAGAATTTAAAACCTGGCTAGAAGATACTGTAGGCGCCGGAAAAGCATAATCTTCTTCCTGTTGCCCAAATAAGGCCGGAGACAATAGTGCAATGCACTGATTATCTCCGGCCTTTTTATTTTTGTGTTTCCAGGTGAAACATCCGCTAACTTCTTCTCGTAAGAACAAAGCGCACAAAAAGAATAATGTGATGCTGAGAATTTAAACAAAAGGCAAGCGGTAAGTATGGAGCGGCGATGGCAATACACTATATTTGTGAAGATATTGTGTGGTTCATCAAAAAAAATCCCGCCGATGGCGGGATTTTTTTTGAAGCGGGTTGATTACTCGTTGATCAGAAAATCATCGAGTTGTTTACCTTGTTCGTCCATCGCTTTTTTGATAACAGCAGGAGTACGACCCTGGCCAGTCCATGTTTTAGTTTCGCCGTTTTCATCAACGTAGCTATATTTAGCCGGACGTGCTGCGCGTTTAGCTTTTGTGCCGGATTTAGCAGCAGAAAGACTATTCAGCAATTCATTCGGGTCAATACCGTCAGCCATCAGCATGTCACGGTATTGCTGCAGTTTACGCGTACGTTCTTCAACTTCAGCTGCGGCGGCGCTTTCTTCCTCGCGACGTTCATTTACCACAACTTCTAATTTTTCCAGCATTTCTTCGAGCGTTTCCAGAGTGCATTCTCTTGCCTGCGCACGAAGAGTACGGATGTTGTTCAGAATTTTAAGTGCTTCGCTCATTGTAGTAATCTCAAACTTATATTGGGGTGGTTTGTTGGGCTAATAATAGAGCGTTAATTTGACCAGTGCAATAGCTGAGAATGTAAGGAATTCAAAATACCCATTTATTTCGATGATTTTTAAATATCGCTAACTTAAATTTAGCTTGAAGAATCGCACAAAACAGCGCTTATACGATGACAAACTTCACCGTCAGGATCACGGCTGCTTTCGATTAATCCAGAAAGGGTAATAGGCACAATGGATAAATAACAGCCTTGTGTATTACGGTATCAGGCGGGGGTTTTCTTCTAAATTATTAATAATTTCCGAACCATAAGCTCAGAATGTTCTGATTAAAAATAGTATGTATGCGGTCCGGTTTCTAATTGCTGTTTCTTTGGCAGTAACAAACCACTGCATAAAGTTGCCTTATATCTATGAGTCCATAACCGGGTCCGATTTACTCAGGATCAGCGCTGGCTCAGGGTTAGCCGGATAAAATATGGTACAATCGCTGCCGGAATAACACACTTTGATTGGGGTTTTGCACGCAATGGCACAGCTTTATTTCTACTATTCAGCAATGAATGCAGGGAAATCTACAGCGTTACTACAGTCTTCATACAATTATCAGGAACGCGGTATGCGTTCAGTAGTCTACACCGCTGAAATTGACGATCGCTTCGGAGCGGGGAAGGTAAGTTCACGTATTGGATTATCCTCACCTGCGCGTTTGTTTAATCAACACACTGCATTATTTGAAGAGATAAAAGCTGAACATGCGCGTGAAGCGGTGCATTGCGTGCTGGTGGATGAGAGCCAGTTTTTAACGCGTGAGCAGGTCTATGCATTGTCTGAAGTTGTTGATCAACTGGATATTCCGGTACTGTGCTATGGGCTGCGTACTGATTTTCGCGGTGAGCTGTTCGTGGGAAGCCAATATTTACTCGCCTGGTCAGATAAACTGGTCGAACTGAAAACCATCTGTTTCTGCGGACGTAAAGCCAGCATGGTACTGCGTCTGGATCAGGCCGGACGTCCCTACAATGAAGGGGAGCAGGTCGTGATAGGCGGTAATGAGCGTTATGTCTCCGTGTGCCGTAAACACTACAAAGAAGCTCTTGCGGAAGGCTCGTTAACGGCGATACAGCAACGTGTACGCGGAACAACGTCCGATTGTTGAGTTTAATGTGTCAGATATAAAAAAACCCGCCGAAGCGGGTTTTTTTATTAGCAGAGATAATTAAGCGGTTTTCTTCGCTTTTTTATCTGCTTTTACAGCCGGTACTACCACTTCAACTTTCGCTGATGTCGTATCACCTTCTTTGAACTCACGACCATAGAACGTATCCAGCAGGATTTGTTTCAGTTCGGAGATCAGCGGGTAACGTGGGTTAGCACCGGTGCACTGGTCATCAAATGCATCTTCGGACAGTTTATCCACGTTCGCAAGGAAGTCTGCTTCCTGCACGCCAGCTTCACGGATAGATTTCGGAATACCCAGTTCAGCTTTCATGCTTTCCAGCCATGCCAGCAGTTTTTCAATTTTCGCTGCGGTACGGTCGCCAGGAGCACTCAGACCCAGGTGATCGGCGATCTCTGCATAGCGACGACGCGCCTGCGGACGATCGTACTGGCTGAAAGCCGTCTGCTTGGTCGGGTTGTCATTCGCGTTGTAGCGGATAACGTTACAGATCAGCAGGGCGTTAGCCAGTCCGTGCGGAATGTGGAACTGCGAGCCCAGTTTGTGCGCCATGGAGTGACACACGCCGAGGAAGGCGTTTGCAAACGCGATACCGGCGATGGTCGCTGCACTGTGAACACGTTCACGCGCTACCGGGTTTTTCGAGCCTTCGTTGTAAGACGCTGGCAGGTTTTCTTTCAACAGTTTCAGCGCTTGCAGCGCCTGACCATCGGAGAACTCAGAAGCCAGTACAGAAACATAAGCTTCCAGTGCGTGCGTCACTGCGTCCAGACCACCGAAAGCACACAGCGATTTCGGCATTTCCATTACGAGGTTGGCGTCGACAATTGCCATATCCGGAGTCAGTGCATAATCCGCCAGCGGGTATTTCTGACCGGTTGCATCATCGGTCACTACGGCAAACGGCGTCACTTCAGAACCGGTACCGGAAGTCGTGGTGATAGCGACCATTTTCGCTTTCACGCCCATTTTCGGGAACTTGTAGATACGTTTACGGATGTCCATAAAGCGCAGTGCCAGCTCTTCGAAATGGGTTTCCGGGTGTTCATACATAACCCACATGATTTTCGCGGCGTCCATCGGGGAACCACCACCAAGCGCGATGATGATGTCCGGTTTGAAGGAGCTCGCCAGTTCCGCACCTTTACGCACGATGGTCAGTGTCGGGTCAGCTTCAACTTCGAAGAACACTTCAGTTTCCACGCCAGCAGCTTTCAGCACAGAGGTGATCTGGTCTGCGTAGCCATTATTGAAGAGGAAACGGTCGGTCACGATAAGCGCGCGTTTGTGACCATCAGTAATCACTTCATCCAGCGCAATTGGCAGTGAGCCACGGCGGAAGTAGATAGATTTCGGAAGTTTATGCCACAACATGTTTTCAGCTCGCTTAGCAACGGTTTTCTTGTTGATCAGGTGTTTCGGACCAACGTTTTCGGAGATGGAGTTACCACCCCAGGAACCACAACCCAGAGTCAGGGAAGGCGCGAGTTTAAAGTTATACAGGTCACCGATACCACCCTGTGATGCCGGGGTGTTGATCAGGATACGTGCGGTTTTCATCTTCTGACCGAAGAAGGCAACACGATCCGGCTGGTTATCCTGGTCGGTATACAGGCAAGAGGTATGACCGATACCACCCATGGCGACCAGTTTCTCCGCTTTTTCTACCGCGTCTTCGAAGTCTTTCGCACGGTACATTGCCAGCGTCGGGGAGAGTTTTTCATGTGCAAAGGGTTCACTTTCATCAACCACTTTCACTTCACCGATCAGGATCTTGGTTGTAGCCGGAACGGTGAAGCCAGCAAGCTCAGCAATTTTATAGGCTGGCTGACCAACGATAGCGGCGTTCAGCGCGCCATTTTTCAGGATAATGTCCTGAACGGCTTTCAGCTCTTTACCCTGCAACATGTAGCCGCCATGGCTGGCGAAACGTTCGCGAACGGCGTCATACGCAGAATCGACAACAACGACAGATTGTTCAGATGCGCAGATTACGCCGTTATCGAAGGTTTTGGACATCAATACGGATGCGACAGCACGTTTGATATCGGCAGTTTCGTCGATAACAACCGGGGTGTTACCAGCGCCTACACCAATTGCTGGTTTACCGGAACTGTACGCCGCTTTAACCATACCCGGGCCACCGGTGGCCAGAATCAGGTTAATGTCAGGGTGGTGCATCAGCGCGTTGGATAATTCAACAGATGGTTGGTCAATCCAGCCGATCAAATCTTTCGGCGCGCCAGCGGCAATCGCAGCTTGCAGAACGATGTCTGCGGCTTTGTTAGTGGCATCTTTAGCGCGCGGATGTGGAGAGAAGATAATCGCGTTACGGGTCTTCAGGCTAATCAGCGATTTGAAGATAGCAGTAGAGGTTGGGTTCGTGGTTGGAACGATACCACAAATGATGCCGATAGGTTCCGCGATGGTGATGGTGCCGAAGGTATCATCTTCAGACAGCACACCACAGGTTTTCTCATCTTTATAGGCGTTGTAGATATACTCAGAAGCGAAGTGGTTTTTAATCACTTTATCTTCGACGATACCCATACCGGATTCGGCAACGGCCATTTTAGCGAGAGGGATTCGAGCATCTGCGGCTGCCAGGGCGGCGGCACGGAAGATTTTATCTACTTGCTCTTGAGTAAAGTTGGCATATTCACGCTGGGCTTTCTTCACGCGTTCAACGAGTGCGTTAAGTTCAGCGACATTAGTAACAGCCATAATGCTCTCCTGATAATGTTAAACTCTTTTAGTAAACCAGCTGTCCAGGGTGAAATTATAGACAGGCCGGGTGCAGGTTGCATAAAGTTCAGAAAAACAAAAACTTAACGCCAACCCAATACTACTGGTTTACTGAAAGAGCCTTAACAGAAAAGTCGCATTTATTGACGATTTTGCTCTCTTTTCGTGGCTTCAAGATTACCCACTTCTGAGTAAGTAATGCGTGATCTGTGTCAAGTTTCAGCGAAGCTGACACCTTTCAGCAGGCCGTTTTTGGGCGTTTGTATCAAATGTTAATGGCATTTGGCCTGGCGCGCCGTAAGATTATCACAATTACAACAACTGAGTAACGCACTGTATTGCATGATTTTTCTGCAAATCTTAATGAACGTCGGTATGAAAACGCGTATCTTCTGCATGGATTTTCCTGCCACGCCGATATAGTTGATATAGGGTGACATTACGGAGCTTACAGCGGTGCAAACATTGATAGATTTACCTCTTTATTTTAAATTTTTTATTGGCCTTTTTGCGCTGGTGAACCCGGTCGGCATCATTCCGGTTTTTATCAGCATGACCAGTTATCAGATGGTTGGGGCGCGAAATAAAACCAACCTTACAGCAAACGTCTCAGTGGCCATTATCCTCTGGACTTCTTTATTTCTCGGTAATGGCATTTTGCAGTTATTCGGCATCTCGATTGATTCGTTCCGCATTGCTGGCGGCATTCTGGTTGTCACCATAGCTATGTCGATGATCAGCGGCAAACTCGGCGAGGATAAACAGAATAAACAAGAGAAGTCAGAAACCGCGATTCGCGAAAGTATCGGCGTGGTGCCGCTGGCATTACCTTTGATGGCGGGGCCTGGTGCCATCAGTTCCACGATTGTGTGGGGGACGCGCTATCACAACCTGGTGCATTTAATCGGTTTTACTGTGGCAATTGCACTATTTGCTTTCTGTTCGTGGGGATTGTTCCGCATCGCGCCATGGTTAGTGCGTTTACTGGGTCAAACCGGCATCAACGTTATCACCCGTATTATGGGGTTATTACTGATGGCGCTGGGCATTGAGTTTATTGTCGGCGGTATAAGATCCTTGTTCCCCGGCCTGCTGAACTGATTCACCTTTTTACTAAGTACGGCTGAGCTTGTTATCTCTTCCTTTATATAACAGGTAAATTCAGCCGCTACGAACCCGCCTGAGAAAGTCAAAAATTAGTAAAAGATATGAAGAATGCGCAAAGCGGCGCGAAATATAACAATTTACACTCATCAGAAAATCTGTTCTCAATCAGTGAATTATAAGTAATGTGAATCGATCCTGCGCGTATTTCGCGCAATTGAAGCTGTTATTTCTTTCACACCATACTATTGGGCTTGCCGTGACATAATTGAAATGATATTAGTACTTTCAGACTTCCTGCAGATGAATGTGCTAAAAAGTAGTCAATTGTTGATTATTTGTGCAAAATAATGTGGCGTCTGCTAAAAAGCATTACATGGCGGTAATGCTCTCTTATCTTCTTGATTTAAAGAGATAAAAAACTCAGAGGGAGGCTGTGCACGCAGCGCTTCATGGCTGATGCTGTGTCGCAAAAGAGAAATGGTTAACAAATTTGCAAATTGTATTGGCGGCAGTGTGAGGCATTTGATATTTTCCGCCCTTATATTTAGCTCCTTATAATTTGCAAGATAAACAATATAGATGAGAATCGTTTTCATATAACGACCATCGCCAGAATCAGAACTGCCTCGACAGGGGAGGTGGTTTCCCGAATCGACGTAAGATTGCCGTTTGAGCGATCCGTAATAAAAAAAGTCGGTGATAGCAGCAGTAAAAAAAGATGTCTGATAGCGCCAAAAAGCTCCTGCGCTCTTCAGGCCCCCACAGGGGATGAAACACGCTGACGTCAACGTCAGTAATTATAATGAGTGGAGTATCAACACAATGTCCATCATCACAAAGAAAAGTCTGGTAGCAGCAGGAGTTCTGGCTGCGCTAATTACCGGCAACGCGGCAATGGCTGCCGACGTTCCGGCAGGTGTTCAACTGGCGGATAATCAGACGCTGGTCCGTAATAATGGTTCTGAAGTGCAATCTCTCGACCCGCATAAAATTGAAGGGGTTCCTGAATCCAACGTCAGCCGCGATCTGTTCGAAGGTCTGCTGATCTCTGATGTTGAAGGCCACCCGACCGCCGGTGTCGCAGAGAAGTGGGAAAACAAAGATTTTAAAGTCTGGACCTTCCATCTGCGCAAAAACGCAAAATGGTCCGACGGTACGCCGGTAACGGCGCAAGATTTCGTCTACAGCTGGCAGCGTCTGGCGGATCCGAAAACGGCTTCTCCGTATGCGAGCTACCTGCAATACGGTCATATCGCTAACATCGACGACATTATCGCCGGTAAAAAACCCGTCACCGATCTCGGCGTAAAAGCTATCGATGACAACACGTTTGAAGTGACGCTTAGCGAGCCGGTTCCTTATTTCTATAAACTGCTGGTTCACCCATCAGTTTCTGCTGTGCCTAAAGCCGCTATTGAGAAATACGGTGAAAAATGGACTCAGCCAGCCAACATCGTCACCAACGGTGCTTACAAACTGAAAGACTGGGTGGTCAACGAACGTATCGTTCTTGAGCGTAACACCAACTATTGGGATAACGCTAAAACAGTTATCAACCAGGTTACCTACCTGCCGATCTCTTCTGAAGTGACAGACGTTAACCGCTATCGCAGCGGTGAAATCGACATGACTTACAACAACATGCCGATTGAACTGTTCCAGAAGCTGAAAAAAGAGATTCCTAAAGAAGTACACGTCGATCCGTACCTGTGTACTTACTACTACGAAATTAACAACCAAAAAGCGCCATTCACTGACGTTCGTGTTCGTACCGCCCTGAAACTGGCGCTGGACCGCGACATTATCGTCAATAAAGTGAAAAACCAGGGCGATCTGCCGGCATACAGCTACACGCCGCCGTATACCGATGGTGCAAAACTGACTGAACCAGCCTGGTTCAAAATGACCCAGGAACAGCGTAACGCCGAAGCGAAAAAACTGCTGGCCGAAGCAGGTTATACTGCGGATAAACCGCTCTCCTTCAGCCTGCTGTACAACACGTCTGACCTGCATAAGAAACTGGCGATTGCCGTGGCTTCCATCTGGAAGAAAAACCTTGGCGCTAACGTAACGCTGGAAAACCAGGAGTGGAAAACCTTCCTCGACACGCGTCATCAGGGCACCTTTGATGTGGCACGCGCAGGCTGGTGTGCGGACTACAACGAGCCGACCTCCTTCCTGAATACTATGCTGTCCGACAGCTCTAACAACACCGCGCACTATAAGAGCCCGGCGTTTGATAAGCTGATTGGTGACACGCTGAAAGTCACTGACGAAGCGCAGCGTACTGAGCTTTACTCCAAAGCTGAACAGCAGCTGGATAAAGACTCGGCGATCGTTCCGGTGTACTACTACGTGAACGCCCGTCTGGTGAAAACCTGGGTTGGCGGCTACACCGGTAAAGACCCGATGGATAATATCTACGTTAAAAACTTGTATATTATCAAGCATTAATGGCAATGAGTGGGGCAGGGTGACCTGCCCCACAGTGTCTTATTTTTTTCGCAACAGAATACACATCATGCACGGACGGCTAAATTGCTGTCTTGAAGCGAATGTGTAAAAGGCACAGGCCAGAAGGTACGGGCAATGTTGAAATTTATCCTACGTCGCTGTCTTGAAGCGATCCCAACGCTTTTCATCCTTATCACGATTTCGTTCTTTATGATGCGTCTCGCGCCGGGCAGTCCTTTTACCGGTGAACGCGCGCTTGCGCCGGAAGTGATGGCGAATATTGAAGCGAAATACCATTTAAACGATCCGATCACTACGCAGTATTTCAGCTATCTGAAACAGTTGGCGCATTTCGATTTCGGACCGTCATTTAAATACAAAGACTACACCGTAAACGATCTGGTTGCGGCCAGCTTCCCGGTTTCAGCGAAATTAGGGGCGGCAGCCTTTATTCTTGCGATTGTCTTTGGCGTTACCGCAGGCGTTGTTGCTGCGTTAAACCAGAACACGAAGTGGGATTACACGGTGATGGGGCTGGCAATGACCGGGGTAGTGATCCCCAGTTTTGTTGTCGCACCGTTATTAGTGATGATCTTCGCCATTATATTGAAATGGCTGCCAGCCGGTGGCTGGAATGGCGGTGCACTGAAATTCATGATCCTGCCGATGGTTGCGCTCTCTCTGGCCTATATTGCCAGTATCGCCCGTATTACGCGCGGTTCAATGATTGAGGTATTACACTCAAACTTTATTCGTACAGCCCGCGCGAAAGGTTTGCCGATGCGCCGCATTATCTTCCGCCATGCGCTGAAACCTGCGCTGCTGCCGGTACTCTCTTACATGGGGCCTGCGTTTGTCGGCATTATTACCGGCTCAATGGTTATCGAGACCATTTATGGTCTGCCGGGTATCGGCCAGCTGTTTGTGAACGGCGCGCTGAACCGTGACTATTCGCTGGTACTGAGCCTGACTATCCTTGTGGGGGCGCTGACCATTATCTTTAACGCGATCGTTGATGTGCTGTATGCCGTTATCGATCCGAAGATCCGTTATTAACACTGGAGTTCGCCATGATGTTAAGTAAGAAAAACAGCGAGGCGCTGGAAAACTTCAGTGAGAAACTCGAAGTCGAAGGACGTAGTCTGTGGCAGGATGCGCGTCGCCGCTTTATGCATAACCGCGCGGCGGTTGCCAGCCTGGTTGTGCTGTTGCTGATCGCATTGTTTGTGACGCTGGCGCCAATGGTTTCACAATTTACCTATTTCGATACCGACTGGGGCATGATGTCGAGCCAGCCGGATATGGAGTCCGGTCACTATTTTGGTACTGACTCCTCCGGACGCGATCTACTGGTGCGTGTGGCGATCGGCGGACGTATCTCGCTGATGGTCGGTATTGCTGCGGCGCTGGTGGCGGTCGTGGTCGGTACGCTTTACGGATCGCTTTCCGGCTACCTCGGCGGCAAAACCGATTCCGTCATGATGCGTCTGCTGGAAATCCTCAACTCCTTCCCGTTTATGTTCTTCGTTATCCTGCTGGTGACCTTCTTTGGGCAAAATATTCTGCTCATTTTTGTGGCGATCGGTATGGTCTCCTGGCTGGATATGGCGCGTATCGTTCGCGGTCAGACCTTAAGCCTGAAGCGTAAAGAGTTTATCGAAGCGGCGCAGGTTGGTGGTGTTTCTACGGCGAATATCGTGGTGCGTCACATCGTACCGAACGTTCTGGGCGTGGTGGTGGTGTACGCGTCGCTGCTGGTACCGAGCATGATCCTGTTCGAATCCTTCCTCAGCTTCCTGGGGCTGGGTACGCAGGAGCCGCTGAGCAGTTGGGGCGCGTTGTTAAGCGATGGCGCCAACTCGATGGAAGTGTCTCCGTGGCTGCTGCTGTTTCCGGCAGGTTTCCTCGTTGTCACTCTGTTCTGTTTTAACTTTATCGGCGATGGCCTGCGTGATGCCCTCGACCCGAAAGATCGTTAAGGAGTGCTGTCATGAGCATTACTGAAACCTCATTAGCGTCCACGACGCGGCAGCAATCGGACCTTCTGCTGGATGTCAAAGATTTGCGGGTCACCTTCCAGACGCCGGATGGCGATGTTACGGCGGTCAACGATCTCAATTTCTCGCTGCGTGCGGGTGAAACACTGGGTATCGTTGGTGAGTCCGGCTCCGGCAAATCGCAGACTGCATTTGCGCTGATGGGGCTGCTGGCGGCTAACGGTCGCATTGGCGGTTCTGCGACGTTTAACGGTAAAGAGATCCTCAATTTGCCGGAACAGGCGTTGAACAAACTGCGCGCCGAACAGATCTCCATGATTTTCCAGGATCCAATGACCTCGTTGAACCCGTATATGCGGGTTGGCGAGCAGTTAATGGAAGTCCTGATGTTGCATAAAGGCATAGGCAAAGCGGAAGCGTTTGAAGAATCCGTTAAAATGCTCGATGCGGTGAAAATGCCGGAAGCGCGTAAGCGCATGCGTATGTATCCGCATGAGTTTTCCGGTGGTATGCGTCAGCGTGTGATGATCGCGATGGCGTTGCTGTGCCGGCCGAAACTGCTGATTGCCGACGAGCCGACCACCGCGCTGGATGTGACCGTACAGGCGCAGATCATGACTTTGCTGAATGAACTGAAACGTGAATTCAACACCGCGATTATCATGATCACCCATGACCTCGGCGTGGTTGCCGGGATTTGCGATAAAGTGCTGGTGATGTATGCCGGGCGCACCATGGAATATGGCAACGCGCGCGATGTGTTCTACCATCCGTCTCATCCTTACTCTATCGGCCTGTTAAGTGCTGTACCGCGTCTGGATGCTGAAGGTGAAGCGCTGTTGACCATTCCGGGCAATCCGCCGAACTTGCTGCGTCTGCCGAAAGGCTGTCCGTTCCAGCCTCGCTGCCCGCATGCGATGGAAATCTGTAACAGTGCTCCACCGCTGGAGCAGTTTGCCCCAGGCCGCCTGCGCGCCTGCTTTAAGTCGGTGGAGGAACTGGTATGAACGCGATGACCGAAGAGAGAAAAGTGCTGCTGGAAATCGCCGATCTGAAGGTGCATTTCGATATCAAAGACGGCAAACAGTGGTTCTGGCAACCGGCAAAAACCCTGAAAGCAGTCGATGGCGTCACCCTGCGTCTGTACGAAGGGGAAACCCTCGGCGTGGTCGGTGAGTCCGGCTGCGGTAAATCGACCTTTGCCCGTGCCATTATCGGGCTGGTAAAAGCTACCGACGGTAAAGTTGCCTGGCTGGGTAAAGATCTGCTGGGCATGAAACCGGAAGAGTGGCGCGATGTGCGCAGTGATATCCAGATGATTTTCCAGGATCCGCTGGCGTCGCTGAACCCGCGTATGACTATCGGGGAAATCATTGCCGAGCCGTTGCGCACCTATCACCCGAAAATGTCGCGTCAGGAAGTGCGCGATCGCGTGAAAACGATGATGATGAAGGTCGGTTTGTTGCCGAACCTCATCAACCGCTACCCGCATGAGTTTTCCGGCGGTCAGTGTCAGCGTATTGGTATTGCCCGCGCGCTGATTCTTGAACCCAAGCTGATTATCTGCGATGAGCCGGTATCCGCACTGGATGTGTCGATTCAGGCGCAGGTGGTGAACCTGCTGCAACAACTGCAACGTGAAATGGGGCTGTCACTGATCTTTATCGCCCATGACCTGGCCGTTGTGAAGCACATCTCCGATCGCGTGCTGGTGATGTACCTCGGGCACGCCGTTGAGTTAGGTACTTACGATGAGGTGTATCAGAACCCGCTACATCCGTACACCAAAGCGCTGATGTCGGCCGTGCCGGTTCCCGATCCGGATCTGGAAAAGAATAAAACTATCCAGTTGCTGGAAGGGGATTTACCGTCGCCGATTAACCCACCGTCAGGTTGTGTCTTCCGTACCCGTTGTCCGATTGCCGGGCCGGAATGCGCGCAGACGCGTCCGGTACTGGAGGGCAGTTTCCGCCATGCGGTCTCTTGCCTGAAAGTCGACCCGTTATAAGCGATGCATAAAAAAGGGCTGACATTTGTCAGCCCTTTTTACTTCCACGGCAGCTTATTCGCGCCACAGAATATGGCAAAGTTTATGATCTTTCTCACGGCACAGCAAAACACGCGCGAAGATGTCATTGAGTTCGCCACCGTCGGTGTCTGCCAGCCCGATCACCACTTCAGCAAAGAAATCCGGGTTTAAATCGTAGTCGACATGCTCCGCCCAATCTTCGCCTGGATCAAACAGCTCTGCGCCGCCACGCTCTTCAAATTGCAGGTTGAAAAGAATGATGTCCGCCGGGTCAAGGTTGTCCGCCGCCAGTTCGAGGAAGATGTCATAAGCCTGTTCGAGCGTTTCGTCTTCGGTCAGGCGGTTGTTCAGATCCATTTCCATGATTTACCTCTTCATGTCTGTTGGGCACGTTTTACAGCAACGGACTAAAGAAGTAAAACAGTCGTTCAGCAATCCGGTGCCAGAATGGACGTTTTACCCACAACCGCGCATCAAGTAACCGGGAACGGGAGATATAATCGTCCTGCACCGCCGCCAGATCGCCGCCAAAACCGGCATCATCAATAACCAGCGTGATCTCAAAATTCAGCCATAAACTGCGCATATCAAGGTTCACGGTGCCAATAAGGCTCAATTCGCCGTCAACCAGCACGCTTTTGGTGTGCAACAGACCGCCTTCAAACTGATAAATCTTCACCCCGGCCGCCAGCAACTCAGTGAAAAAGGCGCGGCTGGCCCAACCGACCAGCACCGAGTCGTTTTTGCGCGGCAGAATAATGCTCACATCGACACCGCGCTGCGCCGCCGTGCAAATGGCGTGCAGCAAGTCGTCACTGGGTACGAAATAGGGCGTGGTCATGATCAGGTATTCACGTGAGGCGTAAACTGCGGTCAGTAATGCCTGGTGAATCAAATCTTCGGGAAACCCTGGCCCCGAGGCAATCGTGTGAATCGTGTGCCCGCTGGCTTCTTCAAACGGCATAATATTGGCATCCGGCGGCGGTGGCAGAATGCGCTTGCCGGTCTCAATCTCCCAGTCGCAGGAGTAAACGATGCCCATCGCCGTGGCAACCGGGCCTTCCATTCGCGCCATCAAATCGACCCACTGGCCGACGCCGGCGTCCTGTTTGAAGAAGCGCGGGTCGACCATATTCATGCTGCCGGTGTAGGCAATATAGTTATCGATGAGCACAATCTTGCGGTGCTGGCGTAAATCCATACGACGTAAAAAAACGCGCATCAGATTCACCTTCAGCGCCTCGACCACCTCGATGCCCGCATTGCGCATCATCGCAGCCCAGGGGCTACGGAAGAATGCCACGCTACCCGCAGAGTCGAGTAACAGACAGCAGTGCACGCCGCGTCGTGCTGCGGCCATCAGCGATTCTGCCACCTGATCGGCCATTCCGCCGGGTTGCCAGATGTAGAACACCATCTCAATATTGTGCCTGGCGAGCTGAATATCGCGGATCAGCGCCTGCATCACATCATCGCTGGATGTCAGCAGTTGCAACTGGTTGCCTTTAACGCCCGCGATGCCCTGGCGCCGTTCGCACAATTTAAATAATGAGGAAGCAACGCTGCTGTTTTCCTGTGCGAAGATGCGTTTAAAGTTTTTTAAATCGTTGAGCCATTTGGCGGTAGAAGGCCACATGGCGCGGGCGCGTTCGGCGCGGCGTTTGCCGAGATGCAATTCGCCCAGCGAGAGATAGGCGATAATCCCAACCAGTGGCAGAATATAGATAATTAACAGCCAGGCCATCGCCGATGTTACCGCCCGCCGTTTCATTAAAATACGCAGGGTTACACCAGCAATCAGTAGCCAGTAACCTAAGACGATCAGCCAACTCATTACGGTGTAAAAAGCGGACATAGATAAAAATCCTTTTAAAAACCACATCTCATGAGTTTACGCATCCGCATTCATCTGGCAAATAAAAACGCGGAAAAGCACTGGTCTGGGAAAAACGACGGACTATAATGGCCTCTCTGTTTTGTTCAGAGTTGTAAAAATGAAGCGTAGTCGAACGGAAGTGGGGCGCTGGCGTATGCTTCGGCAGATGAGCCGCCGTAAAGCCCGCTGGCTGGAAGCGCAATCACGCCGCAATATGCGCATCCACGCCATCAGAAAATGCGGCGTAAATCGCCATCGTAATGTGCTGTTGTTCGCCATTTACGATCTTTGATACCCGGGCACCGATAAGGTGCCCGCGGTCGTTTTAGGGCTTTCTTTTATCTACAGGAGAGGCAGCATGTCGGTTCTTGATAGTCTTCTTGCATTCACTTTTGCGGCAACGCTGCTGACGTTAACACCCGGGCTTGATACCGCGCTGATACTGCGTACGGCGGCGGTGGAAGGGCGTAAGCAGGCATTCAAAGCCGCGCTTGGTATCAATACCGGATGCCTGATTTGGGGGGCGATGGTTGCCTTCGGCCTTGGCGCGCTGATTGCGGTTTCTGAACTCGCTTATAACATCCTGAAATATTGCGGCGCCGCTTACCTCTGCTGGCTGGGGCTGAATATGCTGTTACGTCCCCGCGGTTCACTGGCTACAGACAATGGGACGCAAACTAAAGCACAAAACTGGTTTATAAAAGGCATGCTGGGTAATGTGCTGAATCCAAAAGTCGGTATCTTTTACGTCTCGTTTTTACCGCAATTTATTCCGCACGGGCAGCCGCTGATTGCCTGGACTTTCGGCCTGGTCATGATTCATGTTGTGCTGGGCTCCTGCTGGTCAACGGTATTAATTTCGGCGACCCGCCCGCTGTCGTCATTCTTGCGTAAAGAGAGAGTGATACGTTGGATGGATCGCAGTACCGGCATGGTGTTCCTGCTGTTTGCTACCCGCCTGGCCATGAGCAAGCGTTAACGGATATAAGTTGGACAAAATGAATAAAGAAGCGCTTATTTTCCTTGGTATCGCCATTGTTGTTGAAGTGATAGCCACCACCGCACTGAAATCATCGGACAGCTTTACCCGGCTGCTGCCCAGTATCATTAGCATTGCGGGTTATTGCATTGCGTTCTGGTGCCTGACGATTCCGATGCGCACCATCCCGACGGGAATTATTTACGCCATCTGGTCTGGCGCCGGGATCGTATTGATTGGGATTGTTGGCTGGTTGGTTCACGGTCAGAAACTGGATCTTCCGGCAATGCTGGGGATGGGGTTGATTATTGCCGGTGTGGTTATCATTAATCTTTTTTCCAAAAGTGTTGCTCATTAATCGTTGTAACCAGAAGGACCCGCCATCTTTGGCGGGTCTTAAGTTTTAAAAAACCTTTTTGAACGGCTTAACAATAACGTTCTGGTACACGCCAGCGGCAACATAGGGATCGGCATCCGCCCAGGCTTTTGCCACCTCAAGCGATTCAAACTCTGCAATCACCGTTGAACCGGTAAAACCTGCGGCACCAGGGTCGTTACTGTCCACCGCTGGCATCGGTCCAGCAGTCAGCAAACGGCCTTCGTCACGCAGCAGCTGCAGTCGCGCCAGATGGGCAGGGCGCACGGATAAACGTTTCTCAAGCGAGTCAGCAACATCTTCAGCAAAAATCACATAAAGCACGGGAAGAGCTCCTTACTTATCAGAAAGGCATACCGTATGTGAAAGGGAATGCGACTGCAATGTAAAGATGCACTGACATTAATATGCGTGTAAAAAGTGCGGTTTTTTACCCTATCAGAGAGAAAATAACCAGTGAATGCGATGGCTTGTTGAATATGATTGCTATTTGCATTTAAAATTGAGCCCTGGTTTTTTAACTGACACGATTATGACTTCAATGACCCTTGATTTACCTCGCCGCTTTCCCTGGCCGACGCTGTTGTCCGTCGGTATTCACGGAGCCGTCGTGGCGGGTCTGCTCTATACATCGGTACATCAGGTTGTTGAATTGCCCGCACCCGCACAGCCTATCTCTGTGACGATGGTAACGCCGGCTGAACTCGAACCGCCGCAGGTAGTGCAACCGCCACAACCTGTCGTCGAACCGGAACCAGAACCCGAACCGGAACCGGTAGTGGAGCCGCCGAAAGAAGCCCCGGTAGTGATTGAAAAGCCAAAACCGAAACCTAAGCCGAAGCCAAAACCGAAACCGGAGAAAAAGGTCGAGCAGACGAAGCCGGAGGTGAAACCGGCACAGTCGCGTCCGGCATCACCGTTTAACAACAACGCGCCAGCGCGTCCGGTGGCTAATCCGACACCGTCGGCGTCCTTCACGCCAGCGCCGTCTGTGCCTGCTGGTCCCCGCGCGCTGAGTCGTAACCAGCCGCAATATCCGGCGCGTGCGCAGGCGCTGCGTATTGAAGGTCGTGTGCGGGTGAAATTTGACGTTACGGCCGATGGCCGCGTCGAGAATGTTGAAGTTCTGTCTGCACAGCCAGCAAACATGTTCGAACGTGAAGTGAAAGCGGCTATGCGGAAATGGCGCTACGAAGCCGGTAAGCCCGGTTCAGGACTGATAGTTAATGTGGTATTCCGCCTGAATGGCGGGGCGTCAATGGAATAAGAAAAAGCCTCCGTCAGGAGGCTTTTTTTATGACTGTTGCGGTAACGGGCGAGGTTTCCCTTCTTTATCAACCGCGACATAGATAAACAGCGCCTCGGTGGCTTTGTAACGCTGGCCAATGGGCTCAGAAGAGACTTTTTTTACCCACACTTCCATATTGATACTGACGGAAGTATTCCCGCGTTTCACGCAGCGCGCATAGCAGCACACCACGTCGCCGACGGCAACCGGCCGGAGGAAGGTCATGCCATCCACCCGCACGGTGACCACGCGTCCGTGCGCAATCTCTTTTGCCAGGATTGCGCCCCCCATATCCATTTGTGACATCAACCAGCCGCCGAAGATATCTCCGTTAGCATTGGTATCTGCTGGCATTGCTAATGTGCGTAAAACAAGTTCTCCCTGAGGAGTTTCCTGAATGGTGGTCATTATTATCTCTTCTGTGATGAGGGATTTCTGGCGCGATGCTACTACGAATACGGGGCGTTCGGGAAGAAAAAAGCCAGGCGCTGGCCTGGCTTCAGTTTTCAGGAATTATCATCCTGCTGCGGCATATGGCGGTAGATGTAAATACCGCTGAGCACGGTAAACACCAGCGTCAGAATCGTCAGGCCAAACACTTTGAAATTGACCCAAACATCAAACGGCAGCCAGAAAGCAATGTAGATATTCGCCAGCCCGCAAACGATAAAGAATAGTGCCCAGGCGATGTTCAGCCGTGACCAGACGGCTGCGGGCAGCGTCAGCTCTTTCCCGAGCATGCTCTGGATCAGGGTTTTCTTCATCACCCACTGGCTGAACAACAGCGCGATGGCAAACAAACCGTAAATCACCGTTACTTTCCACTTAATAAACTCAACGTCGTGGAATTTGATGGTTAATCCGCCAAACACGGCAACCAGCACAAACGTGATTAACGCTACTTTTTCCACTTTGCGGTAACGGATCCAGCAATAAATCAGCACGATGGCTGAGGCGATAATCAATACTTTGGTCGCGGCGAAAATATCGTAAAGTTTGTAAACTGCGAAAAAGAGCGCCAGCGGAAGAAAATCAAGAAACTGCTTCATTCTACGATTCCATAAACAGGGGCAACCCTGAGCGGGCTGCCGGAACAATCATTAGCGCATCAGCATATAGAGGCGGAACAGATAAATAAGCAGCGCCGCCGAGATCAAATTGCTGATTGTATTCGCGATAACTGCGCCTACTTCCGGGGTGAAAACCGCGAAATTGTGCGCGAACATTAACAGAACTGTTTTTGCCAGCAGCCAGCTTATGACCGCCGGAGCTACCAGCCGCATATTGCGCCAGCTCAGACGCATACTGCTGCGCATGGCGGCGAAAATCCCCACTTTATCCTGTACCAGCATGACGGGGGCGAAGGAGAGCAGAATCGCCAGAATCACGCCCGGAACAATGATAAACATGATGCCGATCTGCACCATAAAGGTGGTCAACAGGATCAATAAAAACAGCTTTGGCAGCACCGGCACGCTGGCACCAATCGCGCGCAGCGCACTGACGCGTTGACCGGCTGAAACCATCTGGATCAGCAGCAAAACGCCGCCTGCCAGAATCGCGTTGCCGATAAGCCCGGAGAAGGTCGATGCTGCCGAGGCGCGCAGCAGCACCTGCTGTTGCTCTGGCGTCATGTTTTGCACCAGTTCAAACAAGCCGACGCTGCCCGCCAGGTTATCCCCTTGCGTTAAAATGGAGAGTTGTTCGTCAGTGGGTGAAAACGCGTGCCCAATGACTGCGGTGATAAATGCGCACAGCAGCGCAATCAGCAAAATGGTAATCAACTGATTACGAAAAAAATTCCCCGTGTCACGGTAAACGGACTTCGCCGTGATAGACATGCACTCTCCTTGAGTATTGCGGTATCAAATTGTCGGCGATTGTACCCCGAATAGTGGCTCAGTGGCAGCATCATGGCTTGTATGGAAAAGCATATCTTTGTAAAGAGGCGCTAATCCGTAACGTGCGCGGGCGCGATCGCAGGCTTCATTCACTTCGCCATTCTCGCCAGACATCGCAAATTCCCGGCAAGGTGATGGTCTTCCTTCATAGATACTGCAACGGGCCGATTCGCCGGGGGTCCCCTCCAGCGCCACGCAGCGGCTCTGTTTCTGATTAGTGCCGCTCATACAGCGTAAAAAGGGGGTTAGTGGCTCTGTAAGTTGAGCCGGGACAGGGCCGCCAGCGTCATCCGCTTCAGCCCAGTAAAAAGAGACACGAAAATACGCACAACATGCTCCGCACGACATGCACGGATTGAGATCGCTCATAGCACACCTGCACTTCACAACGTATCAAGACGAATTGTCAGGCCACTAAATTATCTCTGCGCTTACTGGCGTACAAGATGGCTAAGGTGGAAAATTTTCATGCCTGAAAAAGTGAAAATTGATTTAAATACAAAAATTAAGGGGGTGGCATGAGGATGAAAATTAACTCAGATCAATGAATGTTAAATTATGGGATTAAGTGTGATCTGGGTTGGATCACTTTGTACTCAGTTATGGGTATATTCACGTCGCGATAAAAACCACAATTACGGAGTGGATATGAAAAAATTAGCTGTGGCAGCATTAGTCCTGAGTTCGCTTTCCGGCGGCGCGTATGCGCATGACGCGGGCGAATTCTTTATTCGTGCCGGTTCCGCTACTGTCCGTCCAACGGCAGGTTCGGATAATGTTCTGGGTAGTCTTGGTAGTTTTAATGTCAGCAATAACACCCAGTTGGGTGTGACGATGACATGGATGGCAACGGACAATGTGGGTATTGAACTGCTGGCTGCGACGCCGTTCCGCCACCGCGTAGGCACTGGCCCTACGGGCGATATCGCAACCGTGCATCATTTGCCGCCTTCGCTGATGGCGCAGTGGTACTTTGGTGATCCGAAAAGCAAATTCCGTCCGTATATTGGCGCGGGTATCAACTACACCACTTTCTTTGACGAAAAATTTAACGACACCGGTAAAGCAGCCGGGCTTTCCGATCTGAGCCTGAAAGATTCATGGGGCGCGGCAGGGCAAGTAGGGCTGGACTATCTGATCAATAGCAACTGGTTAATCAACATGTCGGTCTGGTATATGGATATTGATACGGATGTGCGTTTCAAGGCCAATGGCGCTCAGCAGAGTGTCAGCACTCGCCTGGATCCGTGGGTATTTATGTTCTCTGCGGGTTATCGTTTTTGAGTCCGGCTGGAAACTGGCCCAGCTTGCGGCCAGTTTCCCCGTTTATCTCTGCGTTCGTGGCTTTTACACCGCCAAATCCATTTAATCACTGCACGGTAATTAGTCGTCGGGATCACTCCACGTAGCGGCAGGTCATATACGCGCCAGCCACGCACAAGGTGAGAGGGACAAAAAAGCTGAAGTCCATGCCGGTAAATTCCATCAGCAGGACAATGGCGGTCAGCGGCATCTGCATGGATGACGCCAGAAACGCGGCACCGCCGGTGAGAGCAAATTCTCCCATACTGCCCCCAGGGAAGAAGGGACCGACAAGTAGATACATCAGCGCGCCCAGCAGTGCGCCAATCGCCAGGCCGGGCGTCAGCAGGCCGCCCTCCGCGCCGCCGCGTAGCACCATCCAGATACTGACTACTTTCAGGCCAATCAGCATGGCTGCCAGCGGCAGAGTGACACCGCCGCCAAAACTGAGCTGCACTGGCCCGCGGCCGTTGCCCGGCAGTTGCGGAAACCAGATGGAGAACAAACCGAGGCAGGCAAAGGCGAGTAAACAGAATAGCGGCATCTGCCAGTTGCTTTTCACCTGGCCGCGCGCTTGTCGCGTCATGCGGCGAAACTGGCAAGCGGCATAACCGAACAGCGGGCCGGAGAGCGCCGCCCAAACGATTAATGATACAGGTGCGGGTGGCGCAATAAATTGGTACTGACGTTCGTTGCCCAGCACCAGAGAGGCGACAAACGCCGCCAGCGCGGAACTGACCGTTGCGGCAATCACCGCATCCCAGGCGATGGTCACCAGCAACACTTCCAGCGTGAAAATCGCACCGGCCAGCGGGACGTTATAAACCGCAGCCAGCCCGGCTCCTGCACCACAGGCGATCACCATCCGGGTTTCCTGTGCATTGAGGCCGCTACGCCGGGCAATGTTGCCGCCAAACAGCGCGCCCACTTCTCGCGGCGCGCTTTCACGTCCCAGCGGCGAGCCCATCGCCACCGTCACCACCTGTAAAAGGGCATGGCAGATTGTGGTACCCGCTGGCATCTGGCGACCCTTTTCGCCGAGCGCCGCCGTAACGCTTACCCGGGGCTTACCATATCTCGCCAGCAACCACCAGCCGCAGCCGGCAATTGCACCGGCACCGGTCAGTGCGGCAAAACGGCGCAGGTTACTGGCATCGGTAACGCCTTGCAGAAACGGCGCGCCGCCAATCAGTGATTGCTGACTGTAACCAAACACCAGATGCTGGATTTCATGCAGCAGTAGCGCAATTAGCATGCCTGACGCGCCGGAAAGCAGGCCAGTCAGCAGCAGCGCTATCCAGCGCCGCGGCCAGGGGGAAGGTGTGTCACTCATCGATTCACTCTCTGTATAACCAGCGTCACGGTCATTATTCCACAGAAAATATGAACCTTTTAACAATGGGTTACCATTAGCTGATAACAAAAACGGTTCTTTTCTGGCTGTCATCACGCAGCCAGGCAGTTTCAACGTCACTCAGAGGCGCAGGCGTAGTGGCAATACGCAGTTGCGCCGGTAGCGCCACGGCGAACATCTCTGCGGTAGCTTGCAGCAGCTGAGGTAACGATAAACTACCGATGCCGCTGCCCATCAACTGGATCGGCGCTGCGCGCAGCCAGGCGCCGGACAAACGGATATCCTGCCCGGAAAGCGCACCCACCTGAACAAAGCGGGTTGGCGATTTTGCCTTCGCGGCGGCGGTGAGGATCAGTTCTGCGCTACTACCCCACAAATAATCCACCACCACATCGACAGGAGTCGCGAAGGCGCCAGCGAATTGCTGGCGCAGCGCTTCGCTCTCATCCGTCAGATTGATCGCGTGATCTGCGCCAAGACTGTGCAAAACGGCGGCGTTACGCCCGGTGACGATAATTTTCCCCGCGCCGAGGTAGCGGGCAATCTGCACCGCAAGTTGTCCGGCGCTGCCTGTTGCGCCATTGATCAACACCGTTTCACCGCGACGGAGGCCCGCGCGGGTTGCCAGTGCAGCCCAGGCTGACATGCCCGGATTTGCCATCGCCGCGGCGCTGATGCTGTCCAGCTCATCCACCAGAGGGATGCAGTGCTGTTCCGCAACAGGCGCAAACTCTGCCATGCTGCCCCATGGCGCGCGCGGAAAAGCAAACCAGACACGCTGGCCGTCTGGTCGTGTGCCGACGCCATCAATACCCGGTACAAAGGGTAGCGCACCATCAAAACTGTAATGCTGGCCTGATGCGCGGCTTTTCACCACATGACTTATCGCGGCGGCGTTAACGGTGATCAGGCACTCGCCCTGTCGGGCTTCAGGCAGGGCGAAGCTGGCATAACGTGGGGGCAGGTTGGTCTGGTGGACAATGGCTGCGTACATAGAATTCTCTCCGTCAGGGTTTATGTGTAAAATGCACATATTGAGATTGCCACTCTACACCATCAGGAATTTATATGCAAAATGCACATATTAATTATGACATCGATGATTTCCATCGCGCGTTACTCACTATTATTGGCGTGATGAATCATCCGTTACGTGATATGGCGCTGATGCGCGCGGCAGATATCACCCTTGATCAGGTATTGTTTCCGCTGCTGGTGACGGTTGAACGTTTTGGCCCCATTGGCGTGGTTGAACTGGCTAACCGTGTCGGACGGGATTACACCACGGTAAGCCGCCAGGTGAAAAAACTGGAGCAGGCCGGGCTAGTGGTGAAAAAAAGTCAGCCGCAGGACAAACGAGTGAGCGAACTCACCATCAGCGAAGAGGGCAAAGCGATGACAATGAAAATTGACGCCGCACGGCAACGGCTGATGAATGCGACATTCGACGGCTGGGAACCCGATGATGTTCAGTCGCTGTTCCGGCTGGTCCAGAAGTATGCGCAGACACTACTGAAGCAAGAAGAGGCCGCCTGAGCGAACAGGCGGCAACAGAATTAACGCGGCAGCGTAGCGGCTTTCAGACTCTGAACAAACTCTTTCAGCTCAGCCAGCATCGCTGTAGGGTTTTGCAGATTTTTTTCGATGATTTTGACAATCGCCGAGCCGGAAATCGCGCCCGCTGCGCCTGCATTCACCGCAGCGGCAACCTGATCCGGCGCAGAGATACCAAAGCCCTGCAACGGCGGCGCAGCGTGGTATTCCTTCAGTTTTTCCACCAGGTGATGCAACGGCAGCGCCGCACGGTTTTCCGCACCGGTTACGCCAGCCCGCGACAGCAGATAGGTATAACCGCGGCCATAAGAGGCAATCTGGCGCAGCAGTTCATCATCGGCATTCGGCGGGCAGATAAAGATTGGCGCAACATTGTGGCGCATCGCCGCCTGACGGAAGGGGGCAGACTCTTCAATGGGCACATCGGCCACCAGCACGGAATCGACACCGACTTTTTCGCATTTGGCATAAAACTCATCAATGCCGCCGCTGAACACCAGGTTGGCGTACATCAGCAGGCCAATTGGAATGGTCGGATGCTTCTGACGGATGGTTGCCAGTATTTCAAAGCACTGAGTCGGCGTAACGCCTGCGGCGAAAGCGCGCAGCGTCGCGCTCTGGATCGTCGGGCCGTCGGCCAGCGGATCGGAGAAGGGGATCCCCAGTTCCAGCGCGTCCGCGCCAGCTTCGATCAGCGTATCGATAATTTTCAGCGACTGTTCCGGCGACGGATCGCCCAGTGTAACGAAGGGAACGAAAGCGCCTTCTTTCCGGTCGGCGAGCCGTTTAAACAGGTTGTCGTAGCGTTCCATCAGATTTCCCCTCGCGCTTTCAGGATGTCATGTACGGTGAAGATGTCTTTATCGCCGCGGCCGGAGAGGTTAACCACCAGCAGCTGCTCTTTATCCGGGTTTTCGCGCATCATTTTCAGCGCATGGGCGAGGGCGTGCGAAGATTCCAGCGCCGGAATAATCCCTTCATGGCGGCTCAGCACCTGGAAAGCGTCCAGCGCTTCGTCGTCAGTAATCGACACATAATCAGCGCGACCAATGCTGTTGAGATACGCATGTTGCGGCCCGACAGACGGGAAATCCAGCCCGGCGGAGATGGAGTAAGACTCTTCAATCTGGCCTTCATCGGTCTGCATCATCGGCGATTTCATGCCGAAATAGATACCCACGCGGCCGTGCTTCAGCGGCGCGCCATGTTCGCCGGTTTCAATACCGTGACCGGCCGGTTCAACGCCAATCAGACCAACGCTGGTTTCATCGATAAAATCGGCAAACATGCCAATAGCATTTGAGCCGCCGCCGACGCAGGCAATCACGGCATCCGGCAGACGTCCCTCTTTTTCGAGGATCTGCGCTTTGGTCTCTTCGCCGATCATGCGCTGGAATTCACGCACAATGGTCGGGAACGGGTGTGGGCCAGCGGCAGTACCGAGCATATAGTGCGCGGTTTCGTAGCTGCCGGACCAGTCGCGCAGCGCTTCGTTACAGGCGTCTTTCAGCGTGGCGGAGCCGCTGTGTACCGGGATCACTTCTGCACCCATCAGACGCATACGGAAGACGTTCGGCGACTGGCGCTCAACATCTTTTGCGCCCATATAGATGCGGCACTTCAGACCGAGCAGAGCACTGGCAAGCGCCGATGCAACACCATGTTGCCCCGCGCCAGTTTCTGCAATGATTTCGGTTTTGCCCATCCGTTTTGCCAGCAGCGCCTGACCGAGAACCTGGTTGGTTTTGTGCGCGCCGCCGTGCAGCAGATCTTCACGTTTCAGGTACAGCGTGGTGCGGGTACCGGCAGTCAGGTTCTGGCATTTCGTCAGCGCAGTCGGACGTCCGGCGTAGTTTTTCAGCAGATCGTTAAACTGGCGCTGAAAATCCGCATCGCTCTGGGCGCTGACAAACGCTTCTTCCAGTTGGCGCAGCGCGGGCATCAGGATCTGTGGAACAAACATGCCGCCAAACTCGCCAAACCATGGGTTCAATAGTGTTGTCATTCTCTTCTTTCCTTAATAAGCACGCAGTGTACGGAAAACCGAAGCCAGTTTGCTGGCATCTTTAACACCCGGTTCCGACTCCACGCCTGAATTAAAATCGAGTCCAGCACAGCCGGTTTTCGCCGCCTGCACACAATTATCTGCGCTCAGGCCGCCAGCCAGCAGCACATTATCGAGCGGTTCGCCGGCCAGCAGTGACCAGTCGAAGCTTTGGCCGCTGCCGCCCTGGCCGTTGTCGAAGAGATATTTATCGACCTGCTGTAAGTTACGTGGCGGCAGGGTGTCGCTGACGCTTAGCGCTTTCCAGATTTGCGTCTGTGCAGGCAATACCGCGCGCAGAGCGTCAATATAGGCCTGATCTTCGCTGCCGTGTAACTGCACCGCAGAAAGTGCCAGCGCTTTTGCTTTCGCCACCACATCTTCAACCGGGGCGTTACGGAACACGCCGACATATTGCAGCGGCGCGCCCTGCATTACCGCTTGCGCCTGTTCATCGGAGACGGCGCGCGGCGAGGAGGCGACAAAAATCAATCCACCGTAAATCGCGCCCGCTTCATGGGCGGCGCGGGCATCTTCGGCGCGAGTCAATCCGCAAACTTTGTTCTCGCCGAGCAGCACGCGTTTCACGGCGGCATCGAGATCGTCATGCGACATCAGCGCCGAACCAATCAGGAAACCATTGGCAAAGTGGCTTAGTTCGCGAACCTGGGCGTAAGTATTAATGCCGGACTCGCTGATCACCGTGACGCCTTTACCCAGAAGTGGTGCAAGCTGGCGAGTACGGTTGAGATCAATCGACAGATCGCGCAGATCGCGGTTATTAATGCCAACCACTTTCGCTTCCAGCGCAATGGCACGTTGCAATTCTTCCTTGTTACTCACTTCAGTCAGCACGCCCATCTTCAGGCTGTGGGCCACGGCAGCAAGCTGGCGATACTGTTCGTCATTCAGCACTGACAGCATCAGCAGGCAGGCATCGGCCTGATAGTGACGCGCCAGATAGATCTGATATGGGTCGATAATAAAATCTTTGCACAGGATCGGCTGTGGCGCGATGGCGCTAACGATGGGCAGAAAATCGAAACTGCCTTGGAAATATTTCTCATCGGTCAGTACGGAAATCGCCGAAGCGTGATGTTTATAAACGCCGGCGATGCGCGCCGGATCGAAATCGTCACGGATAACGCCTTTGGACGGCGACGCTTTTTTGCATTCCAGAATAAAGGCGGTCCGTGTTCCTTGCAGGGCATCGTAGAAGCTGCGTGTACTCGGCACGACGTCGTTCTGGAAGCTGGCCAGCGGTTGTTGCTCCTTGCGCGCCGCAACCCATATGGCTTTATCGGCGACGATTTTCGCTAAAACGGTCTGCATCTTTTATCCTCTTGCCGCAAGTGCGGTGACTTTGTCGTAGGCTGCTCCGCTGTGCAGCACATCCAGTACTTTCTGCGCGTTGGCCCGCAAATCTTCGTTGCCGTGCAGACGCATCAGCACCGCGACGTTGGCGGCCACAGCGGCTTCATGAGCAGTTTCGCCTTTACCTTGTAATAAGCGCGTCAGAATGTCACGGTTTTCTTCCGGCGTGCCGCCCGCAAGCTGTTCCTGATGATAAGGCGTCAGGCCGAAGTCTTCGGCAGTTAACTGGTAACTTTTAATTTCACCGTTATTGAGCTCCGCAACCAGCGTCGGCGCATGTAATGACACTTCATCCATCCCGCCGCTATGCACGACGGCAGCGCGCTGATAACCGAGAACACGCAAGGTTTCCGCAATCGGCAGCACCAACTCCGGGCTGTAAACGCCAATTAATGCCAGCGGCGGATGCGCCGGGTTGATGAGCGGCCCCAGCACGTTAAACAGGGTGCGGGTTTTCAACTGCTGACGTACCGGCATTGCGTGGCGGAAACCGGTGTGGTATTTCGGCGCAAACAGGAAGCAGACGCCAAGTTCATCCAGCGCGTTGCGCGATTTGTCGGCATTCATATCCAGATTAATACCAAATGCGGCCAGCAGATCGGATGAACCTGAACGGCTGGAAACGCTGCGGTTGCCGTGTTTAGCGACCTTCAGCCCGCACGCGGCAGCGACAAACGCGCTGGCGGTGGAAATATTGATGCTGTTGCTGCCATCGCCGCCGGTACCGACGATATCCGCGAACGGATAATCCGGGCGCGGGAAGGGCGCGGCATTTTCCAGCAGCGCCGTAGCGGCACCGGCAATTTCGTTCGGGTGCTCACCGCGGATCTTCATGCTGACCAGCGCTGCGGCCAGTTGTTCAGGTTTCAGCTCGCCGCGCACCACCGCCGAGAAGAGCTGGTGGCTCTCTTGCTGGCTGAGGGTTTGCGCCTGGTAAAGTTTCTCCAGAATCGGTTGCAGTGTGTTGCTCTGCTCCAGTTTCTGCAACGCCCAGGCCAGCGTCTGCTCCAGCAGGCGTGCGCCCTGCGTGGTGAGGATCGATTCCGGATGGAACTGGAAGCCGCAGACGCGATCCGCATCGTGACGTACCGCCATCACCATGCCGTTGAAATGCGCATTGATGGTCAACCCTGCGGGAATATTGCTGCCAACCAACGAATGGTAACGCGCCACCGGCAATGGATTGCTTAAACCGGCAAACATCGCCTGGCCATCATGTTCAATACTGGAGGCTTTGCCGTGCAGGATTTCACCGGCCTGGCCGACATAGCCACCGTAGGCCTCGACAATCGCCTGGTGCCCAAGGCAGATACCAATAATCGGTAACTTGCCGCGCAGACGCGTCAACAGTTCCGGCATACAGCCTGCTTCAGACGGCGCGCCCGGGCCTGGTGACAGCATCAGCACCGGGTTTTGCATCGTTGCCAGACGGTCAATTAAAGTTTGTGCGGGTACATGGTTGCGATAAATCACCACATTATGTCCGCTTGCACGCAGCTGATCCGCCAGGTTGTAAGTAAAAGAGTCGATATTATCGAGCAGCAGAATGTCAGCCATCAGAACGTCTCCTGTGCGTGGTGTGCAGTGGCAATAGCGCGCAGAACCGCGCGAGCTTTATTACGGGTTTCATCGGCTTCAGACTGCGGTACAGAATCCAGTACCACGCCGGCGCCGGCCTGAACGGTGGCAATACCGTCCTCAACCCACGCGGAACGAATGACAATGCAGGTATCCAGATCGCCGTGAGCAGTGAAGTAACCGACAGCGCCGCCATAGCTGCCGCGTCGTGCGCCTTCGGCCCGGGCAATCAGTTGCATAGCGCGGACTTTCGGTGCGCCGCTAAGCGTTCCCATGTTCATGCAGGCGCGATAAGCGTGCAGCACATCCAGATCCTGACGCAGTTCGCCCACCACGCGGGAAACCAGGTGCATAACGTATGAATAACGATCCACTTTTGTCAGGTCGGCAACATAACGGCTGCCAGGCGTACAGATGCGAGCCAGATCGTTACGCGCCAGATCGACCAGCATCAGGTGCTCAGAAAGTTCTTTATGGTCGGTACGCATATCGAGTTCGATACGGCTGTCGAGATCGCGATCCAGAGAACCATCCGGGCGACGACCGCGCGGGCGCGTTCCGGCGATGGGGTAGATCTCAATCTGGCGGTTGCTGGCGTCATATTTCAGTGAGCTTTCCGGCGAGGCGCCGAACAGGGCAAAATCATCGTCCTGCATGAAAAACATATACGGGCTGGGGTTGCTCTTTTTCAGCACTTCATAAGCGGCCAGCGGCGAGGGGCAAGGCAGCGTAAAACGGCGCGACGGGACAACCTGGAAAATTTCGCCGCTGCGAATCGCTTTCTGCATCTCCCGTACAACGGCACCGTACTCTTCGTCGCTCTGATTGGTCTCGCAACGCATATGCGTCACGGTCTGCACCGGCAGCGGCTCTGCGGGCAGATCCAGTTGTTGGCGCAGGACGTTAACACGCTCAAGCAGGCGTGCTTTTTCGCTGGCGTCCTGGCTGAACAGGCTCGCCTGGATACGCGTTTGCTTTTTCTGGTGGTCGATCACCAGTAATGTTTCCGCGAGATAGAAGCAGTAGTCCGGGCAGCGACGATCGTGGGCAAGCTGCGGTAAATCTTCAAAACCGGCGACCAGGTCATAGGCAAACAAGCCGCCAAAAAACATCGCTTCGCGTTCGTCTGCCGGGACGTCCACCAGCGTTTGCAGCAGGCGGAAAGCGTCAAATACCGAGAGCGAGCACAGGCGGGCATCTTCATCCAGTAGCGTGCTGACCGACGGGAAACGCAATTCGCGGCCATCCGTCAGCACGGTGTTTTCAACCCCGGCGGTCAGCGCCGCATCGAGCAGATTTAGCAGGGAAGCGCCGTTGGCGGTGAGCGCCTTAATAGTGACAGTGTCACCCAGCGCGGTAATGCGCAGCGCGCTATCGACCAGCAGCAGGCTTTTTAAATCATTCTTGCTGTCGATATCGGCGGATTCCAGCAGCAACGTGGCCGGGCGATCGCCGCATAATTGGTGGAACAGCGCCGTCGGATTGTCGCGGTATGCGGCGTTGCTGGTCAGAAGTTCGAGTGCTGGTTTTTGCGTTTGCATAGTCGCTCTCATAAATTTGTTCAAAAAAAAGCCCGCTGAGTGAGCGGGCCGGGTATCGGTATGCTGAATGCGCACGTGATCTCACAGCCCTGTTCAGGGAGTGCGCCACCAGCGAGTAACAGAGAAATGTGCATTCATTGTTGCGATACCTTGTCGTGTGAACTTTCGTACTAGTTAACTGGTTCACGGAAAGAAAGTCAACCCTCGATTTCAGAAAAAGTTGGCTAACCGTTATGATAGGGCGCAAACAGATGTCCTGATAAATCTACGGAGCCGCTTTGAGCGACACGAACTACGCCATAATTTATGACCTGCATAGCCACACCAGCGCCTCTGACGGCTTGCTTTCTCCGGAACAACTGGTACATCGCGCGGTAGAAATGCGCGTGGGCACGCTGGCCATTACCGATCACGATACCACAGCCGCGATCCCTGCGGCACGGGCTGAAATTGTCCGTGCCGGGCTGGCGCTGGAATTAATTAGTGGCGTGGAAATCTCCACCGTCTGGGAAAATCATGAAATCCATATCGTGGGTCTGAACATTGATATCGAAAACCCGGCGATGTGCGAATTTTTGCAGCAGCAGTCCGCGCGTCGTATTCAGCGCGCGCAACTGATTGCCGGGCGTCTGGAAAAAGCGCATATTCCCGGCGCGTGGGAAGGCGCACAGCGACTGGCGCAGGGCGCGAGCGTGACGCGTGGTCACTTTGCACGCTTTCTGGTGGAGCAGGGTAAGGCCAGTAACATCGCCGATGTTTTTAAAAAATATCTTGCGCGCGGGAAAACGGGATATGTTCCGCCGCAGTGGTGTACAATAGAACAAGCTATTGAAGTGATTCATCATTCTGGCGGAACGGCGGTGCTGGCCCATCCTGGTCGTTATAACCTTTCCGCTAAATGGCTGAAAAGACTGCTGGCGCATTTTGCTGACCGCGGCGGGGAGGCGATGGAAGTTGCCCAATGCCAGCAGGCTCCCAATGAACGAGCGCAGCTCGCCGGGTATGCCCGCCAGTATGGTTTGCTGGCGTCGCAAGGATCGGATTTCCATCAGCCCTGCCCGTGGATTGAACTGGGGCGAAAACTCTGGCTACCGGCCGGTGTTGAAGGCGTCTGGCTGAAATGGGAGCAGCCGCAGTAAAACGTAAGAGAGGGAAGTATGAGTCAGTTTTTTTATATTCATCCGGAAAACCCACAACCGCGATTGATTAATCAGGCGGTGGAGATCGTGCGTAAGGGCGGTGTGATTGTTTATCCCACCGATTCCGGGTATGCGCTGGGGTGCAAAATCGAGGATAAAGGCGCGATGGAGCGGATTTGCCGCATCCGTCATCTGCCGGATGGCCACAACTTCACGCTGATGTGTCGCGATCTGTCCGAGCTGTCGACCTATTCGTTCGTTGATAACGTGGCGTTTCGTCTGATTAAAAACAATACACCCGGTAATTACACTTTTATCCTGAAAGGGACAAAAGAGGTGCCGCGTCGTTTATTGCAGGAAAAACGCAAAACCATTGGGCTGCGTGTGCCGTCGAATCCAATTGCGCTGGCCCTGCTGGAAGCGCTCAATGAGCCGATGCTCTCGACGTCATTAATGCTGCCGGGTAGCGATTTTACCGAATCCGATCCGGATGAAATCAAAGACCGACTGGAGAAGGTCGTCGATTTGATCATTCACGGCGGCTATCTCGGGCAGCAACCAACGACCGTAATAGACTTAACCGATGACTCGCCGGTCGTGCTTCGCGAAGGCGTCGGTGACGTTAAACCTTTCTTATAGCGGCGCAAGCCGCTATACTACGCGGCCTTTCAGCAGCGGCTTCGCCGGACTGATAACCCTATTCGACGCCTGTGAAGGCGACACCTAAGGATGCTCTATGAGCGAGAAACTACAGAAAGTGCTGGCGCGAGCTGGCCACGGCTCCCGCCGTGAGATCGAATCTATTATTGAAGCTGGCCGCGTCAGCGTGGACGGTAAAATCGCTACCCTGGGCGACCGCGTTGAGGTGACGCCGGGGCTGAAAATTCGCATCGATGGTCATCTCATTTCGGTGAAAGAGTCCGTTGAGCAGATTTGTCGTGTGCTGGCGTACTACAAACCAGAAGGCGAGCTCTGTACCCGCAACGATCCTGAAGGCCGCCCGACGGTGTTCGATCGTCTGCCAAAACTGCGCGGTGCGCGCTGGATTGCTGTTGGTCGTCTCGACGTCAATACCTGCGGTCTGTTGCTGTTCACCACCGACGGCGAGCTGGCGAACCGCCTGATGCATCCGAGCCGTGAAGTTGAGCGTGAATACGCCGTGCGCGTATTTGGTGAAGTGGATGATGCGAAGCTGCGCGATCTCGCGCGCGGTGTGCAACTGGAAGACGGTCCGGCGGCATTTAAAACCATCAAATTCAGCGGTGGTGAAGGGATTAACCAGTGGTACAACGTGACCCTGACCGAAGGGCGTAACCGCGAAGTGCGTCGCCTGTGGGAAGCGGTGGGTGTCCAGGTTAGCCGCCTGATCCGCGTACGTTACGGCGATATCCCGCTGCCGAAAGGCCTGCCTCGCGGCGGCTGGACCGAGCTGGATCTGGCGCAGACCAACTATCTGCGCGAGCTGGTTGGTCTGGACGTTGAAACGCAATCAAAAGTGGCGGTGGAGAAAGATCGTCGCCGCATGAAAGCAAACCAGATCCGTCGTGCCGTGAAGCGCCACAGCCAGCCTGGCGGCACTCGCCGTCCTGGCAGCACGCGTAACAAAAACGATTAACAGAAAAGGGGCGAAAGCCCCTTTTTTATCGCCTGCGTTGGCGTTGCTCGTCAACGGGCCTGCATCATCGGCAGGCCAGAATTGCCATCAATAATCAATACCAATCTGCGCTTTGATACCTGCTTCGAAAGCATGTTTTACCGGGCGTAGTTCACTGACCGTGTCCGCCAGTTCCAGAATATCCCGGTGGCAACCGCGTCCCGTAACGATCACCGTTTGCATCGGCGGACGGTTGCGCAGCGCGTTCAGCACCGTTTCCAGCGGCAAATAATCATACGCCACCATATAGGTCAGCTCATCGAGCAGCACCATGTCCAGAGAAGGGTCTGCCAGCATCCTCTCCGCGTGTTGCCACACCGCCAGACAAGCCGCGGTATCGCTTTCACGATTTTGCGTGTCCCAGGTAAAACCAGTCGCCATGACCTGAAATTCCACGCCCAATGGCTCCAGCAGGTTACGCTCGCCATTAGGCCAGGTTCCTTTAATAAACTGGATCACGCCAACCTTTTTCCCATGGCCGACAGCGCGCGTGGCGGTGCCGAATGCCGCGGTGGTTTTGCCTTTGCCGTTGCCGGTGAAGACAATAATAATCCCACGTTCGTCCTGCGCGGCGGCCACGCGGGCATCAACGCGTTCTTTTACGCGCTGTTGGCGTTGCTGATAACGTTCTTCACTCATTGTGCAATCCCTGGTTTACGGCCGGGTTGTGCATCAAAGCTCATCCCGGTTTTGCGTCGGCTGTCATCGCCCATCAGCCACAAATAGAGCGGCATAATATCGGCGGGGGTTTTCAGTTTTTGCGGATCTTCTGTCGGGAAGGCGCTGGCACGCATTTTGGTACGCGTGCCGCCCGGGTTGATACAGTTGACCCGCAGGCGGTTCTGGTACTCTTCGGCCAGCACCTGCATCATTCCCTCGGTGGCGAATTTTGACGCTGCGTAACCGCCCCAGTTGGCGCGCCCCTGACGTCCCACGCTGGAAGAGGTAAACACCAGCGAACCGCTGTCTGATTTAAGTAATAAAGGAAGAAGCGCCTGCGTAAGATAGAACGTTGCGCTGACGTTGACCTGCATAACGGCATCCCAGGTTGCGGGATCCTGTTCGCTCATCGGGCAGACATCGCCCAGTAAACCGGCGTTGTGCAGCACGCCATCAAGGCGTGGTGTGGTGGCAGCGATCGTTGCCGCCAGTTGCTGGCACTCTTCCGGCGTGCAGGTTGCCATATCCAGAGTAAACCATTGTGCCTGCTGACCTTCGTCATTTATTGCCTGCGTGACCTGGCGTAATTTCGCTTCCTGGCGTCCGAGCAAAATCAGGCTCGCGCCGTGGCGAGCGTAGGTCAGGGCGGCCTCTTTACCGATGCCGTCACTGGCACCGGTAACAAGAATTATGCGGTCGTTTAGCAGATCGCGTTGCGGCTGATAATGCATACTGCCTCCTCAGGCCGGGCCGGTATTCACCTTCATATGTTGGCTTTATGCCTTAAATGACAGGCTATTTCAATCGGCCTCGCGGAGAGTTGCGCAACCTTTAAGCCAAAGAGTGTTAAAAAATTCAGCAACATGGCACATTTGGTGCACGGCTTGCGCGAGACGCGCCCGGATGGCTCATGTACACTGGAGCCATGATTATTGGTGTAACCGAGGTGGTACGCGTGGAATTACTGTCTGAATATGGTCTGTTTTTGGCCAAGATCGCGACCGTGGTAGTGGCGATTGCGGTGATAGCGGTACTGATTGTCAATCTGACGCAGCGCAAGCGTCAGCGGGGCGAGCTGAAAATTACCCGTTTGAGCGAGCAGTATAAAGAGATGCAGGAAGAGATGTCCGCTTCGTTGCTGGACGATCATCAGCAGAAACAGTGGCATAAAGCGCAGAAGAAAAAGCTCAAGCAGGAGGCAAAGGAAGCCAAGGCGAAAGCAAAAGCAGGGAAAAGCGTTGACTCAGGAAAATCACGCGTTTATGTGCTGGATTTCAAAGGCAGTATGGACGCCGGAGAAGTCAGCGGGTTGCGCGAGGAAATTACCGCCGTCCTGACCGTGGCAAAACCGCAGGATCAGGTTGTTCTGCGGCTTGAAAGCCCCGGCGGAGTGGTGCACGGCTACGGTCTTGCGGCTTCTCAATTACAGCGCCTGCGCGACAGACATATCCCACTGACGATCGCCGTTGATAAAGTGGCAGCCAGCGGTGGCTATATGATGGCTTGCGTGGCGGATAAAATTGTTGCCGCGCCCTTCGCCATTATTGGCTCTATCGGCGTGGTGGCGCAGATCCCTAACTTCAACCGTTTCCTGAAAGGCAAAGAGATCGATATTGAGTTGCACACTGCCGGACAGTTTAAACGTACGCTAACGCTACTGGGTGAAAACACCGAAGAAGGGCGACAGAAATTCCGCGAAAGCCTGAATGAAACCCATGACTTATTTAAAGATTTTGTTCATCAGATGCGCCCGGCGCTGGATATTGAAAGCGTGGCGACCGGTGAACACTGGTACGGTTCCCAGGCGCTGGAGAAGGGTCTGATTGATCAGATTGGCACCAGCGACGAATTGCTACTCAGCCTGTATGAGAATCATGAAGTTATCGGCGTCCGCTACCAGCAACGGAAGAAAATGATGGAGCGGTTTACCGGCAGTGCGACAGAGAGTATTGACCATCTGCTGATGCGCTGGTGGCAGCGCGGGCAAAAACCCCTGATGTAAACAAAACGCGAGGCCAGAAGCCTCGCGTTTTTACTTAGTCGATAAGATGATACTTTTCAGAAAGTTCATGTGCTAAGTATTTGAACATATTGAATACTGCCGTGCTTTTCGGCGTCGGCAGACCTTGCTCATCCAGGTAGTACTCACCGCTGAACACCAGCACGCCATTGCGCTGGGTAACATCGGTGGCGGCAATACCTGCCAGCGTATCTTCATGCTCACGGATCAGTTTGTTAGCCAGCTCCAGCAATGTCTGGCGATCGATGGGTTGAGATGTACCGGTCATTTTTCTACTCCTCAAAATTTTCTGAAGTTTACCGCTGGCCCGGACAGGGAGCAAATTTTCCCTGTTTTTGCAAAGGGTTTGAGCTGTTGTTGTGCTGGCGCGTTTCGTTTTTGCGTGCTAATAAAGTTGCGTAACAAATTTTATCAGGTACAGTGTGACGCTTTCGTCAACCTGGCAACAGAATTGCTTGACATTCGACCATAACACCGTCGTACTACATCACCCTGACGCGAAAAAGCTTGTAAACTCAGCCACCTGAATGCTCCGTTTGACGCGCCTGGCCAGATATGGGGGTTGATATCCCCGGTTGTCGCCGCAATAGTGAAGGTTCGTCGCGGGTGGTGTTAAGCAATGTCGACGTATTCCTGGAAGAATTAAATTAGGTAAAGGTGAATATGGGTAAAGCTCTCGTTATCGTTGAGTCCCCGGCAAAAGCCAAAACGATCAATAAATATCTGGGTAATGACTATGTGGTTAAATCCAGTGTTGGTCATATCCGTGATTTGCCGACCAGTGGCTCAGCACCCAAAAAGAGCGCAGACTCAGCCTCCACCAAAACGGCTAAGAAGCCTAAAAAGGATGAACGCGGCGCTCTTGTCAATCGCATGGGGATCGACCCATGGCACAACTGGGATGCACATTACGAAGTGCTGCCAGGCAAAGAGAAGGTGGTTTCTGAACTGAAATCGCTGGCTGAAAAAGCCGACCACATCTATCTCGCAACCGACCTTGACCGCGAAGGGGAAGCCATTGCATGGCACCTGCGGGAAGTGATCGGCGGTGATGAAAAACGCTACAGCCGCGTAGTGTTTAACGAAATCACCAAGAATGCCATTCGCCAGGCCTTTGAAACGCCGGGTGAACTGAATATTGACCGTGTGAATGCCCAGCAGGCGCGCCGCTTTATGGATCGCGTTGTGGGTTACATGGTTTCTCCGCTGCTGTGGAAGAAAATTGCCCGTGGCCTTTCTGCTGGTCGCGTGCAGTCTGTTGCTGTCCGTCTGGTGGTTGAACGCGAACGCGAAATCAAAGCCTTTGTACCGGAAGAGTTCTGGGAAATTGATGCCGCTACCGCGACGCCCGCCGGCGACGCATTGCCGCTGCAGGTGACGCATCAAGGCGACAAAGCGTTCCGTCCGGTCAACCGCGAACAGACAATGGCCGCCGTTAGCCTGCTGGAGAAAGCGCGTTACACCGTACTGGAGCGGGAAGATAAACCGACCAGCAGCAAGCCGGGCGCGCCGTTTATTACCTCCACGTTGCAGCAGGCCGCCAGTACGCGTCTCGGTTTTGGCGTGAAGAAAACCATGATGATGGCGCAGCGTCTGTACGAAGCCGGTTACATCACCTACATGCGTACTGACTCAACCAACCTGAGCCAGGACGCGGTCAGCATGGTTCGCGGCTATATTACTGACAATTTCGGGAAGAAATACCTGCCGGAATCTGCCAACCAGTACGCCAGTAAAGAGAATTCCCAGGAAGCGCACGAAGCGATTCGTCCTTCCGATGTTGCGGTGCAGGCTGAGTCGCTGAAGGATATGGAAACCGACGCGCAGAAGCTGTATCAGCTTATCTGGCGTCAGTTTGTCGCCTGTCAGATGACGCCAGCGCAGTACGATTCCACGACGCTGACCGTTGGCGCGGGTGATTTCCGCCTTAAAGCGCGCGGGCGTATTTTGCGTTTCGATGGCTGGACAAAAGTGATGCCGGCACTGCGCAAGGGCGATGAAGATCGCACTCTGCCGTCGGTGAATAAAGGTGATGTGCTGTCGCTCGTCGAACTGACTCCGGCGCAACACTTTACCAAGCCGCCAGCGCGTTTCAGCGAAGCTTCGCTGGTTAAAGAGCTTGAAAAACGCGGCATTGGCCGTCCGTCCACTTATGCGTCGATCATTTCGACCATTCAGGACAGGGGCTATGTGCGCGTGGAAAACCGTCGCTTCTACGCGGAAAAAATGGGTGAAATCGTTACCGATCGCCTGGAAGAGAACTTCCGCGAGCTGATGAACTACGACTTTACCGCGCAGATGGAAGACAGCCTTGACCGTGTCGCAAACCATGAAGCCGAGTGGCGGAAGGTGCTGGACAGCTTCTTTGGCGATTTTTCTCGCCAGCTTGAGCAAGCTGAACAGGATCCGGAAGCTGGCGGGATGCGACCGAACCAGATGGTGCTGACCAGCATCGACTGCCCGACCTGCGGCCGTAAAATGGGGATTCGTACTGCCAGTACCGGCGTATTCCTCGGTTGTTCCGGCTATGCGCTGCCGCCAAAAGAGCGCTGTAAAACCACCATTAACCTGGTGCCGGAAAACGAAGTGCTCAATGTGCTGGAAGGCGATGACGCGGAAACCAACGCGCTGCGTGCCAAACGTCGTTGCCAGAAGTGTGGCACGGCGATGGACAGCTACCTCATTGATCCGAAGCGCAAATTGCATGTTTGCGGTAATAACCCGACCTGTGATGGCTACGAAATCGAAGAGGGCGAGTTCCGCATCAAGGGGTATGACGGTCCGATCGTTGAATGTGAGAAGTGCGGTTCTGAAATGCACCTGAAAATGGGGCGTTTTGGTAAGTACATGGCATGTACCAACGACGAATGCAAAAACACACGTAAAATTCTGCGTAACGGCGACGTAGCACCGCCGAAGGAAGATCCGGTGCCATTGCCGGAGCTGCCTTGCGAGAAATCCGACGCTTATTTCGTGTTGCGTGATGGTGCTGCCGGGGTGTTCCTCGCCGCCAATACCTTCCCGAAATCGCGTGAAACGCGTGCACCGCTGGTGGAGGAACTGTACCGTTTCCGTGATCGTCTGCCGGAAAAACTGCGTTACCTGGCCGATGCACCACAGCAGGATCCGGAAGGTAATAAAACGATTGTCCGCTTTAGCCGTAAAACCAAACAGCAGTACGTGGCATCGGAAAAAGAGGGCAAAGCAACCGGATGGTCGGCTTTCTACATTGATAACAAATGGACTGAAGCTAAAAAATAAGCGACTTCAGTTACCTATCCCCAAAGGGCCGCTCTGTCGGCCCTTTTTTATGCCTGCATTATTATTCTTTGTTAGCTGCTATACACAGAAGCTATAAATGATATAGTTGTTATAGTAACCCGCTTTTTTATTATGAAATCGTCTTAAGCGATAACCCATTTGCGTACTTCGGATGGTCTGTCATGAAACTACAGCAGCTTCGTTATATCGTCGAGGTGGTGAATCACAACCTCAATGTCTCCTCGACGGCGGAAGGGCTTTATACTTCCCAGCCAGGTATCAGTAAGCAAGTCCGCATGCTTGAAGATGAGTTGGGGATCCAAATTTTTGCCCGCAGCGGCAAGCATCTTACTCAGGTAACGCCCGCCGGGCAGGAAATTATCCGCATTGCGCGTGAAGTCCTGTCAAAAGTGGACGCGATTAAATCGGTGGCGGGGGAACATACCTGGCCCGATAAAGGCTCGCTGTATGTCGCCACCACGCACACCCAGGCGCGCTATGCGCTGCCTAACGTGATCAAAGGCTTTATTGAGCGCTATCCGCGTGTTTCCCTGCATATGCATCAGGGCTCGCCCACGCAGATTGCCGAAGCGGTTTCGAAGGGGAATGCGGACTTCGCCATTGCCACCGAGGCGTTACATCTGTATGACGATCTGGTGATGCTGCCGTGCTATCACTGGAATCGTTCCATCGTGGTCACGCCGGACCATCCGCTCGCCTCAAAGCAATCGGTCACGATTGACGAGCTGGCGCAGTATCCGCTGGTAACGTACACCTTTGGTTTTACGGGCCGTTCTGAGCTGGATACTGCGTTTAATCGCGCAGGGTTAACGCCGCGTATTGTCTTTACCGCCACCGATGCAGACGTAATTAAAACTTATGTAAGACTTGGCCTGGGAGTTGGTGTTATCGCCAGTATGGCGGTCGATCCAGTCTCCGATCCAGACCTGGTTAAGCTGGATGCGCATGAGATTTTCAGCCACAGCACAACCAAAATTGGCTTCCGTCGCAGCACCTTCTTACGCAGCTATATGTATGATTTTATTCAGCGCTTTGCACCGCATTTAACCCGCGATGTGGTCGACACTGCCGTGGCATTGCGTTCTAATGAAGATATAGAAGCGATGTTTAAAGATATTAAGTTGCCGCAAAAATAATGTCAGAGGGTATCTTTTCGACTGAAAAGACACCCTTAACTCTGACTAAAGCTAAATCACTATTATCATCATCTGACTTATCGAAAATCCGCCTCAGTGATTGAAATCACATCCTCAAAGCAGACACTGTCACTAATTAGCGACAAAAATAGAAACTAAATTGCTGGTCTGCAAATTTATTACTTCAATAATTTATTTGTGGTCAAAAGATTAAATATTTCTTTGGAAATGGTGAGTAAATTCACTGGATTTTCGGCTAAAGTTCTTTTAGGATTTGTCTCATCTCATGATTAATTGTACCTATTGTTGGTGCCTAAAATGATAAGTGATGTCGATTGTACGAGGTTAGCAATGCCATCAGGAAGTGAAGAGCCAAAAAGGGATCCTGAGCTCAAGCGTAAAGCCTGGCTGGCGGTATTTCTTGGTTCTGCCTTATTTTGGGCGGTTATCGCGTTATTGATCTGGAAATTCTGGGGTTAAAATGGCTATAGCGGGTCGATTAGAACCAGTTAAGCAAGTATGTCAGCTTCGTGACACACCACAGAAAGCGAAAACCAAAACTGTGACCTCTATTCCAGCATGCTGGAAACTGACGCCACAGCAGCAAGCTTTTATTGATGCCTTCGCGGAAGACGACACCAAAAAACAATAAATATATCATCAGAATAATTGTGGGAAATTATCTGCGCTATTCATTGATATGTTCTTATGTACTCTTTAATTAATACACAGCATAAATGAATTGAGTAAAGACTCAGTTTTAATGAATAGTTTTTCTGGTAATTTATTGATGAATAATGATTGTCGAATGAAATACTGGTCGTGGATCACCGTGTTTTCTGTTTCCATCCTCTTTTGGACTCAGATTGTCTGGATGCTCTTCCGGTAATGAATTGAAAAGCCTCGCAACTGCGGGGCTTTTTTAATTTCCTCGCCTGCAAATTTGTCCATTTGTAGCAATTGGGGTTGTTATCAAATCGTTACGATATGTTTGTGTTATCTTTAATACAGACCCTGAAGATCCTCAGGGTATCGCAATCCCTGTAAGTAAGGAGGAGCACATGTCGTTGACCCTACGCGAAGCCAGTAAGGACACGTTGCAGGCAGAGAATAAAACTTACCACTACTACAGCTTGCCGCTGGCCGCCAGACAACTTGGGGATATTGCGCGTCTACCCAAGTCACTCAAAGTACTACTCGAAAACCTTCTGCGCTGGCAGGATGAGGAATCCGTTACTGAAGAGGATATCCGTGCGCTGGCGGGCTGGCTAAGTACCGCCCATGCCGACAGAGAAATTGCCTATCGCCCGGCCAGGGTACTGATGCAGGATTTCACAGGTGTTCCCGCAGTCGTTGATTTGGCTGCCATGCGCGAAGCGGTAAAACGTCTCGGTGGTGATACCGCCAAAGTAAACCCGCTGTCACCGGTTGATTTAGTTATCGACCACTCTGTCACCGTTGACCATTTTGGCGACGATGACGCATTCGAAGAGAACGTCCGGCTGGAGATGGAGCGTAACCATGAGCGTTACGTCTTTCTGCGCTGGGGCCAGCAAGCCTTCAGCCGCTTCAGCGTCGTACCGCCGGGCACCGGTATCTGTCATCAGGTCAACCTTGAATACCTCGGCAAAGCCGTATGGAGTGAACTCCAGGACAAAGAGTGGGTTGCTTATCCGGACACGCTAGTCGGTACCGATTCTCACACTACGATGATCAATGGCCTGGGCGTGCTGGGCTGGGGTGTCGGAGGTATTGAAGCGGAAGCCGCTATGCTCGGCCAGCCGGTATCAATGCTCATTCCTGACGTCGTTGGTTTTAAACTGACCGGCAAACTGCGTGAAGGCATTACCGCCACCGACCTGGTGTTGACGGTGACGCAGATGTTGCGTAAACACGGCGTGGTGGGAAAATTCGTCGAATTTTATGGTGACGGACTCGATTCGCTGCCACTCGCCGATCGTGCCACTATCGCCAACATGGCGCCGGAGTATGGTGCTACCTGCGGTTTTTTCCCTATTGATGGCGTAACGCTTGAATATATGCGCCTGAGCGGGCGTAGCGAAGAGCAGGTTGCGCTGGTTGAAGCCTACGCGAAAGCGCAGGGCATGTGGCGTAACCCGGGTGATGAACCGGTATTTACCAGCACACTCGAACTGAATATGCATGATGTCGAGGCAAGCCTTGCTGGCCCAAAACGTCCACAGGATCGTGTAGCGCTTGGCGATGTGCCTAAAGCCTTTGCTGCCAGCTCTGAACTGGAACTGAATACGGCGCAGAAAGACCGCAAACCGGTCGACTACGTGCTCAATGGACATTCATATCAGTTGCCGGATGGCGCAGTGGTCATTGCGGCCATTACTTCCTGTACGAATACCTCAAACCCCAGCGTGCTGATGGCCGCCGGTTTACTGGCGAAGAAAGCCGTCACACTTGGGTTGAAACGTCAGCCGTGGGTAAAAGCTTCACTGGCGCCGGGTTCGAAAGTGGTTTCCGATTACCTGGCGCAGGCTCGCCTGACGCCTTATCTTGATGAGCTGGGTTTTAACCTGGTCGGTTATGGCTGTACGACCTGTATCGGTAACTCCGGCCCGTTGCCGGAACCGATTGAGCAGGCGATACGTGCGGGCGACCTGACTGTTGGTGCGGTGCTTTCGGGGAACCGTAACTTTGAAGGCCGCATTCATCCGCTGGTAAAAACCAACTGGCTGGCGTCTCCGCCGCTGGTGGTGGCCTACGCGCTGGCGGGGAACATGAATATCAACCTCGCAACCGATCCTCTGGGCCACGATCGGAAAGGTGATCCGGTCTACCTGAAAGATATCTGGCCCTCCAGCAACGAAATTGCGCGGGCCGTTGAGCAGGTCTCGACAGAGATGTTCCGCAAAGAGTATGCCGAAGTGTTTGAAGGTACGCCGGAATGGAAAGCCATCCAGGTTGAGCGTTCGGACACTTACGGCTGGCAGAACGATTCGACCTATATCCGGTTGTCCCCGTTCTTTGATGATATGGCGGCGCAACCGAAGCCGGTGGAGGATATTCACGGCGCGCGGATCCTTGCCATGCTGGGGGATTCTGTCACCACCGACCATATTTCGCCGGCAGGCAGTATCAAAGCGGACAGCCCGGCTGGACGTTATCTGCAAAGCCACGGCGTTGAGCGTCGCGATTTTAACTCGTACGGATCGCGGCGTGGCAACCATGAAGTCATGATGCGCGGCACATTTGCCAATATTCGTATTCGTAATGAAATGGTGCCCGGCGTGGAGGGGGGCATGACTCGCCATTTACCGGGCAGTGAAGTGATCTCTATCTATGATGCCGCGATGCGCTATCAGCAGGAGAAAACGCCGTTAGCGGTGATTGCCGGTAAGGAGTATGGTTCAGGCTCCAGCCGCGACTGGGCCGCCAAGGGGCCGCGTCTGTTGGGGATTCGCGTGGTGATCGCCGAATCGTTCGAGCGTATTCACCGTTCGAATCTGATTGGTATGGGGATCCTGCCGCTGGAATTCCCGCAAGGCGTCACGCGCAAAACGCTGGGACTTACTGGCGAGGAAAAACTGGACGTTGTGGATCTGGAGCATATCAAACCGGGCGGAACATTAGCGGTAACGCTAACCCGCGCTGATGGTAAGCAGGAAATGCTGGAGTGCCGCTGCCGCATTGATACAGCGACAGAGCTGACTTACTACCGCAATGACGGCATTTTGCACTATGTGATACGCAACATGCTGAACTAAACAAAAAGGCCTGCAGATGCGGGCCTTTTTACTTTCATCGGGCAGCTTATTTCAGCAGATGCCCCATTTTTTCGGCTTTGGTATCCAGATAATGTTCGTTTTTCGGGTTGCGGCCGACAATCAGCGGTACGCGTTCCACGATGTTGATCCCGGCTTCGGTCAGGATTTCCACTTTCTTTGGGTTATTGGTCAGCAGGCGGACTTCATCGACGCCCAGCAGTTTGAACATATCGGCGCACAGGGTGAAATCGCGTTCATCGGCGGCGAAACCCAGTTGATGGTTGGCCTCAACGGTGTCGTAGCCCTGATCCTGCAACGCATAAGCGCGAATTTTATTCAGTAGACCAATGTTACGGCCTTCCTGGCGATGATAAAGCAACACTCCACGGCCTTCCTCGGCGATATGATTCAGGGCCGCTTCAAGCTGAAAACCGCAGTCACAACGCAAACTGAAAAGTGCGTCACCGGTCAGACACTCCGAGTGCACGCGCGCCAGGACAGGCAACTGCCCGGAAATATCGCCGAAAACAAGAGCAACGTGATCTTGCCCGGTAGCCAGTTCTTCAAAACCCACCATCAGGAAGTCGCCCCATGGGGTTGGCAGCTTGGCTTCTGCCACACGTTTAAGTTGCATGTGAATCTCCGAATTATATTGGCGCACTGCGCGCCTTTAGCCTGTTGGCCTTCTGTATAGGTGTATTTTGCCACAATGCACTGAATAACACCTACAAGTGACCATTCCATTGCTGGTTAAACGCACAAATACGGCGCTTTTAGCGTGAATGTTATATTTCGGTTATGATTGAGTCGCTTATCAGAAAGGAGAGGACATGCTGTCAATTGTAAAGCGTACAACTGTGGGAGCGGCGATTTTATTGGTGATGCCGCTGACCGTGTGGGTTTCCGGCTGGAGTTGGCAGCCCGGACAATCCCGATGGTGGCTCCATTTTCTCTTCTGGCTAACCGAAACGGTTACGCAACCGTGGGGGATTATTACGCACGTGGCGCTGTGCGGCTGGTTTCTCTGGTGCCTGCGTTTTCGCCTGAAAGCGGCGCTGATGCTGTTTGCTATTCTTGGATGCGCAATCCTGGTCGGGCAGGGGGTAAAATCCTTCGTCAAAGAGCGGGTACAGGAACCGCGTCCTTTCGTGTTATGGCTGGAAAAAACGCACAATATCCCGGCGGATGAGTTCTACACTTTAAAGCGTAAGGCACGGGGAGAACTGGTAAAATCGCAACTCTCCGGACAGCATGATATTCCTGGTTTTTTACGTAAACATTGGCAAAAAGGGACCGGTTTTGCCTTTCCTTCCGGGCACACTATGTTCGCTGCCAGCTGGGCGCTGCTGGGTGTGGGGTTATTGTGGCCGCGCAGACGGACATGGACCATTGTTTTCCTGCTAGTATGGGCAACCGGGGTAATGGGTAGCCGTTTATTGCTGGGTATGCACTGGCCGCGCGATTTGGTGGTCGCAACGCTGATCTCCTGGCTGCTGGTTACGCTGGCAACCTGGCTGGCGCAATGCCTGTGTGGGCCATTAACGCCGCCTGCGCAAGAGGTGCCAGAAATTGTCGCCAGAGATCGCGAGACTTGATTTTCGATATTTCGCCCGCAAATCGGAATTTGGCATTATGTAATTTCATTCCACGATGGGCGCTAAAATGATAGGTTATAAGGCTGCGTGCAGTCATTTGCATAGAAATTCGTCGCCTGAACCACATAACGGGATGTAATGTGAAATATTTACTCATTTTCTTACTGGTATTAGCGATTTTTGTCGTGTCGATTACGCTTGGTGCGCAAAACGATCAGCAAGTGACATTCAATTATTTACTCGCGCAGGGCGAATATCGCATTTCTACGCTGTTGGCTGTGCTGTTTGCAGCCGGGTTTATCATCGGCTGGCTGATTTGCGGCCTGTTCTGGCTACGCGTGCGTGTCTCTCTGGTTCGCGCGGAACGTAAGATCAAACGACTTGAGCACCAGCTTGCTCCCGCCTCAGATGTACCGGTTGTCTCCGGCACAGCGGCGGTGAAGGAATAATATTTTATGCTGGAGTTGCTGTTTCTGTTGTTACCTGTCGCCGCTGCCTACGGCTGGTATATGGGGCGCAGAAATGCTCAACAAACAAAGCAGGATGAAGCTAACCGGCTCTCACGTGAATATGTGGCCGGGGTTAACCTGTTACTCAGCAACCAGCAAGATAAGGCTGTAGATCTGTTCCTCGAGATGTTGAAAGAGGATACCGGCACCGTCGAAGCTCATCTCACCCTTGGTAACCTGTTCCGCTCGCGCGGCGAAGTGGATCGCGCTATTCGCATACACCAGACGCTGATGGAAAGCGCTTCGCTCACCTATGACCAGCGTCTGCTGGCCGTGCAGCAACTGGGTCGTGACTATATGGCGGCGGGTCTGTATGACCGGGCCGAAGATATGTTCAAGCAACTGGTCGATGAGACGGATTTCCGCGTCAACGCACTGCAGCAATTGCTGCAAATTTTTCAGGCCACCAGTGAATGGCAGAAAGCGATTGATGTGGCTGAGCGGCTGGTGAAACTCGGCAAAGAGAAGCAACTCGTCGAGATCGCCCATTTCTACTGTGAGCTGGCGCTGCAACAGATGGGCAATGAAGATATGGATCGTGCGATGGGGCTGCTGAAAAAAGGTGCCGCCGCCGATCGTAATAGCCCACGCGTCTCCATCATGATGGGGCGGGTGTTTATGACCAACGGGGAGTACAGTAAAGCGGTCGAAACATTGTTGCGGGTTATCGAGCAGGATAAGGAGCTGGTATGCGAAACGCTGGATATGCTCCAGACCTGCTATCAGCAACTGGGCAAAAATGACGAGTGGGCAGCTTTTCTACAACGTTGTGTTGAAGAGAACGTTGGCGCCATCGCGGAACTGATGCTGGCGGAAATCATTGAGCAGCGTGATGGGGCAGATGCTGCGCAGAGCTACGTGACCCGACAGGTACAGCGTCATCCGACCATGCGTGTGTTCCACAAACTTATCGATTATCATTTGAATGATGCAGAGGAAGGGCGTGCGAAAGAGAGCCTGATGGTGCTGCGCGACATGGTGGGTGAGCAGGTGCGCAGTAAACCGCGCTACCGCTGCCATAAATGCGGTTTTACGGCATTTACCATTTACTGGCACTGTCCGTCATGCCGGGCGTGGTCAACGGTTAAGCCTATTCGCGGCCTCGATGGGCAGTGATTTTTTTAAAAGCCCTTATTTTAGTTACAACATACTAATGGATTTAAACACCCATTTGTCAGACCTGCGCAGTAATATCGCTTTGCAGGCGAAAAATGGAAACTGTTATTTCCAGGCTCCCGCAGGTAGAATGCACGCCGTTTATTCACTTCGCGCCTGTGCGGGTGCCTCATTTCAGAAGGTCTGATCATGACATCTACTCCTTTATCGACTTCCCGCGCTGTGACTGCTTCCCCGGTGGTAGTGGCACTTGATTACGATAACCGCGACAAAGCACTGGCGTTTGTCGACCGCATCGATCCCCGCGATTGCCGCCTGAAAGTGGGCAAAGAGATGTTTACGTTGTTCGGGCCGCAACTGGTGCGCGATCTGCAACAGCGTGGTTTTGATATTTTCCTCGACCTGAAATTTCATGATATCCCTAACACCACGGCGCATGCGGTGAAAGCAGCGGCAGAACTCGGTGTGTGGATGGTTAACGTTCACGCCTCGGGTGGGGCGCGGATGATGACGGCGGCGAAAGAGGCGCTATCGTCTTTTGGCTCCGATGCGCCGCTGCTGATCGCTGTGACCGTGTTAACCAGCATGGAAGCCAGCGATTTACAGGATCTGGGCATCAACACCTCACCGGCAGAGCATGCTGAGCGTCTGGCGCGCCTGACGCAGCAGTGCGGCCTTGATGGCGTAGTCTGCTCTGCTCAGGAAGCCGTACGTTTCAAAAGCGAACTGGGTAAGGCGTTTAAACTGGTGACGCCGGGCATTCGTCCCAAGGGCAGTGCAGCGGGCGATCAACGCCGTATTATGACGCCGGAAGAGGCGCAGCTTGCAGGCGTAGACTATATGGTAATTGGACGCCCGGTTACGCAATCGGAAGATCCGGCCGCAACCCTGAAAGCCATCAACGCTTCGCTGGGTAAGGGGGCTTAATGAGCGACAACAACAGCCGTCTGGTTTATTCGACGGAAACCGGGCGTATTGACGAACCCAAAGAGGCTGCCGTACGCCCGAAAGGCGATGGCATTGTACGTATTCAACGTCAGACCAGCGGACGCAAAGGCAAAGGCGTGTGCCTGATCACCGGTATCGATTCTGATGATGAAACACTGGCGAAACTGGCCGCTGAATTGAAGAAAAAATGTGGATGCGGCGGTGCGGTAAAAGACGGCGTAATTGAGATCCAGGGGGACAAGCGTGATTTATTAAAATCGCTGCTGGAAGCCAAAGGAATGAAAGTCAAACTTGCCGGTGGATAAAACAGAAAGGCCGCGATATAAATCGCGGCCTTATTTTTACACTGCGTAACTCAGACCTGAAAAGAAAGTATATTTATTTTCTTGTTGTCGCCGTTTCAATGACCAATTATTTACCAACCTGGTGGCCAATAATACCGCCGACAGCCGCGCCACCTAATGTACCCAGCGTGCTACCATCAGTCAGTACAGCACCACCCAGCGCGCCCGCACCTGCGCCGATGGCAGTATTACGAGAACGTTTATCCCAGTGACCGCAGGCGCTCAGAGACATTGCCAAGGTTACGGTGAGAAGTGCGGTGGCCATTTTTTTACTTGTTAACATCATCATACTTTCTCCTGAATTATCGATTCACGGAAAAATGTTCTCTTTAAGTATAGAAGCTGTAGCCCACCTTAAAGCACTTCCGTGAAACCTTGCTGCGCAGGTGTAATACAATCACGCGAGTGATAGTCACTTCCTGTTATATCGCTAATATTAATTTTACTCGCGGGCAGAAAGTCAGACAGGTAAAAACTCTTAATCAACGCGTCGGAATATTCCCAGATATAAGTAAGATAGCCCGCTTTCGCGGGCGGAGAATTAATCAGTAATACCGGGTTTAACAATATCAACGATCAGGCCTGCCTGGCGAAGTTGTTGATGTGCTTCGGAAGAGAGTTTTTCGTCGGTAATCACCCGCTGGAAGCGTTCAGCCGGGCCTAGCGTATAAGGATGCATCACACCAAATTTGGAGCTATCGGTAAGCACAATCGCCTCGCTGCCTTTTTCCAGCACCGCATTAACGACATCAGTACGCATCATATCCCGACCGGTAAAACCCGTTTCCGACTGCCAGCCATCGATACCGATAAACGCTTTACTGAAGTGCACCTGCTGGATGTACTGCCGCGTCAGCGGGCCAACCATGCTTTCACTCTTTTTCTGGTAGATGCCGCCAAGCAGGATCACATCGCACAGCGACTCCTTCAGCAGGTGCGCGATATAGCTGCTGACAGTAATAATGGTGATGTCGCTCTGTTCGCCTAACTTGCGGGCGAGCAGCGCATTACTGCTGCCGTTTTCAATAAATACAGTTTCGCCTGGGCTAACCAGAGAGGCGGCAAAATCCGCCAGCGCGCGCTTGACGGTGTAGTTACTCATCATGCGCGTTTCAACATCATCGCTATCCAGCGGCACGGCAAAACCGTGTGTGCGGCGCAGATAGCTCTGTTTCTCCAGCGTATTCAGATCCTGGCGAATCGTGACTTCAGAAACGCCGGTCATGCGAGCCAGATCGGCGACGCTCATCTGGCCTTTATCAATCACCGTTTGCAGAATAATTTGTTGTCGGGAATTCATAGTCGTGTCGTTTTAATCAGGTATTGAATTCGGACATCACCACTGCGGCTATCGCATCCTGCTGCCGCGTGATGGTGAAAATGAAAGATCAAATTTCCCAGGGCGTTTTAGGCGCGCCAGAAGAGGAGGCCTTGTCGTTGTTGTCGAGATCCAATAATTCCGCCTTCAGAATCTCCAGATTGCGAATTGCAGATTGTGTGTCTCCGGCAACCAGTATGTCCAGAACGGTATCGATCCGGCCCGCAAGGAGTTTAAGGTCAATGTCTGCCATACCTTCACCTTTATATCGAAAAATGAATAAATTAATGATGCAGAAAAGAGTGTAAAAAGAGAAGAAAAAAAACGAAATCTCAAATTCTTATAAGCACTCAGCATATATTCATTATGTCACAGGCAGCCCGGTTCTGGCGTGGATTAGTCTTGCAGTGCGCGCAATGCGCTTTTTTTACCGGAGGATAAAGCAATGACTGTTATCAACCAGGCTACGTGCAAACTGTTTACTGATAATGAACGTTTTACGCAACTTTCTGGATACTATGAGGAGGAGCGACGTACCGTGTGGATGATGTTGCGCGCCAGGCCGCGCCCTTGCTTCAACCACGCATTGATTGAAGAGATCATGAATATCTCCTGGCTCGTCAAACGGGCAGGGTTCGCAGTGGATTTCTGGGTAACAGGTTCGCTGGTTCCCGGTATGTACAACACAGGCGGAGATCTACAATTCTTTGTTGAATGCATTAAAAATGGACGACGCGAAGCGCTACGTGCCTACGCCCGTGCTTGTGTGGACTGTGTCCATGCCGCGTCACGCGGCTTTGACACCGGTGCGATTTCACTGGCGATGGTCGAAGGCAGCGCGCTCGGCGGTGGTTTCGAAGCGGCGCTGGCGCACCACTTTCTGTTAGCGCAACGTGATGCCCGTATGGGGTTCCCGGAAATAGCCTTTAACCTCTTTCCCGGTATGGGAGCCTATTCGCTGGTCGTTCGCCGTTCTGGTATGAAACTGGCGGAAGACCTGATCTACAAAGGCGAGTCGCATACCGCAGAGTGGTACGAACAGCAGGGGCTGGTGGATCAGACCTTTGATGTCGGGCAGGGGTTTATGGCGGTACGTACTTTTATCGATACGCTCCAGCCCCGTCTGAACGGTGTTCGCGCAATGCTACGTGCACGGCAGCGGGTACTGCAACTGCCGCGCAGCGAGTTGATGGATATTACGGAAGATTGGGTGGATGCGGCGTTTTGCGTCCAGCCAAAAGATATTGCTTATATGGAACGCCTGGTGTTGCTGCAAAACCGGCACACTGCGGTGAGCTTACGTAATGCCAGCTAACGCATCTTTCGCGCCTGATAGCGCTTAAACCAGCGCTCAAACGCGGCAGCGGGCATCGGTCTGGCAAACAGAAACCCCTGCCGCTCATTGACGCCATTCTTGGTCAGAAAGGCGTCTTCTTTTGCACTCTCTACTCCTTCGGCAATCACCTGCAAATTCAGCGCCTGCGCCACGGCGACGATGGCGCGCACCAGTGATTGCGAAACGGATTGTTTATGAATTTCACGGACAAAAGATTGGTCGAGCTTGATGGCGTCCAGGGGAAAACGTGCCAACTGCGACAGAGACGAATAGCCGGTACCGAAATCATCCAGATGCACCTGCGCGCCTAATGCGCTGAATTGCTGAATAACCGACAGCGCCAGTTCAGCGTTTTCAATCAGGCAACTCTCTGTCAGTTCGACATCAATAGGGCAGTGTTCAAAATTGAGGTCGTGAAGCGCCTGTTTCAGGTCGCTAAAAATCGTCTGGTCGGCGAGCTGGCGTGCTGAAACGTTGACCGCAACGCGCAAATTGATCCCTTTGTCTCGCCATTTCGCGAGCTGACGCACCACCTCCAGCATGACCCATCGCCCGAGCGGAACAATCAGCCCCGACTCTTCCGCATAAGCAATGAAATCCATCGGCGGGATCAATCCGCGCTCCGGTGATTGCCAGCGCACCAGCGCTTCCAGGCTGCGAACTTCGCCGCGCCAGGTCACTTTGGGTTGATAGTGAATGACGAGCTGGTTTTTTTCCAGCGCCCGGCGCAGGTTGGTATCCAGCCAGATATATTCAAAAACACGTTGATTCATCTCCGGCGAGAAGACGCAAAATTTCCCACGGCCATTCTCTTTGGCGGTATACATCGCCGTGTCGGCATTGCGGATCACGCTTTCGCGATCGGCACCGTGCTGCGGTGCAAGCGCAATACCCAATGAACACCCCGTATAAATTTCGATAAGCCCGATACGGAAGGGCTGACGCAGGCGTGTCAGTATACGGGAAGCCATTGCTTCGAGAGTGCTCTGAGAAGTATTCGTCCCCAGCACAATAAACTCATCGCCGCCGAGCCTTGCCAGCACCTGGCCTTCTTCAAGGCAGCTCAAAATAGCCAGTGCAACCGCCTGTAACAGTTGATCGCCGAACATGTGGCCATACGCGTCGTTGACCTTTTTGAAGTTATCTAAATCGAGATACACAATCCCGACCTGCGTATCGCCCCGGTTGGCAATGGCGTCGCTGATCATCTCGTGAATGGCATTGCGGTTAGGTAAACCGGTGATGGTGTCAGTATTAGCCAGCACCCGCAATCGTTCCTGTGCCCGGCGCTCTTCGGTAATATCCGTGCCCGAGCAAATCAGGAAGATCTCGTTTTTACCGCTGCCGCTGTGGACGAACTTATTGCGAAACAGAAACAGGCGCTGGCCTTTGCGCGTTTTGATCCAGCGCTCCACCTCATAGGATGAACCTTCCCTAAAAAATTGCGTGATATTGCGCTTTGAGGCGGCGGCTTCGCTGCGACTCATAAACAGCTTAAAGACATTTTGCCCGATCACTTCCTGCTCTTTCATGCCGGTATATTCTTCGCTCAATCGGTTAAAGCGCTGAATATTGCCGAGGCGGTCGAGGATCACGATCACTGAATTAGCTTCCGAAACCACCTGTTCAGCAAAAGAGAGCCCCTGAACCAGGTCGCGGGCGACAGACTGAGTATCGTCCCATGCCGAAGCGGTACCAGCCCATTCCCGGCGGGAAATTTTGCGCCCGACCAGATGGATGGACATCTCTTCACCGTAAACGGAAATATGCATAGTTAAGCTGGAAGTGATCACCGTCATTTCGCGGATCTGTTCCGCCTGCTCATCAGTCAGAGGCACTACCTGGCTGATATCGGCAGTTTCATCGGGGGCAAAGTGCAGGGCGTTGCTATCGGCGCTCAATCGCCAGAATGGGCTATTCGAACCCAGGTAACGAAACAGCAGATTCTGTTCCTGCGAGTCTTTCATGCTATCTCCCAACCCACCTAAAAGCGCAACGGGTACTCATTTTACGGGCGTAACACCGCCCAGGTTAAAGGGCCATCAGGACGAACGCGTTGTATTTCTTAGAATATGCCATTAACGCGAGTCCGGGTATCAGCAGAGCTGGCGCGAAAAATGTATAAATCGGGGCGAAACAGTAAGTTGACCTGGTTTTATTGTGGCTGTTTTTACCGGGTTGTGGGAGGAATTGAAAAAAAATGCGGGAGGGATCGCAGCGAAAAACGGCTCCTTCGACGGGGAAGGAGCCGCTGGTGAGGTTTTTACAGGGCCGGACGCGCGATAATGCTGCGGGTTTCCATGCGCACTTCGGCGATCGTGACATCAATAACATCCGTCACTTTAAACGCTGTTTCGCCTTTGATTTGCACCGTGCCGTTTTCCTGGCTGCAAACCAGCTCATCACGCACAGTGTGAATGAAGGGGGCCGGAATAAACGCGACGGCGCCGTTATCGACCAGGCGCACGCGCATACCACCACGGCTGACATCGATAATCTCGGCTGCAAAACGGGTGTCTGTACCGGCTTTGTTTTGCAGGAAACGGGCGTACAGCCAGTCACCGACATCGCGTTCAGCCATGCGATTCAGACGGCGACGTTCAGCCATCTGCACGGTGGTTTCGTCCTGCGGACGCTTCGGCGTTTCACCTTTAATAATCGCTTTCAGCAGACGATGGTTAACCATATCGCCGTACTTACGGATTGGTGAAGTCCAGGTGGCATACGCTTCGAGGCCAAGACCGAAGTGCGGGCCTGGCGCAACGCTGATCTCGGCAAACGACTGGAAGCGGCGAATACGGCTGTCGAGGAAGCCTGACGGTTGAGCATCCAGTTCGCGACGCAGTTTGCAGAAACCTTCCAGCGTCAGCACTTCTTCCGCATCAACATGCATGCCATGGGTTTTCAGCATGGCGGCCAGTTGCTCGCTGTTCGCCGGATCAAAACCAAGGTGCACGTTATAAATACCGAAGCCCAGCTTGTCGCGCAGAACGCGAGCGGCGCAGATATTGGCGGCGATCATCGCCTCTTCAACAATGCGGTTCGCAATGCGGCGCGGTTCGGCCACGATATCCAGCACTTCGCCTTTTTCACCCAGCACAAAGCGGTAATCCGGGCGATCTTTGAACACCAGCGCGTGGGTCTGACGCCACTGTGAACGAAGCTGGCTTACGCGATGCAGCAGACGGATCTGCGCGGCAATCGCTTCATTCGCCGGTTGCCATGAGCCGGTATTTTCCAGCCAGTCGGAGACCTCGTCGTAAACCAGTTTGGCTTTCGATTCGATGGTGGCGGCAAAGAATTCGATATTCTCTTCGATGCTACCTTCGTCATCCAGCGTCATGCGGCAAACCAGCGCAGGGCGGATTTCGTTCGCGCGCAGAGAGCAGAGATCGTCGGAGAGTTCGCGCGGCAGCATCGGGATATTAAAGCCCGGCAGATAGTTGGTGAAGGCGCGCACTTTGGCGGAATCATCCAGCTTGCTGCCTTCAGCAATCCACGCGGTAGGATCGGCGATAGCAACGGTCAGTTGCAGTTTGCCGTCGGCGGTCTCTTCCACAAACAACGCATCGTCCATATCTTCAGTGCTGGCGCTGTCGATAGTGACGAAATCCAGCGCGGTCAGATCGACGCGTTGCAGACCGTCATCAAGCATTTCCGTCGCCACGCCGTTCGGCGCTTCTTTTTCCAGATTATGGCGCGCCAGGGTAACCCACCACGGAACAAAATGGTCTTCCGCAAAGGTAATAAACTGCGTCAGTTCGGCATAGAAGCCGCGATCGCCTTTGAGTGGATGGCGACGCATTTCCGCAACGGCCCAGTCGCCTTCTTTAAAATCATGTTCCACGCCGCGAGCCGCGCGGCAGGGAATGGCGTCTTTTAGCAACGGATGATCCGGTACGATGGAAAGACGATCGTCTTTCTTCTGCACTTTACCGACAAAACGGGTCAGAAACGGCTCGACCAGCTCTTCAGGTTCTGCGCTTTCGCGATCTTTGTCGCTGTGAATGACGGCGATGATTTTGTCACCGTGCATCACTTTCTTCATCTGCGGCGGCGGAATGAAGTAGCTTTTTTGCGCATCGACTTCCAGAAATCCGAAGCCTTTTTCCGTGCCTTTTACAACACCTTCCGCGCGTGGTGTCTGGGAATGAAGTTGCTGTTTAAGCTGCGCTAGCAGCGGGTTGTCCTGAAACATAGTTATGTATTTTCGTGGCTAAAAGAGCGGCTGACAGTTTTACGCGATTCTGCTGGTTGCGGCAAGCGCTGTTTCAGCAAAATCTGTGTGGGCAAGCGGCGGCGAAGCCGCTTGCCGCTGCGTTATTCCGTCTCAGGGAAGGTAGTTTGCCCGAGGGCGATTTTCAGGCGGTTAAGCCAGCCGTTCAGGGCGCAGCCCATCAGCAGGCTCACCGCTGCCTGGCGACTGAAACCTTGCTCAACAAGCAGTGAAAAGTGCAGTGGGCTGAAGCGATCGGCGGCGCAGGTAAGCAATTGCACGGACTGCAGCAATGCCCTGATTTGCGGATTGTCGGCCGTTTCGCGATTAACCTCGCGCTCGCCGCCGCGCAAGGCGTGTTCCATCGATCTCTCCTGCGGCGCACGTTGTAGCGCTTCGGCGAAACAACCGACGCTGCCATTAATGCGGGCAGTATAGAGCGCGGTAAGCCCGGCGAGCTGTTTATTCGGCGTCGCTCTGGTCAGCTTGTCGCAAATCTCGCCCAGCGCATTTAATTGCAAATGTTCATGTGCCAGCAGCGGGGCGAGCAGGCGCAGTTCCGGTAGCGGTTGCCAGTGAGCCAGCGACTCCATCTGTGGCGCGTTAGCAATGCGCAAATCCACGGCATCAATGGCGGGTTCCCATATGATATCGGCGTGAGCGAACAGTGAGGCATCGGCTTCCTGTTGTACCTCCATGCCAGGGATCACTCGCACAGGCTGGCCGAGAACGGCCTGCAATATCGCCAGAACACGGGCCTGGAAAGCGACAAAGCCGATAATTTGCGTGATAACCACCACGTCATACTGGGTTAAACCGACATCTTCCAGTTGCTGCCGCGCGCGGGCGTCAATCACTGACGGTGAAGCCGCAAGCTGGCGGGCATATTGCGTGATTTGCGCCAGCCGGTAGTTACTCTCCCGCGAAGAATCCGGGCCAGGCAGCGGTGCGAGTCGCGCTGCATAGTGGTTGCATAACCGCTGAATACCAAAAACCTGCGCTACGGTAAGCGCAGTGCTGAGACGATCGTAGGTGCTGAAGGTGCGCAGGCGATTAACCGTCACGCGCTGCGGAAAGAGCAGGGCGTAGAGCTTGCGGGCGGGTGTCACAATACCGTCAAGATTGGCAGCCTGGTCTTCAGGCAGGGCGATATCGAGCAGGAAAGGGTCATTTACCGTGGCGGCTTCGGGAACCAGCGGTAGCGCCTGCGCACGGCTGGCACTCGACTGGGTCTCATGGTACCAGTGGTTTTTGCCTTCTGTCCGGCGTCGTTCCATGGTCGTTCCTTGGTCTGAAAGTGGCGATCCGGATTCGACGTCAGGTCTATACGCCGGATCTTTTTTGCTGCTTTATCCTGGCGCATGGCAAGTTTGGGATGAAAGATTGTTAGGTGATAATAAATATCAGAATGGCATATCGAAGGAAAAGCCCCTTCAGAGAAGGGGCGAGGGGAAATTATTTGATTTCCAGTTCGTTCATCGCAGCGATGTTAAAGCCACCATCTACGTGAACCACTTCACCGGAGATACCGGCGGAGAGATCGGAGCACAGGAACGCAGCGGAGTTGCCCACGTCCTCAATGGTCACAGTGCGGCGAATCGGGGTAACCGCTTCGCAGTGCGCCAGCATTTTACGGAAGTCTTTAATACCGGACGCCGCCAGCGTACGGATCGGACCTGCGGAAATACCGTTAACACGCACGCCTTCCGGGCCCATGGCATTCGCCATGTAACGCACGTTCGCTTCCAGAGAGGCTTTAGCCAGACCCATTACGTTGTAGTTCGGGATCGCACGCTCAGCGCCCAGGTAGGAGAGCGTCAGCAGCGCGGAGCCCGGATTCAGCATCTGGCGGCAGGCTTTAGCCATTGCCACGAAGCTGTAGGAGCTGATGTCGTGTGCGATTTTAAAACCTTCGCGGGTTACCGCGTTGACGTAGTCGCCGTCCAACTGATCGCCCGGAGCGAAGCCGATGGAGTGAACGAAACCGTCAAATTTCGGCCAGACTTTCGCCAGGTCCGCAAACAGGGCGTCGATGCTCTCATCCTTAGCAACATCACATTCCAGAACAATGCTGGAACCCAGCTGGGCGGCAAACTCTTCAACACGGCCTTTCAGCTTGTCGTTCTGGTAGGTGAATGCCAGCTCAGCGCCTTCGCGATGCATTGCCTGTGCGATGCCGTATGCGATGGAGAGTTTGCTGGCGACGCCAGTAACCAGAATGCGCTTACCGGAAAGAAAACCCATAGCTTTAATCCTTATATTCATTGTTGTGGCGAGCGTCCTCTTCATGGGGCGCTCGTCGTTAAAACGCGGCGATTCTATCATGAGTCGCCGAATGAGTTAATCCGACCACTGAATCTCGTCAATCAGCGGTCTTTACGCCAGGCATCAGCGGTTAATGCTTCGCCAAAATGCCCGGCGATCAAACGTTTTGTTAAATCATGCAGCGGAGAGGCCAGCACATCGGCAGTGCTACCGCGCTCCACCACTTCGCCCTGATGCATAACCAGCACCTGGTCGCTAATGTGCTTCATCATCCCGATATGCTGGGTGACATAGATATAAGAGATACCCTGTTTTTCCTGCAATTCCAGCATCAGGTTAATTAACTGCGAACGCATCGACATATCCAGCGAGGCCAGCGCTTCATCGGCGATGATCACCTTCGGCCGCAGGATCAGCGCACGCGCCAGACCAAGGCGCTGTTTTTGTCCTGGCGCCAGCATGTGCGGGTAGTAGCTGACATGATCCGGCAACAACCCCACCATGCGCAGCGTCTCCAGGATGCGTTTTCGTCGTGCTTCCGGCTCCAGATCTGTGTTCAGGCGCAGCGGAAAATCAAGAATTTGCGACAAACGTTGACGCGGGTTGAGCGATGTCGTGGGATCCTGAAAAATCATGCGAATGCGCTGGCTGCGGAAAGTATAGTCGCCATAATGCAGCGGCTGATCGTCAATCACCAGCTCGCCGGAAGAGGGTTCGACCATGCCCGCCAGCATTTTCGCCAGCGTCGATTTCCCGGAACCGTTCTCGCCGATAATCGCCAGCGTCTGCTTTTCGCGCAGGGTAAAACTTAACGGTTTAACTGCCTCCACGGTTTGACGACGGAACCAGCCTGTGCGGTAGCGGAAGGTTTTGCTCAGGTTACGCACTTCAAGCAAGGTCTCAACCATCATTCGCTCTCCATATTCAGCGGGAAGTGGCAGGCATAAAGATGGTTTCTCGCGCCAGTCAGACGCGGTGTTTCGACGCATTTGCGCTGCGCATACGGACAGCGCGGCCCGAGGCGGCAACCAATCGGCAGTTGCTCAAGCAGCGGAATGGCGCCAGGCATTGTGTTGAGGCGGCTTTTATGCGGCATCGCACTGCCAAAATCCGGAATCGCGCGGATCAGCGCCTGCGTATACGGATGGTGCGGCGTAACCACCAGCTCTTCGCTGGGCGCGGTTTCCACCGTTTGCCCGCAATACATCACATTAATGCGGTCGGCCCATTTGCTGAGCATTTGTAAATCGTGGCTGATCAGCATAATGGTAGTGTTGTTGTTCTGGTTAAGACGGTCGAGCAGGCGGAAAATCTGCGCCTGGGTTGTCGGCTCCATCGCGTTCGTCGGTTCGTCAGCAATCAGCAGGCGCGGCTGGTTAGCCAGCGCGATGGCGATCATTACTTTCTGACATTCGCCTTCAGTCAGCTCGTAGGGGAAACTGCGCATCGCATCTTTGTGATCTTTAATCCCGACGCGGTGCAGAAGCTCAATAGCCCGGCGTTTACGCCAGCCAAAGCGCTGCCACCAGCGGCCTTTCCACGTCCAGCCGGGAATGTTTTGCATCAACTGCTTACCGACGCGCTCCGAGGGATCGAGACAGGATTGCGGCTCCTGGAAAATCATCGACACGTTATGGCCGAGCAGCTTGCGGCGTTCGCGCGCCGAGAGACGCAGCAGGTCAATATCGTCAAAGCGCATGCGATCGGCGGTGACGCGCCAGTTATCTTTGGTGACGCCGCAAATCGCTTTTGCGATCAGGCTCTTACCCGAACCAGATTCGCCCACCAGCCCGCGAATTTCACCTTCTGCAAGCGTCAGGCTGATGCGATCGACGGCTTTAACCCAATCATCGCCGGTCTTCACTTCAATGGTCAGATTGCGGATATCAAGAAGTGGCATTATTCGACTCCCGCCGCGATCGCACGACGGATCCCGTCGCCGAGGATATTAACCAGCAGCACGCTAATCATAATGGCCGCGCCCGGTAGCATCACGGTCCACGGCGCGACATAAATCAGTTCCAGCGCATCGCCGAGCATTGCGCCCCATTCAGGGGAGGGAAGCTGCGCGCCGAGATCGAGAAAGCCCAGCGCAGCGATATCCAGAATCGCCATCGACAGCGCACGGGTGATTTCCGTCACCATCCCGGCGGTAATATTAGGCAGCACGGCGTACCAGAGGATATTGCTCGTTGACGCGCCATCAAGCCGGGCAGCGACCACATACTCTTTCTCCAGCTCGTCATGCACCATGCTGTAGACCGAACGCACCATGCGCGGCAACAGCGCCAGCCAGACGGCGAACATCGCATGAGTAAGATGCGGACCAGCAAATGCCACCACAATAATCGCCAGCAGCAGTGTCGGCAGCGATAACAGCGTATCGAGAATATGGTTCAGCACGGCTGAACGCAGCCCGTGGGTGGCACCCGCAAAAATGCCGAGCGCCAGTCCGCACAGCGTGGCAGCCAGCGTGACGATAAATGCACCGCCTACTGTTGGCGCTGCGCCGCTTAACAGACGGCTCAGCACATCACGCCCCAGATCATCCGTGCCGAGGAAAAATGACACATCGCCATAGCGCGACCATGATGGCGGTAAAAGCTGATAACCGAGGAACTGTTGGTCGATACCGTAAGGCGCGAACCAGTGGCCAAAAATACACAGCAACGCCAGCGCGCCGCAGCCGTACAGACCGATCATCGCGGTGGTATCGCCATAAAATTTACGCCAGGCTGTGCGCAGCGTGCCGGGCGGGCGTTTTTCGCTATAAACGCTATCGTAAGGCATACCATTCCTTATGTTTCAACGGGTTCGCCAGCGCACCCAGAATATCCGACAGCACGTTGACAATAATGACCAGCGAGCCAATTACCATCACACCGGCCGAAATCACCGCGTAATCCTGCTGGCGAATGGCATTAATCAACCAGCGCCCAAGGCCCGGCCAGCTGAATACCATTTCAGTGATCATCGCCAGCGTCAGCATGGTGGAAAATTGCAGCCCAAGGCGCGGGATCACCGGCGGCAGGGCATTATGCAGCACATGGCGGCGCAAAATCGTAACGCGTGAAAGACCGCGCGTCGCCGCCGCTTTAATGTAATTTTTGTCGAATACATCAATGGTGCTGATTCGCATCAGGCGGATCACTTCCGTCGTTGGCGCTACCGCCAGCGTCATTACCGGCAATATCAGATGGCGCAAAGCGCTGGCCATCATCTCATCGCGCCACGGCGAGTCCGAAAGCCAGGCATCAATCAGCGAGAATCCGGTGACTGTTTTTACCTGATAGAGCAGGTCGAAGCGCCCGGACACCGGCAGCCAGCCAAGGTTGAGCGAAAAGAAAAGCGTCAGCAGCAGCGCCAGCCAGAACACCGGAATGGAAAAGCCGAGCAGCGCAATGGCGCTAATCAGTGAATCCTGCCACTTACTGCGCATTACCCCGGCGAGCATCCCGACCGGGATACCGATCACCAGCGCGGAGCCAAAAGCCAGCAGGCAGAGTTCCATGGTGGCGGGGAATACTTCTTTTAACTGTTCTGAAATAAGCTGGCCGTTAATGCTGGATACGCCAAAATCCCAGTGCAGCAGGCCATTAAACCAGAACACCCACGCGTTCCACAGCGAGGCGCCCTGGAGTGGCGCGTGTGGCGTGAAATAGCTCAGGCTGAAGCCGACAAACGTCAGCAAAAAGAGGGTCACCAACAGAAGCAACAGACGACGCAAAGTAAAGATAATCATGGCTTCGACACCTCTTGTTTATCCCGCGAGACCCCGGCAAAAGAGGCGCTGCCGAACGGACTCAGCACCAGCCCTTTAATATCATATCGATACGCCTGTAAACGCAGCGAGGAGGCCAGCGGCAGCACCGGCAATTCGCGAGCGAGGATTTGCTGGGCTTCGTCATAATCATCAATTCGCGCAGCAAGTTGCTGTGAAGCGAGCGCTTTTTGCAACACATCGTCGAATTCATGGTCGCACCAGTGCGCAAAGTTGGTCTGCGAGTTTATAGCCGCGCAACTCAGCAGCGGGCGGAAGAAACTGTCCGGATCGTTACTGTCCGTCGCCCAGCCTGTGAGTGTCAAATCATGGTTCATGTCCATCAATCGCGCTTCCTGGAAACGGCCTTCCACCGGTACGATCACCACTTTAACGCCGACCTGCGCCATATCGGCCTGGATAAGCTCGGCGGTTTTCAGCGGGCTGGGGTTCCAGGGCTGTGAGCTGGTCGGCACCCACAGTTGTAATGTGAGATTCTCCAGCCCCAGCGCTTTCAGCCGTTCGCGCGCCTGATCCGGATCGTATTCGGTGATTTTGGCTTCATTATCATAAGCCCAGGAGGCGCGGGGCAGAATTGACGCCGCCGTTTCCGCTGTGCCGTAGTAGATCGACTGCATCAGGCGCTGGTTATTGATTGACAGTGCCAGCGCATGGCGCACTTGCGGGTTATTCAGCGGCGGTTTGTTGGTATTAAATGCCAGATAGGCGATGTTCATCCCCGGACGCAGCGTCAGGCGCAGGCGCGGGTCGTCACGCAGAATGGTCAACTGGCTGGCGGCTGGCCACGCCAGGACATCGCACTCGCCGGTCAATAATTTTGATAAACGGCCCGTACCGCCGGAGCCTAAATCGACAACCACCTGCTGCATCAGTGGTTTACCGCGCCAGAATTTTTCGTGACGTTGTAACCGAATATATTGCCCGGCGCGATACTCATCAAGCTGATAGGGGCCGGTGCCGACCGGCTGGCGATCGATCAGTTCCTGCCGATCTTTGTTCGCCAGTTCGCCTGCGTATTCCGCCGACATCACCGAGGCATAATGTGTTGCCAGATGCCATAAAAATGAGGCATCCGGTTTTTTCAGGCGAAACTCGACGGTGCGGTTGTCCAGCTTGCGCACGCTGTCGACGGAATCGGCAAACTGCAAACTGTCGAAGTACGGGAAACTATCGCCGTTGACGTTATGCCAGGGATGATTGCGGTTGAAAATGCGCTGAAAAGTAAATACCACGTCGTCGGCATTTAATGCGCGGTGCGGAGTGAACCAGGGCGTGGTCTGAAAGGCAACGTTATCGCGCAGACGAAAACGGTAAGTTGCACCGTTATCCAGCACTTCCCAGCTTTCCGCCAGTTCCGGCACCAGCCGGTAAGTGTAGGGATCGACGTCCAGCAAGCGATCGTAGAGTTGCGCGGCCAGCGTATCAACAATCAAACCGCTGCTGGTTTTCTGCGGGTTAAAAGTATCGACCTGGCCGTTGACGCAATAAACAAAACCGCTGTCGCGAATATCCGCCAGCGGAGCAGGCGTGACTGCCGCCTGGGCGATGCCTGCGATCAGGCTTGCGGTCAACAGCAGAGAGGAGAGAACCGGACGCATGATTTATTCAACGTGTTTAAATTCATGAACAAAGTGTATCGCACTTGCTATGGCTTCGTACAAATGTCTGCAAGCGACTGCTGTTATTGTCGACGATTTCAGCTTATTTGATGCTTTTTCAGCAGTGCCCGTAGCTGGTGATAGGTCAGTCCCAGCAATTCCGCGGCGCGTTTTTGGTTAAATTTCGCCTGTTGCAGACTCTGCTGCAGCAGTTGCTTTTCCTGCTGGTGCTGAAACTGACGCAAATCCAGCGGCAGGGAAATTGAGGTATTCTCTTCAGCCTTCGGTGCAGTCAATGTACGGTTAAACGGGTCAAGAATGATGGTATCAAGCGGCTCATCACTGCGCCCATGGCGATAAACTGAACGTTCCACCACGTTTTTTAGCTCGCGAATATTTCCGGGCCAGGCGTAATTCATCAGCACATCGCGGGCACGTTCGGTAAAGCCGGGGAACAGCGGCAATTTAAGTTCCCGGCACATCTGAATGGCAAAGTGATCGGCCATCAGCATGATATCGCTCTGGCGCTGGCGCAGCGGTGGCAACAACACCACGTCAAAGGCCAGCCTGTCGAGCAGATCGGCGCGGAAGGTGCCGTCCAGCACCATCTGTGGCAGGTCGGCATTGGTCGCGCAGACCAGCCGCACATTCACCTGCAAAGGCTGGCTGCCACCCACGCGTTCGAGTTCGCCATATTCAATGACCCGCAGGAGTTTTTCCTGTACCAGCATTGGTGCGGTGGCCAGCTCGTCGAGAAACAGTGTTCCGCCGTCGGCACGCTCAAAGCGGCCTGGATGGCGCTTCTGCGCGCCGGTAAAGGCGCCGGCTTCGTGGCCGAACAATTCGGAATCCAGCAGATTTTCATTCAGCGCCGCGCAGTTAAGCGAGATAAATGGCCCTTGCCAGCGCGAGGAGAGGAAGTGCAGACGGTTTGCAATCAACTCTTTACCGGTGCCGCGCTCGCCGATGATCAGTACCGGTTTATCGATCGGCGCAAGGCGCGAAACCTGTTCCAGCACCTCGATAAAGCTATTGGCCTCACCGAGCAGGTTATCCTTATATTCTGACATGATGAAATTCGCCATTAGTTGGTCTTATTAACCACTCTAAATGAAAACGTCGCTGCGGTAAAATTATTCAATTTCTTAAAAATCAATTAAATAAAAACCTGGCACGAAGATTGTAATAGCAGGGCTATGTAGTCATGTAGCAGGGCCACGCCCGATAACAGAAACAGGAAGAGGAACAGATTATGGGTATTTTTTCTCGTTTTGCCGACATCGTGAACGCCAACATTAACTCGCTGCTGGAAAAGGCGGAAGATCCGCAGAAACTGGTGCGCCTGATGATTCAGGAGATGGAAGATACGCTGGTTGAGGTGCGTTCAACTTCAGCGCGTGCGCTGGCGGAAAAAAAACAGCTGACGCGCCGTATTGAGCAGGCCACGGCCCAGCAAGAAGAGTGGCAGGAGAAAGCTGAACTGGCGCTGCGTAAAGATAAAGACGATCTGGCGCGTGCGGCGCTGATCGAAAAACAGAAAGTCACCGCGCTGATTGAGACTCTGGGCCAGGAAGTCACGCTGGTGGATGAAAGTCTGGCGCGGATGAAAAAAGAGATTGGCGAGCTGGAAAATAAACTCAGCGAAACCCGTGCTCGTCAGCAGGCGTTGACCCTGCGCCACCAGGCGGCCAGCTCCTCGCGCGATGTGCGCCGTCAACTGGATAGCGGCAAACTGGATGAGGCGATGGCGCGTTTTGAATCTTTCGAACGTCGTATCGATCAGATGGAAGCGGAAGCCGAAAGCCACGGCTTTGGTAAACAAAAATCGCTGGATCAGCAATTTGCCGAACTGCGTGCGGATGACGAAATCAGCGAGCAACTGGCGCAACTGAAAGCCAAAATGAAACAGGACAACCAATAATAATAAGGCGGTATCAGAAGATGCCGCCTCACTTGCTGTAAGGAGTACACATGAGCACGCTTTTTCTGGCTATACCCCTGACGCTATTCATCCTGTTTGTTCTGCCCGTCTGGTTATGGCTGCATTACAACAATCGCCAGCGCGGCGATCTGAATCAGAACGAGCAGCAGCGGCTCCAGCAACTTTCCGCCGATGCTGCTCGGATGCGCGAACGTATTCAGGCGCTGGAAGATATTCTTGATGCTGAGCATCCGAACTGGAGGGATCGCTGATGGCAACGTTAGATCTGAATAAGAAATTATGGCGTATCCCGCAGCGCGGCAAACTGGGCGGCGTCTGCGCCGGTATTGCGCAGTATCTGGATATCAAAGTCAAAGTGGTGCGTATTCTGGCGATCCTGGCAATGTTTTTCGGCCTGTTTTTCTTTGTCGTCGCCGCCTATATCGTGCTGTTTTTTGTCCTCGATCCGCTGCCGGATAATTACGCGGAAGGGGAAAGCGTTCCCTCCAGCAGCGAATTGCTCGATATCGTCGATGCGCAGTTGGCTGAAGGGGAACATCGCCTGCGCCAGATGGAACGCTATGTCACTTCCGACAGCTTCTCGCTGCGCAGCCGTTTCCGTCAGCTTTAAGAGGTAAATCATGAATCGTCACTGGCAACAGGCACGGCAGCATGTCAAACCGGGGTTAAAATTCGCCGGTAAGCTGGTTTTGCTCACCGCGCTGCGTTATGGCCCGGCGGGCGTCGCCGGTTGGGCGGTTAAATCCGTGGCCCGCCGTCCGGCCAGAGTACTGCTGGCATTTGCACTGGAACCGTTACTGAAGCGTGCAGCAGATAAATTTTCTCGCCGCTTTATGGCCGAGAGGCATGTAAAATAAGTGATTTACGGCTTCACCCTAAGGGCAATGCAGCATGGCGATGGACCGATTTAAGAACGAACTGAATGCGCTGGTGAACCGCGGCATGGACAGGCATTTACGCCTCGCGGTCACCGGCCTGAGCCGCAGTGGAAAAACCGCGTTTATCACGGCGCTGGTCAATCAACTTCTTACCCTGCATGCTGGCGCGCGATTGCCGTTGCTGAGCGCCGTGCGCGAAGAGCGGTTACTGGGTGTGAAACGCGTTCCCCAGCGCGATTTTGGCATTCCCCGTTTCACCTACGATGAAGGGCTGGCCCAGCTTTATGGAACGCCGCCCGCCTGGCCGACGCCAACGCGCGGCGTCAGTGAAATTCGTCTGGCGCTGCGTTTCCGCTCGAATGATTCGCTGCTGCGCCATTTCAAAGAGACCTCCACGCTCTATCTGGAGATTGTCGATTATCCCGGCGAGTGGCTGCTGGATTTACCAATGCTGGCGCAGGACTACCTGAGCTGGTCGCGGCAGATGACCGGGCTTTTGCAAGGGCAACGCCAGGCGTGGTCGCAAAAATGGCGCGTGTTGTGCGCCGATCTCGATCCGCTTGCGCCAGCCGATGAGAACCGTCTGGCGGAAATTGCTGCCGCGTGGACAGACTACCTGCATCAGTGCAAACGTGAAGGCCTGCACTTTATTCAGCCTGGGCGCTTTGTGCTGCCGGGTGATATGGCGGGTGCGCCCGCGCTGCAATTTTTCCCGTGGCCGGATGTCGATAGCGGCGGCGAGACGAAACTGGCGCAGGCCGATAAACACACCAATGCCGGGATGCTGCGCGAGCGCTACAACTATTACTGCGAACATGTGGTGAAGGGCTTCTACAAACATCACTTTTTGAAGTTCGATCGCCAGATTGTGCTGGTGGATTGTCTGCAACCGCTGAACAACGGTCCGCAGGCGTTCAATGATATGCGGCTGGCACTGACCCAACTGATGCAAAGTTTCCATTATGGTCAGCGCACGTTGTTTCGGCGTCTGTTTTCGCCAGTGATCGATAAATTGCTGTTTGCCGCCACCAAAGCCGATCATGTGACGCTCGATCAGCACGCCAATATGGTGTCGTTGCTGCAACAACTCATCCAGGATGCCTGGCAGAATGCGGCCTTTGAAGGTATTAGCATGGATTGCATGGGGCTGGCCTCGGTACAGGCGACGCAGAGCGGCATCATTGAGGTGAATGGCGAGAAAATCCCGGCCTTGCGCGGGCATCGTCTGAGTGACGGTACGCCATTGACCTTTTATCCGGGTGAAGTGCCCGCGCGTCTGCCGGGGCAGGCGTTCTGGGATAAACAGGGTTTCAGCTTTGAAGCTTTTCGCCCACAGGCGATGGATGTGGATACGCCGCTACCGCATATCCGCCTCGATGCCGCGCTGGAGTTTTTAATTGGAGATAAATTGCGATGAGCGAGCCGCTAAAACCAAGAATCGATTTCGCCGGGCCGCTGGATGCGGAAACCGACGCGCAGTTTAAAGGCGCGCAAACTTTTGACGCACAGCAGGCGGAGAAATTCTCGCCGCTCGTCACTGACAATTTGCCAACCGACGGGCAGGCGGAAGCCGTAGTGGAATCCGCGCTGCGTCCGAAGCGCAGTCTGTGGCGCAAAATGGTTAGCGCCGGGCTGGCGCTGTTTGGCGTGAGCGTTATCGGTCAGGGTGTGCAGTGGACGATGAACGCCTGGCAGACCCAGGACTGGGTCGCGCTCGGTGGCTGTGCGGCCGGCGCGTTGATCATCGGCGCTGGCGTCGGTTCGGTCGCCAGCGAATGGCGGCGGCTCTGGCGTTTGCGGCAGCGAGCGCAGGAGCGTGATGAAGCCCGTGATTTGCTGCACAGCCATGGTACTGGCAAAGGCCGCGCGTTTTGCGAAAAGCTGGCGCAGCAGGCAGGCATCGATCATGCACACCCGGCAATGCAGCGCTGGTATGCAGCCATTCACGAAACGCAAAGCGATCGTGAAATTGTCAGCCTCTACGCTCACCTGGTGCAGCCGGTGCTGGATGCGCAGGCGCGGCGTGAAATCAGCCGTTCGGCGGCCGAATCCACATTAATGATCGCAGTCAGTCCGCTGGCGCTGGTGGATATGGCGTTTATCGCCTGGCGCAACCTGCGGCTGATCAATCGTATCGCCACGCTTTATGGTATTGAACTGGGCTATTACAGCCGCTTGCGATTATTCCGCCTGGTCTTGCTGAATATTGCCTTTGCTGGTGCCAGTGAACTGGTGCGCGAAGTGGGAATGGACTGGGTATCGCAGGATCTCGCTGCGCGGCTTTCTGCTCGCGCCGCACAGGGAATTGGCGCCGGGTTGCTGACGGCGCGTCTGGGAATTAAGGCCATGGAATTGTGCCGCCCTTTGCCGTGGCTGGATGATGATAAACCCCGACTCGGCGATTTCCGTCGCCAGCTGATTGGTCAGCTTAAAGAGAGCCTGCAAAAGCGGCCGGCGGAGTAACAACGGCACTGCGCGCTTATCTTTACAGCGCTATGCCGCTTTTTCCGGCAGGCTGTCAATATTTGTTGACAGACATCTTCCTGCCAGCCGGGAAGTGGCTTATCATCCTTTTATTACGTGAATGAAAAAAGGGTGGTTATTCCCATGCGTCTTGAAGTTTTTTGCGAGGATCGTCTTGGTCTGACACGTGAATTGCTCGATTTACTGGTGCTGCGCGGCATTGATTTGCGCGGCATCGAAATTGATCCAGTCGGGCGTATTTACCTCAATTTCGCCGCGCTTCAGTTCGATACATTCAGTAGCCTGATGGCTGAAATTCGCCGCATTCCCGGCGTTACCGACGTTCGCACCGTATCGTGGATGCCGTCTGAGCGCGAGCACCGCGCCCTGAGTGCGCTGCTGGAAGCGCTGCCTGAGCCGGTACTGTCGCTGGACATGAAAAGTAAAATTGAGCTGGCAAACCCGGCCAGTTGCCAGCTTTTCACGCAGGATATCGACAAATTACGCAACCACAATGCCGCACAACTGATCCCCGGTTTTAACTTCCAGCGCTGGCTGGAGGGGAACCCGCATAACTCCCATAGCGAACATGTGGTGATCGGCGGACAAAACTTCCTGATGGAAATTACCCCGGTGCACCTGGAAGGGGAAACCGGCGAACCGATGCTGACAGGCGCCGTTGTTATGCTGCGTTCCACCGTGCGCATGGGACGGCAGTTACAGAATATCAGCCCGCAGGATATCAGCGCCTTCAGCCAGATTGTCGCTGCCAGCCAGAAGATGAAGCATGTGGTCGAGCAAGCGCGCAAACTGGCGACGCTGACCGCACCGCTGTTGATTACCGGCGATACCGGTACAGGAAAAGATCTGCTAGCGCATGCCTGCCACCTCGCCAGCCCGCGAGCGGCGAAGCCGTATCTGGCGCTGAACTGCGCCTCGATCCCGGAAGAATCGGTCGAGAGCGAACTTTTCGGTCATGCGCCGGAAGGGAAAAAAGGGTTTTTTGAACAGGCTAACGGCGGCTCGGTGCTGCTGGATGAAATTGGCGAAATGTCGCCGCGTATGCAGGTCAAACTGCTGCGTTTCCTCAACGACGGGACTTTCCGCCGCGTTGGCGAAGATCATGAAGTGCATGTTGATGTCAGAGTGATTTGCGCCACGCAACGTAACCTGGTGGAGCTGGTACAGAAGGGGCTGTTTCGCGAGGATCTCTATTATCGTCTGAATGTCCTGACGCTGAATTTGCCGCCGCTGCGCGAACGTCCGCAGGACATCATGCCGCTGACGGAACTGTTTGTTGCCCGTTTCGCCGATGAGCAGGGCGTACCACGGCCAAAATTATCGCAGGATCTGCCGCCGTTGCTGAACCGCTATAGCTGGCCGGGCAACGTCCGTCAGCTGAAAAACGCCATTTACCGGGCGTTAACGCAACTGGAAGGTTATGAACTGCGCGCGCAGGATATTTTGTTGCCGGATTACGACGCAGCTACTGTTGCAGTGGGTGAAGATGCAATGGAAGGTTCACTGGATGAGATCACCAGCCGGTTTGAACGTTCGGTGCTGACCCAGCTTTATCGCAACTATCCCAGTACGCGTAAACTGGCGCGCAGGCTTGGCGTATCGCACACGGCGATTGCCAATAAGTTGCGGGAATATGGTTTAAGCCAGAAGAAAAGCGAAGAGTAAAGAAAACCCGGCAGCGTTCGCTGCCGGGCTGAAATATCAGGCTTTCAGCACGTCAAGTGCCGCAGTGTAATCCGGCTCAGTAGTAATTTCATTGACCAACTGGCTGAAAATAACCTTATCGTTTTCATCAAGTACCACGACAGCGCGTGCCGCCAGGCCTTTCAGTGCGCCTTCAGAAATGCTCACGCCGTAGTTTTCCAGGAAATCAGCGCTGCGCAGCGTTGACAGTGTAATCACATTGCTCAGGCCTTCCGCGCCGCAGAAGCGGGATTGCGCAAACGGCAGATCGGCAGAAATGCACAGTACCACTGTGTTGCTAATTTCAGTGGCTAACTGGTTGAATTTGCGGACAGAAGCTGCGCAAACACCGGTATCAATACTCGGGAAAATGTTCAGTACTTTGCGTTTGCCCGCGAACTGCGCGAGAGAGACGTCAGACAGGTCTTTAGCCACAAGCGTAAACGGTTTGGCTTGTGCGCCAACCTGCGGGATTGCGCCTGCAACGGGAACCGGGTTGCCCTGAAAATGAACGAGTTGTGACATAATATCTTCCTGTTTACATATAGTTAACGTCGGGGCTAGTGTATGCCATCCGCCGAGACCACGGCAAACCAATTTTCATATCTATACTGGTTTACATTGCGGCAGAGGAGAGAGGAATGCGCAACGTTAAAGTTTATGAGGAAACCTGGCCGCTGCACACTCCGTTCGTGATCTCGCGCGGCGCCCGCAGCGAAGCGCGCGTGGTGGTGGTTGAACTGGAAGAAGATGGCATTAAAGCCTCCGGTGAATGTACGCCTTATCCGCGTTACGGTGAGAGCGAAGCGTCAGTCATGGCGCAGATACTGACCATTGTGCCGCAACTGGAAACCCGGCTCAGCCGCGAGGAGTTGCAAACGCTCTTGCCGCCCGGCGCTGCGCGAAATGCCGTGGATTCTGCACTCTGGGACCTGGCGGCGCGCAAAGCAAACCAGACCCTGACACACTATGCAGGCGTTACATTGCCGCAAAATGTCATCACGGCGCAGACCGTGGTGATCGGCACGCCGGAGCAGATGGCGGCCAGCGCGGCGGCGCTCAGCGAGAAGGGCGCTCAGTTACTGAAAGTGAAGCTTGACGATCACTTGATCAGTGAGCGGCTGGTGGCGATCCGCGCCGCAGCGCCCGAAGCGACACTGATTGTCGATGCCAATGAGTCGTGGCATGCCGAAGGCCTTGCGGCGCGTTGCCAGCTGCTGGCGGATTTAGGTGTGGCGATGCTGGAACAACCGCTTCCGGCCGGGAACGACGAGATGCTGGCCAACTTTATCCACCCGTTGCCCATTTGCGCTGATGAGAGTTGCCATACGCGGGAAAGCCTGGCGTCCTTGCACGGGCGTTACGAGATGGTCAACATCAAGCTCGATAAAACCGGCGGTCTGACGGAAGCGCTGGCGCTGGCCGACGAGGCCGCAAAGCAGGGTTTTGCGCTGATGCTGGGCTGCATGATCTGCACGTCGCGCGCCATCAGCGCGGCATTACCGCTGGCAAACCGTGTGCGCTTCGCCGATCTGGATGGCCCGACGTGGCTGGCGGTGGACGTCGAACCGGCGCTGCACTTTACTACCGGCACGCTTCATCTTTGAGGATCCCAGTGCAGTAATTCTGTCACTGCCGCGAGGTATTTTTCGCTCGCTTCGTCGGCGGAGATCGGCGGAAACTCAACGGTGATGCAGTGCAGACCGATATCCGCGCACCAGCTTCCAAAAGAGCCGGGTGTTTCGTAACCAACACTGGTGACCAGCGGCAGGGAGAGCTGGCTGGACAACCATTGGCCAAGCACACTTTCCTGCGGATCTTCCACACATGCCAGCGGATCATGGAACGTCACCACCCATGCCGGGTGAATGCGATGAATCAACTGGCACAGCGCTTGCGTTTCCGGTTCAGAACCGGGCGCGTCACCGGTCAGCAACACCACATCCCGTTCATCCGCGGCGCTGTTCCAGCGATAAACCGTTTCACCTGCTTTCCAGTTGGCGGCGGGGAAATTCCGGTTGAGATCGACGCCATTGGCGTTCGCGCGCAGGCCAAGCTGGCAACCGTCCGGATTGACCGCGAGGACCACATGATGATGGCGCAGATCGGACTTCAGCGTGCGCAGGGCGCAGGAAAGCGTGACGACCGAGGAGTTTTCGTCACCGTGAGTCCCGGCGATGATCAAACCGCTTTCGCGCGTGGCGACTGGTGCCGGGAACCAGATCAGCGGCGCGCCAAGCTGTGAGCGGCCAAACTCTTCGCTTCCGGGGGCAAAACGGCCCCGCTGCGGACGTGGTCGTGTGACAGGCATAAATTTCCTTTGTTCTGGCGTTTGCTTACAGCAAGTGTTGAGCAAAAATCGGTGTGACGCAAATCTTGCCATGGAGGTTAAATTACTGTCCATCATCAATTTTTTGACTGACCAGGTTTGCATTCCGGTATGTTAAAACAAATAATTACACTTCTATTGCCGGGAAATGACACATCAAAAGGGGATCCCATGACGCATCGAGTTTCCACGCTGTGCTGCGCGCTCTGGCTGTGCGGTTTTTCTTCTGTATCGTTTGCTGCTGATGTTCCTCCAGGTACGCAACTGGCGGCAACGCAGGAAGTTGTGCGTCATCTGAAAGATGAACCCGCCTCGCTGGATCCTGCGAAAGCCGTGGGTCTGCCGGAGATTCAGGTGCTGCGCGACCTGTTCGAAGGGCTGGTGAATCAGGACGAGAAGGGCAACATTATTCCCGGCGTCGCCAGCAAATGGCAGAGCAATGATAATCGCATCTGGATTTTTACCCTGCGTGACAATGCCCGCTGGTCTGATGGTTCGCCGGTAACCGCAGAGGATTTCGTTTATAGCTGGCAGCGTCTGGTGGATCCGAAAACGACCTCGCCTTTTGCCAGCTTTGCGGCGCTGGCGGGTCTGGCCAATGCGCAGGATATTACCGAGGGTAAAGCGACGCCGGATAAGCTCGGCGTCAGCGCGGTGGATGCGCGCACGTTGCGCGTGCAACTTTCCCGTCCCGTACCGTGGTTCCCGAGTCTTGCGGCCAGTTTCGCGCTCTACCCGGTACAAAAAGCGAATGTTGAAAGCGGCGCAGACTGGACGCGTCCGGGTCATCTGATCGGTAACGGCGCGTTTGTGCTGAGCGATCGTGTGGTGAACGAAAAGCTGGTGCTCAACCGCAACAAGCACTACTGGGATGACGGCAAAACCGTGATCGATAAGGTGACGTTTATGCCCATCAATCAGGAGTCCGCTGCCACCAAGCGTTACCTGGCGAATGGCGTCGACATTACCGAATCTTTCCCGAAAAACCTCTATCAGAAATTGTTGAAAGATATCCCGGGGCAGGTTTACACGCCGCCGCAACTGGGCACTTATTACTACGCATTTAATACGCAAAAAGGTCCAACGTCCGATCCCCGCGTGCGTCTGGCGCTGAGTATGACGATCGACCGTCGTGTGATCGCGCAAAAAGTGCTGGGCACTGGCGAGAAACCCGCATGGCGTTTAACGCCGGACGTGACGGCAGGTTTCACCCCGGAACGTTCACAATTTGAATCGATGAGTCAGGCAGAGCTGAACGCGCAGGCGAAAACGTTATTGCAGGCGGCAGGTTACGGCCCGCAGCGGCCGCTTAAACTCCGGTTGCTGTATAACAGTTCTGAAAGTCACCAGAAGATTGCTATCGCAGTGGCCTCAATGTGGCGACAGAGTCTGGGCGCGGATGTGACGCTGCAAAACCAGGAGTGGAAAACCTATATCGACAGCCGTAACAGCGGCAATTTTGATGTGATCCGCGCGTCATGGGTGGGGGATTACAACGAACCGTCCACGTTCCTGTCGATACTGACGTCGGGAAGCAGCAGCAATATTTCGCGTTTCAATGATGAAAGCTATGACAAAGTGATTGCACAGGCGGCGCAGGAAACCAGCGCCAAAGCGCGTAACGTGGACTACAACGCGGCGGAGCATCTTATTGCCGAAAAAGCGCCGATTGCGCCGATTTATCAGTACACCAATGGGCGCTTAATTAAGCCGTGGCTGAAGGGATACCCGATTAACAACCCGGAAGATGTGGCATACAGCCGCACGCTATACATTATTAAGCATTAATAAAAAAAATCCCCTTACGTCACGGGAAGTAAGGGGAAACTCATTGATTACGGAATGATTCCTGTCTTAGCAGGAGTGTTAAGAATTTTACTTAAGGAATGTGAAGGGACAATGGAGGAAATAAGGAGCGTTGCGGGAATGTGAATGACCGTTCTCGGGTACTGGCCAAAAAAAGCCCGCTACATTGAGCGGGCGAAAAATACTGGAAGCAATGTGAGCAATGTCGTACCGAATACCTGAGTGTTTAACTCAACTATTCAGTATTGAGAAAGATAATCTTTATCATTTAGTGGCGCAACCCCTTTTTTTGTAAGGTCGTTCGGAGCGGCATTTTCCGCGGATAAACCCAGCTCTTTTACGATTATGGTCAAAAAACAGACAGCATTCGGTGGTATAATAGAAGGGTGTTTACTACCTCAGAGGACGTTATGGAGACTGAATTAGACCCAACCCAACTGGCTATCGAATATCTGCGTCGCGATCGCAGTGCGATGACACCGGCCGAGTACCTCAAAAAACTCAAACGACTCCGGCTGGAGTTTGCGGATCTGCTGACCCTTTCGCATACAGAATTAAAAGAAGAGATCGATTTTGCCTGGCGGTTGGGCATTCATTAATGCCGCAATAACGCCGTAGCGCCCGAAAGCGGGCGCTTTTTTTTGCCTTCATTCAGGCTGCAAGTACTTGGTTACGACCGTTATTTTTTGCGCGATAAAGCGCTTCATCGACGCGACGGAACAGGGCATCGAGGCTTTCATTTTGCAAATGACGCGCGACGCCGATACTGACGGTAAAGTCAGGCAGACCGGGCGTGGCGATATTCACTACCGCCAGGCGGATGGCTTCCGCCACGTCCAGCGCGGTATCTATGCGGGTATGCGGCAACAACAGTAAAAATTCTTCGCCACCCCAGCGAAAGACATAATCACCACTGCGGCTGTTGGCTTCCAGCGTGCGTGCAAGTTCGATCAGCACTTCGTCCCCGCACTGATGACCGAATTGATCGTTAATATGTTTGAAATGATCTGCATCGACCAGCATGACGCAAAAATCGAGCACGGTCGGCAGAACATGCTCTGTCAGGTGATAAAACTGACGGCGGTTCAAAAGCCCGGTGAGGGCATCGCGGTGTGCAGCGTATTCCAGCTCCTGCTCAAGCCGCTTCTGTTCGGTAATATCATGAATAATGCATAACATCAGGCGTTCGCCGTATATCTCAATTGGCCCGGCGTAGGTTTGCACATGTCGCGTTGAGCCATCGGCCAACTGATGAATAAAATTGAGCGGCTTATGTCCACCAGGCAGCCTGGCGATTTCTGACATCACCGGCAAGACGCTGCGCCCCATGGTGTTAATTTCCCATGTGTGCTTCTGGCACATTTCTTCATGATCGTAACCATAAAAGCGCAGAGCAGCGAGATTGGCATCCACGATCAGGCCATCGCGGACGGGATCGATAAGCAGCATTGGGGCTGACGTGGTATAGAAAAAACGGGCGTAGAACCCTTGCTTACTCGGCCGGTAAGAGGAGGAGTGGTTGGCCTTGAGCGCGGCGGCTGCAGCGCCACCGGAAATGCCTTCGAAAATGAGCACTTCACCGACAGTTTCAAGTTCGCGCAGCACGGCGCGGCAACTGATCGTACACTCTTCACCGGAAGGGCAAATACTCCAGATTTCGACCACATCTTCGTGATTTTGCAGGCAGGGTAAATACATTGAGAGGCTGGTCTGCGCAATGGCAGAAAAGAGGCCACTGCGCATTTCACGCAATGAACGACCCGCCGCCAGCTTCTGCGCCTGTGTGTTAGAAAATAACAACGTTTCCGTGTCAGGGGCGACCACCCAAACCGGCGTGGAGAGGACATTCAGCGCATCCAGGTGATATTTAAGCATGGCTACTCCACTTATTGCGCAGGTTGCAATGTCGCCGCTGGCCAGATGTTGCGGCAATTTACTAACTTTATTGCAACACACATGAAATGTAGAGCCTTATGCAGGTTTTTTTTGTGACGGCTCTGAACATTCCAGTGACAACGCGAAAGGTTTATGTTTAAGCAACGCTGAAATCTTCTCGACGGGTTGTGGACGGGCAAACAGGAAACCTTGTAAAAAAGCACAGCCCATATTGGTGAGCAATGCATGTTGTTCTGCCGTTTCGATTCCTTCGGCGACCACACGCATATTCATCGAGTGGGCAATGTCGATTATCGTCGAGACAATTTTCACGTTGCGGCTATTTTCGCGAATATCTTTCACAAAACTTTTATCAATTTTGAGTTCAGTGGCAGGCAATTTTTTCAGCATCAGCATATTGGAATAACCGGTACCAAAATCATCAATCGCCACCGTGATCCCCAACTGCGCAAACTGGGTCAGCAGATGAACGCTACGCTCAAGGTTTTTCAGCGCGGTGTTCTCGGTGATTTCCAGTGTCAGGCGCGTCGGGTCGACACGGTAACGGGTCAAGGCATCAGTGACCTGTTCATAAATATCATGCTGTTCAAACTGGCTGGGCGAGAGGTTAATCGCCAATGTCAGGTGGGGAAAACCCTGGGTATTCCAGTAATGTAACTGGCGACAGGCAGATTCGATCACCCACTGACCAACAGAGAGAATCAGTCCGGTTTTTTCCAGCATCGGCAGAAACGTTGCCGGCAGCAAAACCCCCTGCTGCGGGTGACGCCAGCGCAGCAGGGCTTCAAATCCGGCAAGGGTTTGTTCGGGCGCGGTATATTGCGGCTGATACCAGAGTTCAAACTGATTACGCGTCAGCGCCTGCGACAAGTCCTGCAAGAACTGTGGCGCATCGGCGGTTTTCTGCGCCATTCCGGCGTGATAAATCGCCCAGCCATTGCGACCTTCCTGCTTCACGCTGTACATGGCGGTATCGGCTTTCAGCTTCAGCTCATGGGCGTTTTCACCGTGCTCCGGATAAAAACTCACCCCGGCGCTAAGCGATACATTGATGACATGGCTTAATTCATAAAAAGGGTGCTGAATGGTCGCGATCAGGCGGCGAATCAGGGCGTCAACTTCTTCCTCGCTGGTCTGCGGCACCAGCAGCGTAAATTCGTCACCACCGAGCCTGGCCAGCGACATTTTGTCATTAATACAGGCGGAAAGCCGTTCTGCCACCACGACCAGCAACCGGTCGCCAATATGGTGTCCCCAGGCATCATTCACCAGCTTGAAGCGATCCAGATCCATATAAATCAGCGCGAAGGTCGTCTGCTCTTCCGCTGCGCGATTCAGGCAGGAATCCAGCAAAATATCGAGCTGAATACGGTTTGCCAGCCCGGTGAGGGGATCATAATGCGCCTGTTTCTCCAGTTGCAGGTTTAGCTGACGCAGACTGTCGGTCAGGCGTGCTGTCCGCAATTGTGAATCGATCATCGAGATAAAAAGCATGATGCCAAAAATCACCAGCGTTGTAGTGGCGACCCACAGTGACAGTCCTTGCTCGCCGACGCCGCGGCTCATGATATGTATGGCATCGCTACGCACGATAATGCCGAGCCCATCATTACTGAAGGTCGCGGCGTTCATGCCGGTATAGTGCATGGCGCAAATGGCAATGCCCATCACCAGCGAGGCAAAAACGCGATTAATAAAGACGCCGTGCGTATTTTGCCGCAGGCTGAACGCCAGCCACAGCGCGACCCAGGCGCTGGCGATGGCAATCACGATCGACAGCGCCACCAGCGGGATATTCCAGTAAATGCTGACGAAGCTCATCATCGCTGCCATGCCGATATAATGCATCGACACCACGCCGCTGCCGAGGACAAGGGTGGCGAAAATCAGGCGCTTTATCGGCAAGGTATGGCTGCTGACGGCGATATTGAGCGACAGCGTGGAGGCCAGTAAAGCAATAACAAATGAGAGGATGGTTAATTCAAAATCATAATGCATCATTATCGGCATTTTCATCGCCAGCATACCGACAAAGTGCATTGACCAGATGCCCATGCCCAATGTGGCTCCACCAGAAATCCGCCAGAACAGGGCGCTACGAGGTTCTGAGTTCAGCACTTTACCTGCACTATCGAGTGCGACAAATGAGGCAATGAATGCCACCAAAAAAGAGATGCCGACCAGAATAGGGTCCCACGAAACATAAAGCATATGTCATCCACGCAGGCAAAAGAGTTGATATGTAATCTTGGCACTAATTTTAGCAACTAACCTGATGAATTTAATGGTTGCGCTGAGTTTATTATTGCGAGGACAAATTAATAAACATGGAGCATCTTTTATTTATCGACATTAACAACAGGAACTTAAAAAAAAGTGGATGATTTAAGCGAGGCTAAAACTAAATTAAGAAGGAAATATGCTGTGAGGCTCACTGAGTCAGGCTGTTTTTTATATGATATATTTTGATGTTGAATTCCGGGTTTATCGCATTATCTGGCGGTTTGTGTTGGGATGGTGGTTTATGTTCAGATGAATGGCCTGACTTAATCTGAATTGTAGTTACTTAACCGTGAACATTGCGCAGTATCAATTTAGCCGTGTAAAAGTATATTTCGAATGCTATAACGATCTTACCTTCTTCCGCAGTTTGGTGGGTATCACTATGTTAAGACATATTAGTGTAAGGACTTTTATTATTTTATTTTTGCTTTTCTCTTTTATTCTCATGGAAGTTTTGGTGATCATTCTCTCAAAAAATGCCACCCTGATTATGACTACCGCAGTTGTTTCCATTACTTCGCTGGCATTACTTTGGCTGTATATGACGCAATATTTAGTGACGCCGATTAATACTGTTAAAAAAAGTATAGAAGAGGTAACCTCAGGAAATCTTTCTATTGTTATTCCTGAATTTGGAAATAACTGCGCCGGTCGCTTAATACCCGGAATCAACTCACTTTCTGCCAGCATTGCTACCTTAGTCAGAGAAATTCGCTCCTCTTCGGATTCTGCCCTCAATCTTTCGGCTGAACTGGCCACGCGTAGCGCTGACCTCTCCGTTAAAACCGAGGAGCAATCTGCTGCACTGGTACAGACCGCCTCCAGCATGGAACAAATGGCTTCCAGCACCAAAAATAATGCCGACAATACGCGCATCGCCAGCACCCGCGCTAAAGATGCGACCAGATGTGCGTTAAAAGGTGGGGATTTAATGGGGCAGGTAGCGAAAAATATGCAGTCAATTACCGAATGCGCCAATCAGATGACGGAGATTATTTCGATTATTGACGGTATCGCTTTCCAGACCAATATTCTGGCGCTCAATGCGGCGGTAGAGGCAGCGCGAGCAGGCGATCACGGAAAGGGGTTCTCCGTAGTGGCCGGTGAGGTGCGTAGCCTTGCGCATCGCAGCGCTGAGGCGGCGAAAAATATCAAATCCCTGATTGCCGAAACGACAGATAACGTGACGCAGGGTGCGACAGTGGTGAACGAAGCAGAACAAAACATGCATGATATTGTTTCTGGCGCGAGCGTGGTCAGTAAGTTGATGGATGAAATTGCCGTCACGACGTTGCAACAGGAAAAAGGCATTTCGCAGATCACCCTGGCGTTAGCAGAGTTAGAAAAAGTGACACAGAGCAACGTCACCACGGTTGATGAACTTGCCAGTTCCTCTGACGTACTGAAACATCAGGTCGAGGAGTTACAAAAACGGACCGGTAAATTCCGTTTGATCGAGGGCGCTCCGGCAGCACGCGTGGCAGCGGAGACCGCGTTGCCGCCGGAAAAACAGCGCCAGCGCGTCAAAACGCCGGTTTTGCAGAATCAGGAAAATTACTGGCACTCCTTCTGAAGATCTCTGTACTGAACAACAAGGCCCGGGAAACCGGGTTTTTTATTTGCAGTTTGCGTGAATTTGTTAACAAATTCAGCGTGATGATTGCTTAAGATTCTCATCCGGCTAGACTGACAGCAATACCTTGCTGATTTTGGAGGCGCTGTGGAAGCATTAAAAGGCTCCGGGGTGAATGTCCCGGATGCGGTTTTTGCGTGGCGGCTGGATGGAAAAGGGGGCGTTAAGCCGCTCGAAGATGATGACATTATTACTGAACAAACACCGTGCTGGGTGCATCTGAATTATACCAATCAGGAGAGTGCACAGTGGCTGGCCTCAACGCCGTTGCTGCCGAACAGTGCGCGTGATGCGCTTTCCGGAGAAAGTACGCGTCCACGCGTTAACCGGCTGGGTGAGGGGACGCTCATTACGCTGCGCTGCATTAACGGCAGCACTGATGAACGACCCGACCAGCTCGTGGCCGTGCGGTTATACATGGATTCGCGGATGATTGTCTCCACGCGTCAGCGTAAAGTTATGGCGCTGGATGATGTGGTCAGGGATCTGGAAGAGGGGTCCGGCCCAACGGATAGTGGCGCCTGGCTGGTGGATGTTTGCGATGCGTTGACCGATCATGCCAGCGAATTTATTGAATCCTTGCACGACAGGATTATCGATCTGGAAGATAACCTGCTCGATCAGCAAATTCCGCCGCGGGGAATTCTGGCGTTGCTGCGCAAACAGTTAATTGTTATGCGCCGCTATATGGCGCCGCAGCGTGATGTCTTTTCACGGCTGGCCAGTGAACGTCTGGCGTGGATGAGTGACGATCAGCGCCGTCGGATGCAGGATATCGCCGATCGCCTCGGGCGTGGCCTGGATGAGATCGATGCCTGCATTGCACGTACGGCAGTGATGACGGATGAGATTACGCAGGTGATGCAGGAGTCGCTGGCGCGACGCACGTATACCATGTCGTTGATGGCAATGGTGTTTTTGCCGAGTACCTTTCTTACCGGCTTGTTTGGCGTCAATCTGGGCGGCATTCCGGGAGGCGGTTGGCAATTCGGCTTTTCGATCTTCTGCGTGATGTTGGTGGTACTGATCGGCGGTGTTACCTGGTGGTTGCATCGTAGTAACTGGCTGTAAAATTTCACTTTTTTAACATTTTTTGAACATAAAAACGCCAGATAGTTTGAGCGAGGTCAATAAATACAATACCTATTCAGGGCAATATTTCTCTCGCAGGTGAATGCAACGTCAAGCGATGGGCGTTGCGCTCCATATTGTCTTACTTCCTTTTTTGAATTACTGCATAGCACAATTGATTCGTACGACGCCGACTTAATGAGTCGGCTTTTTTTTGCCTCTTTTTTACCTGCGACTACCCTTAACAAGATATCTCACGTAAAGGAGGCGATGATGAATACACGCAATTCCTCATATCCCAGCGATCCGGTTCCAACCGATCCGATCCCGATTCCCGATCCCATTCCACATCCGCAACCGATGCCGGACCCGCCGCCGGATGAAGAACCCATTAAGATGTCGCGTAAACAGGGCAGATCTGAGAGGATACGCGCCTGCTGATCTCAGCCCTTTTATCGCGAGACTTTATTGTGACCGCTTTTTCAACCTTAAATGCTTTGCCCGCCGCCCAGATCGAGAATCTTAACGATCTGGGCTATCTCTCTATGACTCCAGTCCAGGCCGCTGCGCTGCCTGCCATTCTCGCCGGAAAAGATGTCCGCGTGCAGGCAAAAACAGGCAGTGGCAAAACGGCGGCGTTTGGGCTGGGCTTATTGCAACATATTGATGCCAGCCGATTTCAGACGCAGTCATTGATTTTATGCCCGACGCGTGAGCTGGCCGATCAGGTCGCCAGCGAGTTACGCCGCCTGGCGCGCTATATGCCCAATATCAAAGTGCTGACTCTCTGCGGCGGCCAGCCATTTGGTGCGCAGCGCGATTCATTACAACATGCGCCGCACATTATTGTTGCCACGCCGGGGCGTTTGCTCGATCACCTGCAAAAAAACACCGTTACCCTGGATAACCTGCAAACGCTGGTCATGGACGAAGCCGATCGCATGCTCGACATGGGATTCAGCGAGGCGATTGATGACGTTATCCGTTTTGCGCCTGCCTCACGGCAGACCCTGCTGTTTTCAGCCACCTGGCCGGAAGCGATTGCCGCCATCAGTGGCCGCGTCCAGCGCGACCCGGAAACCATTGAAATCGATAGCGTCGATGCGCTGCCCGCCGTTGAACAGCAGTTCTTCGAGGTTTCCCGTCAGGGCAAAGCCGCACTGTTGCAAAAGCTCTTAAGCGAGCACCGTCCGGCTTCCTGTGTGGTGTTCTGTAATACCAAAAAAGATTGTCAGGAAGTGTGCGATGCGCTGAACGGCGCGGGGCAGAACGCACTGGCGCTGCATGGCGATCTGGAGCAGCGCGACCGCGATCAAACACTGGTGCGTTTTGCCAACGGTAGCGCGCGCGTGCTGGTGGCGACCGATGTCGCTGCGCGTGGTCTCGACATTAAGTCGCTCGAGCTGGTGGTGAACTACGAACTGGCATGGGATCCGGAAGTGCACGTACACCGTATCGGACGTACTGCGCGCGCGGGTAATAGCGGCCTGGCAATCAGTTTCTGTGCGCCGGAAGAGGCACAGCGCGCCAATATTCTCGCGGAAATGCTGCAACTGAAGCTGAACTGGTGCAACGCACCAGCTAACGTCAAAGTGGTGCCGCTGGAAGCGGAAATGGCCACGCTGTGCATTGATGGCGGTAAAAAAGCCAAAATGCGTCCCGGCGATGTGCTGGGCGCGCTGACCGGCGATATGGGGCTGGATGGCGCGGACATTGGTAAAATCACCGTGCATCCGGCGCATGTTTATGTGGCTGTTCGCCAGAGTGTGGCGCGTCAGGCGTGGAAGCAGTTGCAGAACGGGAAGATTAAAGGCAAGAGCTGCCGCGTACGGCTGTTGTAAAACCAGCCTCTCTGCACGCAGCAGAGAGGCTGGGATTTATTTCACTTCAATGACGTTAAGACGCAGTTCATCGAGCTGCGCGTCATCCTCTTCCGGCTGCCAGCCAGCCGGTTGCAACGGGATCTCTTCGCGGTCAAACGCCAGGTCGCCGCCGTTGACCACTTCCGAACCATGCGTAATACCTTTGAAATCAAACAGATTGACGTCACTGAGATGCGACGGCACCACGTTCTGCATGGCGCTGAACATGGTTTCGATGCGCCCTGGATAACGTTTGTCCCAGTCACGCAGCATATCGGCAATCACCTGGCGTTGCAGGTTCGGCTGCGAACCACACAGGTTGCACGGAATGATCGGGAAACCTTTCGCTTCTGAGAAACGCTCAATATCTTTTTCGCGGCAGTAAGCCAGCGGGCGGATCACAATGTGTTTGCCGTCATCGCTCATCAGCTTCGGCGGCATGCCCTTCATTTTCCCGCCATAGAACATATTCAAAAACAGCGTTTGCAGAATGTCATCGCGGTGGTGGCCAAGGGCAATCTTGGTCGCACCCAGTTCGCTCGCCGTACGGTAGAGGATCCCGCGACGCAGGCGGGAACAGAGAGAACAGGTGGTTTTGCCTTCCGGGATCTTCTCTTTCACGATGCCGTAAGTATTCTCTTCCACGATTTTGTACTCAACGCCGAGCGCATCCAGATACTGCGGCAGAATATGTTCCGGGAAGCCCGGTTGCTTCTGATCGAGATTGACCGCCACCAGCGAAAAATTGACCGGCGCGCTTTGTTGCAGGTTGCGCAGAATTTCCAGCATCGTGTAGCTGTCTTTGCCGCCGGAAAGGCAGACCATGATGCGGTCGCCTTCTTCAATCATGTTGAAGTCGGCAATGGCTTCGCCGACGTTACGGCGCAGACGTTTTTGCAGTTTGTTCAGGTTGTACTGCTCTTTCTTTGTAATCTCTTGTTTCTCGGTCATTATTTCTTTTCTCTGGATGCGTCGGGAGCACGACGTGGGCAAACCAAATCCGCAAGGGACAGCCGATTATTCCCTGTGACAGTGCGATTCTGGTTCATTACCTCTGTCCATGCGCCATAAGCCATTTGCGCGTTTTTATGCCCCTTCAGGCTGGCAATAAAATACAGATTAGCGCCGGCACTCAAAAGTCAGCAGGCAAAAGTATGCGCGTATGGTACGGATTCCGGCGACGAATGCCAGCGCGTTTTACGAGCGCATTTCATCTTGCCCCTGCAAAGGATAAAGAATAGTGTGGTTTTCGTTCGCTTTTGCGCATTCGCTGAATATAAACATCATGCATTTTACCGTCTTCTGTCCGTAGGATCTTCCTCAAACCTGTATCGCCTGGTAGGGAGAAATATCCTGTTATCTCTATAACAGCAAGGGAGATGTAAGCAATGAACACCTTGATTGTTCGTTTCATTTTTTTAACGCTGATATTCGGTTCGGTTCCAGCGCTTGCTTCGGGAAAGAGCGAAATGAAGCTGGAACGCGTGGTCATTCTCAGCCGCCATGGCGTAAGGGCACCGACAAAATCCACCGCGCTCATGCAAGCCGTCACACCTTATCAGTGGCCACAATGGGACGTGCCTTTAGGCTGGCTGACGCCGCGTGGAGGGCAGCTTATTTCTGAGTTGGGGAAGTATCAGCGTTTGCGGCTGGCGGAGAAAGGTCTGCAAGGCGATAAAACGTGTCCGTTTGCGCAGGTCGCTGTCGTTGCCGATACGGATCAACGAACGCGTAAAACAGGTGAAGCATTTCTTGCCGGGTTTGCGCCAGAATGCCATATCCCGGTGCACTATCAACAACAGCAAACCCGAACAGATCCTGTTTTTAACCCCATAAAAGCGGGTAAATGTTCATTCAACCCTGTAAAAGTGAAAGAGGCGATTCTGAACCAGGCCGGAGGCGATATCGGGCACTACGCGCAACGATACCAACCAGCCTTTCAGACTCTGGAAAAGGTTTTAAATTTCTCTCAGTCAGAAAAATGCAAAGCAACCGGGCAGAATAATGGCTGCTCATTAACCCAGGTCTTACCCACGAAACTCAACGCCACTCCGGATAATGTTTCGTTAACCGGCGCATGGGGGCTTTCTTCAATGCTGACAGAGATATTCCTGCTCCAGCAGGCTCAGGGTATGCCACAAGTGGCCTGGGGACGGATAGCGGGGGAGAAAGAATGGGGCGAGTTATTAAGTCTGCACAACGCGCAGTTTGACCTTTTGCAAAAAACGCCAGAAGTGGCACGTAGCAAGGCAACGCCCTTACTCGATTTGATTCGCACTGCGCTGGTAACGAAAGGGTCAGCCGAAAATAGCTATGGCATTAACTTGCCGGTTTCTTTGTTATTTATTGCCGGGCACGATACCAATCTGGCCAATATCAGCGGGGCATTAGGTATTAACTGGTTGCTCCCCGCTCAGCCCGATAATACTCCGCCGGGCGGTGAGCTGGTTTTCGAAAGATGGAAGCGGCTCAGTGATAATAGCGACTGGATTCAGGTTTCGTTCGTTTATCAGACATTGCAGGAGATGCGGGAAATGCGGGAAATGCAGCCTTTATCGCTGGAAAATCCACCCGGACAAGTGGATCTGAAGCTCACGGCATGCAACGAAAAAAATGCGCAGGGAATGTGTTCGCTGGCAAGTTTTTCAGCGCTGATTGAATCAGTGCGTGTACCTGCTTGCGGTTTATAAACAAGCGTCTGTTAGCGAAAAATATTCTCACCGTACATGCCCGGAACTCCGGCAGTTTTTCACTCCGGGCATGTTTCCAGGCAGTAAAATCGATGGATTATTCCTGTGGCGCAGCAAACGAATACTCTTTTTCAACCCGGCAGATGCGCGTGGTGAAGGAGTGATACCACTTTTCCCGTCCGGTTTTCTGCGCTATCGCGTGCTCAGCGTTTGCTTTCCAGTTTTTAATCGCGTCAAGTGATTCCCAGTATGAGACGGTAATTCCCACTTCCTCACGCGCGGAATCGACACCGAGAAAACCCGGCTGATTAATCGCCAGTTCCATCATACGATCGGACATTGCGCCATAACCGTCATCAACCGCTGTGCGCACGGAGGTAAAAATCACGGCGTAATAGGGCGTGGAAGGACTGTTTTTTGACATTGCGGTTTCCGTTATAAGAGTGAAAAAACTTATCCTGACAGATTATAAGAACGGCGGGCAGCTACCTGTTCAGGCGACTTTTTTTTCGGGGAATTTTCCTTTGACCACGCCATCGTAAAAGCGGCCTTTCGAGACAACGGTCAGAAAAACCGTGAAGATCCGCTCCGGAACGTTCTGATACTGATAAATGCTTTTATCGTGAAAACAGATTTCGAGCGTGAGGCTGCGGCTGTCATAACCAATGGAATAAATGCGTGATGAGGTTACGGGATGATGTCGCATGCTGTTCGCTCCTTGCTGCCCGGGAAAACTGATTATTAACGCAGCTTGCGGATGGTGTCATGCGAAATCCGTGCGTTAAAAAAGCCACCGGCGTTAACCGGTGGCTTTTTAGGCAGCTCGTTTACTCGGTCGGGCTTTTCTCTGCTTTTCCGGCCAGTTGCGCGAGGAAATCATAGCGTTTTTGCAGGTCGGCGGCGGCATCTTTCCACAGTTGCTCTGCCACTTCCGGCTGCTGCGCATTCAGACGACGGAAACGCTGCTCATTGAGCAGCGTTTCCGCCAGCGCGTCAGATGGCGGACGTGAATCCAGCGCCAGCGGGATTTTGCCTTCCTCTTCGCGGCGTGGATCGTAACGATAGAGCGGCCAGAAGCCGGTGGCGGTCAACTGACGCATCTGATCGTGGCTCAGCGCCAGGTCGTAACCGTGCTCTTCGCATGGGCTGTAAGCGATGATCAGCGATGGCCCCGGATAGGATTCCGCTTCCTGAATAGCTTTCACGGTCTGGTTCAACTGTGCGCCAAGGGAAATCTGCGCCACATAAACATGTCCGTACATCATCATGCTGACACCCAGATCCTTGCGCGCTTTACGTTTACCGTGTTCGCCAAATTTGGTCACCGCACCCAGCGGTGTGGCTTTTGATGCCTGGCCGCCGGTGTTGGAGTAGCACTGGGTATCAAGCACCAGAATATTGACGTTTTCGGTCAGACTCATCACATGATCCAGCCCGCCGAAACCAATGTCATAGGCCCAGCCATCGCCGCCAATCAGCCAGATCGATTTCTCAACCAGCGCATCGGCATCGGTCAGAAGTTGCTGTGCACCTTCAACATTGGCCAGCGCGTTACGCAGTTCAGCAACCTGTGCACGGCGAACGTCCGGCGAGGCCTCCTGCTGAAGTGCGGCAAGCAGTTCCGCCGGAATATGGTCGGCAAATTGATTCACCAGACGCATCACACGCTGACGGTGCTGATCGACGCTGAGACGGAAGCCGAGGCCAAACTCGGCGTTATCCTCAAACAGCGAGTTCGCCCACGCCGGACCGCGCCCGTTGGCGTCTGTGGTATACGGCGTTGAAGGCAGATTACCGCCGTAAATGGATGAGCACCCGGTAGCGTTGGCAATCATCATCCGGTCGCCATACAACTGGGTCAGGAGTTTGATGTACGGCGTTTCACCGCAGCCGGAACAGGCCCCGGAATATTCAAACAGCGGGGTGATCAGTTGGGAAGTACGGATATCAATGCGTTCCAGCGTGCTGCGGTCGATCTCCGGCAGGCCAAGGAAGAAGTCATAATTCACTTTCTCTTCTTCCACATGTTCAAGGCGCGACATCATATTGATGGCCTTGATGTCCGGGTTCTGACGATCTTTCGCCGGGCAGACCTCAACACACAGATTACAGCCGGTGCAATCCTCCGGCGCGACCTGCAAGACATATTTCTGACCCCGCATATCGCGCGATTTCACGTCCAGTGAATGGAGCGTATCGGGAGCCTCTTCCATCGCTGCCGGAGAAACCACTTTCGCGCGGATTGCCGAATGCGGGCAGGCGGCGACACAGTGGTTACACTGGGTACAGAGATATTCTTTCCAGATGGGGATTTCTTCCGCGATATTGCGTTTCTCCCAGCGGGTGGTGCCGACCGGCCAGGTGCCGTCCGGCGGCAGGGCTGAGACCGGCAGCGCATCGCCAAGGCCCGCCAGCATAGCGGCGGTGACGGTTTTGACAAAATCCGGCGCCGCATCGGAAACCACCGGCGGGCGGTGTGCACTCAGCGGGTTGACAGGCTCCAGCGGTACTTCGAACAGTGATTCGCGTGCCAGCGCCAGTGCCTGCCAGTTGCGCTCAACCAGCTCCTGACCTTTGCTACTGTAGCTTTTGGCGATCGCGCCCTGCAATTCAGCCAGCGCGCTGTCGCCCGGCAATATATTTGTCAGATGGAAGAACGCCATCTGCATAACGGTGTTAATACGTGCGCCGAGGCTGCATTCGCGGGCGATTTTCGCCGCGTTGACCACGAAGAAACGGGCTTTTTTCTGATTCAGCACCGCCTGAACTTCCTGCGGCAGCCGCGACCACACTTCCTCTGCGCTGTAGGGCGTATTGAGCAGGAAAATACCGCCCGGCTTCAGCCGTTCGGCCATTTGGTATTTATCGATAAACTGCAACTGATGGCAACCGACAAAATCCGCCTGCGAAACCAAATAGGCGGAGTTTATTGGTCTTTCGCTGACGCGCAAATGCGAAACCGTCAGGCCGCCCGCTTTTTTCGAGTCATAGACAAAATAACCCTGCGCATACCACGGCGTGGAGTTACCAATAATCTTGATATTGTTTTTGGTCGCCGAGACGCTGCCATCGCTGCCCAGCCCGTAAAATAGCGCTTCCAGTTTCGCGTGCGATGGCAGGGTGTTTTCCGGCAGCGGCAGCGAGAGATTGGTAACGTCGTCGTAGATCCCGACGGTAAAACGCGGTCTGGGCTTTGCCGCGCGCAGCTCGTTAAACACCGCCAGCACGCATTCCGGGCCAAACTCTTTGGAGGATAAACCATAGCGCCCGCCAATCACTCGCGGCAGGGTTTCGCGTTCACCGTGATTAAAGGCTTCCGCCAGCGCGGTCATCACATCAAGATAAAGTGGTTCCGCCAGCGCGCCTGGTTCTTTGGTGCGATCGAGCACAGCGACAGTACGCGCGCTTTCCGGCAAGACCGCCAGCAGATGCGCGGCGCTAAACGGGCGATAGAGGCGAACTTTCAGCACGCCGACTTTCTCACCCCGCGTCAGCAACTCATCAACCACCTCTTCGCAGGTACCTATTGCTGAACCCATCAGTACAATTACGCGATCGGCCTGCGGATGTCCGTAGTATTCGAACGGCTTGTAGCTGCGGCCGGTGGCTTCGGCAAAATCGTTCATTGCCTGTTCGACGTGAGCGTAAACCGCGTTGTACCACGGGTTGGTCGCCTCGCGGGACTGGAAGTAAGTATCCGGGTTAGCCGATGTGCCGCGAATGACCGGATGCTCCGGGTTCAACGCACGGGCGCGATGGTCGTCAATCTCCTGTTGTGGTAGCAGATTGCGGATAGTGTCGTCCGCCAGCGGCGTAATCTTGTTGATTTCGTGCGAGGTACGGAAACCATCAAAAAAGTGAATGAACGGCACGCGGCTTTTCAGCGTGGCAATATGCGAAATCAGCGCAAAATCCTGCGCTTCCTGCACGCTACCCGCAGCGAGCATGGCGCAGCCAGTCTGGCGCACCGCCATCACATCGGAGTGATCGCCAAAAATGGAGAGGGCATGGGTAGCCACTGTACGTGCTGCGACGTGCAGTACAAAGGGCGTCAGTTGCCCGGCCAGTTTGTACAGCGTCGGGATCATCAGCAGCAGCCCCTGCGATGAGGTAAATGAGGTTGAGAGTGCCCCGGTTTGCAGTGCGCCGTGGACAGCTGCAATAGCCCCGGCTTCCGACTGCATTTCAACAACGCGGGGCGTGTCGCCCCAGACATTCTTCAGACCGTTACCGGCCCAGGCATCAGCCTGCTCAGCCATCGTTGAACTGGGCGTTATGGGATATATGGCGATAACTTCACTGGTACGAAAGGCCACCGAGGCCACGGCGCCATTACCGTCAATCGTGATCATATGAATGCTCTCATTACTTAATTATATTCAGTATAAACAGCCAGCGAAGATAGATATTTGATCTGATGTGCCTGGCCGGTATTTAGCATGTGAATGAATTCGTTGCGTTCTGTCAGATCGGGCTCAGGTGTTGCTTTTTTCATCAGCCTGTGCGTTCTGAACGATTTTTTATTTTATTTTTTAATGCATTGCACTCCATCAACCGCTTCCTTCGAACAGAAAGCGTATCAGGCATGTTTCTGGTAACCGATTCACAGCTACGTCGCGCTATCGTGGAAAAATACACTGAAATGCAGCCAGTTATTTTCCCGTAAGTAGCACTCATTGACTTTGCTGGTGCTAATCCTGCGTAAAACGTCCTGTAACTCTGGCGCAAAGGTGGGGGAATCGCCAGCCAACCCTGCCCGCGAACGCACGGTTGTGCCGACGCGAGCGGGGCGCGGGTCAACAGGCACTTGCAGGAGGAAACATTCATACAGCGCGTTTACAGGACGTGACAAGATAGCAGCATAGTGTTGGATTTTAGTGCCATGATGCCTGGCATATTTGATAAAATCGCCTGGGTTTGCTCTAACATTGGACGTCATTTTACTAATAATACCAATTGCCTGACATCTCGCGTCGTGGGTCATCAATCTAAAATAAAGCTTGCTATAAGTTGGTATATGTGTGACTAATGAGTGGTAGGTTTGTTCCACAGATGTAATAAAGCGGTTTAGTAAAGCAGTCCTCATCACAAGTGTTATCTGTAGATAATTCTTCTTTTTGAGCCTCCTTATCGTTAATAATTTAATTCTGTGCGAAAACCCTTTTTCGCCGAAAGGCTCTATGTATATTGAGGAAATATTTATGTCTAACAAAATGACTGGTTTAGTAAAATGGTTTAATGAGTCCAAAGGGTTTGGTTTCATCACGCCTGACAATGGCAGCAAAGACGTATTCGTGCATTTTTCGGCTATCCAGAGCGGCGGTTTTAAAACGCTGAATGAAGGTCAGAAAGTAGAATTCACGATTGAAGATGGGCAAAAAGGCCCGTCAGCCGGGAATGTTTCCGCAATATAAATAGCATTCCCGGTCCGCTATTAGCTCAGCACGGTTAGAGCGTTGCTTTATTTACAGAAAGCAGAGTCGGGGTTTGAGTCCTCGATAGCGGCCCGATTTTAACAAGATAACCCTGCCTCTCTGGCGGGGTTATTTATTTTCAGTATTGGTAACCTCTGTTTGCATTGCTCCTGCTTCCGGTTTTCTTTATTTAAGAATTCCCCCTCGGAAACTGACAAAACAACTTTTCAACATGTGTTCCCTTGTATGCGCTGTTGCACCGCACCGCTGATGTAAATCAAAAATAAGAGCAAAATAAAAGAAGAAATAGCGGAGTTACGTTCTGTCGGCCAATCGTGTAAGCAACAATTTCGCTTCGAAGTACACATAGTCATGAACGTTAATAATGTGAAGCATCTGGTAGTACATCCTGCGAATTTATTATTGCATTTCAACCCACGTAATTTTTCATAGCTTCCTGGATACGTTTAAGTATCGCATACAGCATTTTACTTTCATTACGCCACTATGTTTTCGAATGCCAACAACATACGGGTTATGAATGATGGGTAAGACGTTGAGAACTGCATGGTTTCTACTGTTTCTGTCATTTTGTTCAGTTGCAGGCTATGCAGGTTCTTCTCCTGCCTTGCTTCACGGGCAAAAAAGTAGCTACGTTCGACATTCGTCAGGAGAGGGGGATATTGCTGAGAACCCTGATGAGCACGTCCGGGAATCGACTGAGCAATTCTTCCGCAGGATCCAAAGTTGAATTCTTCCTGTTTATAAAAAACACGTTATCAGCAACCTGCTCACCGGGCAGGTTTTTTTATTTCAGGCTGCGGGGATCCACTTCATGAATTCTTACAACCGGAGCCGATACCACCGCCATCAAGGAGCCAGCCCGTAGTGCTTCGAAAAGGGCGTACCGTGAGGACAGAAAATCTCTGGTGAAGTGTGGGCAAGCCAGTTATTACCTGCTTCAGGTGATAAAAACGCAAAAAAATGTTTCTGCGGTGCATAAAGATGACTTTCAGCTCTCGACGTATTGCGCTGTGCTGCCTATTATGCTTGGGTTTCGCTTTAATAAAGGGAGAGAAGAGATGCGTTCTGCGTTTTGGGTGGGGTGCGCCGTTTTATTATTGTCGGCATGCAGTAGTGAACCTGTGCAACAGGCTACGGCTGCTCACGTTGTGCCAGGCATAAAGGCCGCGATGTCTAACAGCGGTCAGGCAAATTGTGCAATGATTGGCGGATCGTTATCTGTCGCGCGTCAGCTTGACGGTTCGATGGTGGGAATGTGTGCATTGCCGAATGGCAAACGCTGTAGCGAACAGTCGCTTGCCACCGGAAGCTGCGGTAATTATTGAGCGTTATTCGCGCGGGTATAAATCAACGTCTGCGAAGCGGTTGCCAGCGTTAACTGGTCGCCGGTCAAATCGATCTGCGCGCCGTCACTCAGCATACCCTGAATAGTATGATCCAGCTCGTTACGCTGCGGATCTGCGCACATCATCATGGTCATGCCCATGTGCTTCACGGTTAATGCGCCGTCAGAAAGTTTGCCCTGGCCCATAAAGCCGTTGCACATTTTGCCTGAGACGCGCAGATCCTTGTCGAAACGGATTTCCGGAGCCGGGCTCTGGTCTGATGTCGTCAGTGCTTTGCCGTTAAAGGTAGTCAGTACAAAACGCTGGTTAGCCAACTGTTCCGGTTTAAGGGTATCAGTGCGGGAACTGACACAGGCGGAAAGCGCAATGCTCAGCGCAATTAAAGGGATAATTTTTTTCATCTCTTCCTCTAAGAATTTTCCATTCAGGGCGGGGATTTTAACAGGGTTAGCCTGGGTGTCACTGGCCGTTAATCTTAAAACGGCTCCCCTGGCCGGGGAACCGCACAAACCGCTTAGAACAGCGCGTTCGGGCAACTTTCACCGTCACGTAACTGGCGCAGGTTTTCCAGCGTGGTCTCAGAAATGCTGGTCAACGCCTCGGCGGTCAGAAATGCCTGGTGGCCGGTGAACAGCACGTTATGGCATGCCGACAGGCGACGGAACACATCGTCCTGAATCACATCATTGGATTTGTCTTCAAAGAACAGATCGCGTTCGTTTTCATACACGTCCATGCCGAGCGCGCCAATTTTCTGTGTCTTCAGCGCATCAATCGCCGCCTGTGAATCGATCAAACCGCCACGGCTGGTATTGATGATCATCACGCCGTCTTTCATGCGTTCAAACGCGGTACGGTTCAGCAAATGGAAGTTTTCCGGCGTCAGCGGACAGTGCAGGGAGATAACGTCGGCCTGGGAAAACAGCGTATCAAGATCCACATACTCTACGCCCAGTTCCAGCGCAGCCGCGCTCGGGTAGGGATCAAACGCCAGCAGGCGCATACCGAACCCCTTCAGGATACGCAGCGCCGCAACGCCGATTTTGCCGGTACCAATCACGCCAGCCGTTTTACCGTACATCGTAAAGCCGGTCAGACCTTCGAGCGAGAAGTTGGCGTCACGAGTGCGCTGATAAGCACGGTGAATACGACGGTTGAGTGTCATCATCATGCCAATCGCATGTTCCGCCACCGCTTCCGGTGAGTAGGCAGGCACACGCACCACCTGCAGCCCAAGCTCTTTGGCCGCATCAAGATCGACGTTATTGAACCCGGCACAGCGCAGCGCGATAAATTTCACGCCCAGCTTTTTCAACTCTTCCAGCACCGGGCGGCTACCGTCATCATTGACGAAAATACAGACCCCTTCACAGCCGTTGGCGGTTTTGGCGGTCTTCTCCGTTAACAAAAAGTCGAAAAATTCAAGATCGTAGCCATAATGCTCGTTTACCTGCTGCATATACTTTTTATCGTATTGCTTTGTGCTATATATCGCGAGTTTCATAAGGCTTTCTCCAACGGTTTCCTGCCTACATTATCACTGTTTAAAATTATTATGTAAACCTTCAAATTTTATTGATAATCATAGGCCTGATGAATGTGTCTACTCTCAGTATAACTGCCTGCACTGCCGACAGTATTAGCGCAGTTGCTTGAGAGTGCTGTTAGCGCTCCAGTTAATGATGAAGGCCAGCAGCACGCTGATAACCCATGGGATTTTCGAGTCGTGAAACACATTTGCACTGAGATAATCACCAAACGTGAAACAGGTGAAAATAGTGGCGCCCGCGAACCAACCGCGGATCAGAGAACCTTTAGTGAACATTCCTTAAACCTATAGCGTAATGATTTCGCAGCAATATCGTCCTCTGCTACTGAAAATGCAACAGCCAGACTATGATTAAAGCGGCTCGCGCTTTTAACAGGGCGGTTAAACATGTCACAATATCCGGCAGAATTGGCTTAATCACACGATAAATCAGGATATTAGCTACCCATGAAGGGTAAATACAAAGCCGCCATCGCACTGGTTTTATTATTTATACTGCTGCCGCTAACGTTACTGATGACGCTGGCGCAATGGGTGCCGACCCTTGCCGGGATCTGGCTGCCTGCCGGTACGCGCATCGCAATGGAAGAGCGTCCGCGCTTTACCCGGCATTCACTGAAAATTCCCGATCTGCGCTACTGGGTTGACGATTGCCAACTGGCGTGGCTCCAGAACGCTGAGCTTACCCATCCCAGCCGCTGGCAATTACACGCGGGCGCATTGACGATCAATAGCGCCTGTCTCAATAAGCTGCCAGCAAACGACACGCCATCAACCGCGCCGCGAACGCTGAGCGAATGGCAAGCGATGCTGCCTTACACCTGGCTTACGGTGGATCGGTTAACCATTTCGCCGTGGCAATCATGGGGCGGCAAACTGTCGCTGGCGTTGACACCTCAAATTCAGCAACTGAGTTACAACGGTGAGCGCGTGCAGCTTGAGGCCCGTCTGCACGGGCAGGCGCTGAGCGTTAACCGACTCGCGCTGCAGCTGTTTGATAACCAGCCGCCATTCACGCTTGGCGGTGAATTTACGCTGCCCGCCGTCCCGGATGGATGGCCCGTCAATGGTCATATGCAAAGCACGCTTACTCTGCCACAGCAACCCGGTCTGGTGGATGTTGATATGGAGTGGCGCGATAACGAAGGGCAGACGATTGTTATGTCGCGCGACAGCAGCGATCCGCTGCTCGACTTACCCTGGCAGGTGACCGGCGAGCAGCTCGCCATCAGCGATGGCCGCTGGAACTGGCCATATGCCGGTTTTCCGCTGAGCGGTCGCGTAGGGCTGAAGATCGACAACTGGCAGCAGGGGCTGGATAAGGCGCAGATAAGCGGTCGGCTGAACGTGCTGACGCAGGGGGAAGCCGGTAAAGGCAATGCCGTGCTGACGATTGGTCCGGGTCGGCTAAGCATGACCGACAACGCCATGCCGCTGCAACTGACCGGCGAAGCGAAGCAGGGCGATCTGGTGTTTTACGCCGTATTACCGGCGCAACTGAGCGGCAGCTTTGATGAACCGCAACTGGCCTTTACGCCCGGCGCGCTGCTGCGTTCGCGCGGACGGGTGATCGATTCACTGAATATTGATGAGGTGCGCTGGCCGCTGGCGGGCGTAAAACTGACCCGGCAGGGCATCGATGGCCGTTTGCAGGCGATTCTTCGTGCGCACGAGAATGTGATGGGCGATTTTCGCCTGCATCTCGACGGGCAGGCGCAGAATTTTTTGCCAGATAATGGCGAGTGGCGCTGGCGTTACTGGGGGGATGGCAATTTTACGCCGATGAACGCGCGCTGGGACGTTGCCGGTCGCGGCGAGTGGCAGGACAACACCATCACGCTGACCGATCTTTCAACCGGTTTTGATCAACTTCAGTACGGCACCATGCAAATCAGTACGCCCCGGCTGGTGCTGGATGAACCGGTGAAATGGGTGCGGGATGAGGAGAAGCCACAGTTCAGCGGCGCACTGACGCTGGATGCCGGGCAAACGACCTTTAGCGGCGGTAGCCATTTGCCCGCCTCGCAACTCAAGTTCAGCGTTGACGGCGCCAATCCCACCGATTTTCAGTTTAAAGGCGCCCTGAGTGCCAATGCTATCGGCCCTGTGCAGGTGAATGGCCGCTGGGATGGCGAAAGATTGCGCGGGCAGGCCTGGTGGCCGCGTCAGTCGCTCAGTGTTTTCCAGCCGTTGATCCCGCCAGACTGGAAGATGAAGCTGCTCAATGGCTCGCTCTACGCTCAGGTGGCGTTTTCTGCGGCGGCCGGGCAAGGTTTTGAAGCCGGTGGGCACGGCGTGCTGAAAAGCGGCAGCGTCTGGACGCCGGATAATGAAATCAGCGGTGTCGATTTTGTATTGCCTTTCCGCTACCGCAATGCTGCCTGGCAACTGGGTACCCGCAGGCCGGTATCGCTGCGCATTGGCGAAATTGTTAACCAGGTGACAGCCAAAAATATCACCGCTGATTTGCAGGGGGCCTGGCCGTGGAGCGAAGAAAACCCGCTCATTCTGAGCGATGTCAGCGTCGATATGCTCGGCGGTAAAGTGACCATGCAGCAACTGCGCATGCCGCAGCACGATCCGGCACTGGTGCGCATTAATCATATTTCATCCAGCGAGCTGGTCAGCGCGGTCAATCCGAAGCAGTTTGCGCTTTCCGGGCCTTTTGACGGCGCGCTGCCGCTGTGGCTGGATAATCCGCAATGGATAATTAAGGACGGCTGGCTGCACAACCCGGGTCCGATGACGTTGCGTATCGACAAAGATACCGCGGATGCGGTGGTGAACGACAACATGGCGGCAGGCGCGGCTATCAACTGGTTGCGCTATATGGAAATTTCCCGTTCCTGGACAAAGATAGATCTGGATAATCTTGGCGTGTTAAAAATGCAGGCTACCATTCGCGGCACCAGCTATGTTGAAGGCAAGAGCAGCACCGTGAATTTGAACTATACCCATGAGGAAAACGTCTTTACCTTATGGCGCAGTTTACGTTTTGGCGACAATTTGCAGTCATGGCTTGAGCAACATGCCGCGCTTCCCCAGGCGCGCTGTGCGAAGGGCGAAAAGTGTGAGGAAAAACAATGAAAACCCCGATAGCCGTGCCGGTGCTGGCAATAACTACCTTGCTGGCTGGCTGTACGCCGCGCATCGAGGTGGCGGCGCCAAAAGAGCCGATCACCATCAATATGAATGTGAAGATCGAGCATGAAATCCACATCAAAGTGGATAAAGATGTCGAAACTCTGCTGAAATCGCGCAGCGATCTGTTCTGAGGCCATCATGATGAAAAAACGACTGCTGATGGCATTGTTAGCGCTGAGCCTCGCCAGTGCAACCGCGCAGGCATTGACGCTGGACGAAGCCCGTTCACAAGGGCGGGTGGGGGAAACCTTAACCGGCTACATTGCGCCGGTAAGCCACGATAAAGAGACGCTGGCGCTGGTGGATCGCATTAACAAAGCGCGTGCCGAAAGCTACCAGCAACTGGCCGATAGCAACAACATTCCCGTTGATGATGTGGCGAGGATGGCGGGGCAGAAACTGGTGGACCGCGCCCGGCCCGGTGAATATGTGCAGGGCATTAACGGTAAATGGCTGAAGAAATCGTCAGCGGCGCATTGATTTCATCACTAAGATGCTGGCGTAACCACGCCAGCGCCTGTTCCGCCCGCCGCGTTATCGGCCACTCCGCGCGGTGAATCAGCCACAGCGTATCGACAACGTTGACTGGATGGTTGTCAACCTGCAACAACGCCTGGCGCGGAAAGGCCAGCCGCGCATAGCGCGGTAACACCGTAAAACCCAGCCCGCGTGAAACGGGTTCCGGTATCAGACCAATATGGTTAATAAAACCGCTCACCCGTATGCTTTGCATTCCCGGATTGCCGGGAAAACGGCGGCTGAGCAGCCGCGTCGCCATCGCATGTCCATCCGGGTGGCTGATAAACCCCAGCTTTTGCAGATCCTGCCAGCTACTGGCAGTACAGCCAGCGGGAAGCACTAATTCTAGCGGCTCCTCGGTGAATTTATGCGCCGTCAGACGCGTGTCATCTGGTTGTTGCGTGACCAACCCTAACTCGTAGCGGCTGGCCAGCACTTCAGCAATCACCGAGTGATTGGGCGATACGCGCAGGCGGATGGTCAGTTCAGGTTGCTGCTGCTGCAAATTGAGCAGCAGCGGGTAGATGCGCAACCCGATGCTGCCCGGGCATATGACGCTGATTTCACCGCCTGCTTTATCCTTATCTTCCAGACGATTTTGTAAACGCTTATCCGCCTGTTCCAGCTCCTGGCAATAATCGCGTAATGCGTTGCCTTGCGGCGTTAGCTCCAGCGTCCGTTTCCCGCGCAAAATCAGCGGGCCGGTTTGTTGCTCCAGTTGGCGAATATGCTGGCTGACCGCCGCCTGGGTAATGCCAAGCTTATCCGCTGCGCGGGTAAACGATCCGGCTTCAATCAGGGCGCTAAATGATCGTAAAAGCTGCGGGTTAAACATAATGAATATTTATAGAGTTCATAAGGAAATGCCTATTTTCATTATAATTAGCCCGGTATAGGCTTGTCCATCTGCTGAGCGTACAGCCCTGATTAACGTGGTGAATCCCCCTATGCGGCGGGGCGCTTTTGATCATGAAGAACATTGCTGCGCAGGCTACGGGATCAAACGTAGCTTACCGGGAGGCACCCGGCACCACTCCTCAGTTCTGCTTTTTCAGGATCCCCTATGGACAATGCCGGGCTTTTATCGCGTGTACACATGTTGTACCTGGCGTCGCATAATTTGCGTCTGCTGATTGATCAAAAAATTAAAGACAACCACATCGGTTTTAATGGCTGGATGCTTCTCGTCTGTATTCGTAACGAATCGCAGATTGTGACGCAACGGGAAATCGCGCTGCGCATGGGGCTTAAGGAGCCCAGCGTCGGCGAGCTGATCAAACAGCTTATGAAACAGAAATTGCTGGTGCGCGCGGTCAATATCAGCGACCGGCGTAAATACGCCATCAAAATCACCGATCAAGGTGTGGCGATGTATAACGAGATCCAGCAGGCGCTACAGCCGCTGTTTCACACTATTTTTCCCGGGCAAATGGAACAGTTGGATGGGTTACTGCAAACGATCCTGACAGCGACAAAGCGCTATACGGCAGAGTAGAGCGGGGAGAAACCCTCCCACCGGATGGTGAGAGGGGGAATATCTTATGCAGCGACCAGGCTGTCGATAGCCGCTTTGGCGTCGGTCTGCGCTTTAGTAGCCACTTCCGGGCCGTAAGCGATGCCTTCAGCGAACACGAAGTTCACATCGGTAATGCCGATAAAGCCGAGGAACAGCTTCAGGTACGGTGCAACCAGGTCAGACGGGGTGTCTTTGTGGATGCCGCCACGGCTGGAGAGGATCACCGCGCGTTTACCTTTCACCAGGCCTTCCGGGCCTGCTTCGGTGTAACGGAAGGTCACGCCAGCGCGAGCGACCAGGTCGAAGTAGTTTTTCAACTGCGTCGGGATGTTGAAGTTGTACATCGGGGCATTAATTACGATCACATCATGAGCCTGCAATTCAGCAATCAACTCATCGGAGAGTTTCAGCGCTTCCTGCTGGCGCGGCGTCAGCGGAGCATCGCTCGGACGCAGAGCGCCAACCAGCTCGCCATCCAGCACCGGAATCGGGTTTGCAGCCAGATCGCGAACGGTGATTTGATCGCCGGCGTGTTTCGCGCTCCACTGTTCAACGAAATAGTCAGCCAACTGACCAGACTGTGAGTACCCTGCCAAAATACTGGATTTAAGAACTAACACTTTACTCATGGGTGGTTCCTTTTTGTATTGATATGGGGTCGCCCCGTAATTCGTGACACTGTATGCACAAAATTCTGCGATGAATAGCGCAATATATCGAATCCTATGTTCGAATTTCTTGAACAAGGCAAGCCGTGCCACGATGTGATATTCTACGTCCATTAAGAACTTACGCAGTTTCCCGGCAGTGCTCTGCCCAATAACGTTATGACAGAACAACATACCTTAACGATTTCCGATCTATTGCCGCGTCTCGACACCCTGATGTTACGCGACAGACAACGCTTCGCTCGCCGTCTGCATGGCAGCAAGAAAGTTAAAAATCCTGAATCTCAGCAGGCACTGCTGCGGCAACTGGCGCAGGAGATTGCGGACGCGGCGGGAAAAGTAGCGCTGCGCGAAGCGGCGCGTCCGCAGATTGATTACCCGGATAACCTGCCGGTCAGCCAGAAGAAACAGGTCATTCTTGAAGCGGTGCGCGATAACCAGGTGGTCATCGTCGCCGGTGAGACCGGTTCCGGTAAAACGACCCAGTTACCGAAAATTTGCATGGAGCTGGGGCGCGGCGTGAAAGGCCTGATTGGCCACACGCAGCCGCGTCGTCTGGCGGCGCGCACCGTGGCGAACCGTATTGCTGAAGAGTTGAAAACGGAGCCGGGCGGCTGCATCGGTTACAAAGTCCGTTTTAGCGATCATGTCAGCGATAACACGATGGTTAAACTGATGACCGACGGTATCCTGCTGGCGGAAATTCAGCAGGATCGTCTGCTGATGCAGTACGACACCATCATCATCGATGAAGCGCACGAACGCAGCCTGAACATCGATTTCCTGCTCGGTTACCTGCGTGAGCTGCTGCCGAAGCGCCCGGATCTGAAAATCATCATCACTTCTGCGACGATCGATCCGGAACGTTTTTCGCGCCATTTCAATAATGCGCCAATCATTGAAGTTTCCGGCCGTACGTATCCGGTGGAAGTGCGCTATCGCCCGATTGTTGAAGAAGCGGATGACACGGAACGCGATCAGTTACAGGCGATTTTTGATGCGGTCGATGAGCTCGGCCGTGAAAGCGCGGGCGATATTCTGATCTTTATGAGCGGCGAGCGTGAAATTCGTGATACCGCTGATGCGCTGAGCAAACGCGATCTGCGCCATACCGAGATTCTGCCGCTGTATGCGCGTTTGTCGAACAGCGAGCAGAACCGTGTTTTCCAGCCGCACAGCGGGCGGCGTATCGTGCTGGCGACTAACGTGGCAGAAACCTCGCTGACCGTGCCGGGCATCAAATATGTGATAGATCCAGGCACGGCGCGCATCAGTCGTTACAGCTATCGCACTAAAGTGCAGCGTTTGCCGATCGAGCCGGTTTCGCAGGCTTCCGCTAACCAGCGTAAAGGCCGCTGCGGTCGCGTTTCGGAAGGGATCTGTATTCGTCTCTATTCGGAAGATGATTTTCTGTCGCGCCCGGAATTTACCGATCCGGAAATTCTGCGTACCAACCTGGCGTCGGTCATTTTGCAAATGACGGCGCTGGGGCTGGGCGATATCGCCGCATTCCCGTTTGTCGAAGCGCCGGATAAACGCAATATTCAGGATGGCGTGCGCCTGCTGGAAGAGCTTGGGGCCATTACGACCGATGAGCAGCAAACCGCCTATAAACTGACGCCGCTTGGCCGTCAGCTTTCACAACTGCCGGTGGATCCGCGCCTGGCGCGTATGGTGCTGGAAGCGCAGAAACATGGCTGCGTGCGTGAAGCGATGATCATCACGTCGGCGTTGTCGATTCAGGATCCGCGCGAACGTCCGCTGGATAAAAAGCAAGCGTCGGATGAAAAACATCAGCGCTTCCACGACAAAGAGTCTGATTTCCTTGCCTTTGTGAACCTGTGGAACTACCTCGGCGAGCAGCAAAAAGCGCTCTCTTCGAATCAGTTCCGCCGTCAGTGCCGGGTGGATTACCTCAACTATCTGCGCGTGCGCGAATGGCAGGATATCTACACCCAACTGCGCCAGGTGGTAAAAGAGCTGGGCATTCCGGTGAACAGCGAGCCGGCAGAGTACCGCGAAATTCATATCGCGCTGCTGACCGGGCTGTTGTCGCATATCGGCATGAAAGATGCGGAAAAGCAGGAATATACCGGCGCGCGCAATGCCCGTTTCGCCATCTTCCCCGGTTCGGGTTTATTTAAAAAGCCGCCAAAATGGACCATGGTCGCGGAGCTGGTGGAAACCAGCCGTCTGTGGGGGCGTATTGCTGCACGCATCGATCCGGAGTGGGTGGAGCCGGTTGCGCAGCATCTGATCAAACGTTCGTACAGCGAGCCGCACTGGGAGCGGGCGCAGGGCGCGGTGATGGCGACAGAAAAAGTCACCGTTTACGGGCTGCCGATTGTCGCCGCGCGCAAGGTGAACTACAGCCAGATCGATCCGGCGCTGTGCCGCGAGTTGTTTATTCGTCATGCGCTGGTGGAAGGCGACTGGCAAACCCGTCACGCCTTTTTCCGCGAGAACCTGAAACTGCGCGCTGAAGTGGAAGAGTTGGAACATAAATCCCGCCGTCGCGACATTCTGGTGGATGATGAGACGCTGTTTGAGTTCTACGACCAGCGCATCAGCCTTGAGGTGATTTCGGCCCGTCATTTTGATAGCTGGTGGAAAAAGGCCAGCCGCGAAACGCCGGATTTGCTCAACTTTGAAAAGAGCATGTTGATTAAAGAGGGTGCGGAAAACGTCAGCAAACTCGACTATCCGAACTTCTGGCATCAGGGCAACCTTAAGCTGCGGCTGAGCTACCAGTTTGAGCCGGGCGCGGATGCTGACGGCGTGACGGTACATATCCCGCTGCCGTTGCTGAATCAGGTGAACGAGAGTGGCTTTGAATGGCAGATCCCCGGCCTGCGCCGCGAGCTGGTGATTGCGCTCATCAAATCACTGCCAAAACCGACGCGCCGCAATTTTGTTCCGGCGCCGAATTATGCCGAAGCCTTTCTTGGTCGCGTTACGCCGCTGGAGCTGCCGCTGCTGGATGCGCTGGAGCGCGAATTACGCCGTATGACCGGTGTGATCGTTGACCGCGATGACTGGCACTGGGATCAGGTGCCCGATCACCTGAAAATCAGCTTCCGCGTGTTGGATGACAAAAACAAGAAGCTGCTGGAAGGGCGCTCGCTGGCGGAACTGAAAGAGAGCCTGAAAGGTAAAGTGCAGGAAACGCTGTCTGCGGTTGCCGATGACGGCATCGAGCAGAGCGGGCTGCATATCTGGAGTTTCGGCACACTGGCGGAAAGCTACGAACAGAAGCGCGGTAACTATAAGGTGAAAGCCTGGCCAGCGCTGGTGGATGAACGTGACAGTGTCGCGATCAAGCTGTTCGATAATCCGCAGGAGCAACAACAGGCAATGTGGCGCGGTATCCGCCGTCTGCTGCTGTTGAATATTCCGTCGCCCATAAAATATCTGCACGAAAAATTGCCGAATAAGGCCAAGCTGGGCCTCTACTTTAACCCGTACGGCAAAGTGCTGGACCTGATTGATGACTGTATCTCCTGCGGCGTCGACAAGCTGATCGATGAAGCGGGTGGCCCGGTATGGACGGAAGAGGGTTTTGCCGCGCTGCGTGAAAAAGTGCGCGCAGAACTGAACGAAACGGTGGTTGAGATCGCCAAACAGGTCGAACAGATCCTCACTGCGGTGTTCAATATCAACAAGCGTCTGAAAGGGCGCGTCGATATGACCATGGCGCTGGGGCTGTCGGATATCAAAGCGCAGATGGGCGGGCTGGTTTACCGTGGTTTTGTGACCGGCAACGGTTTCCGCCGTCTGGGTGATACGCTGCGCTATTTACAGGCGATCGAAAAACGGCTGGAGAAACTGGCGGTCGATCCGCATCGTGATCGCGCGCAGATGCTGAAAGTGGAGCAGACGCAGCAGGCGTGGCAGCAGTGGCTGAATAAGCTGCCGCCCGCTCGCCGCGATGATGATGATGTGAAAGAGATCCGCTGGATGATAGAAGAGCTGCGCGTCAGCTATTTTGCCCAGCAGCTCGGAACACCTTATCCCATCTCCGATAAGCGCATTTTGCAGGCGATGGAACAAATCAGCGCCTGAGCGCATTCGGAAATAGCCTGATGGCGCTGCGCTTATCAGGCCTACGGTTTGTTTTTGTAGGTCTGAGGCGTTAGCCGCCATCCGGCATTTTTAGATAGTGTTAACCCACGCCAGCGTAAAACCGTCCCAACCCTTCACGCCGACGGTCTGCATGGCCGTCACCGTCAGGCGCGCATCATTGCCCAACATATCAATAAATTTACGCACGCCCTGCACGCTGGCGTCGGTGGTGGTTGGATTGGTCACTTCCCCGTTGCGCACCACGTTATCGCCAATAATCAATGTACCGGGACGAGAATAGTGCAGCGCCCATTTCAGGTAGCTGGGGTTATTGGGCTTATCGGCATCAATAAAGATCAAATCGAACGGCGGGCGCTCGCCAAGATTTTCCAGCGTCTGCAATGCCGGGCCTTCCGCGACGGTAACCAGGTTCGCCACTCCGGCAAAATGCAGATTTTCGCGGGCAATCGCCGCATGCAGCGGTTCAGCTTCCAGGGTTAACAGTTCGCCGTTTACTGGCAGTTCGCGCGCCATCCATAGCGTGCTGTAGCCGCCAAGCGTACCGATTTCCAGGATTCGCCTTGCCCGCACCATGCGGACTAACAGCGCCAGTAATTGCCCCTGCATGGGCGAGACATCAATCGCCGGAAGCCCGGCGCGCTGGTTATTCGCCAGCACTTGCTCTAATACCTCATCTTCCGGGATCAGTTTTTGCGCTAAGTATTCATCAACTGCGGACCACTTTTGCTGCATAACATCACTCCTGATTATCAAAATTCACTCAATTCCGGACCAGCCACCTCCCAGTGCCCGGTAGAGATCCACCTGCGCCAGCAGCAGGTTGTTTTTCACCTGTACCGCACTTAGTTGTGCAGAATATAGGGTGCGCTGGGCATCCAGCACATCCAGATAGGCGGAATACCCATTGTTGTAACGGTTTTGCGCAATGCGCAGCGTCTCCTGCGCGACCTGCTGTTGCCCCTCAAGTTCGCGCAGTTGCTCGCCAAGGCGGGTGATGGCGTCCAGACTGTCATTCACCTCTTTAAAGGCGTTACGCACGGTTTTCTCGTAGCTGTACAGCGCCTGATTCCGCTGCGACATGGAGACATCCACCTGCGCGTTCAGCGCCTGGCGGTTAAGCAGCGGGGCGAGAATACTGCCGCCAAGGCTCCACAAACGTAATGGGTTATCGAGCAGGCCCGGCAGGGTTCTGTCCTGCATACTGCCGGTCGCCGTCAGATTGAGCGACGGCAGCAGTTGCGCCTGCTTTGATGCCAGTGAGGCATCCGCCGCGACGAGCTGGCGCTGTGCCTGCACAATATCCGGACGCCGGTTTAACAGCGAAGAGGGTAATTGCGACGGCAACTTCAGCGGCGTCAGTTGCGCAAAAGTGTTGCGGCTGACCGTGCCAGGGTTGCTGCCGAGCAACAGACTCAGAGCATTTTCCTGCTGGTTTATCTGGTGCTGTAGCACCGGCACCTGTGCACGGGTGGCGCGCAGTTCGGAATCCGCCTGCATCAACTCCAGTTGAGAAGTATAGCCAGTCTCATACTGGCGACGGGCAAGATCCCACGCTTCTTGCCGGGCTTTGAGTGTTTCTTGCGTGACGCGTAACTGTTCATCCAGCGACAACAGGGTGAGATAACCGGAAGCCACATTGGTGGCGACGGTCAAATCAGCGGCAGCGGCAGCCGCTTTTTGCGCCGCCAGAGAGGCATCCGCCGCGCGCGCCGCGCTGCGGTTTGCGCCCCAGATATCGACATCGTAGCTGGCCGTCAGGCTGCCTTTATAGAGGGTGCTGTGAATCGGCAAACCGGTCGCTGCCGATTGCGAACGTGCGCGCGTGCCGGAAAGCCCGGCATCAAGTTCCGGGAACAGCGCGCTGTTAGCGGCATAAACCTGTGCCTGGTACTCATTGACCCGTTCGCGGGCAATCAGCACGTCGCTGTTATAGCGCAGCGCCTGATCAACATAGCGGTTAAGCTGGCTGTCATGAAAACTGCGCCACCAGACGCTATCCGTTTTACCGATCGGGCCGCTGGCGCTGCGCCAGGCGGCCGGGATTTGCAGCGTCGGTTGGGCCTGTTGCACATCAGCAGACTGGCAGCCCGCCAGCGTAAAGGCGAGGGCAAGAAAGAGCGGGTGACACCTCATTTCTGCGGCTCCCCGGTATCAATGTACACCTGTACCGACATTCCCGGACGCAGGCGGGCAATGTCATCATCGTTACCCTCAACCTGAATGCGCACCGGAATACGCTGGGCGATTTTAACAAAATTACCGGTAGCGTTATCCGGGCTGATGGCGCTGAACTCAACGCCCGTTGCCGGCGAGAGGCTCTCGACACGGCCGTGATAACTGCGGCCATCGAGCGCATCCACGGTAAAACGTACCGGTTGGCCGACAACGACATCCGCCAGTTGCGTCTCTTTCAGATTGGCGATCACCCAGCGCTGCGATGGAACCAGCGAGGTAAGGTGCGTACCGGCAGTCACATACGCGCCAAGCCGCACGCTGATCTGCCCCAGTTGCCCGTCGCGCGGAGCGACAATGCGGGTGTTTTGCAGGTCGATTTGCGCCAGTTCCAGCGCTGCCTCGGCGTTTTCCACATCCGCTTGCAGCGACGCGCGGTTGACGATCGTGGTTTGCAGATCCTGGCGCGACATCTCCAGCGTCGCTTCAGCCTGCGCAATGCTGGCGGTGTTTTGCGCTGCCGTCGCAAGGGCGGCATCGCGCTCGCGAATCGACAGCGAACCGTCGGCGGTCAACGCTTTGACGCGTTTTAAATCCGCCTGCGATTTCAGATCCTGCGCTTTGGCGCTGGCCAGCGCCGCTTTGTTGCGTTCAATCACGGCTTCAGCGCTTTTACGTTGCTGAAGATTATTGGCCAGCGCGGCTTTTTTCATCGCTAGCGTCGCTTTGGCCTGATCCACCCGCTGGTGATAAATACGATCGTCGATCTGCATAATCAGATCGCCTTTCTTCACCCAGACAAAATCCTGTACCGGCACCTCGGTGATATACCCATTGACCTGCGGGCTGATAAAGGTGGTTTGCCCGCGCACGTAGGCGTTATCGGTAAATTCAGTATGGCGAGTGAACGGCGGCAATTGCCACGCATAGAGGATCACCAGTACACCGACGAGGCCAATGGCAGCGGCGGTGAAGAGGGAAACGATGCGAACATTATTGCGGGTGCTGGCGCGCTCTTTGGCGGCATCCTGCTGGCTCATAAACACTCCAGTAACATTATTATTTGGTCCCAGTCGCCCGCTTTAAGGCGAGGCGTGCGGTAATATTCAGGCGCAACAAGCGCCATAAAATCCAGATCAGCGTGGCGGCGGCGATACTGGCCGTCAGCAGATAGGTATCGTTGTAGGCCAGAATGTTGGCTTCCAGCGTGGAGACCGTTTGCAGTTGCGTCACGGCCTGGGTGCTCAGCAGCGAACTGTCGCCGAGCATGCTCTGGTACATCTGGCTGTAAAGCTGCAACCGGTCATTCACCAGCGGATTAAGGGTGGTGAGCTGGTCGGCCAGCAGGCTGGAGTGGTATTTCTCACGCCATGTCTGGAACGTACCGAGAATTGCCGAGCCCAGCAGGCCACCAATGTTCTGGCTCATGCCGAACAGCACCGAAAAGCTGACCAGATTTCGCGGCTCAGCTATCACGCCGCCAATGCCAGCGAGCATCGCTGGCGCAATAAAAAAAGCGCTGGCAAAACCGAGTAAAAACTGGCTGATGATGAGCTGATTAGGCCGCGTAAGACTGGTGGAGTGGCTGTCCATTAGCGAGGCGATAATCATTAACACCAGCGAGAAGACAACTGGCCACGCCAGCCGCTGAGGCTTAATGGTCAGGCAACTGGCGACAATGCCGCAGACAATCCCCGCCAGAATCGACCACGCCAGTTTTGTCATCTGCTCATTCTGCAATCCCACGTATTGCAGCCAGCCGAAAACGCCGGTGTTCTGCTCTGCCAGCACGATGCGGATCAACAGCATAATCAGCCCCAAACGCACAATACTGCCGCTGGAGAGCCAGCGAGTATTGAGCAGCGGGTTGCTGCGGTTATGCTCAAAGGCAATCGCAGACACGATCAGCACTACCGCTGCCGCCAGTGCCCAGCCGATCCACGGTGCTTCGAACCACCAGTCAAGACGGCCCAGCGATAACACCGCGCACAGCAGCGCCATGCCAGGTGCCAACAGAAAGAAGGTGATGAAATCCTTCTTTTCGAACACCTTTTTACGATCCCCTGGCGGCAATTTCAGGGCGATCACGCAGCCCAGGGAGATAAGCGCCAGCCCCAGTTCAAACAGGTAAAGGCCGCGCCACTCATTGAGTTGCAGCAATTCGCTGGAGAAGAGGCGGGCCATCGGGATCGCCAGCGACGAACCCGTAATACCAATGGTTAATGCCTTCAGACGATGCTTCGCCGGCCACGCCTGGATCTGGTAGTAAATGCCGAGCGAACTGAGTGCGGCGGCGACCATGCCGTGCGCGGCACGGACGAACATTGCCGAACTGAGATCGTTAATAAACAGGTGAAAAAAGGTCACCAGCACATACAGCACCAGAAACCCTTCCGTGAAGGCGCGCAGCCCATACTGCTGGCGGAACTTTACCAGCAGCAGGTTGATAGAGATATTGGTCATCACGTACACCGCAGGCAGCCAGGCGATTTCCGTTGACCAGGCCGCGAACGTGCCCTGAAGGTTTTGCAGGTTGGCCGTCACCATGGCATTGCCGAGCGCGCCGGTCAGACAGACCAGCAGGCCAACAATACCGTAGGCAATACGGCGCGGCGTACTGTGATAAGGCGTTGAGGGAGAACCCAGCAACATGGGCTTTTCGTGAGCGGCCCATTCGCGCGGAGTGTACGGATCGCTTTTCGGCAAACGCATTACTTCTTAACCTCGCGAAGCAGGTTTCCCTGCGTTTTGTCGTTTATGGGAGAGCGTAGCTGCAGGCAGCGAAGTTCGCAGTTATCCCGGAAAAGCTTTTCACTCACTGAATAGTTAGGGGGCTAATGATATTACTTGTGTCAATAAAGCTGATGCAAGTGTATAAGAAAAATATAGATTACCTTCGCACGGCGATCCGCTTAAGTGATAAAAACAACCGATATAAAGGTGACACTGTCACAAATGAGTGCAATCACTATTTTACCCACCTCACCGTACGATAAAGTCTGCCTGCAATTGCAGGATGAGCTTTCCGCTACGTTGCAACAAATCACCGGCAGCAGCGGCAGGGCATCCTTTGATGCCAGCACATGGGGTGAACGGGATATTTTTCTGCTGGCATGCAACAACGATATTGCCGTTGGCTGCGGTGCGCTGCGTGAAGTGTCGGCAGAAATCGGTGAAATCAAACGTATGTACGCGCGGCCTGAAACGCGCGGTGTGGGCGCACAACTCCTGCAGGCGCTGGAAAGGTATGCGCTGGCGCATGGCTTTAAAACGCTGTGGCTGGAGACGCGTAAAATCAACCAGCGGGCTGTGGCGTTCTATTTACGCAATGGTTATCAGATCCGCGAAAACTACGGTCGCTATGCAGGGCGGGCGGAAGCCGTTTGCTTTGAGAAAAGATTGTCTGAGCGCTGAGAAATCAGGAAGCGCGGGCTTTTCTCCTGCGGCTACCGTTTCGCGTTCAATCTGGCTATTTGGGGCGGCTTCCGGTTATCCAAAATAGCGACAGAAACTTACCCGAACGGGATTCGGAGTGATCCCCTGTTCAGGACACACAGAGGCGTTAGTCTCTGACGGGTGTAGCAAAGGAGGTTTTGATGCAGATAACAACATTTCCCGCCTTATCGGAAACCACGCTGGCAGCGGCGAATACGCTGGGTGCATGGCTGGCACAAAATGATTTTGCCGGTAAACCCACGCCGGTACGCGCGGATGTGGTGATCCTCGCAGGTAATGCGGTGATGCCGACCATCGATGCGGCGTGCGCGCTGGCAGCGGCGCAGAACACGCCGCTACTGGTGACGGGGGGGGTGGGGCACTCCACAACGTTTCTGTATGCCGCCGTTGCGCGCCATCCCCGTTATAACGTGCTGCGAACGACCGGGCGCAGTGAGGCGGCGATCATGGCGGATATCGGGCGCCACTTCTGGAACCTTGCTGATTCACAGTTGTTGGTTGAAGATAAATCAAGAAACTGCGGCGAAAATGCGCGTTTCAGCGTTGATTTGCTGCTTTCGCAGGGGATAAAAGCGAAAACGGCAATGGTGGTGCAGGACCCAACCATGCAGCGCCGCACCGTCGCCACCTTTGCCCGCGTCAGCCAGCAGTGTGCCGACGCGCCGCACTGGCTAAGCTGGCCGGGTTTTACGCCGCGTTTATGCAATACGGCGGCAGGGCTGGCCTTCCAGCCGCAGCAGGAGGGGCTGTGGCCCGTGGATCGCTATCTGTCACTAATGATGGGCGAAGTTCCCCGCCTGCGTGATGACGCCACGGGCTACGGGCCGAAAGGGCGTGATTTCCTTGTTCACGTTGATTTTCCACCCGCCGTGGAAGCGGCCTGGCAGGTGCTGATTGCCGATGAGACCCTTGCCGCCGCGCTCGCCAGTCGTTCACTGTGAAAAATGCCCGTTTGCGCTAAAGCTGCAGCAAACGGGCATTATCCTCCCTCTGTTGTAATTTATTTGTTGCGAACTTGCTGGGTTTTTTATGAATCCACTCACAAAAGCCGATGCTGTGCCTGAGCAATACCTCGCATGGGGATAGATTTTTAACAATGAGTTTACTTGTTAAAAACAATGTCATTACAGGAGCAGGTCATGACAGCACCCGTGCAACACCCGATGTTTATCGATGGTCAATTCATCAGCTGGCAGGGCGACAACTGGCTCGATGTCGTCAATCCGGCGACGGAAGAGATTCTGGCGCGTATTCCTGATGGCACAGCGGAAGATGCGCGTAAAGCGATTGCGGCGGCGGAACGCGCCCAGCCCGCCTGGGAAGCCTTGCCAGCAATAGAACGCGCAGGCTGGTTACGCAAAATCGCCGCGGGCATTCGCGAGAAAGCGCATGAAATCAGCGCATTAATTGTGGCTGAGGGCGGCAAAATTCAGCAACTGGCTGAAGTGGAAGTCTCTTTTACCGCCGACTACATCGACTATATGGCCGAATGGGCGCGCCGCTATGAAGGAGAGATCTTGCAAAGCGACCGGCCGAATGAAAATATCTTTGTCTTTAAGCGCGCCCTTGGCGTGACCACCGGCATTTTGCCGTGGAATTTCCCGTTCTTCCTGATTGCCCGCAAAATGGCGCCAGCGCTGATTACCGGCAACACCATTGTGATTAAACCCAGCGAATTCACGCCGAACAATGCCGTCGCGTTTGCCAAAATCGTGCATGATGTCGGATTGCCAAAAGGGGTTTTTAACCTGATATTAGGGCGCGGCGAAACCGTCGGCCAGGAGCTGGCAGCCAACCCGAAAGTGGCGATGGTCAGCATGACCGGCAGCGTTGGCGCAGGCGAGAAAATCATGGCTGCGGCAGCGAAAAATATCACCAAAGTGTGCCTCGAACTCGGCGGGAAAGCGCCAGCCATTGTGCTGGATGATGCGGATCTTGAGCTGGCGGTGAAAGCGATTGTTGATTCCCGCATCATCAACAGCGGGCAGGTGTGCAACTGCGCCGAGCGGGTTTATGTGCAGAAGGGCATTTACGACCGTTTCGTTAACCGTCTTGGTGAAGCGATGAAAGCGGTGCAGTTCGGCGATCCGGCGCAGCGTAACGACATTGCCATGGGGCCGCTCATCAACGCCGCCGCACTGGAACGTGTGGAACAGAAAGTGGCGCGCGCAGTGGCGGAAGGCGCGCGCGTGGTGCTGGGTGGTAAAGCGCCGGAAGGGAAAGGCTATTTCTATCCGCCAACGCTGCTGCTGGATGTCCGTCAGGAAATGGCGATCATGCACGAAGAGACCTTTGGCCCGGTGCTGCCGGTGGTGGCATTCGACACGCTCGATGACGCGCTGGCGATGGCCAATGACAGCGATTACGGCCTGACATCTTCCGTCTATACCAACGATCTGAATGCGGCGATGAAGGCTGTGCGCGGGCTGAAATTTGGCGAAACGTATATTAACCGTGAAAACTTTGAAGCAATGCAGGGTTTCCACGCCGGATGGCGCAAGTCCGGGATCGGCGGGGCGGATGGGCGTCACGGCCTGAACGAATATCTGCAAACCCAGATGGTGTATCTGCAATCCTTATAATGTATCGCCCCCGCCAGGCGCGGGGGCGCGTTTACACTTTGGTCGCTATCCATGCCATCATCAGCTCCGGCCAGACGGCGGCCGGCAACCCCAGCGCATCACGAATACCAAAACCGTGTTTCCCCTGCTCAAACAGATGCATCTCTACCGGTACGCCAAGACGGCGCAGCGCAGTAAACATCACCAGGCTGTTCTCCACTTTCACCGCTGGATCGTCCACCGCATGCAGCAGGAAAACCGGCGGTGTTTCGCTGTTAACATTCTGTTCGGGGGAATAATGACGTACCTGTTCGTCAGTCGGTGACTCGCCAAGCAGTTGCTGGCGGGAAATCGGGTGATCGATTTCAGCTTGCATGGTGATAACCGGATAAACCAGCGCCATAAACGCCGGACGCGCGCTCTGGCGGTCGATGTCGTCAGACGACGGGTAAACCACTTCGTCATAGCGTGTGCCGAGGCTGGCCGCGACATGGCCGCCAGCGGAAAAGCCCATCACGCCGAGCTTTGCGGGATCCAGCCGCCACTCCCCGGCGCGGGCGCGGATCGTGCGCATGGCGCGCTGTATATCCGCCAGCGGCGCATCCGCGCCTTCTGCATGCTGATCTGCCGGAAGCCGGTAGGTCATCACAAACAGGGTGTAGCCTTTGGCATTGAAACAGGGAGCCAGCGCGCTGCCTTCTTTATCCAGAACCACCCGACGGTAAGAACCGCCAGGCGTGATAAGGATCCCAACGCCGTTGGGGTTTTGCGGGGCGTAAACGGTGATTTCCGGGGCGCGAACGCCGGTGACTGAGCGGTCAAAGGGGGTTGGGCCGGTGTGAAACGTTTCGAGTTGAAAACGCACCGGGCTGGCGGCGGCGCCTGGCGCTTCTCCCTGCGGCCAGACGGGAAACGTACTGGCGTGCTGCACTGCGACATTCATCAACGTCAATAAATCTTCCGGGCTGATATTTCTCATGTCTCGCCTCGCCTGATGGCGCTTGCGCTTATCCGGCCTGCAATTAGCGCAGGCCGGGTAAACGTTGCCTCATCCGGCCTATGTGAACGTTAAAGCGCGCGGTATTTTTCCAGTACGCGCACGAGCTGAGTGACAAAACCGTACTCGTTATCGTACCAGGAGACGGTTTTCACCAGTTGCAGATCGCCCACTTCGGTGATTTCTGTCTGCGTGGCATCGAACACCGAACCAAAGTGGCTGCCAATAACATCGGACGAAACAATCTCTTCATCGGTATAGCCGAAGGATTCATTATTTTCAGTGGCTTTTTTCAGCGCCTGGTGGATCTCATCGACGGTGACTTTCTTCTCCAGAACCGATACCAGCTCGGTTACCGAGCCGGTTTTCACCGGAACGCGCTGCGCGTGGCCTTTCAGTTTGCCGCTCAGCGCCGGGATCACCAGACCGATCGCTTTTGCTGCACCAGTGGTGTGCGGGATGATGTTTTCCGCTGCCGCACGCGAGGCCCGCAGATCTTTGCCGCGTGGCCCATCGACCAGCGCCTGCGTGCCGGTATAGGCGTGAATGGTGGTCATGGTGCCAGCTTTGATGCCGAAGTTGTCCTGTAGCGCTTTGGCCATCGGCGCGAGGCAGTTGGTGGTGCAGGAGGCGACCGAAATAATGGTGTCCTCAGCATTGATGGTTTCATCATTGACGTTAAAAACCACGGTTTTCATCTCACCGGCGGGCGCGGAGATGAGCACTTTTTTCGCACCGGCTTCCAGATGCGCCTGTGATTTTTCAGCCGACGTATAGAAGCCAGTACATTCCACAATGATCTCGGCACCGGCGCTGCGCCACGGGATATGTTTCGCCTCTTTCTCGGCATAGACAGTGATGCTTTTACCGTTGACGATCAGCGAATCTTCGGTGAAATCCACGCTCCAGCCAAATGGACCGTAGTTAGAATCATGCTTCAATAAATAGGCCAGCACTTTGGGTGAGGTGAGATCGTTAATTGCGACAACTTCCGCGCTGCTGTTGGTTTCCAGCAGACGACGCAGTACCAGACGTCCGATACGCCCGAATCCATTGATGCCAATTTTGCTCATAATTCACTCCGCTTTTTAGGTCATGATCACGTTATTGCACACCTCAGTGATAGCCTGGTGGGGATTGTTGGGCAAATGAATCGCGTTCAATGAAGGGTAAGTGACTGAATGTTGAAGAGGAAAAGTTAATGAATTTTTAAGGAAATACGGCTATGTTGGCGTTCTGTTATTTTTTCAGGATCGCCTTATGCGCAGTAAATATTCTTCCGTGCAAATCACCCTTCACTGGTTGGTGTTTCTGCTAATCGTAACCGCTTATTGCGCCATGGAGTTTCGCGGATTTGCGCCACGCAGCTACCGCCCGTGGTTTAACATGGTGCATGTCTCCTGCGGTATTTCTATTCTTGTTCTCATGGTCGCTCGTTTGCTGGCACGGCTAAAAAACCCGACGCCGCCGATTGTGCCCAAACCCTCGCCAATGATGACCGGGCTGGCGCATCTGGGCCATCTGGTCATTTATCTGCTGTTTATCGTTCTGCCTGTTATTGGCCTGCTAATGATGTACAACCGGGGCGGGCCGTGGATCGCGTTCGGCATGGTGATGCCGTATGCGTCAGAGGCTAACTTTGATCTGGTGGATACGCTGAAGGAGTACCACGAATTTCTGGCTAATCTGGGCTATTTTGTTATTGGCCTGCATGCCGCGGCGGCGCTGGCGCATCATTACTACTATAAAGACAATACGCTGTTGCGGATGATGCCGAAAAAACGCAACTAATGGTTATCTGCCCGATAGTGCTAAACTTATCGGGTTAAAACAACGTATTTCGCCCCGCGATGCGGGGCTTTTTTATGGCGTAAAATGTGATCCTGCCTGGTTTTTCGCCGAGAAAAGCAGGGCGGAAATCACATTTTACGCCATCTGTGCTGTGCTGAATTCGTACAAGCCGTGTAGATAGTATATCTATTATAGAAACACTTTGATAAGTGGAGGGGATATGACACAGCCTGTACAGGACTCTTTCGATCGCGCGACCGAACAGGAGCAGGTGGCCGGATCGCGTAAATTACGCAAAGTGCTACTCGCCACCGGGATCGGCCATTTTGTGGAATGGTTTGATTTCGGCTTGTACGGCACGCTGGCCGCGATTATCGGGCTGCAATTTTTCCAGTCCGGCAATCCGAGCGTTGCGTTGCTCTCATCATTCGCGGTATTTGGCGCGGGCTTTATTATGCGCCCGCTGGGCGGATTATTCTTCGGCTCGCTGGGCGATCGCAAAGGGCGGCAGAAAGTACTGGCGACTGTGATCCTGCTGACTTCCGGGGCGACATTCGTGATGGGTTTGTTGCCCACTTATCACCATGTGGGGATCACCGCCACTGTGCTGCTGGTGATCACGCGCCTGGTGCAGGGCTTTGCCGCCGGGGGCGAAAGCTCCGGGGCCACAACTTACCTGGCGGAATACGCCCCGACAGAACGCCGTGGTTATTTTACCTGCTGGATCGATAACTTTGGCTTTATGGCGTTCGTGGTCGGTTCCGGGCTGGTTTTTCTGCTGACCGCAACACTTGGCGAAAGCACAATGAACGACTGGGGCTGGCGTATCCCATTCCTGATCGCCGGGCCGCTGGGCTGGGTGGGGCTGTATCTGCGAAAACATCTGGAAGATTCGCCGGAATTTATTGCCGCCATGAAGAGCGGTCAGACATCCAGTGCGCCGCTGCGCAAAGCGGTGACCACCGCTTGGGGCGCGTTGCTGTTCTGCGTGGGTTTTGTGGTGATCAAGGCTGTCGGGCACTGGACGCTGCAAACGTTCATGCCGAGTTATCTAGCGACCGAGCTGCATTTTTCCAAACTCAATGCCTATGCCATCACGACTATCGGGCTCTTTTCCGTCGCGGTGCTGGTGCCGTTTATGGGCTATCTGTCGGATAAATATGGTCGCAAGCCGTTGATGCTGACGGGATGCGCCGGGTTTATCCTGCTCAGTTATCCGGCAATGATGGTGATGGCGAACGGAGATGTGCTGTCAGCGGTGCTGGCGATGGTGATGCTCGGCGCATTTATTGCCGCCTTCGACGGTGCCTGTACGGCGGCGATGGCGGAACTGTTCCCGACCAGCGTGCGCTACGGCGGCTTGTCTATTGCTTATAACTTTGCGGTCGCGTTTTTCGGCGGGATCACCCCGTGGTTTTCGGCGTGGCTGATCACCAGCACCGGCGATAAATTCTCACCAGCTTTTTACGTAATGGCCGCTGCGCTGATTACCTTCCTTACGGTGCTGCGCGCCCGGGAAACGGCCGGGTTGCCGCTGAAACGTTGAATGTCGCCCCGGTGAGATCTTCCACCGGGGTTTTTATACATGCGTGGTTGAATATGATGGGCGTAGCAGTTCGCGCCCCATCAACATTATTCGATTGCAGGGTAATAATTAAATTAATAAATAATCACTTGATCATTTTTATACCGTAGGGGCAAAGATCGAATTCACAGGTTTTTTGATGTTCACACGTTCTTAACGAAATATCCTCATTGCCCGGACAGTGACAGCCTTTTTTTAGTGTTTGCCAGACGGCGGGAAAAAAGGGCAGGGTATGAATAATGTTAAAGTCACATGTTTTTCCATTAACGGTGAGGTGTTCCTTGTACGTATGTAATATGTTATCAGGGCGTAAAAAATAATTACCTTTATACCAGACAATGACCGCCAGCTCTGGTGTGTTGCGGGCCAGAGCGAAAGCGGTTTTGGTCGTTGGTGATACCAGCATTTCCGTAATATTCCAGCGCATAGCTGCTCCTTGCGGCTAATTTAATCTCCTGAATAAGAAAAATCTTAACAAATAAGTAAGTGAGAACCTAACCCAATTAATATATTTAATTTAAATAGCTAAAGCTGGGATATATTTAATAAGCTTTACAATGGATCTTGATACAAAACAAAGTTGAGAGGGTTTTGATTGTTGTCTTGCGAGTTATTCAAGCAGCGAGAATTAATTACATTCTGATATTGTTGCGTGGTTAATTAAAACTCACGAAAAGATAACAAATTACGAACAGTATTGGGCTTTATATAATATATTTGAAAGGTCGTTTTAGTATATTTATTAAGTTATATACCGGGTTGCTAATCGATCCCCACACCCATTTTTATACTTTCCCGGCGGCCTTCCTGTACCCGTACAAAACTTACCGTTTACTGCGGATGATGTTCTTATGTACCATACCCCCCTATAGTATGCAGGAGGTCACATGCCCCATTCACCAGAAGACAAGAAACGCGTTTTGACGCGAGTGCGCCGCATCCGTGGTCAGGTCGATGCGCTGGAACGTGCGCTGGAAAGCGGCGAGCCCTGCATCGCCATTTTGCAGCAAATTGCCGCTGTGCGCGGCGCGGCCAACGGCCTGATGGGCGAAATGGTTGAAATTCACCTGAAAGATGAGCTGGTCAACGGCGACACCACTGCGGAGCAGCGTGCGGTTCGCATGGCAGAAGTCGGTCATCTTTTGCGCTCTTATCTAAAATAAGCATCAAGGTATTCACAAAAAGGAAGAGACATATGAAATCACGTGCAGCCGTTGCCTTCGGGCCGGGTCAACCTCTTAAAATCGTCGAAATCGACGTTGCGCCGCCGAAAAAGGGCGAAGTGCTGGTCCGTATCACGCATACCGGGGTGTGTCATACCGACGCGTTTACGCTCTCCGGTGACGATCCGGAAGGGGTATTCCCGGCGGTGCTCGGCCATGAAGGCGGCGGAATTGTGGTTGAAGTCGGCGAAGGCGTGACCAGCCTGAAACCGGGCGACCACGTTATTCCGCTGTACACCGCAGAATGTGGTGAATGTAAGTTCTGTAAATCCGGTAAAACCAACCTCTGCCAGGCCGTACGCGCCACGCAGGGGAAAGGTCTGATGCCGGATGGTACCACCCGTTTCTCTTACAACGGCGAGCCGATTTTCCACTATATGGGTACCAGCACCTTCAGCGAATACACCGTCTGCGCGGAAATCTCGCTGGCAAAAGTGAACGAGCAGGCGCCGCTGGATAAAGTTTGTCTGCTCGGCTGCGGTGTTACCACCGGTATCGGCGCGGTGCACAACACGGCGAAAGTGAAAGAGGGCGATACCGTGGCGATCTTCGGTCTCGGCGGTATCGGTCTGGCGGCGATTCAGGGCGCGGTTCAGGCGAAGGCCGGGCGGATTCTGGCTATCGATACCAACCCGGATAAATTCGCGCTGGCGAAAGAGATGGGTGCAACCGACTTTATCAACCCGAAAGATCACGACCGTCCGATTCAGGATGTGATTGTCGAGATGACCGACGGCGGCGTTGATTTCAGCTTTGAATGTATCGGTAACGTCAACGTTATGCGTTCTGCGCTTGAGTGCTGCCATAAAGGCTGGGGCGAAAGCGTGATCATCGGTGTCGCGGGCGCGGGCCAGGAGATCAGCACCCGTCCGTTCCAGCTGGTGACCGGTCGCGTATGGCGCGGTTCCGCGTTTGGCGGCGTGAAAGGCCGCAGCCAGTTGCCGGGCATGGTGGAAGATGCGATGGCGGGCAAAATTCGCCTCGATCCGTTCATCACCCATCGCATGCCGCTGGAGCAGATCAACGACGCGTTCGATCTAATGCACGAAGGTAAATCTATCCGTACCGTTATCCATTTCGGCGATAATTAATCCTGCTTCACGCCAGCGGTGTAACCGCTGGCGCTACCAATGTCCAAATCTGTGACCGCTGTTACGATTTTCTCCATAAGAAAAATCCAATTATTGCCGATGCATATATATCATCGTGATGAATGCATTAGACAAATATGAGAGTCGATAGCCATGGATAACAAAGCAGCAATGCAAAGCATTGGATTTATGCACAATATTCGATTGGTTCCCCTGTTTTCCTCCATTCTCAGCGGTATTCTGGTGCTGTTTGCGCTCAGCTCCGGCCTGGCAGGATATTTTATGATGCAAGCGGATCGCGATCAGCGTGATGTGACGCAGGAAATCCAGGTTCGCATGGGATTATCTAACAGTTCTAACAACTTACGTACAGCTCGTCTTAATCTGATCCATGCCGGCGCGGCAAGCCGTATCGCCGAAATGGACGACATGAAAAATAACGTCGCGCAAGCGGAAAAACGTATTCAACAATCGCAGGATGGTTTCAAGGTCTATATGGCGCGCGAAGTTAAAACGCCTGAGGACGTTGCGCTGGATGACGATCTGACTCGCCTGTTTAATGCCTACATCGCAGGCATGCAGCCGATGCTGAAATACGCGAAAAACGGCATGTTTGAAGCCATCATCAACCATGAAAGCGAACAGGCGCGCCAGCTTGATGCCGCGTATAACACCGTGCTGCTGAAAGCGATTAAGATCCGCACCGATCGCGCAGAACATCTGACAGAGCTGGCGCACAGCCGTACGCAATTAGGGCTTACTTTTATGGCCGCTGCCTTCGCCTTTGCACTGGTGTTGACAGTCATTACCTTCATCGTACTGCGCCGCGTGGTGATCAACCCGCTGCAACGTGCGGCGCAGCGTATCGCGCGCATTGCCTCCGGTGATTTGACCGTTGAGGATGAACCGACTGGCCGCAGTGAGATTGGCCGTCTGAGCAGTGATTTGCAGGCGATGCAGCATTCGCTGGTTACCACCGTCGCTACGGTTCGCCAGGGCGCGGAAGAGATCTATCGTGGAACCAGTGAAATCTCCGCCGGTAATACCGATCTCTCTTCGCGTACCGAGCAACAGGCGGCGGCAATTGAAGAAACGGCTGCCAGCATGGAACAACTGACCGCGACGGTGAAACAGAACGCCGACAACGCACACCATGCCAGTGGTCTGGCGCGTGACGCCTCCGGCAAAGCGACCAAAGGCGGGCAAATTGTCTCCGGCGTGGTGCAGACGATGGGCAACATCACCACCAGTTCACGCAAAATCTCTGAAATTACTGCGGTGATCAACAGCATTGCCTTCCAGACCAATATCCTGGCGCTCAACGCCGCCGTAGAAGCGGCACGTGCCGGTGAGCAGGGCCGCGGCTTTGCCGTGGTGGCCAGCGAAGTGCGTACGCTGGCGAGCCGCAGTGCGCAGGCGGCAAAAGAGATCGAAGCGCTGATCAGTGAATCCGTCAGCCTGATTGAGCAAGGTTCCGGTGAAGTGGTTTCTGCTGGCGAAACGATGGATGAGATCGTGACGGCGGTGAAACGCGTAACCGATATCATGCTGGAAATTGCAGCGGCATCCGATGAGCAGAGCAAAGGTATCACCCAGGTGAGCCAGGCGATCACGGAAATGGACAACGTAACGCAACAAAACGCCTCGCTGGTAGAAGAAGCGTCCGCCGCAGCCGCTTCGCTGGAAGAGCAGGCCGCGCGTCTGACCGAAGCGGTAGGCGCTTTCCGCCTGACCGGTGCTGCGCCGCAGCGCCAGAACAGCACATCTTCGCCAACGGCAAAACCGTTTAAACCGCAGCGCCCTGCGCTGGCAAACGGCGATAACTGGGAAACCTTCTGATAATCCGCAAAAGAAAAGAGGCCGTAAGGCCTCTTTTTCTATCCAGCGCTAACGTCGTTATATAAAGCTGTCGTCATCATTGCTGTAGTCGTTGTCATCAAAATCATCGTTCTGCCAGGCGTCGTTATTATTGCCGAACTGATCGTCCTGGTTGAGGAAGCGGGTGTCAGAGACGTTATTAAAGTCGCCGTATTGATTGGCGGTAAACGGATCACCACCGGCGGGCGTTGCCGGTTCTTCGATGATATTCACGATCTCTTCCGGCCGCGATTGATGGAACATACTGGTCAGCATCTCGGCCAGCACGACGCCACCGGCCACGCCAGCGGCAGTTTGCAGCGCGCCAGCCATAAAACCGCCGCTGCGGGGAGCCGGGGCCGAAGCCGGCGCTGCCGCCCGTGAATAATCCTGTGCCGGTGGTTGTTGCGGCTGGGCATTCCAGCTATTGGCCGGCTGCGGGTTGCTTTTCCCGCCGCCAAACAGGCCGCCGAGGAAACTGCCACCCGTCGAGGGTTTGCTTTTTTGCGCGGCTAATTCGCTTTCAAGCTCCTGAACCCGCGCTTGCAGGCGTTTCAGCGCCGCTTCCTGAATCAAAATCGATTGCGCCATATAGTAGGGGGCTGCAGGCTGCTGTCTGACGAATTCCGCGATCTGACGCTCGGCATCTGCATCCCGTTGACTGTTTTGTTGTCCGGTCTGTTTCAGACGTTCGAAAAGGCCGTTGATAAGCTGCTGTTCTTCATATTGCATGACAATAACCTTCCGCTCTCCAGGGGGGATACTATGTAGTTTATCAGCGGCGGCAATCTGTGTCTGGCGAGTGAAATGTTTGTTTAAGATTGGTTGCAGGTTGGCTGAAACTCGCCCTGCTTTCGGGGGCCGCGGACGAAAAAAAAGCCCGCATCAGCAGGCTTTTTTATCACCATCACAACTTATTGCTTATCGGGAAGCGCATAAGCAATCACGTAGTCACCGCGATCCGGTGACTGACGTGCACCGCCCGCATTGATAATGATGTATTGCTTACCGGTTTTCGGCGACACATAGGTCATCGGGCCGGACTGGCTACCCACCGGCAGGCGGTCTTTCCAGATCTCTTTCCCGGTGGCGGTATCAAACGCGCGCAGGTAGAAATCCTGAGTACCGGCAAAGAACAGCAGGCCGGACTGGGTGGAAAGTGACGCGCCCAGCGTCGGCATACCGATTGGAATTGGCATATGCATGCGGATACCCAGTGGGCCGGTATCCTCTACGGTACCGACCGGAACCTGCCACACCAGTTTCCCGGTGGAGAGATCGACTGCAGACATCGTGCCGAAAGGCGGCTGCTGGCACGGAATACCCAGCGGCGAGAGGAAGCGCTCGCGCATCGCGCCAAACGGCGTACCGTCCATCGGCACAATCCCCATCTCAATACCGCTGGCGTTTTTCGCGACGTTTGCACGCGGCACCATATAGTTCGCCAGCCCCAGACGCATATCGTTAACAAACATCAGGTTATGGTTCGGGTCGAGCGACACGCTGCCCCAGTTCATTCCGCCCAGTGAGCCAGGGAATTGCAGGGAACGATCGAGACCCGGCGGAGTAAAGACACCCTGGTGGCGCATCGATTTAAAGGCGATACGGCACAACAGCAGGTCGATCGGCGTCGCACCCCACATATCAGACTCTTTCAGCGTCTGGTTGCCAATCATCGGCATGCCCACCGAGTAAGGCTGCGTCGGTGAATAACGCTCGCCCTGCACGTTGCCCGCCGGAACCGGACGCTCTTCCACTTTCGCCACCGGCTCGCCGGTTTCACGGTTGAGCATAAAGATCATGCCCTGTTTACTGGTCTGCACCAGTACCGGCGTGGTGTGGCCTTTGCCATCCGGCAGGTCGAACAGCGCGGGTTGTGAAGGCAGGTCGAAGTCCCACAAATCGTGGTGTGTGGTCTGATAGTGCCAGCGCACTTTTCCTGTGGTGGCATCTACAGCAACCACTGAAGAGCTGTATTTATCGTCCAGCGCGGTACGTTCACCGGCCCAGAAATCCGGGGTGGCGTTGCCGGTTGGCAGATAGATCAGGTTCAGTTTGGCGTCATACGACATCGCAGACCAGACGTTCGGCGTACCGCGTGTATAAGTCTGGCCTTCCGGCGGCAGGCCGGTGATCGCCGGGTTGCCCGGATCCCACGCCCACGCCAGTTTACCGCTGTGAACGTCGTACGCACGAACAACGCCCGGCGGTTCGCCTGTGGAGAAGTTATCCGCCACGCGACCGCCGACCACCACCACATTCCCGGCGACCAGTGGCGTCGAGGTTTGCTGGTAGTAACCCGGTTTGATTTCGCCCATGCCAACGCCCAGATCGACCACACCGTGGTCGCCGAAGTCATCACAGACTTTGCCGTTATCGGCATTAATCGCAATCAGGCGTGCATCGGTGGTGGGCAGGAACAGACGACGCGGGCAGGCAGCAGGCGAGGTGCTCTGTGCCGCAGCCTGCGCCTGGCTGTCTTCGTAATAGCCCAGGCCGCGGCAGCGTTGCCAGTTTGGCGCAGTAGCTTTCGAATCGTAGCGCCATTTCTCTTTGCCTGAATCCACATCCAGCGCCAGCACTTTACTGTACGGCGTACAGACATATAGCGTGTCGCCAATTTGTAGCGGCGTATTCTGATCTTCCGCGCCAGAACCGTTGCTCTGCGGGATATCTCCCGTGTGTGCGACCCAGGCGACTTTCAACTGGTTAACGTTTTGCTTGTTAATCTGATCCAGCGCGGCGAAGCGATCGCCGTGGGTGGTGTTGCCCCAGTGTTTCCAGTCCTGCTGCGCCGTCCCGGCGGCAACAGGTTTCACCGGAACTGCTTCCGTTGGCGCGATCACATTCCAGGTTTTGAACATGCCGCCTGCGCTAACCAGCAGCAGCACCGCCAATACGCCTGCCAGGCTGAATGAGGATTTACGCAGCGGCGTCGCACGTTGTTGCGCACGCAGCAGCGGCCACAGCAGTGCAGCCAGCAAGGCCAGCACGCCGAAAGTAAACAGGCGCGAGAACAGCGGCCAGAATGACCAGCCAGCGTCGCTGACTGCCCAGAAAAGAGAAACGATAAATGCCAGTGCGTAGAGCAGAATACCGCTGGGGCGGTTTTTGATAATCAAACCTGCCGCCACCACCATCACGATGCCCATGATGAGGAAGTAGGGACTGCCGCCGACGGCGACAAGTTTATAACCGAGAATGCCAATCGCCAGACCGATAACCATCATCAGTACGGCCAGTAACCACTTCAGGACGCTTACCATCCCGCGTGGCGTATTACCAGGTGCCATGTTTTTCTCCTGAAACCCATTCGTGTGCGGAACGGCAAACGGTAACCGTCCGAACCAAATGGATAATTTTTATAGGGGTATTGTTATGAATGAAGGTTAAATTACTTTCTTTGTCACAAAACGAAGCACCATTGTAAACATAAATGAACCATATGGTGAATCAAAAGTATGATGATTCTGTTAAATTATTATTCGAAGTTGTTAAAACCTGGCGCGGGTAATGAGCAAAAAGCCCGCAAAATGCGGGCTGGAAGGTCAGGCTATACGCAGGGTTGCGCGCGTTTGCGCCGGAGTGACGCTCACGGGGATCGATTTTGAGGTGGGTGTCCCGGTGCCGTCGCCAAAGCGGGTCAAAGGAACCAGCGGGTTCGTCTCCGGGTAGTAAGCTGCAAGGTTACCGCGCGGGATATCGTAGGCGACGAGGCGGAAATCCTCCACGCGGCGAACCACGCCATCAGTGGCCTGGGTTTCAATATCCACGCGATCACCATCGCTCAGGCCGAGCGCAGCAATATCGGCCGGGTGCATAAACAGCACATCGCGCTGGCCATAAACCCCGCGATAACGATCGTCGAGGCCATAAATCGTGGTGTTGTACTGATCGTGCGAGCGTAACGTCTGCAACACAAACGGCGCGGTGATTTCCGGGCAGACCGCGTCAGGCAGCGCCGCAGCGCTGAATTCCGCTTTCGCGGATGGCGTATTGAAACGCAGCTCCGCCGCCGCATTGCCCAGCCAGAAACCATCGGGTTCGTCGCAACGGGCATTGAAATTCTGAAAGCCAGGGATCGTGGCGGCAATATGGTCGCGAATCAGGTTGTAATCGGCGGCCAGCGCCAGCCAGTCGAGTTGCGCTGTGCCTAAGGTCGCATGGGCAATCCCGGCGACAATCGCTGTTTCCGAGCGCTGCGTTGCCGCCAGCGGTTTGCCGATCCCTTCGGAAGCATGCACCATGCTGAAGGAGTCTTCGACAGTGACAAACTGGCGGCCTGAGGCCTGAACATCCTCTTCGGTGCGGCCCAGCGTTGGCAGAATAAGCGACTGTTTACCCGGCATTAAATGGCTGCGGTTGAGTTTGGTGCTGATATAGACCGTTAGCCCGCAGCGGCGCAGCGCTTCGCAGGTCAGCGGCGTGTCCGGCGCGGCGGCGGCAAGATTACCACCCAGCGCAAGCAACACTTTCACTTCATCGCGCAGCATCGCCTGAATAGCTTCAACTGTATGGTGACCGTGCTCACGCGGCGGTTCGAAATGGAAGTGGCGGGCAAGGCTGTCGAGCAGTGCCTGCGGCGGTTTTTCATCGATCCCCATCGTGCGGTTGCCCTGCACATTGCTGTGACCACGCACCGGACACAGCCCGGCTCCCGGTTTACCCAGATGGCCGCCGAGCAGTTGCAGGTTAGTAATTTCCCGCACCGTATCCAGCGAATGTTTGTGCTGGGTAATGCCCATCGCCCAGGTGCAGATCACCCGTTCTGCGGTCTGCCATATTGCCGCCGCATCACGCAACTGCTGCTGGCTGAGGCCAGATTGCTGCTCAATGATTTGCCAGTCGGTGGCATCAATTTGCGCAAACCACGCCTCAATGCCCTGAGTGTGCTCAGTAATAAAATCATCCGCGAAGATGCTGCTTTCGCCGTTAGCAAGGCGCTGACGCTGGGTTTCCAGCAACGCTTTGGCGATCCCGCGTACCGCTGCCATATCACCGCCGAGATTCGGCTGATAGTAGGAAGAGCTGATGGTTCCCGCCATTGGCGTGATCACTTCCAGCGGTTTTTGCGGATCGGCAAAACGCTCAAGGCCACGTTCGCGCAGGGTGTTAAAGGTGACAATTCGCGCGCCGCGATCGGCGGCGTGACGCAGGCTGTGCAGCATGCGTGGATGGTTGGTGCCGGGGTTTTGTCCGAAGACAAAAATGGCGTCCGCTTTATCAAAATCAACCAGATGAATGGTGCCTTTACCGACGCCAATGCTACGTTTTAGCCCGGCGCCGCTGGCTTCATGGCACATATTGGAGCAATCCGGGAAGTTGTTGGTACCGACCATGCGACCAAACAACTGATACAGGTAAGAGGCTTCATTACTGGCGCGCCCGGAGGTGTACAACTCAAGCTGGTTGGGATTATCCAGCGCCCGGATATGTTCGCCGATCATCGCCAGCGCATCGTCCCAGCTAATCGGTTCGTAGTGGTCGGTTTGCGGGTTATAGCGCAGCGGTTCGGTCAGGCGCCCCTGATATTCAAGAAAGTAGTCACTCTGGCGGTTCAGGGCGCTGACGCTGTGTTGCGCAAAAAACGTGGCGTCGATCTGGCGGCGGGTAGCTTCCCAGGTGACCGCTTTCGCGCCGTTTTCGCAGAAACTGAAGGTACTTTTATTATCATCGCCCCAGGCGCAACCAGGGCAGTCGAAGCCCCGAGCTTTGTTCATGCGCAACAGGTTGCGCATATTTTTGAGGGCATTTTTGCTGTCAATGACGAAGCGCGTGGTGGCTTCCAGAGAGCCCAGACCACCGGCAGCGGCGTGGTAGGGTTTAATCGCTGTTTTAAATTTCATTGGTTCTTCCGGATGCGGGTTGTTACAGCGTTATCCTGGCTCGTGTAACAACAACCCTTAATCAACAACCACTTTTTATCACACAATTAACGAGATGTTTACCATTTGCGCAACAAGAAGAACCGAATGAAGTGCCGGGAGGTTAACCCGGCATGATTTTGCGGATTGCGCTGATAAGCGTATGCGCAGCAGGCGGCAGCGGCGTATCGACACGCGTGATAATGCCGACCGGATCGCCGATTCCCAGCGGCGGAATCGGCAGGGCGACCAGCGAGCCGAGACGTAAATCATCTTTTACCGCGCCCGACGGCACAAACCAGACATAGTCAAAACCGACGGTTAACTGGCGCGACAGCGAGGCAGAGAGCGTCTCGATACAGCCAGCGGGCAGTTTGCAATTCTGGCTGGCCAGCAGTTCTTCTGCGCTATCACGCGGAGGAGTACCTTCCGGCAGCACCACCACCGGCCACTCCAGCACGCGGCTTAAGGTCACGGTACTTTGCAGCAGGGGATGCTTTGGACGCACCACCAGTTTCAGTGATTCCAGAAATAGCAGTTCGTAATTAAGGCCGCTCATCAGCTCCGGGTCTGACATCCGGCCAATGCCCAGATCGAGTTCACCGGACTTCAGCCCGGCCAGCAGCATCGGATTATGGGCAGTAGCGACCTGGATCTTAAGATCCGGTTGTTGTTTATGGAGCTGGCCAATCACCGCCGGCAAAATACCCAGCGCGGCAGTCGGCAGGGCGCCAATGCGGATCAGATCGCTTTTCTGTTCCGCCTTATGATCCAGCGACTGCCCGGCAATATTGACGGCATCCAGCACCCGTACCGCGTGCGTCAGAAACTGCTCGCCGACATGCGTCAACTGCGCGCCGAGACGACCACGTTCGAACAGACGCTTGCCGGTCAGTTGTTCCAGTTCATTCAGGGTTTTCGACAGCGCAGGCTGACTTAAATTGAGGGTTTCAGCCGCTCTCCCCAGAGTTCCTTGTTGAGCAACGGCCACGAAGGTATGTAAATGGCGCAGGCGAATGCGCTGTGAAAAGAGACCATTTTTTTCCATAAGATGATGTTAAAAACTAAGCGGCTTCGGTGACAAGTAAAGTTGTTTATTTTTGATAACTTGATTGCAAAGTATTCTTAACATCTAATCTATTTGAGTCACAAACAGATTTTCCGCGCAGTGTGACGAAACCTGCAACTTTGTATGGGTTTCTCCGGCGGTTTCCATAATCTTTCGTTATGTTTTTTTGCGCTTCAGCGGCATCCGTTTCCTGCCATGATCACACTTTGTAAATTTCCCATCACGCGCGTGAATGTGCTTCCTACACTCCAGAAGAGAGCACACAGGAAGGAAAATGAAATGGGTTACAACATCACGGCCGATGAGATACGCGAACAATTTTCACAGGCCATGTCGGCAATGTACCAGCAGGAAGTTCCGCAATACGGCACGCTGCTGGAGCTGGTTGCTGATGTGAACCTCGCCGTTCTGGAACACAATCCCCGGTTGCATGAACAACTGGCCAATGCGGATGAGCTGGCACGGCTTAATGTTGAGCGCCACGGCGCGATCCGGGTGGGCACTGCGGAAGAGTTATCCTGGCTGCGGCGGATGTTTGCCGTTATGGGGATGTACCCGGTGAGCTATTACGACCTGTCGCAGGCGGGCGTACCGGTACACTCTACCGCGTTTCGTCCGGTGGATGACGCCGCGCTGGCGCGCAATCCGTTTCGCATTTTTACTTCGCTGCTGCGGCTGGAGTTGATAGAGAACGAGTCGTTGCGCAACAAAGCGGCGGCGATCCTGGCGAAGCGCGATATCTTTACGCCGGCTTGTCGCCAGTTGATTGAACTGCATGAGCTGAACGGCGGTTTTACCGCGCCGCAGGCCGACGCTTTTGTGCAGGAGGCGCTGGAGACATTCCGCTGGCATCGTCATGCCACGGTTGATGAGCAAACGTACCAGGCGCTGCACAACGAACACCGGCTGATTGCCGATGTGGTCTGTTTCCCAGGCTGCCATATCAATCACTTAACGCCGCGCACGCTGGATATCGATCGTGTGCAGGCGCTGATGCCGAAATATGGAATCGAGCCGAAGATCCTTATCGAAGGGCCGCCGCGCCGCGATGTGCCGATTTTACTGCGTCAGACCAGTTTCAAAGCGCTGGATGAACCGGTGCTGTTCAACGGTGAACATCAGGGAACGCATACCGCGCGCTTCGGTGAAATCGAGCAGCGCGGCGTGGCGCTGACGCCAAAAGGGCGGGCGCTGTACGATCAGTTATTGGCAGAGGCGGGCACTGGCAAAGACAATCTCACGCACCAGTTGCATTTACAGGACGTGTTCAAAGCCTTCCCGGACAGCGAAATGCTGTTGCGTAAGCAGGAGCTGGCGTGGTTCCGCTACCGGCTGACGCCGACCGGCGAAGCGCATCGCCAGGCGATCCGCCCCGGCGACGATCCGCAACCGCTGATCGAACGCGGCTGGGTAGTGGCGCAGCCCATCACCTACGAAGATTTTCTGCCGGTCAGCGCGGCGGGGATCTTCCAGTCCAACCTTGGCAATGAAACCCAGGCGCGCAGCCACGGCAACGCCAGCAAAGCGCAGTTTGAAGCGGCGCTCGGTTGCCCGGTGCTCGACGAATTTACTCTTTATCAGGAGGCATCCGAGCGCAGCAAACGACGTTGCGGTCTGCTGTAAAACAGGTAATCTGCCAGAAATCAGTTATTTCCGGATGATGTTGTTATGGAGAATCCTTCCGCGCCGCTGGCGCACACCCGCCACGGCAGCGTGCTGGGCTGTCGCGAAGCGGCCTTTGATGTCTGGCGCGGTATTCCGTTTGCCGCGCCGCCCGTTGGCCCGCTGCGCTGGCGCGCGCCGCAGCCGGTGGAACCCTGGCAAGGGGTGCGCATCGCCGACCGTTTTTCTGCCGCCAGTTGGCAAAACAGCGAGTCTTGTCAGCAGATTGGCGGTGGCGATCCGGGACAGTTTTCTGAAGATTGCCTCTACCTTAACGTCTGGTCGCCCGCCGAACGCGAAAAACCGCTGCCGGTGATGGTCTGGCTGCACGGCGGCGGGTTTACCATTGGCTCCGGCGGGCTACCGCCCTACGACGGCAAAGCGCTGGCCGCGCGCGGCGTGGTGCTGGTGACGCTCAATTACCGGCTCGGCCATCTCGGCTTTTTCGCCCATCCGGCGCTGGAAGCCGAAGAGGGCGAACGCGTATATAACTTCGGCTTGCTCGATCAAATCGCCGCCTTGCACTGGGTGCAGGAGAACATTGCCGCGTTTGGTGGCGATGCGGAAAACGTTACGCTGTTTGGCGAATCTGCCGGGGCGCGCAGCGTGATGGCGCTGATGGCTTCTCCACTGGCAAAAGGGCTGTTTCATAAAGGCATTATTCAGAGCAGCTATACCTTGCCGGATACGCCGCGGGAAGCGGCACTGGCAAAAGGCGAAGCGATTGCTGCGCACTTTGGCCTGACAAACGCCAGCGCAGAGCAATTGCGGGCGATCCCGGCCGATGCGTTCTGGCCGCTGGTTGCACCGCTGAAAATTGCCCCTGCGCCGATTGTCGGCGACGAGGTACTTCCGGAACCGATGCTCGATGTGTTTTTTGCCGCAAGGCAGCACCCGATGCCGGTGATTATTGGCTCGAACAGCGATGAAGCCAGCGTGATGGCGGAGTTTGGCGTCGATCTCGCCGGGCAGATCGAGAAAATGCGTCGCGAGCAGCGCCTTGGGTTAGGGCTGATTAAATTGCTTTATCCGGGAGTGAAGGGCGATGCCGAGCTGGGCCGCCAGGTGTGTCGCGATATGGCATTTACCACGCTCGGGCTGGTGGTGATGCAGGCGCAGCAGCGGGTTCGGCAACCCTGCTGGCGCTACTGGTTTGACTATGTTGCGGAAGCAGCGCATGACACTTACATCAACGGCGCGTGGCACGGTAACGAAGTGCCCTACGTATTCGACAATCTTATGCTTTCGGAGCCGTCGTGCAGCTACGTTAACCTGCGCGATCTGGCGTTTGCCGCGCATCTTGCCGATTACTGGGTGCAGTTTGCCCGCCATGCCAGCCGTCATTGTGAATCGCTTGCCGGCCCGGTGAACTGGCTGGCCTGCGTGCGCGGGCGCGACAGACTGCTGCGCATCGGACTGAATAAACATGCAGGATTTCGCCTGGTTAATCGCTTTATGCGCACGCGTCTGAGCTTCTTTCGCCGGGTGATGCGCCACCACGTTAAGCTGGATTAGCCGCCAGCAAGCCCTCACGAAACGCCGCCAGCCCATCGGCTTTATTGGCCGACTGGCGCAGGACCAGCCGGTAGCTGGCGCCGGTCTTGATACTCAGCGCAAACGGACGCTGAAGCCGCCCGGCGCGGATATCTTCAGCCACGACTGTCTCGTCGGCAATGGCCATCCCCAGCCCCTGAATAGCGGCGGTAATCGCCAGATCCATGGTGTCGAAGTGTTGATTTTTCCTCATAGCCGGCTGGAAATCCTGCTGCCTGGCCAGCCACAGCGACCAGTCGGTTTTATCCCGCGTCGGATGCAGTAGCGTTGCTTTCTCCAGCGGCGTTTTTGCGGCCAGCGCGCTGTTTAGTACCGGCGTCAGCGCCTCTTCAAACAGCAAATCCCCGGCGCTTAAATGCGTGCCGAACACAATTGCTGCGTCATAAGGTTCTGTTTTGAAATTGATGGTGTGATCGGTGGTGGTGGTGAGCGAAATCTGCAACTCCGGGTAGCGCTGCTCAATGTGCAACAGCTTCGGCACCAGCCAGCGAATGGCGCAGGTTGGCGCTTTCAGTCGCACCACCGTCTGCTGCGCGCGCGCCTGGTCGGCAACAATCAACAAGTGTTCAAACGCGCTGCGCAGTTCCGGCAGCAGGGCGCTGCCCTGCGGGGATAAGCGCAGCCCGCGCGCGTGGCGCTCAAACAACGGAAAACCAAACCAGCTTTCCAGCGCGGCGATCTTGCGGCTGACCGCACCCTGCGTCAGGCATAACTCGCGCGCAGCGTGCGTCAAATTGAGATGACGGGCGGTGACCAGAAAGGCGTCAATGGCATTCAGCGGCAGGGTTCGGTGTGACATGGCAACTCCAGCTATGCGTTTTTATCATGGCTATTATGACAACAATTCGATTGTCGCGACAGCGTGCTTTTGGTTTGAATGCTTATGCACTTTTTAGCGAAAGGATGAACAATGACTTTGCGCACGCCGGTGAGAACCCGTTCCAAATTACCTGATGTCGGCACCACCATTTTTACCGTGATTGGCCAGCTTTCCGCCGAGCACAACGCGATTAACCTCTCTCAGGGCGCGCCCAATTTCCCCTGCGATCCGCAACTGGTTGCCGGTGTTACCCGCGCCATGCAGGAGAATCACAACCAGTACGCACCGATGACCGGGCTGCGTTCGCTGAAAGAGCGTATTGCGCAGAAAATTACCGATCTCTACCGCACGCATTACGACGTCGATAGCGAAGTGCTGATCACCGCCAGCGCCAGCCAGGGTTTGTACTCCGCGATTAGCGGGCTGGTGCATCCTGGCGATGAAGTGATCTACTTTGAACCGTCGTTTGACAGCTATGCGCCGATTGTTCGTTTGCAGGGTGCCACACCGATTGCCATTAAGCTGACGGTGCCGGATTTCGCCGTTAACTGGGATGAAGTGCGGGCAGCGATTACGCCGCGTACGCGGATGATCATCGTTAACACGCCGCACAACCCCAGCGGGCAGGTCTTCTCCCGCGCTGACCTCGATCAACTGGCCGCCTTAACCCGCAATACGGATATTGTGATCCTCTCGGATGAGGTGTACGAGCACGTCGTATTTGACGGTGAACCGCATCACGGCATGGCGACGCACCCACAGCTGGCGGAGCGCAGCGTGATCGTCTCTTCCTTCGGGAAGACCTATCATGTTACCGGCTGGCGCGTCGGCTATTGCGTTGCTCCCGCCGAATTGATGGATGAAATCTGCAAGGTACATCAATTTTTGATGTTCTCTGCCGATACCCCGATGCAGTACGCGTTTGCCGAGCAGATGCGCGATCCGCAAGGCTGGCTGATGCTGTCGTCGTTTTATCAGCGCAAGCGCGATCTGCTGCAAACGCTGCTGGTTGATTCGCCGTTCCGCCTGTTACCCAGCGCGGGTTCTTTCTTCCTGTTAGCGGATTACAGTGCGTTCAGCGATGAGAGCGACAGCGAGATGGTCAAACGCCTGATTACTGAGTACGGTGTTGCGACCATACCGCTGTCGGCGTTTTATACAGACGGGACAGATAACAAACTCATTCGCCTCTCTTTTGCCAAAGATGAGGCCACATTAAGAGCAGGCGCGCAGGCCCTGTGTCGTGTTAAGCCACGCTAAGGAGCGTTAATAATGAAACTAAAAGCACTCTGTCTGGGTATGGGTTTGCTCTGCTCACTCTCTTCATTCGCGGCAACGGAACTGCGCTATGGCGTTGAGGCGGAATATCCGCCGTTCGAAAGCCGCAATGCCGCAGGCGAGCTGGAAGGGTTTGATATCGAGTTGGGCAACGCCATCTGTAAAGCCGCACAACTGAAATGCAGCTGGGTGGAAACCTCGTTTGATGCGCTGATCCCAGGGCTGACGGCGAAAAAATTTGATGCCATTAACTCGGCGATGAACATCACCGAACAACGGCGTAAAAGCATCGATTTCACACAGCCAATCTACCGTATTCCTTCACAACTGGTCGGTAAAAGCGGCGACGGGATGGAAGCCACTGCGGAAGGGCTGAAAGGGAAAACCATCGGCGTGTTGCAGGGTTCTATCCAGGAAACCTACGCCAAAGAGCACTGGGAAAAGCACGGTGTCACGGTGGTGTCGTATAAAGATCAGAACATGGCGTGGGGAGATTTGCTGAACGGCCGTATCGACGCCTCACTGGTGATGTCGGCGGCGGGGCAGGCAGGTTTCCTCAGCAAGCCGCAAGGGAAAGGGTTTGGCTTTATTGGCAAACCGGTATCGGACGATACGATCCTCGGCAGCGGCATCGGTTTTGGGCTGCGCAAAGGTGACGATGCGACAAAAAAACAGCTTGATGCCGCCATTGATAAAGTCCGCGCTGACGGCACCATCAAAAGTCTGGCGGAAAAGTACTTCCCCGGTATTGATGTTAGCGTAAGCGCACAATAACGATTCACTACTCTGGCTCCTGCCGCCTGATGTCCGGCAGGGGCTTTTTTCTTTCTGCGTAATTCCAGCGTCATACCTCACTTCATATTATTTTCAGCCTGATCTCATCGACAGGAAATATTTTCGGTTTTGAGTAAATTCTCAACTGCCAACAATTGGATTCTCAATGAATTTTGTCTAGAGTGTGCGTTCAATAAAGAAATGCTTTTGTCGCTATTTCGCACAATTGCGAAATGCCATTCTACGACCAGAAGGACGTGTTACCAGGCATGAACCGCAGACGATTTATTCAGGCATCCATGGCCCTTGCAGCCACTTACGGCACCACCGGTGTTGCATCTCTTTTCTCCCGCGCGGCGTTTGCGGCGGAGACGGATATTGCCGATGGGCAGAGCCGCCGTTTTGACTTCTCTGTGCTGCAATCAATGGCGCACGATCTGTCGGAACAGCCGTGGGGCGGTGCGCCGAAAGCATTGCCGAATACGCTGGCAAACCTGACGCCGCAGGCTTACAACAGCATCCAGTATGATGCGCAGCATTCGCTGTGGAATAACGTCGAAGGGCGTCAACTGGATGTGCAGTTCTTCCACGTCGGCATGGGTTTCCGCCGCCGCGTGCGCATGTTCTCGCTGGGTAAGGAAACGCATCAGGCGCGTGAAATTCACTTCCGCCCGGAGCTGTTCAACTATCACGATGCGGGCGTGGATACCAAACAACTGGAAGGCCAGAGCGACCTCGGATTTGCCGGTTTCCGTGCCTTTAAAGCGCCGGAACTGGCGCGCCGCGATATCGTCTCGTTCCTCGGTGCGAGCTATTTCCGCGCGGTGGACAGCACCTTCCAGTACGGCCTTTCCGCGCGCGGCGTGGCCATTGACACCTTTACCGATCAGCCGGAAGAGTTCCCGGACTTTACCGCCTTCTGGTTCGAAACCGCGAAACCATCTGATACCACGTTTACCGTCTATGCGCTGCTGGACAGCGCGAGCATCACCGGGGCTTACAAATTTGTGATCCACTGCGAAGAGAGCCAGGTGATCATGGATGTGGATAACCGTCTGTATGCGCGCAAAGACATCAAACAGCTCGGCATCGCGCCGATGACCAGTATGTTCAGCTGCGGCAACAATGAGCGTCGCGTATGCGACACTATTCATCCGCAAATTCATGACTCTGACCGTCTGGCAATGTGGCGCGGCAACGGTGAGTGGATCTGCCGCCCGCTGAATAACCCACAAAAACTGCAATTCAACGCTTTCCAGGATGAAAACCCGAAAGGCTTTGGCCTGTTGCAGTTGGATCGCGATTTCTCCCACTATCAGGATGTGATGGGCTGGTATAACAAACGCCCAAGTTTGTGGGTCGAGCCGCGCAATCGCTGGGGCAAAGGGGCGGTGAGCCTGATGGAGATCCCGACTACCGGCGAAACGCTGGATAACATTGTGTGCTTCTGGCAGCCGGAAAAACCGGTGAAAGCGGGTGATGAGTTTGCTTTCCAGTATCGTCTGTACTGGAGTGCAATGCCGCCGGTCCGTTCACCGCTGGCACGTGTCTACGCGACCCGTACCGGGATGGGCGGCTTCCCGGAAGGCTGGGCACCGGGCGAACATTATCCGGAGAAATGGGCGCGTCGCTTTGCTATTGATTTCGTCGGCGGCGATCTGAAAGCGGCCGCGCCGAAAGGCATTGAGCCGGTGATCACGCTCTCCAGCGGCGAAGCGAAACAGGTAGAAATCCTGTATGTGGAACCGTTCGACGGTTACCGCATTCTCTTCGACTGGTATCCGACCAATGATTCCACCGATCCGGTGGAGATGCGCATGTTCCTGCGCTGTCAGGGCGATGCCATCAGTGAAACCTGGTTGTATCAATATTTCCCGCCCGCGGCGGACAAGCGTAACTACGTTGACGACCGCGTGATGCGTTAATCTTCCTTCGCCCCCGTTTGGGGGCGAAAGTTTTCCGGAGGCGTAATGGCAACGGAACACCACTCAGATACCACCATTCCCGTTAACGACCGTATTACGCTGCAGGCCGCTGATGAGCGATTTGTGCATCAATTACACCAGTTGATCGTGAAAAATCGCGACGATTTGCAGCAGTTCCTCGACTGGCCGCAGTATGTGCGCACGGTGGAAGATACCCGTAAAACACTACAGAGCAATATGCTGCTGCATCAGCGTGGCTACGCGAAGATGTTTATGATCGTCGTTGATGAAGTTGTCACTGGCGTGCTGGCATTTAACGCCATCGAACCGCTCAACAAGACGGCCTATATCGGTTACTGGCTGGATAAAGCAGTTCAGGGGCAGGGGATTTTGTCGCAGGCGCTGCAGGCACTGATGGCGTTTTATGCTCGCCGGGGCGATGTGCGGCGCTTTGTTATCAAATGCCGGGTGGCGAATCACGCCAGTAATCAGGTGGCGAAACGGAATGGTTTTACACTGGAAGGCTGTCTGAAACAGGCGGAGTTTCTCAACGGCCACTATGACGACCAGAACATCTGGGCAAAAATTGTAGCGCGTAAATAGCGGCGCGTGTTGCGCCGCTCTCTTGCTACTTCACCTCGCTAGCTGGTCGCCTGCGAAACCGCTTTACGCAGTCCGTTGACGGCGGCGGAATTCATCGGTGTCACCAGCGCGTAGTTATAGTGTTCATCGCTCCAGTATTGCGCCATGACATCGTCTGCCTGACGTTCACCGTGCGGTAATTTCACCGGGCTGAGCGGACGAATGTACCAGCCAACCCGCGTGCCGCTCGGCCCCTGATACATAATCAGCGCGGCTGGCCCTTGCGCGGTGGCAATCAATCGTCCACCAACCAGCGTAAAGCCGTACTGCTCCAGGTTCGGCGGCTGATGGCCGTTAATGAAATAGCGCGACACCCAGCGGGTTAGCTCCGTTTGCTGCGTGGCAACCACATCCATTGGTGTGACGGAGGTATTGTCAAACAGCTTATAAGCTTGTACCGCATCTTCCATCGGCTGATGCGTCATCAACATTTGCGACTCTTTCATCTGCCAGCCGGTGAAACCGCCGACGCTCAGTGCCAGCACCAGCGCGAATGCCGTCGCCAGTTTCCACTGGCGTTGCTGCCGCACCTGGCGACGAAAATAGTGCGGTTCGGGGCTTTCCAGTTGTACGTGTTGCTGTTGCATCGCCTGGCGCAACTGCTGCGCGTCGCGCCGCCATCCCGCGACTTGTGCAGCGGCCACCGGGTTTTGCGCCAGATAGTGTTCAATCCGCTTTGAGGTCGCGTCATCGGTTTCGCCATCCATCCAGGCATGCAGATCGTGTTCATCAGGTGGCAGCGTCATTTCAGTCTCCTCAGCGGTAACGGTGTTACCTTACCTTCTAATTTCTCATGCAACATTTTGCGCGCCCGCGAAAGGCGGGACATTACGGTGCCGGTCGGGATATCCAGCGTGGCGGCCACCTCTTTATAGCTCAGCCCCTCAACGCTCACCAGCAGCAAAATGACGCGATACTCGGTGGGCAACGTGGCAAACAGCGCCAGCGTATCGTCGGCAATCGCCAGCGACTCCGACGAGTCGCTAAGTGCTTCCTCGCCGGTAAAAAAACTGAGCAGCTTCATATAGCGTTTGCGTCGCCGCTCGCCGTCAATAAATTGCCGGTAGAGAATAGCAAACAGCCATGCGCGCAGGCTTTCCGTCCCGGTGTTATCCAGCCTGCGCGTCAATGCTTTCGTCAGGCAGCTTTGCACCAGATCCTCCGCGCTGTGCGGGTTGCGGGTCAGCCACAGGGCAAAACGTTGCAAATGTGGCATCACCTGACGAATTTCTTCATCGGTCAGTTGCATAAATAGCCTTTATCGCTTGCGGGTTCCGGACATACTTTCAAATACCCCGTCACGCAGTATTAACGCGTGTAATAAGGCGGCGGCCAGATGCAGCATCACCGTAACAAATAGCGCCAACGCGACCAAAGAATGTAGCGGGCGCAGGATCGCATACCAGTCATTATTTACCGGCAGAATGGGCGGTAAAACGAAGCCTGAACCTAATGATACAGGGTAGCCTGCCGCTGACAGCATTGCCCAGCCGATCAGCGGTTGCGCCAGCATCATCGCATAGAGCGCCCAGTGAGAGAGGTGCGCCATCGCGCGCTGCCAGGCGGGCAGTGAAGCCGGTAACGCTGGCGTGGCAGTATAAAACCGCAGCCACAAACGCACGACCACCAGGACAAGAATCATCATACCCAGCGGTTTATGAATCGACACCAGCAAACTGTGCAGTGACGAAATGGTCGAGACCATCAGCACGCCAATAAACAGCATGGCGATGATCGCCGCCGCCATCAGCCAGTGCAGGACGCGCAGCGCCGGGTGGAAATAAGCAACCTGTTTCATCAGTGAGCTCCTGTCTGTGCGGCTTGTTCACGGGTACGCGCGTTGTACGATTTGGCGTAGGCCGCCGAACGCGCATTCAGTAACGGATCGTCAGAGGCGGCGATGCCATCGGGCAGGATCAGCGGATCATAATTGATGTCATTGCACGGGCCTTGTTGCTGGGCAATGGCCTGGCTTAGCTCCAGTGTCCCGGCATTGATGGTCTGGCGATCGGCGGGCCAGACTTGCGATGCGCGGCTGCCATCATCGCCTTTCCCGGCCACGGTGATCAGCAGATCCCACTGTAATGGCCCTTGCGCCAGCCGCTGCTGGATATCCTTTTGCAGGAAATCGTTATCGTTTTTCTGCGCGGCGCCGATCGGCTGATAAGCGGTGTGCGGCACCACGCTCCAGCGCACCAGATGCGACGCGCCGGATTTGTCGATAAAGCGGAAGGCATTCAGGCTGTTAAAGCGATCGCTTGCCCAGCTTGAGGAGGGGACGTTCTGTTTTGCCCACGCCAGAAACGGCATAATCTCGGGGTTTTTCTGTACAAATGCTTTGAATTTTTCCGGGTTCGGTTTACCGGTTGCCGGATCCGGCAGCGAAGCGACTTGTAGCTCATAAAACTGTTCTACCGTCGAAACCGGGAAAAAAGGCATGGCATTCATTCCGGTGCGCCACTGTTCACCGTTTGTCAGTTGAAAAGCAAGCGCCAGGCTACGAACCGGCACGGCGTAATCCGGCGCGGAGGGATTTCCGCCAGCAATAGCAAAACGCCCGGTTACCGGTGTTTCTCCCGGCGCAAATACCGACGCCCGTGAAAGTGCGCTGGCGTTGCCATTAGAGATAAAACGCCCGATCACACAAATGCCTTTGGCATGATTGCGGCGAAACCCCGGATGTTCGCCACCGGCTTGTTGCAATACGCCGACCAGCTTGTCGGAGGTTAGCCGCTGAGGCGACAGCCAGCCGCCACCCCACAAAAAGAGTACGATCAATAGCAACGGAACCAGTGCAATGACGGCAAGGCGCGTGATTAACTGGCGTGGAGTAAAGGGAGTTTGGGTCATTTTTCGCTCATCCTGCTAACAATGAGCAGATAAGACGAACAGGCGGGTCGTTTATTCCCGCCTGGTGAAAAAAAAAGTTCAGTCAGCGAAAAATTGCCGGAAAGGGGTTAAGTGTCCGGGTTCATGGCCTGAAAAATCTGCGCAAAAGTTCCCTCTCTTTCTGCCCGACGCTGGGGTTTATCGCGCTCAAGCAGGATCTTGCCGTCCGGATGCGCCTGCTGCTCAAGAAGCCGCATCACTTTATTGATATCGTCTGCCAGCGGCATGGTGCGCGGTACGAAGGCCAGAGGGTTGCCATCAATGTTGCCTGCTGCGGCTGCCTGATTAGGGGGAGTTGCGCCGCCGTTGTACGGATCTTGCAGCGGTGCCAGGCAGATTCAGCGCCTGGCACAGAGAGGATTATTTGATCACGATATCCGGGAAGCTGGCTTTAACACAGCGGGTGTAGTCGCCTTTGACCAACGCGCTGAAGTCATTTTCCTGCCAGTTAACCAGTTTACAGACGTAGGATTTACCGCCTGGGTTGCTGGCGACATAGCTGTCATCTTTCACCCAGAACAGGTTCAGCGCCGCAGAGCCAGTTTCAGTGAACTGTTTCATACCTTTACAGCCCAGCACTTCATTTGCCGGTACCGGTACACCCAGCTGTTTGGCGAATTCCTGGTAGTAGCTGATGCGGTTTAACGACTGTGCAATCTCGGTGCTGCCGCCGCATTCAACGCCGCCGTTGATGATCTGCGTTGTCACGCCGAAACCCGGTACCAGACCGTTGGCTTTATCGGCATCGTTCGGCTGCCAGCTACCATCGATAACCGCCTGCATGCTCGGTTTTGGCGGCTGTGGTTGAACGTAGAAGAAAATGGCGCTCGCCAGGTTCAGCCAGGTATCGGCCACCAGCTGCGGCTGTTTCAGCAGAACATTGACGTCGCCGAACATTGCCTGGGAGAACTGACCATAGTTGAAGTTGTAGCTCAACTGTTTGGCGCCACGGCCAAAGTAGCTCAGCTTGTTGCCGTTGGCGTCCTTCGCACAAGGCCAGGCTTTGCCCTGCCAGGTTGTCGGATCGCAGGTTGCGCCGGTGTACTGATCGTAAGCGCTTTCGGACATACCCATTTCACGCACCCAGTGCAGACCCTGCTGCCACTGCGCCACATCGCTTTGCGCCGCGTGCTCACCGGTTTCCTGTACGAAGTGAGCGAACATGGTCGCCAGCGTTTTTTTACAGATGGCATCCGCATCTTTGCCATCGGTATGATCGGCGCAAAGAATCGGGAATTTACCCACCGCTTTCAGGAAGTTGTCGTAGGTATAAGCCGGGTCGCGATGCGGGAAGAAAAGCTCCCATTTTTCAGCGGTGATCAACTGCTCCACGCGTTTTACGTTCGCCGGGTTTGTGGCGGCACCCGGCTGAATTTTTTCAACCAGCGCGTTGTCCAGCGTCTGCAGCGCATCTTTTACCGCTACCAATTGCGGGAAATCAGTCAGTTGTGCTTCCTTCGCGTCCAGATCGGCCTGCGTGACTTCTAAGCCCGCTTCCGGCGTACCGTTCAGCAGAGACCAGGCGCTTTCCCACGCCCAGCCCGTACCCGGCATGTAAACTTCCGAGCTGCTGCTGCACCAGTTGGCGACATTACAGACATAATCTTTACCTGCGTTATTGACGATATCGCCCTGGTGATAAGCGTGGCCGGCCTGGAAAGGAGGGTATTCAGACGGCGTCGGATCCGGCTGCGGTTCTGGATCCGGCTCAGGTTCAGGCTGTGGTTCTGGCTCTGGATCGGTGCCAGTGGATTCGCCAATTTTTTTCCAGACGTTTTCCCAGGTATTCTGCACGGACGGGTTCGGTTTCTCACCCGGGTTGGCATACCATTGTGCTTCATAATCTATTTTATTATCGGTAACTTTTTCACCGCCCAGATAGGCTTTACTGATGTCATATTGCGGATAAGCAAATGCATTACAGGAAATAATAATTCCAGTAGCAATAAGCGATAACGCAAAATTTCCCTTAAAAAGATTCATTCGAATCACTCCATGATTTTGAAATGCCAACGGTTTTTAAAAAATAAAAATAAATAAAGGCAATGCGAAATGTCATCGTTTTTCCGCGACGGATTTCAGCAAAATAAACGGCGGGTTCATTAGATGCAGATCAATGTTTATTTCTCGGGGGAACTTTCATCATACTTCATGGATAATTCTTTTCCCGCCGGGAAATTATCTTTCCAGCGGGAATAATCGCGGGGGAATATTTATATTGCACCAGCCAGCGGCGTGCGGGTAATACGTTGATCGTTGTTGATAACTTTGGGGCCACGCAGCAGAATATTTTCGCCCTCCAGCGCTTCGACAACTGCATCGTCGCTCAGCGTCACCTGATGCTCGATCAGCACATTTCCGTGAATGCGCGCATTGCCCTGAACGACAATTTTTTCGTCGAGTTGCAGCGGGCCGCCGCTCAGCCGCGCATTGCCGCCCACCAGTACATGGTGTTTGAGCACGCAATTACCTTCCACCACGGCGTTTTCTGCCACCTGCGAACTGTAACGCAACGTCGGGATGTCATCGTCTCCGGCACCCGCGATCACTCTGGCATGACCGTAAACTTTGGCGCAGTCGCACACCCAGACGTCGTTCAGTTCATTCCCTTCAAGCAGGGCAAAATCGAAAATTTCCGCCCGATGTTCAATAAAAGCGTAATTCACGATAGCGTCGCCATAGATCTGCGCCTGATGCACCACGCGCGAGTGGGTAACGGTGGCCCGGTCGTAAATTTGCAGGATCTGCTCGCGTTCCGGCGTTAACCCTTTGGCGGCAAAAATATTGCAACCGTGCAGAATACGCGCATCACCGCGTAAACGGCACTCACCGCGCACTGTCGAAAACTGAACGGTGACGTTGTCACTTAATTCGGCGCCGTGGCTGATTTCACTGCTATCCACCCAGGCGTTATCTTTGATCACCACGTTATGGCAGATAACGCAGGGCTGCGTGATCCGCGCGTTGTCACTGATGCGGCTACCGAGAAAAACCATGCTGTTTTCATCATAAATCCAGCAATTTCCTTGCTGATCGACGACATTGTCCTCATCAACCCAGCCGCCATGACTGCCCGTTTTGACGTCATTAAAATCACGCAGCGCGATAATCTGGCGCAGCGCGACCGTTTTTTTCTCGCCGCCAATCCGATAACTAAACGTGCGCGACTCATCACTGAGACGATATTTATTCATGCTACGTATCTCCCGTCAGCCTGAGTTAAACGTAGCAAACTTTCTGCCACTGGCTATCGGCGGATGAAATTCATAAAATGCATGCCAAATGCACATTAAAGGTACTGACTTGACCATGACGAACCGCCCTGAAAACTACTTTACGGAAAAATATGCGCTGACCGCGACGCACTCCGAAGTGCTGAACGCCCTGAAATACATCCAGCCGGGGAAGGCGCTGGATCTCGGCTGCGGCAATGGCCGCAACAGCCTGTGGCTGGCAAGCCAGGGTTTTGAGGTTACCGCCTGGGATAAAAACCCGAACAGTCTCAATAACCTGAAAGCGATTCGCGATGCTGAAGGGCTGGAAAACCTGCACATTGATGCGGCGGATTTAAACACCCTGCAATTCGACGGTGAATACGATTTTATTCTCTCTACCGTGGTGCTGATGTTCCTCGAAGCGCAAACCATTCCTGGGCTTATTAATAATATGCAGCGCTGCACCAAAGCGGGCGGTTATAACCTGATTGTGGCAGCGATGGATACGGCGGATTTCCCATGCACGGTCGGTTTCCCGTTTGCCTTTAAAGAGGGTGAACTGCGTGAATACTACGCCGGTTGGGAACTGCTGAAATACAACGAAGATGTCGGTGAACTACACCGCACCGATGCCAACGGTAACCGCATCAAACTGCGTTTCGCCACCATACTGGCGCGCAAACCTGCCTGATCCCGTCCTGCTCGCGGGCAATCTCTGCCCGCGTTTTCTGCTCGCTGTTCGCCATATGAGGGCGCTGGAACCGGCCTTTAATGTGCGAAAAGCATTAACGCGCTGCCAGCAGGCAAAGCTGCAATGCCACGTTATACGAGGCTTCAAACGCTTTTAGCGGCAGAAATTCGAAGCGCGAGTGGAAGTTGTGCGCACCGGTAAAGAAGTTCGGCGTCAGCAAACCTTTGGCCGACAGCGCTGCGCCATCGGTGCCGCCGCGCATTGGCGTCGGTTTCGGCGTAATGCCCAGCGATTCCATCGCTTCAAACATCAAATCGATCGCCCGGCGATCTTCGCCGATAGCATTACTGATATTGCTGTAAGTATCGCTGATGCTGTATTCCACTTTGGCGGTGGGGTATTGCGCGGCGATTTTGGCGGCAACGTCGGCGATCTGCTGTTTACGGCGGGCAAAACTTTCACTGTCGAAATCACGAATGCTGGCGCTCAGATCGGCATGTCCCTGCACTGCATTGATGCCGTTAAACCAGATATAACCTTCGCGGCCAGCGGTGTGTTCCGGCGTTTGTTGGCGGTCAAAATGGCTAATGTAATCCATCGCCATCAGCAGCGGGTTAACCAGTACACCTTTCGCCGACATTGGGTGCGCGGTCACCCCGGTAAAGCGGATCTGCGCGCTGGCGGCGTTAAAGTTCTCATAGACGATCTCGCCCAGCTCGCAGCAGTCAATGGTCCAGGCAAAATCAACGTCAAAGCGTTTTAAATCCAGCGCTTTCGCCCCGCGCAGCCCGACTTCTTCATCCGGCACAAAGGCCACCACAATATCGCCGTGGCGATGTTCGGCGGTAAGGTTTTCCAGCAGCGTCATAACGACGGTGACCGCCGCTTTGTTATCCGCGCCGAGCACGCTGGTGCCGTCGCTGAAAATAATCTCTTCATCGGGATAAGCCAGAATTTCCGGGTGCTCCGCCACGCGCAACCAGATATCTTTGCGGGCATTCAGGCAGAGATCTTCACCTTCAAAACGCAGGATTTGCGGATGAATATGTGGCGACAAACCGACATCAACGGTATCAATATGAGTAATAAAACCGATACGCGGCGCGCCCGGAACATTGCCTTTTTTCACGGCGGTCACTGTCGCATGATCATCAATCGCGATCTCATCCAGCCCCAGTGTTTTCAGCTCATTCGCCAGCTCGCGCGCCATATCAAACTGCCCGACGGTGGTTGGCAGTGTTGTCGCAGTGGCATCGCTCTGGCTGGTGATAGAGAGGTAACGAAAGAAGCGATGAGTTAATTGACTGGCGAGAGACGACGGCATAGTGATTCCTTCTTTATTTGAATTATCAGGTGTTTGCAAATTCACTTTAATGTTATTTATGAAAGGGCAAACAACAAGCATTTAAAAGAAAACAACAGGAAAAACTATGATTAGCAAACCGACAACACTTGCTCTGGCATTGGCTTCGCTTGTAGTCAGTTCTTCTGTCGCCGCTAAGACCCTGGTCTATTGTTCAGAGGGATCGCCAGAGAACTTCAACCCGCAACTTTACACCTCCGGCACCAGCGTGGATGCCAGCGCCGTACCGGTTTACAACCGGCTGGTGGATTTTAAAGTCGGCACCACCGAGTTGCAGCCGAGCCTTGCGGAAAGCTGGGACGTGAGCGAAGACGGTAAGGTTTATACCTTCCATCTGCGCAAAGGGGTCAAGTTCCAGAGCAATAAATACTTCACGCCGACGCGCGATTTTAATGCCGACGATGTGATCTTCTCGTTTATGCGGCAAAAAGATGTCAATAATCCGTACCACAACGTCTCTAACGGCACCTATTCCAACTTTGAAAGCCTGGAATTTGGTTCGCTGATCACCGCTATCGATAAACTCGACGACCATACCGTGCGCTTTACGCTGGCGCGCCCGGAAGCTCCGTTTGTCGCCGATCTGGGCTGGTATTTTGCCTCGATTCTTTCCGCCGAATATGCCGATGCGATGTTGAAAGCTGGCACTCCGGAGCGGGTGGATATGGACCCGATCGGCACCGGTCCGTACCGTCTGGCGCAGTACCAGAAAGATTCGCGCATTCTGTTCACCGCGTTTGATAACTACTGGCAGGGCAAAGCGAAAATCGACCGCCTGGTGTTCAGTATCACCCCGGATGCCTCTGTACGTGTGGCGAAACTGGAGAAAAACGAGTGTCAGGTGATGCCGTTCCCCAATCCGGCGGATCTGCCGCGCCTGAAAGAGAACAAAGATATCACCCTGTTGAGCAAAGCCGGGCTGAATACCGGTTTCCTCGCCTTTAACACGCAAAAAGCGCCGCTGGATAATGTCAAAGTGCGCCAGGCGCTGGCGATGGCCATCAATAAACCGGCCATCATTCAGGCGGTATTCCAGGGCACCGGCACCGCAGCGAAAAACCTGCTGCCGCCGGGCGTGTGGAGCGCCGACAGCGAACTGAAAGATTACGATTATGACCCGGAGAAAGCGAAAGCGCTGCTGAAAGAGGCCGGACTACCGGCGGGCACCACCATCGATTTGTGGGCGATGCCGGTTCAGCGTCCCTATAACCCGAACGCCAAACGTATGGCGGAGATGATTCAGGCGGACTGGGCGAAAGTGGGCGTGCAGGCGAAAATCGTCACTTATGAGTGGGGCGAATATTTGAAACGCGTGAAGGGCGGCGAACATCAGGCGGCGCTGATGGGCTGGACGACGGCTACCGGCGACCCGGATAACTTCTTCGGCCCGCTGTTTACTTGTACCTCGGCCAATGGCGGTTCCAACTCAGCGAAATGGTGCTACAAACCGTTTGATAACCTGATTGCCGAAGCGAAAGCCACCACCGATCATGAGAAACGCGTGGCGCTTTACAAACAGGCGCAGCAGATGATGCATGACCAGATGCCTGCGGTGATGATTGCCCATTCAACGATTTTCGAGCCGGTACGCAAAGAGGTACAGGGCTATGAAATCGATCCGTTTGGCAAACATATTTTCTGGCAGGTGGATCTGAAAAAATAAGCGTTTGCCGCCTGGTTAAGACAGGTGGCAATTTTTTGATCTCGCGCGATTTTTTGCCACGCCGCACTGTAAATGCATTTGCTATAACTTAATGGCAATCGTGCACTCACAGGGAATTCCTTATGCGTAATCATGCGTTGGTTAGCGTTGCCGTATTGACCGGTCTGCTGGCGTTATCAGGCTGCGCCTCAAAAGTGACCGCGCCGGAAAAATACTCCGGCTTTTTGAAAGATTATTCCGGCCTGCAGGAAACCACTTCAGCAACCGGCAAACCGGTGCTGCGCTGGGTGGGGCCGGGATTTGACCCGGCAAAATATGACAGTATTGTTTATCACCCGGTAACCTATTATCCGGTAGCCAAACCCACCAGCCAGGTGAATCAACAGGTGCTGGATGGCGTACTCAATTACACCAACAGTAAATTGAAAGCCGCGGCGGCGGCGCGTAAACCACTGGTCACTTCGCCGGGTCAGCATAGCCTGATCTTCCGCGGTGCTATCACCGGCGTTGACGCCAGCAAACAGGGGTTGCAGTTCTACGAAGTGATCCCGGTGGCGATGGTGGTTGCGGGCACGCAGATGGCAACCGGCCACCGCACCATGAATACGCATCTCTACTTTGAAGGTGAGCTGATTGATGCCCAAACCAATGCGCCGGTACTGAAAGTGGTGCGCAAAGGAGAGGGCAAAGATGTAAGCAATGAAAAGGCGCAGGTCACCGTCGATTCCCTGAAACAGGTGATTGACGATATGGCGACCGACGCCACGATGTTTGATATAAGCTCAGTCAGATAAGCAGAACGTATTGTAAATTAAACCGATTTTTCGACTGACTGAGTTCAACTGGCTGCAAAGGGGGATACTTCCTTTCAGCCAGTTTTTTATTGAACAGCCTGCGCGAAAAAGCGATCGTGATGGGGCGCGCTGTACGTAGCGAGCAGTCTGCTACCACAGATAACCCCCAGGGATCGCATTAAGATCCCTGGGGTATCGCCGTTAATTTTTTAGACGGATGTACGGTCGATATTTTCCTGTGCCCAACTGGGGCATCAGCAAACGTTAGCTTTACGCCGCCATCCGCGTCCGCCCAGCCAGTTTTCCGGGCGGGCAAACATCACCAGGTTGCCGGTGAGGATCAGCAGTAAACCGGCAATCGCATTCAGATGCCAGACGTAACCCTCATAAAAGGTCGAAATACTCAACGCAACCAGCGGAAACAGCAAGGTGCTGTACGCGGCTTTGCTCGGACCAATGCGGCCAACCAGCGTAAAATAGGCACCAAAGCCGATCACCGAACCGAACAGCGCCAGATAGACCAGTGCGCCGAGGTAGCTTGTCGTCCACTGCGGCGTAAAATCGTCGCCGCGCAGCAAGCCAATTACTCCCATGATCAGCGTGCCGTACAGCATCGCCCAGCTATTGGTGGTCAGGGTTTCCAGCCCTTTACGCTGATGGCGCAGGCTTATCATATTGCCAAACGAAAAGCCCAGAGTCCCCAGCGCCGACAGACCAATACCCAGCAGCAGCGAGTTGCTCCAGCCGCTGGTGACCAGATCTTCCCAGAACAGCGTCACAATACCGATTAGCCCCAGCGCAGCAGCAATAAAGAAGCGTGCTGGCGGTTTTTGCCCGAAAAACAGGTAGCTGTTAACGGCGTTAAACAGCACCGCCATCGAAAAGATCACCGATTCCAGCCCGGTGTTAATCCACGCGGCGGCGGTATAAAAACACCAGAAGTTAAAGCCGAAGACACAACTGCCTTGCAGCAGACAAAACAGGTGATCGCGCAGCGGTAAACCACGCAGTTTGCGGCGAACCAGCAGCACCAGCATGATTGCCGCCGTTGCCAGCGCAAAACGCCAGAAAATCGACACCGGCGCGGGCACCGGGCCTTGTTGCAGAAAAATCGCAATCCACGTAGTTCCCCAAATAACCACCACCAGACCGTACAGCAATGCGTTCATAGTCATTTCCGATGCGAAAAACGAACCCTGAGTGTGGCAAAACGCGGGCAGGGGCGATTGCACGGGGTTGCGCCGGACTTGCATATTCTTGCGCTTTTCTTCACACAACGCTGGAATCCGGCTTCAGCTATTCATAGACTGGGGTTCTGGTTGATCAATGATAAATTCCGCGAATGCCTGACCACTACGAAGCCTTTGAAAATCTGAGCAAACACAACACCGTTTTGCACAATTCGGTGGCACTTCACTCTGGCATTCAACTGGCCGTCTGGTCGAACAAGCGCGACAATATTACGCAGTACTGCAACCACCATACGCTGAGCCTGTACGTGGCCGATGGCTACGAGAGTTACCACAAAACTGCGTATGGCTGGAAAAACGGCGGTGGGCCGGATCGTTTTTGCCTGATGCCGAAAGAGAGCGAATCGGTGTGGGATATTCGCGATGATTTGACCTTCGTCCACCTTTACTGCACTGATGAGCATCTGCGGGACGTTGGGGAGCGGGTCTGGGATCGCAGCCCAGCCGCATTCACCCTTGATGAGAAAACCTTCTCGCAGGATGCGCGCATCACCGCGCTTTATCGCCAGTTTCTGCTGGATTGCGACTGGCAGCAAAACGCCAACCAGCTTACGCTGAGCACCGCTTCAACACTGCTGCTGACGCATCTGGTGCAGCACTACAGCAATGTGCAGTGGCAATTGCCCGTGGTGAACGGCGGTCTGGCGCCGGTGGCGCTGCGTAATGTGCTGGATTATATCGAAGCGCATCTGGCGCATCCGTTGTTGCTGTCGGATCTGGCGGCGCAGGTTGCGCTCAGTGAATATCACTTTGCCCGCATGTTCCGCCAGTCGATGGGCGTTGCGCCGCACCAGTTTGTGATGCAGCGCCGGATGGTTAGGGCCAACGATCTATTGCTCAACAGCACTCTTCCGCTGACCGATATTGCCCTGGCCTGCGGTTTTAGTTCCGCCAGCCACTTCAGCAACCGCTTTAAAGCAGCAAAAGGGCTGACACCATCACAGCTACGCACGGCGCGCCAGCGTTAATGCGCCGTAGCAGACACCGCCTGCCACTAACCCCCAGAATGCCGAACCAATGCCCAGTAGCGTGACGCCGCTGGCGGTCACCAGGAAGGTGACAATAGCCGCATCGCGATCCGTTTCCTTAACCAGCGCCTGATGCAGACTACCGCTGATCGTGCCCAGAAGCGCCAGCCCGGCGAGCGTCTGGATCCAGCTCAACGGCAGGGCGGCCAGCAGCCCGCTGATCGAGCCGCCAAATATTCCCGCCAGCAGATAAAACAGGCCAGCCGCCGCCGCTGCCACCCAGCGTTTACTGGCGTCCGGGTGCGCATCCGGGCTTTGGCAAATGGCCGCCGTAATCGCCGCAATACAGATCGAATAGACACCAAACGGTGAGAACAATAGCGCCAGCGCGCCGGTAAAAATAATCAGCGGTGAAACCGCAATGGTGTAACCGGAAGCCTGCATCGTGGCGAAGCCGGGGGCATTTTGCGACGCCATCGTCACCAGAAAAAAGGGAATGCCGATGCTGATAAGCGATGTCCAGCGAAACTCCGGCGCGGTGTACACCGGAGCAACGATGGAAAGTGTCAGTCGATCCGTGACAACGTCACCATGTATTACGGCGACCAGCGCACCAATAATTAATGTTGCAACAATAGCATAGCGTGGGGCGAGGGCTTTACAGACCAGCCAGGCCAGTAGCATACTGCCGCACAACGCAAAATGGCCCTCAATATTGGTGAAGGCTTGCAAGCCAAAACGCAGCAGAATACCGGCCAGCATCGCGGCCGCCAGCGTGTGTGGAATGATTTTCATCAGCCGGGCGAATAACCCGGTGACGCCGCACAGCACAATGAGCGCGTTGGCAAAGATAAAGATACCGACCGCTTCACCGGGCGTTGCGCCTTGCAGGCTGGTCGCCAGCAGCGCCGCGCCGGGGGTAGACCAGGCAGTGAGTACCGGCATGCGATACCAGAGTGTCAGCGCCAGCGTGCTGATGCCCATGCCGAAGCCAAGCGCAGTCATCCATCCGGCGATTTGCGCCGGGCTCGCGCCAGCAGCAGAGGCCGCCTGCCAGATAATAGCGGCAGAGCTTGCGTAGCCGACCAGCACGGCGATGAAGCCCGCCAGAATGCTGGTAAACGGCAGCGAAGAGGTTGTGGAAAACGTGGCAAGACGCATTGGCGCTCCTTGTGCGTTATAGCATTCGGATAATTTAGCATCGTGCGCTATAGCGTACAAGTAAGCAGGAGGAATAATGGATCTCACCGTTTATCTGGCAACTATGCTGAAAAGCCTGCGTCAGGGTCGCGGCTGGAGCCTTTCCCGCCTGGCAGAGGAGACGGGCGTTTCCAAAGCGATGCTCGGGCAGATAGAACGCAACGAATCCAGTCCGACCGTGTCGACGTTATGGAAAATCGCCACCGGCCTGAATGTTCCTTTCTCCACTTTTATTGCGCCGCCGGAAGAGGAAACGCCGCGGGCGTACGATCCGCAGCAGCAGGCGATGGTGGTCACGCCGATTTTCCCGTGGGACGAGAAGCTGCATTTTGATCTCTTCTCGATTAATCTCGCGCCTGGCGCTATCAGCGAATCCACGCCGCATGAAGCCGGAGTTATCGAGCATGTGATTGTGATTAGCGGAGTGCTGGATATGTGCATTAACGGGCAGTGGCGAACCATCGCGGCGGGCAGCGGCCTGCGTTTTGCCGGGGATGAAGCGCATGCCTACCGCAACAGTACGGCGCAAACAACGCATTTCCACTCGCTTATCCATTACCCAAAAGAAAAAGCCGCAAGCAAGCCTGCGGCAAAAACGACGACGATTAACGAATCAGACAACCCTGAATAATTCGGGGAGCAGCATCTGCAACCCGAAGTATGACGGGTTAACAACGTGACGAGGAATGTCCGAGTCACCACCTTACTGTTAAGCGAAACGCAGCGGAAATAGCAATTTCGACATTGCATTACCACCTGGCGCAAATTCCCCCTGCGGCTGGTGGTGAAACGCCCCGGTTGTGACTACAATAGCCGCCATTTTGTACATAATGGATAACGACGATTGTATGCGCCTGCAACCCCATCATCTTGAACTGTTAAGCCCGGCCCGCGATGCCGCCATTGCCCGTGAGGCTATCCTGCACGGTGCGGACGCCGTCTACATTGGCGGGCCGGGTTTTGGCGCTCGCCACAATGCCGGTAACAGCCTGCAGGATATCGCCGAACTGGTGCCGTTCGCCCATCGTTACGGCGCGAAAGTGTTTATCACTCTGAACACCATCCTTCACGATGACGAACTGGAACCGGCGCAGCGCCTGATAGGCGAACTCTACCAGGCGGGCGTTGATGCGCTGATTGTGCAGGATATGGGCATTCTTGAGCTGGATATTCCGCCGATTGAGCTGCACGCCAGCACCCAGTGCGATATCCGCAGCGTGGAAAAAGCCAAATTCCTTTCTGATGTGGGTTTCAGCCAGATCGTTCTGGCGCGTGAACTCAACCTTGAGCAGATCCGCGCCATTCACAACGCGACGGACTCCACCATCGAGTTCTTTATTCACGGCGCGCTGTGCGTAGCGTATTCAGGACAGTGCAATATTTCCCATGCACAAACCGGGCGCAGTGCCAACCGTGGCGACTGCTCGCAGGCCTGTCGTCTGCCGTACACCCTGAAAGACGATCAGGGACGCGTAGTGGCCTATGAAAAACACCTGCTGTCGATGAAAGATAATGATCAGACCGCCAACCTGGCGGCGTTGATCGACGCAGGCGTGCGCTCTTTCAAGATTGAAGGGCGCTACAAAGACATGAGCTACGTGAAAAACATCACCGCGCATTACCGCCAGATGCTCGATGCGATTATTGAAGATCGTGGCGACCTCGCGCGCGCTTCCGCCGGGCGTACCGAGCACTTCTTTATTCCCTCGACGGACAAAACGTTCCATCGTGGCAGCACCGACTACTTTGTTAATGCGCGCAAAGGCGATATTGGCGCCTTCGATTCACCGAAATTTATCGGCCTGCCGGTCGGTGAAGTGTTGAAAGTGGGCAAAGATCATCTCGATGTCGAAGCCACCGAGCCGCTGGCGAACGGTGATGGCCTGAACGTGCTGGTGAAACGTGAAGTGGTCGGTTTTCGCGTCAACGTGGCGGAGAAAACCGCCGAAAATCGTTATCGCGTGTTCCCGAACGAAATGCCGGACGTGCTGAAAACCCTGCGTCCGCATCATCCGCTGAACCGCAACCTCGATCACAACTGGCAGCAGGCGTTGCTGAAAACCTCCAGCGAGCGCCGTATCGCGGTGGATATTGAGCTGGGCGGCTGGCAGGAGCAACTGGTGTTAACGCTGACCAGCGAAGATGGCGTGTCGGTAACGCATACGCTGGAAGGGCAATTCGACGAAGCCAACAACGCGCAAAAAGCGCTGGATAATCTGAAAGATGGCCTGATGAAGCTGGGGCAAACTCGCTACTACGCCAAAGAGGTTCAGGTCAATCTGCCTGGCGCGCTGTTTGTGCCCAACAGCCAGCTTAACCAGTTACGCCGTGAAGCGGTGGAGATGCTGGAAGAGGCGCGTCTGGCTAACTACCAGCGCGGCAGCCGTAAAGCGGTAGCCACGCCGCCGCCGGTCTACCCGGAAACGCATCTTTCATTCCTTGCCAACGTTTATAACCATAAAGCGCGTGAATTTTACCATCGCTACGGCGTACAGCTGATTGATGCCGCGTTTGAAGCGCACGAAGAGAGGGGCGACGTGCCGGTGATGATCACCAAGCACTGTCTGCGTTTTGCCTTCAACCTGTGCCCGAAACAGGCGAAAGGCAATATCAAAAGCTGGCGCGCTACGCCGATGCAACTGGTGCACGGTGATGAAGTGCTGACGCTGAAATTTGATTGCCGTCCGTGCGAAATGCATGTGATTGGGAAAATTAAAAACCACATCCTGAAGATGCCGCTCTCCGGCAGCGTGGTGGCGTCCATCAGCCCGGATGATTTGCTGAAGACGTTACCGAAAAACAGATAGCAAAACGGGTGGCTAAGCCACCCGTTTTTTTAGCGGTTATCTTCCGGCAGCGGCGGTTTTTTACCGTGCTCGTCTTTGTGCTTGTCGTTATGTTTTTCATCATGACGCGGCGCTTTATCGCCCTTGTGCTTCGGCGGCGGCGCTTCGCGCGACGGCTTCTTATCACCTTTATGGTGTTCGCCGGTTGGGTATTGATCCTGTGGTACCGGCGGACGATCGTCAGCAAATACCATTGAAGAGAAGCTCACGGCCAGAATGGCAGACATCAGTGCAATCTTTTTCATATTACGTCCTTACACGCGCTATTGCGTGGCGCTGATTTCACGCCAAAAAAGTGAAGATTTTATGGAGTCATTAACCTTCTGGAATATTCCTGGAAGATGACGGCAGATAGCGCCAGTAGGGCGGTGAACCGAAACTCGCCAGTAAGAAATCGATCACCACGCGGGTATTGAGCGACGGGTATTTCCCGCCTGGATAGAGCAACCACAGCGATTGCGCTTCGGCGGAATAGGTTGGCGAAAATTCCGCCATTAAATCGACCAGTTCACCGCGATTCAGCATCTCGCCTATCTGCCAGTCCGGATAAAGCAGGATTCCGGCGTCATTTCTTGCCGCCTGGAGTAACAATTCGGCATTGTCAGAAACAATTTTTGCCTGCGGGAAAAACTGATACTGCCGATCGCCCTGCTGAAAGCGCCAGCGCTGCAACCCCGTTTTTCCGCGATACGCCAGTAACTGGTGATGTTGCAGTGCTTCCGGCGATTCCGGTCGCCCGTGACGGCGAATATAGGCGGGCGTTGCCACCAGATGACAGCGCTGGCTGGCGATCAAGCGGCCATGCAGTTCTGAATCTTTCAGCGAGGCGATGCGCAGCAACAGATCCGTGCCATCGGCAAAGGGATCGATATAGTCATCATTCAGGTTCAGCTCGATGTACAGCGCCGGATAACGCGCACTCAGTTCGCTGATGCGCGGCCCGATATGCCGCAGGCCGAAGGAGGTTGGGGCGTTAATGCGAATGCGGCCGCCGGGTTCGTTGCGCCGTTCGCCCACCTGCGTTTGCGCATCGGCAAGCTGCTGGAGCATGACGCGAAAAGCCTCGGCATAAATATGACCGGCATCGGTAGCCGTCACCGCGCGGGTGTTGCGGTACAACAGTTGTGTTTCCAGCGCCTGTTCCAGTTGCTGAACAACGCGGGAAAGCGACGAGGCGGCAAGCCCTTCGTTACGCGCCACTTCGGACAAATTCCCTTCGCGCACAATGGCAAGAAACAGGTGCATCGAACGGGCGCTAATCTGGCTAAGTGATTTCATCTTTGCGTAATCCGCAATGGTCCATAGCGCATTGTAGTGTTTTTACGCACAGAGTTCATCGCTAACCTGTGAGAACGATAATCACCGGAGAGTATGATGAATAATGTTTTAGCTTTCGATGAAACCGTCCGCTTGCGTTCGTCCGTTCGCGCATTTTTACCCACACCGCTCACAGATGAGCAGATCCGCGCGGTATTGCAGGATGCGCAATACTCACCATCGAACTGCAACACGCAGCCGTGGCACGTGCATATGGTTTCCGGCGGGACCAAAGATCGGCTGGCGAAAATGATGACGGCTAACGACCTGGAAGGGCTGCAGACACCGGATTTCACTTTTTCTTATGAGGATTTCCACGGCGACTATATTGAACGCGCATACGAACAGGCGCGGCTTTACTACGAGGCTATCGGCATTGACCGCGACGATAAGGTTCGCCGCAAAGAAGCCTACCTGCGTAACTACCAGTTCTTTAATGCGCCGCACGCCGCGTTTCTGTTTATGCCGTCTTTTGGCGATAACATCCGCGTTGCGTCGGACATCGGCATGTACGCGCAAAGTTTTCTGCTGTCACTGACTGCGCGCGGTTTTGCCGGTATTCCGCAAACGATGCTAGGTTTTCACGCCGATATGATCCGCGCCGAGCTGGGCGTTTCCGACGAATATCGTCTGCTGTTTGGCATCTCGTTTGGTTATGCCGATAAAAGCGCCGTTGCTGCCAATACCCGGATGCCGCGCATACCGGTAGAAAACAGTGTGGTGATGCACGGGTAAGATGTTGGCCGGGGCAGGTGAATTCTGCTCTGCGTCAGGCCGATCACTGCCGAATATATTGAAACCAGCGCCGCCATTCATCTCAATGGCGGTTAAATCCGCAGGCCTGATAAGGCCACGCCGCCATCCGGCTATCAACGCGCAATTGCCGCTGCACTGTCTGTTACGTGTGGCGGCGTATCCAGCCGCTAACCGGGCTGATCACCATCCAGTAACACGCCAGCAGCTTTACCTTCGCAGTAGGGCAATGAATAAAAATTCCCGTGCGCAAGTGAGAACCTAACGTATATATCACCACCGTAAAACGCTGGAGCTATTTCTCGGCGGTTAGTCAAATAAGAGGCGGCTATGTGCCAGGAGCGGACATAACCACAAATATTGAACTATTTTATAGAGAGTAGCTCACAACTTATGAAAAAAGGGGCAGGATAAAAGAAGGCAACAGATATTTTACAGGTTCGTACCTTTAAGCACATAGAGCTGTGCATGAAACCTGATGCTGAAGTGTAGCGCCTTTATAGAGGAGAGGCGCTAATTTTGGAAATATCACTGGTTCATAGGAACCAAAGCACGTGGTTCCCCACATAATTTAAATCCAGAACTTATAAACCACTGGGATTCGACTAATGCAGCGAACATTGCACTTTGCCATGAATTTACATTGATTGTACTCCATGTAATGTAATGTTCCTTAAGAGCTATCTTCAAATTATTCTCTCCCCCTTGCTCCCATTCTCTTTTTAATAATTCAGCAATACCAGTTAGTTGTCTCCCTGATTGAGATGTGTACAACTCAGCTAGTTTGAATTTATTAAAATGCCATATTATCCTTTCGGCAAGAGAGGCGGAGATTCTGTTGTTTGGTTCTGCTTTAAATAATAATACCGGTGGTTTTCGGCCATTTTTCTTAATGGTTGCAACCAACCAAACATCTTCAATTAAACCATCGAAATAAGGGTTTATAATTTGCTCTTTATTATTTGTTGGGTAATGCTCCCTCTTTATATGATTGCATTCCATGCAGCATGGTATTAAATTAAGTGGATTAACAACCAATTTGGGATAAAGGCTTTTAGGTAAATAATGGTCAAGTGTGCTAACATTACGTTGAGCACAATAGGGGCAAATATCATCCTTTGCATTTAATTTAATTTTGTCGTAATATTTTTTCCTTACTATCTTACTTTGTGAAAAACTACTTTCATAAAGATCTTCCATTTCCTCCTTTGTCACATCTGGTGGTATACCATTTCCTTGTACCATTTCAAAAAACAGACTCGCATTACCTTTTCTATTAAAAACTCTATTTTCTGTAGTAATTTGAGTCCTAATGTTTCTAAGTCTCATTTTCAAGTTTTCTGATTGTTTTGCTTCAACACATGAATCAAAAACAGTTCCGAGCCTAAAAGATGGTTTAATGACCTTATTCATTTGAGTCTTCCTTATCCCTATTACTTAAAAGCCCTCTTAAAATCATTCTAGCTTCGGAACCTAAAGCCCCATCAAATTTATTTAACATAGTGTCATAGGAAGAGCCTACTTCAAGAGCATCCTTTAAAACTTTATGAAAACCAGATCTTGTCACTTCAAGACCAAATATTTCACTTGTGAGAATACCAACATTTTCTCCAAATGTTTCAATGCGAGGCCTTTGTGCTGATGATGCACTCCCTGAGCGAGAAATTTTCCAAACGCAATCTTTTGGTACCTCTTGAAGCAACACAGGGGAATGCGTAGCAACAAGACCAACACCATTTCGTTTTGTTAAAAGATCTGATAATGCCCGTGTGAATGCTGAAAGAAGTGGTGGATGGAGATGACTTTCTGGTTCATCTAAAATAACTAATGTCATTTCATCAACTAATTCCACTAGCTTAGTAATTGTGAGCAGCACAATAGCATGTCCGGAACTCAAATTACTAAATTTCGTTCTTGCGTGCATCTCCCAATCATCATCATTATATCCTAGAAGTTGACAGAAATCAGCCTCTTCAAAAAGTGGGTCTGTCTCCAAAGCTTTGATTGCATCACACCATCGTGTGCGTCTTGGACCGAGGCGGCAAACACTAAAACTTTCGACTAAGTCGTCCTTAAGCATCGATGGCGATTTAATTGAGACTTCTGTGCTGGAATTATCTTTAAAATATCTTAAGCCTATTTGATAGGCTTTCATCCCTTTAACTTTTATTTTTGGAAGATCAAAATCATCAAATGCACTAAAGGAAACGGATATTATCCCTGAGAAATTCCATTTACTCTCATTCCTTCTAATTATACGCCCATAATCCACTATGTTATCATTATCTTCAATGATGGAACGAACAAGATTTTGTATGCATCGTGTTTTTCCTACTCCATTTCTGCCAATTAATACATGAACATTACTTGAAGGTAATGAAGTGGGTTCGACAACAAACTCAAGTACAGGATCATTATCATTACTGCGAGGAAATTTAAACTTAAAATTAAACCGAGTTAACTCTGCATAACCATGCGATAACCGATAAAATTTGTTTTTTATATTTTCTATACTGAAATCACGTAACAGAGATTCCCCCATGACTTCTTCTCGGATGTTTTCATCGAGAATAGTAAGGTTGAATGCGCAATCCTTGATCGCTGTAAGTATCTCATTTTTTAATTCTTCATCAAGTTCATTCAATGCTTCGTAATAATTTTCACTTTGTCCTAAGGAGAAAAAGTCATTATCAAGAGATGAAAAAATATTATCAAGATCTACTCTTCTGAAGCCTTTGCCTTTGGAAGACGAAGACGCTGGTTTAAGCCCTTTTTTACCAATTTTTAGTGAACCTATGTCTTTCATTTTTCCCTTATCATCTACTACTCTCATATAATATTTTGTTTCATATTTATCCCAGTCATCCCAATTATCATTGGTTAAGTAAACGCATCGTTTATTACCAGGTGTTATAAACCCTTTATTATCAATTAGCTTAAATGTTAGCTTGCTCATAGTTACCTTGTATATAATTCATGAATGATATTTTATGGCGGTGATGATATTTAATTAAAAATTACACGATCTTACTTTATATAAAAATATATGATTTTCAATCACAATTGATTGTCCTAAAAATCATCCTTCGCGATTTTCCTCCGTGTCTTTCTCTTAAGGGATGATCTCCTGCATAGCAAGATCTTTGTAATTCACTCTTCGCTCACAACGGACTTACATCTGTCACCTCTGATTAGTTGTTTTTCAGAAACTCCATATGATGTTTCATATATTTTCTTCATTTTCTGAGCGGTACTTCCCAATAATCCCCATTGCCCTGTATCCCTCCTCGTCGTATCTTTTCCCGGCACCTGCAAAATCAGGTGTCGGGGTTAGCCTCCTGTTCAAACTTAGTGATGGTCGATGTCAAAAACACACTTAGTGAGGCTGCCTTATGGCTACAACTCCCAACCACATTCATTCTCTGTTAGTACTTCCTTTTTCCTGTTCAACGGATTTCACCGAGCTGGCCGATAACTGCGAACGATTTGCCGAAGTGCTGGTTGAAACGCATGAACCGGCGGAAAAACTAGCGCTCTGCGGCAAACTTTCTTCCTGCCTTAACTTATTACGCACGACATTACACGAACCGATCCCCGCGCATTTAACTGAATCTCTGACCGTCGAGTTTTTACCTTATATCCCGGAGTTTGCACCGGAAAGCGATGCATTGTGCCGCTATTGCGAGGAGCTAACGCGGTTGCTGATTAATGGTTCGCTGTCCACCGATCAGTCCCGCGTGATGGGGGATTTGTTGCTGGATCTGGTGATGTTTTTTGCTGAGCGCCTGAAAGCACCGCGCTGGATAAAAACCGGGCAGGGGATTATTGCGCTGGACGCGTTGAAGTAAATCTTTGGTACGGATGAAAAAGAGTTTGCTGCATATCGCAGCAAACTCTGTGCAAATGTCAGGGGATGTAAACCACGCAGCCCAGTAACACCCATCTCCGCCCGCCAAAATGGGCAGCGCATTTTCACTGAGCAAGATATTCAACACGCGCACGTGCCATAAAGATCAACATGAGTATGTGTTTTATGCTGACAGAACCACAGAGACAATTTATCTTTGCCATACAGTCAGATAAAAACAATAAGACCATTAGTTATTGCAGAATACACACCAAAATAAAGGAACACGAATGATTGAATTTCGCCCAATGCGCGAGGATGAATATCCTGGTTATCTGGAATATTTCATTGCGGATTATGCGCGGGAAATTGCGTCAAACTACCGGCTTTCTGCGGAAGACTCACTGGCAAGAGCAAAGCAGGAAATCGAGGAAGATCTTCCTGAGGGAGTAAATACACCAGGCCAGGTTTTGCTGTGTCTGATTGCCAAATCAGACAACACGGATAAGCATGTCGGTTACCTCTGGTATAAACCCGATACTGCCATGCGTACCGTCTTCATCTACGATTTTCATATTTTCAACGCCTTGCAGGGGCAAGGTTTGGGTAAACTTGCTCTCCGGACGTTTGAGCATGAGATGCGGTGTAAAGGCGTTGAACAGATCAGGCTTCGCGTTGCCGGCGACAACGATCGTGCCCGGCACGTATATGAAGCCATCGGTTTTGGCGTGACAGGAATCAACATGAGCAAGAGTATAAAAGAGTAGATACACGCATATTGCATCACCTACGCAGTAGCGCAAAAGTGACGGGATAACTTCTCCATCGGCACTGTGCGTTCTTGTCTACCGGGCAATAACCTTAATTTCAACATCGAATCTGGCAAGCCTGGTAACGCCAACGGCCTGCCAGTCTGGATAGCGTGGTTGCGGGAAGCAAGATAAGCAGGCCGCTGCAACTCATCCGAAAGCCATTTGGGCCAGCGTGCGGCTCAGTCCGCCCCCACTTTTAATGCCCGTGCGGATGCATGCTCAATAAGTACGCTCGCATATCGCCACCAGATAAGCAGTGCCACAAGCGCGATGGCGCTCAGCACGCTGAACGCCGTGGCAAAGGAGTAATTACCGGCAATCATCCCTGTTAATGCCGGGCTCATTGACGCACCTACGCCTTGCATTAGCATCACCACACTTTGCCCGGCGTTGACGTGCCCGCTATTGCACAGCAACGCCACAATAAAACCTGGCACCACCACGCCGAGGATACCCGCAGCCGCGCCATCCAGTATTTGCACTGGCACCATCATCAGCGGGGCAGCTGAGGTTGCTGCCAGCGCAGCCCGCAGAGGCATTATCAGCAACGCCAGCATAATTAATCGCCAGTAACCGTACTTATCGATTCGCCGGGCAACCCAGATGGCCACCGGAATCATCACCGCCTGAGAAATAATCACCGTGGCGGCAGCATATAAACCGGGATTCATGGCGCCTGGTGCGGCGGCGACGCGCATGCTGAGCATGGGTAACAGCGCGGCATTGGCCAGATGAAACAGCATCAGGGTCAATCCGGTAATCAAAAGTGCCCGGTTTTGGGTGAGTACCGAGAGCCCCGGCAGCGGTTGGGGAACAGAGGACTGGATACCTCGCGCCGCATCGTTATCGATATCTTGACTGCGAATAGCCAGCAGCGCACACAGCGTTAACACGGTCGTACAGGCCATCAACAGGAAAATACCACCGACGCCCCAGTACCAGGCAATGCCTCCGGCAATCAGTGCGGTAAAGAAATTTCCGGCGTGATTGAATGCCTCATTTTTACCCATTTGCGCATTAAAGCCGCGTTGTCCTGTCAGACCCAGCGTAATCCCCGTGATCAGGGGGCCGACAAAAGCCGCGCATATTCCGCTGACCATTTGCGAAAGCGCGACGACGCTGTTTTGCTGGCTGAACCAGAGCAAAAGCGTACTTGCGGTAATCATTATGCAGAGCAGCGCCAGCAGAGTCCGTTTGTTTTTGGACGTGTCGGTGATAAATCCTGCCGGGAGCGTCGCTAATAATCCTGCCACGCCGCCCAGCGTCATCAGCAAGCCGATATCATCCGGTTGCCAGTGGCGCTGGGTGAGAAATATCCCCAGAAAAGGGCCGAGACCATCGCGGACATCAGCAATAAAAAAACTCGTCAGGCACAGCGCCCTCAGGGAACGAAGAGACATATTTCCGGCCTTTAGCATAGTTAACTCACTCTGTTAGCAATGGCATATGCCCCAACAAAGCTCACCAAATTATTCTCATTAAGTGTATCGGCGTTTGATGAAAATAAGATGTCGCGTGAAAAAACGGTTTCGTCCATGTTGATTAATTGCTATGGCTAATTGTTAAATTTTCCAATCCAGGGGCTGGTGTTATCCTGGGACCATAGCTTCATCAACATTTCGCGAAATTTTTCCGCCGCAGGGCTCAAAGAATTTCCCCTTCTGACGACTAATCCAAGGGTTCTGCGGATAACCGGCTCAATAAGCGGCCGACTCACCAGAACATGATGCTCATCTGTCGGCATTGCCAGGCTGGGAACAACGGCCACACCTAAACCGGCCTCAACCATCCCAAGAGAGGTGGAAAGATGCCTTACCTCGTAAAACCAGTTTGGTCGCCAGTCAAATCCTTCCAGCGCCTGATCAATCAGCAGCCGGTTGCCACTCGATTTACGGACGCCAATCAGCCTGAGTCCGGCAAGATCTTCCCACATCACAAGTGATTTTTTTGCCAGTTCGTGGTCTCGTTTACAGGCGAGAACGAAAGGCTCATTGACCAGCGGGGTAAACTCAATATACGGGTGTGTGATATTTATCATATTTATTCCAAAATCTGCATCGCCGTTAAGCACAGCTTCGAGGCAGTCGTTGGCACTATGCTCAAGTATGCGGATGCGAATATTTGGGTAATGTTCGTTGTAATCACGAATAACGGCGGGCAAGAAATAGAAGGCAGCAGTGGGTAAACAGGATAGCGTAATCACGCCTGTCTGATGCGTCGCCATTTCTTTGATACTGAGTATCGAGCTTTCATAAAAATCTAAGAGATTCTTTGCCTTAGGCAGGAAGTCTCTTCCTACTGCGGTAAGTTTTACTCGCCGGGTTGAACGCTCAAATAGCGTTGTGCCCAAACTTTCTTCAAGCTTTTTTATTCGTCTTGTTAATGCTGGCTGAGAGATGTGTAAAAACTGTGACGCTCTTGTAAAGCATCCAATTTCTGCAATTTTAACAAAAGCTTGAACGCCCTGTAATTCATGCTGCATTTTTCAAACCTTCTGGTTGCCCTGTCATTTAGCCATCTTAGCCGAAGGCTGATTAATGTGTAAAACGCATCAATCCTTCGTTTTTTGACATTAGAGTTATTTATCCGCTTATGGGACGCTTACTACATCATTCAACATGTGGGAAGAGAAAACCTATGTTCAACATACCTTGCGTATTGATGCGTGGTGGCACGTCTAAGGGACCGGTTATTCTGGCGAGTGACTTACCCGCCGACGTTCAGGAGCGAGACGCGGTTCTGTTGTCTCTGATGGGGGCTGGCCATGAACTGGAAATTGATGGTATCGGCGGGGGGAGCCCACAAACCAGTAAAGTGGCGATTGTGAGCCCTTCGGATAGCCCCGATGCGGATATTGACTATCTTTTCGCGCAGGTCATGGTGAAAGAGCGGCGAGTGGATACAACGCCAAACTGTGGAAATATGTTATGTGCCGTTGGCCCCTTTGCCATTGAAAAGGGACTGGTTGCGCCTAAAAATCCGGTAACAACAGTACGTATCCGCAATCTCAACACGGGAACATTCGTTGATGCCGAAGTGCAGACACCTGATTACCGGGTGAGTTACGAGGGAGATACGCAAATTGATGGCGTGCCGGGTACTGCTGCTCCTGTCGGTTTGACGTTCCTGAATTCCGCAGGCTGCAAAACCGGTAAGTTGCTTCCGACCGGTAATATAACGGATGTGTTTGATGGTGTTGAAGTCACATGCATTGATATGGCAATGCCGATGATCTTAATCGATGCACATCAGATGGATAAAACCGGCAGTGAATCACCGGCTGATCTGGATTCTGATCTGGCGTTTATGCAACGTCTCGAAAAAATCCGTCTCAAAGCAGGCGAGGCGATGGGTTTTGGCGATGTAACCAACAAAGTTATTCCTAAACCTGTCCTTCTTAGCAAACCCACGGCAGACGGTACGATCAAGGTTCGCTATTTCATGCCGCATAATTGCCATAAATCACTTGCTATTACTGGCTCTATTGGTATTTCTACTGCAACGATAATCGAAGGTTCCGTTGCGCAGAAAATCATTAGCGACCAACCCAAAGATGCATTTACCAATATTGTTAACATTGAGCATCCGAGCGGCAAGATCACAGTTTCTTTATTAAAGTGCGGAAATAAAATAGAAAATACCCGTGCTGCTGTAATCAGAACGACTCGTAAATTATTCGAGGGTAATGTTTGTGTTCCGGAAATCGCCTTAGCGGAAGTTATCTAAACGTTAGCCAGCCTTTGAAAATCTGAACGTATTAATACCTTTAGCCCGTAAGGGTTAAGAAACTCTGTACCAGAAATATAAAGTTGAGGATATTATGGCTATAACTAATGTTAAAAATAATTCAGGTGGAACTGGAGATGTTAAAGCAAGTCAATACATCCGTGTGATTTTTGCTTTAGCACTTTCAGGATTGGCTGAATTAGCTTCTTTATTTTTTATTCAGCCTTTGTTACCTGTACTTGCCGTTGAATATGACGTTCCTGTCCACCAGGTAAGTATTATTCTTTCGGCAGAAACTGCCTTGCTTGCGATTGGTTTATTGTTCACGGGTACGCTTTCCGATCACTATGGTCGTAAGCGTCTGATTATCGTCTCCTTACTGCTAGGCGGGCTTCTGACGGCTCTTTGTCCGTTGGTACAGTCCTGGGCCATGCTGGTGGCGTTGCGGGCAGTGATTGGGCTGGCATTGAGCGGCATTGCCGCGGCGGCAACAGCTTATATTAGCGAGGAAGTGGCGCCGGTCGTTGCAGGGGTGGTAACGGGCTACTTTGTCTTCGGAAACTCGATGGGCGGGATGTCTGGCCGTATCGTCGCCAGCCAGTTGATCGACCATATTTCCATCAACACCATCTTCTATGGTTTTGCAGCAAGCCTGATTATTGTTGCAGCACTGGTATTTTTCATTCTGCCAGCCTCTAAAAAATTCACACCTACGGAAAACCTGAATGTTTTCCGGGTGGTGAAAGGAGCCGCCTCACATTTTAAAAATAAAAAACTCGCCCTCGCTTTTGTCATTAGCTTCATCATTTTTGGTACCTTCACTTCTCTTTACAACTACCTGGCATTTTTCCTTAAGGGTGAACCGTTCCATATCTCTCCTGCGAACGCCGGGCTACTCTCATTCAGCTTTGCATTGAGCTTTTTCACTGCGCCGCAAGCTGGTCGTTTATCCGCTAAATATGGCAGCATGAATGTTCTTCGCGCGTTATTCGCCATCATGTCTTTGGGCATGTTACTGACATTAACCCCGAACGTAATCACGTTCATCATAGGCGCAGTCATCTTCACCGCATGCTTCTTCGGTTGCCACTCCATTGGCCTGAGCTGGGTGAGTAAAAACGCCACACATGCACGCGGGCAGGCAGTAGCTCTCTATTTATTCTTCTACTACATGGGCGGCTCAGTGATTGGCTTCTTCAATGGCTTTGTCTTCCACGCTACCGGCTGGGCTGGCATGACAGCATTTATTATTGCTTTGCTGGTGCTGGGCATGATTGTGGCGACACACCTTGCCTCAGGTACTAAGGCGAATCTTGTTCCAGCAGAAACTGCAAAGTAACCGTAATAATTACATCCCTCACGGCTAAAATTGGCGTGAGGGGGTAAAGCTAAATAGTTATTAGGTGTCATTATGAAACTTGCAAGTTATATCCATCACGGTCGTAAAAGTTACGGTATTTATACTGAAGCCGGTATTATCGATCTTGGTCAAAAAATTGGTCAGCAATATCCTACATTGAAAGATCTTCTGCAATGGGATGCTCTCGCTGTTGCAAAACAGTATGTTGATTATCCAGCGGATATTACTGATAAAGATATTACCTTTTTACCGGTTATTGAGGAGCCAGGGAAAATTTTCTGCGTGGGAATGAATTATGCAGAAAAAAGAAAGGAGTTCGCTGAAACTAACAATGCGCCGACATTATTTATTCGTTTCGCGGATTCTCAAACCGGGCATGCAAGACCGGTAATCAAACCGAATATTACTGAAGAATTTGATTACGAAGGTGAACTTGCCGTCATCATCGGAAAAGCGGGCGAAAATATTATTCGCAGTGATGCGCTGAGCCATGTCGCAGGATATAGCTGCTACATGGATGGCTCTGTTCGTGACTGGCAGCACGCATGGTTTACAGCGGGTAAGAACTGGCGTCAAACCGGCGCTTTTGGGCCCTATATGACGACTGTCGATGAAATCCCGGATCCGCACGCTTTATCCATTCAGACATATTTAAACGGCATGCTGGTTCAGAATGATTCAACAGCCAGTATGATTCATAAAGTTGCCGATCTGATTTCATATATCAGCACCTTCACTACGCTTAGCCCTGGCGATGTCATTATTACTGGCTCACCGGGTGGCGTCGGAAAAAAACGTAACCCACCTCTGTTCATGCACGAAGGGGATTGTGTTGAAGTGACAATCGAAAAATTGGGGCGACTGACCAATACAATTGTTGAATCAACGGCGCAATCAAATCTGTTAGCCATTTAATTTACGCACAATAAATACACAACTCAGTGTCGATTAATATCAGGTCAGGAACCATTCAGATGTACGCCGAAAAAATGCCAGAATTCGATACTGTTGAAACGAGCAACGGTGTTCTCAAAGACGAGATTATCCGGTTTCTGCAAAGTAATGGATTAGGAATAGATGATGATGTCGAGCAGTTCGTTATTGCTCGTGCAGGCAAAGAATTAATTGCCTGTGCGGGCCTTGCGGGCAATACCTTAAAGTGTATTGCCGTTCACATTGAATGGCGCGGAACATCCCTGGGGCTGCAGTTGATCCGTGAAGCTGAATATCTGGCAAACCAAAATGGCGATCATCATCTGTTCCTTTTAACCTGTCCTGATAATGTCAAATCTTTCCGTGGATGCGGCTTCTATCCTTTAGCCACCCTTGAGAATAAAGCGACGTTGATGGAAAACACCCCGGTTGGCATCCATCGTTACTGCAAGAAACTGCGTGCCGATTATTTCATCCCGGCAGACAACATTGGTGGAATCGTGATGAATGCGAATCCGTTCACGTTAGGCCATCAATTTCTTATTGAGCAAGCTTCCCGGGCCTGTCACTGGCTGCATGTTTTTGTTGTAGAGGAGAATTTGTCTCAATTCTCCTTTAATGACCGTATTGCAATGGTACGCGATGGCGTGAAACATCTCGCCAATGTAACGGTACACCCTGGTTCCAGATACATTATTTCTCGCGGCACGTTTCCCGGCTATTTCTTAAAAGAAAAACAGGTGGTTAATGATGTGTATTCCGCAATCGATTTGATTATTTTTCGGCGTTACATTGCGCCTTCTCTGGGGATTACACATCGTTTCGTCGGCACTGAGCCATATTGTAAAGTTACTGCCCAATATAACCAGGCAATGCACCACTGGCTTGAAGATGAATTTGTCATTCCATCTAATGCTATTACGGTTCATGAAATAGATCGAAAAACTGATGCAAATAATTATCCCATATCCGCATCGGCCGTTCGTTCCCTCTTGAATAAAAACAAACTGTCAGTTGCAAGAAATATGGTACCAGAAAGCACCATGCCTTATTTACATAACTGGCTGAGAGCAAATCACCATGACTTGCCGGAACCCCATCTGGCAGGGAATCTCATGAGTATTAGCGTAGGACATTAAAATGAAAATTGTACAGGCAGCTCTGGCGGGTACGCTGGAATCGAGCGATCTAATGGTTAAAGTTAGCCCTTCGGACGCCGGGCTGGATATTGTTATTAACAGCGAAGTAATGAAGCAATTTGGCGAGCAAATTACTCAAGTGGTCAAAGAGACGTTAACGGCATTTAACGTCACTCATGGGCAAATTATTGTGGATGACAAAGGTGCGCTTGATTGTGTTATTCGCTCCCGCATGCAAGTTGCCATTATGCGAGGAACATGCAGCGATGAAATTAACTGGGAGAAATTACAATGAAAAAATTACGTCGTAGCATGCTTTTCTTACCAGGCTCAAGTGCTGCCATGTTATCTACTGCTTTTATTTATAAACCCGATTCGATCATGTTCGATCTTGAAGATGCAGTTTCTTTGAGGGAGAAGGACAGTGCTCGTATTTTGGTTTTCAATGCGCTCCAGCACCCCATGTATAAAGGTATTGAAACGGTTGTACGGATTAACCCTCTGAATACCCCCTTTGGATTGAAAGATCTTGAGGCGGCTGTGCGTGCCGGGGTCGATGTCATTCGACTCCCTAAAACGGATACGCCGGAAGATATTCACCAGCTTGAACGTGAAATTGTACGCATTGAGGAAAGCTGTGGCCGTAAAGTCGGTTCCACGCAGCTGATGGCGGCTATTGAGTCTGCTGTTGGCGTCATCAATGCTGTTGCAATTGCCCGCTCTTCAGATCGGCTGATGGGCATTGCATTAGCCGCATTTGACTACGTAATGGACATGCAAACAGAGCGCGGGGATGGTACTGAACTGTTCTATGCGCGTTGTGCGGTTTTACATGCGGCGCGTGCGGCTGGTATCGATGCTTTTGACGTTGTCTATGGCGATGTTAACGATGAAGAAGGTTTCTTAAAAGAAGTCGATTTAATTCGCCGCATGGGCTTCAACGGTAAATCTTTAATTAATCCCCGGCAAATTGAGCTGCTTCACAATGCCTATGCACCAACCCAGGAAGAGGTTGATTACGCGGAACGCGTAATTACTGCTGCCGAAGAAGGTGAGCGTAGTGGACTGGGTGTGATTTCTCTGAATGGCAAAATGATTGACGCGCCAATAATCAATCACGCCAGAGTTGTTCTTGAGAGAAGAAAAGCATCAGGCATTCGCCACTAATTGACAGGATAATAAAGATGAGCAAATTAATCGAAGCTTTGCAAGAGCAGGTCGGACGTTCAAAAGAATATGTCGCATTTACTCATGCCAATGCAACAACGCCTTATCTTGCAGATGCTAAACAAAAATATCAACGTAAGCTTTGTGAAAGTCTGGATGAAATTTTAGACCGCTGCGAACTCCATGATGGTATGACTATTTCATTTCATCATGCCTTCCGTGAAGGTGATAAAGTTATCAATCTTGTGGTAGATAAACTTGCCTCATTGGGTCTGAAAGGTATTACTCTGGCATCCAGTTCATTAATGACCTGTAATGCTCCTTTAATTAATCATATTCGTAATGGGGTGATTACGAAAATTTATACCTCCGGTATGCGTGGAGAGTTAGCTGATGCTATTTCTCATGGCCTGATGGAGGAACCGGTACAAATTCATTCGCATGGTGGTCGTGTTAATCTCATTCAGAACGGTGAAATTAATATTGATGTCGCCTTCCTGGCTGTCTCCTGTTCCGATGAATATGGCAATGCCAGTGGTAGTGGTGGTAAGTCACGCTGTGGCTCTCTGGGCTATGCAATGGTTGATGCTACATACGCGAAACGTGTTGTACTGCTGACCGAATCCATTGAACCTTTCCCTTATATGCCTGCGAGCATTGTTCAGGATCAGGTCGATTACATTGTTAAAATTGACAGTGTTGGTGACCCTGCAAAAATCAGCGTCGGCGCCGCCCGCGTAACCAGTAATCCCCGTGAGTTAATGATCGCGCGTTCAGCGGCTGATGTGGTTGAACATTCGGGTTACTTCGAACAGGGATTCTCAATCCAGACAGGTTCAGGCGCGGCTTCAACGGCGTGTACGCGTTTTTTAGAATCGCGCATGAAAAATAAAAACATTACTGCGAGTTTCGCATTGGGTGGTATCACCGGCAGTATTGTCGATCTTCATGAGAAAGGGTTGATCGCAAAACTGCTGGATACCCAGAGTTTTGATAGCGCCGCTGCCGCCTCTTTAGCCAGAAACCCAAACCATGTTGAAATCTCAACCAACGTTTACGCTAACCCGGCATCGAAAGCGGCATGCTGCGATCGGGTCGATATTGTGATTTTAAGCGCCCTTGAAATTGATACAAATTTCAACGTTAACGTGCTGACGGGATCGGATGGTGTGATGCGCGGTGCTTCCGGCGGTCACTGTGATGTTGCTGCTGCAGCGAACCTGACAGTGGTTGTTGCGCCGCTGATCCGCAGCCGAATTCCGACCGTAGTGAAGCACGTTACAACATGCGTTACACCGGGTGAAAGCATTGATGTATTGGTCACCGATCACGGTATTGCGGTAAACCCTTCACGCCCTGAAATTTATCAGCGACTGGTGGATAAAGGGTTACCTGTCGTGAGCATTGAGGATTTATATCAGCGTGCGCTGGAAATCTCCGGTCATCCAAAAGCCATCGAATTTACGTCCAAAATTGTGGGCGTTGTTCGTTACCGCGATGGAAGCGTCATTGACGTTGTGCGGCAGGTTAAAGAGTAATGGACACTATGGCAGGCGTATCGTGCACACCCATTTCTTTGGATCAGTTACTGGCAGCCAGAGAAGCTCGTTCGTACCAGCAACAACTCTGGTTGACCCGTTGGGGACAAACCCTGATTTCTACGACCCTGGTCTGGCCAGGTGAGGTAAAAGATACGCCTGAATCAAGGGCTGTCATGGCGGCAGCAAATGAAGCGCTCACTGCGCTGATCGCCACCAATGGCTGGGAAATCATCAGGCACGACGCTCGCCAGTTTGTTACCGGGCCAGAGTCATTCTGGTCCGTCAGCGCACCCGCATCACAGGTAAAGAAGGCCACAATACGTCTGGAAGAGAGTCATCCACTGGGAAGGTTGTGGGATATCGATGTGTTTTGCCCGGATATCGGTTTATTGAGCCGCAAATCTGTCGGTGAAAACAAAAGACGCTGTTTCATCTGTGATGAGCCTGCACATGTCTGTTCACGAATGCGGCGACATTCGCTCCACGCTTTACAAGCAGTTATGGGGGATATGATTGATGACTATTTCTGCCATCAGAAATGAACCGTTCACTCATGAACTTAACATTGCGGAGCTGGCTGCGGAGGGGATGTACCGCGAAGTCATTCTGACACCGAAACCAGGGCTGGTAGACCGTCATAATAATGGGTCGCATACCGACATGGATTTCAACCTGTTCATGTCCAGTATTGCAGCAATTGCCCCCTGGTTCGCATTGTTTGTTGCAAAAGGCCGACATACAGCTAAGCAAGAGCCCAGGCAGACGCTCCTTGCCATCCGACCTGTAGGGCTTGCCTGTGAGCAGGCAATGTTCAGGGCGACGGGGGGGATCAATACCCACAAAGGGGGGATTTTTTCGCTGGGCCTGTTTTGTTCTGCTGCCGGGCGGCTGAAAGGTAAGGGTGAAGCTATCAATCGCAGAGCGCTTTGCCGGGAAGTTAGCCTGATCTGCGCCGGTATGGTGAGCCGGGAGTTGAAACACAATGGCGATGCGAAAACCAAAGGTGAACAACTGTTTCGCGATTATGGCTTTACCGGAGCGCGTGGGGAGGCTGAAAGTGGCTTTGCGACAGTAAGGATTCATGGATTACCCGTATGGGAAAACGCCATTAACGCGGGTTATTCGCCCGAGGAGTCTTTACTGCGGGTTTTGCTTTCATTAATTGCTCACAATCCGGATACCAATATCCTCGCGCGTGGGGGCCTCAAAGGGTTGCGCTATGCACAGCGATATGCGGCCAGAATCCTGCGCATTAAACACTTCACCGGCAACAGGTTCAGGCAGGCGCTTTTAAATATGGACAAAGCGTTCATTGCCCGAAATTTAAGTCCGGGAGGAAGTGCGGATCTGCTGGCCGTCACCTGGCTGCTGGCGAATTTTCCGGCCTGAAAGGCTGGAAAACTAAGGACTGATGGAATTTACCATGACAATACCGCGTCTGTTAAAGCTGGATGATTCTTTCACCACGATTCTTGTTCCGGGATTAAGAGATAGCGACGATTACCACTGGCAAACCTGCTGGGCGCGTCGATTACCTCGCTGGAAAAGAATAAGCCAACGAAACTGGTTGCAGCCGGATATTGAAAATTGGGGCGCAGCGATTCGCAGAGAATTAGCCACCTGTACTTTGCCCGTTATTTTGATTGGGCATAGTTTTGGCGCGCTTGCATCCTGGTACCAGGTCCAGAGCAGAGCGGTAAATGTTGCCGGGATTGTTATGGTTGCGCCTGCTGAACCTTCACATTTTGAACTTGAAGAAGTTGTCACTGCGTCGAAGTTAAAAATACCCGGAATGGTCTTTGCCAGTCACAATGACCCGCTTATGTCATTCAATCGCGCTGTATTTTGGTCTGACAGTTGGGGATGCGAGTTGATAGATGTCGGCGATGCTGGTCATATTAATTCTGAATCCGGATTTGGCGAGTGGGAATATGGACTTGAAAAAGTATCAGAATTTGGAGAGATGCTATTAAAAACAGACAAATGAATTTTTTAATGTAGATGACACCCTGACACATTTTCAATCTCCTGTTATAAGGTCGAAATCCTATGTTTGAAGCATATAAAATACATATCGCTGAACGGGCAAAAAATGGCATACCAGCAAAACCGCTCACCGCTCAGCAGACCAGCGAATTAATTACTCTCCTCGAAAATGAACAGTGTGAGGAACGAGAATGTTTAATTAATCTGTTAATTAATCAGGTTTCTCCTGGTGTTGATGCCGCTGCGAAAGTCAAAGCGGAATTTCTTGATAAAATCATTAAGGAAAAAACAAATCAATACGGCATTACTCCCAACAACGCTATAAATATTCTTGGCACTATGCAGGGTGGATACAATATTCAACCTCTTATTGATGCGTTAGATGACGACGAGTTAGCTCCTTTAGCGGCCATTAAACTGAGCCACACAATTCTTATTTTTGAAAAATTTAAAGATATCGAGCAGAAAGCCGGTAATGGAAATGCTCATGCCAAAGCGATTATTGAATCATGGGCCAATGCCGAGTGGTTTACCGAACGCGCCGGGCTTGATGAAAAAATAACCCTGACCGTATTTAAAGTCCCCGGTGAAACGAATACGGATGATCTTTCTCCGGCGCCTGAGGCGTGGTCACGCCCGGATATTCCCCTGCATGCGCTCTCAATGCTGAGTTCTGTAAGGGAAGGGGTGAATCCTGACCAGCCGGGACAATGCGGCCCGATATCTCAGATACAAGCATTAAAAAACCAGCAGTATCCTCTCGCTTACGTCGGGGATGTGGTGGGGACCGGTTCTTCACGAAAATCTGCGACGAACTCAATCCTGTGGCATATCGGCAAGGATATCCCTTTCGTGCCGAACAAACGCAGCGGGGGTTTTGTCTTCGGAGGGAAAATTGCGCCTATCTTTTTCAATACCCTGGAGGATTCCGGTGCATTTCCCGTTGAGCTGGATGTCTCTGGTTTATCAACGGGGATGCTGATCGATCTCTATCCGTACAAGGGCGAGATCCGCAACCATCGCGATCAAACGCTGATTGCCTCATTTCACCTGAAAACTGAAGTTTTGCTGGATGAAGTACAGGCAGGTGGCCGCATTCCGTTGATCATTGGCCGTAGCTTAACAGCAAGAGCCAGGGAGTCTCTGGGGCTGCAAACAACGTCCATTTTCAGAAAACCAAAGGCGCCTGAACCTTCTTCTGCAGGGTTTACACTGGCGCAAAAAATGGTTGGCAGAGCGTGCGGGGTTGAAGGTATTCGCCCTGGTCAATATTGTGAACCTAAAATCACCACGGTGGGTTCGCAGGATACGACCGGCGGGATGACGCGCGATGAACTGACGGATCTTGCATGCTTAGGGTTTTCTGCCGATCTGGTCATGCAGTCGTTTTGCCACACATCCGCGTATCCAAAACCTGTCGACGTTAATTTGCATAAGACGCTGCCTCAGTTCATTACCAGCAGAAAAGGCGTTGCACTGAAACCGGGCGATGGAATTATCCATTCATGGCTTAACCGCATGCTCATCCCTGACACAGTGGGGACGGGGGCTGATTCACATACGCGCTTTCCATTAGGGATCTCATTCCCTGGCGGTTCCGGACTGGTTGCTTTTGCGGCGGCCACTGGAATTATGCCTCTCGATATGCCTGAATCTGTGCTGGTCCGCTTTAAGGGTGAAATGCAAAAAGGGATCACTCTGCGCGATTTAGTGCATGCGATTCCTTACTACGCCATTAAGCAAGGGTTGTTAACGACGGAGAAGAAAAACAAGCGCAATATTTTCTCCGGCCGTATCCTGGAAATCGAAGGTTTGCAAATGCTAAAAGCCGAGCAGGCCTTTGAACTGGCCGATGCCTCCGCTGAGCGCTCTGCTGCTGCCTGTGTGTTACGTCTCGAAGAAGAGAACGTTACGGAGTATTTGCGTTCCAATGCCACTTTGCTGCGCTGGATGATTGACCAGGGTTATCAGCATGCGCCAACGCTTGAAAAGCGCATTGCAGAGATCGAAGCCTGGCTGGCGAATCCGTCATTACTGAGTGCAGATGAAAATGCTGAGTACGCGGCAATCATTGAAATCGATCTGGCTGAAATTACGGAGCCGATTGTTTGTGCGCCAAATGACCCTGACGATGCCCGTTTACTGTCCGACGTTGCCCGCACGCCAGTAGAGGAGGTCTTTATTGGCTCCTGCATGACAAATATTGGTCACTTCCGGGCCGCCGGGAAACTGCTGGCAGAGTCCAAAGAGATTCCTGCCCGGCTGTGGATTGCTCCGCCAACCAAAATGGATGCACAGCAGCTTTCCAGCGAAGGGTATTTTAATAAGCTCATCCGTTCCGGAGCGCGAATTGAGCCGGCTGGCTGCTCACTTTGCATGGGCAATCAGGCCCGGGTTAAAGAAGGGAGCAGCGTTGTTTCCACATCAACCCGTAACTTTCCGCACCGTCTTGGTACCGATGCAAAAGTCTTCCTGGCATCAGCTGAGCTCAGTGCGATTGCCGCAATGCTTGGCAAAATGCCAACCGTTGAACAGTATCTCTGGCACATGGACAGGATCAATGACACCCGGGAAGATACTTATCGTTACTTAAATTTCCATCAGTTGGCTGAGTATCAAACAGCGGGAAATGAACGCATTGATGTCGTAACGATTTAAGGTTCACGGTGCTTGTTGCTGGCCTGATAGCCTGGTGTGAATGATCTTAATCGGCGTAAATCATCAGCCGATTAAGATCAGAGTGACAGCGTCGGTTTGGTGTCGGCATTGCCCGGCCATGCGCGCGAAGCATGAACGACGCCAATACCGGCATCAAGCGGCGGCAATATGCGCGTTCCTGTTTTTATCGGGCAGGAATTCGGGCAATGACCTTAATTTCAAAATCGAATCCTGCAAGCCAGGTAACGCCTACGGCAGTCCAGTTTGGATAGGGTGGCTGCGGGAAGATCGCCTGTTTTATCTGCATAATTGTTGGAAACTGGTTTTGCGGATCGGTATGAAAGGTCGTGACATCAATCAGATCGTCAAACGTACAACCTGCGGCAGCAAGCGTCGCTTGCAGATTATCGAATGCCCGTTGCACCTGAGCGGCAAAATCTGGCTCCGGCGTACCGTCGGCGCGGCTACCGACCTGGCCGGAAACAAACAACAAATCTCCGGAACGGATGGCGGCTGAATAACCATGTTCTTCATAAAGCGCATGACGGTTAGCCGGGAAAATGGGTTCACGCTGGATCATAGGGTTTCCTTTTTTCAGTGAATGTTAAAAACGAGAAGCAGGGTGCTGACAAATCGTTTAATATACGCGGCGTATGTTAAATTAATATCACATACGCCGCGTATGTCAAAAGGAGATCGCATGATCAAGCGTCGTAGCGAAACGATGGAAGAGAACCGGGGCAGGTTGATTAGTGCAGCGCGAAAGGCGTTTGCAGAAAAAGGCTATGCCGCCGCATCAATGGATGAGTTAACGGCCAGCGTAGGCCTGACGCGCGGCGCGCTCTATCACAATTTTGGTGATAAAAAGGGGTTGCTTGCCGCGGTTGTTGCGCAGGTGGATGGTGAAATGGCACAACGCGCAAAAGCGGTTGCGGCCACTGCCAACGATGAGTGGGAGAGGTTACTGGCCGAAGGGATTGCCTACATCAAAATGGCTCTCGACCCGGAAGTGCAGCGTATTGTTTTACTGGATGGTCCGGCTTTTCTCGGCGACCCGGCGCAGTGGCCAAGCCAGAATAGCTGCCTGGAATCCACCCGCCAGGCGGTGTTGAATATGATTGATCGTGGTATTCTTAAGTCGGTGGATGCCGATGCCGCTGCGCGCATGTTAAATGGTGCGGCAATGAATGCCGCGCTGTCGATTGCGGCCTGCGACGATCCGCAAAAAGCGCTTCCTAACTATATTGAGGTATTTACGCTCTTGGCGAGCGGCTTACGTAATTAACCGACAGGGCTGAGCCGAATGCACCGTTCTGATTGTCGCATCGGCCAGCTCCGTAATTTATATCTGTCAGTGATTGCGCCAGCCAGATCCTGGTCATAAGTAAAATCTGTGCCGGTGTGGTTAACGGATGTTCACCATTAACCCGCGAGGACGGCACGTAGTTCGCTTAAAGGAACAGCTTTTGCGAAATACCATCCCTGAGCACAGCTCTCAGGTACATTTTCCCTGAGGAACTGATACTGCATTTCAGTTTCCACTCCTTCGAAGACCACTATTTTAGGAATGTTTTTAAACATTTCTATCAAACCAGGAAGAATATGTTTATTGATGGATTCAGTCCCTATCGAATCAGTTAATGATTTATCAATTTTAATTTCATCAACGTCAAGTAATGAAAGCCAGTTCAGATTCGAATAACCGGTTCCGAAATCGTCAAGTGCAAACATGATACCGGTACCCTTAAAAAAATCCATCGCTTGCTTGATATCATCGGTTCCGGAGCTTTGTCTTTCCGTAATTTCAAGAATAATAGACTTGCCTGCAACGTTTTCTTTTTTTAACGTGCTCAGCAGTTTTTCACGAAATTCCGCAGAGCAGATATCAGCACAACTCACGTTGATGCTTAAAGTGATATCGTTGTTCAGCAATATTGGCGCACACTCCCTGATGGCATGCTCAACCACATACTGGCTAATCTTGGCTATTAAGCCATTTCTTTCCGCAAGCGGAATAAATATATCAGGGCCAATATATCCTATCTGAGGATCTGTCCAGCGTAAAAGTGCCTCTACTCCGGTTATATTCCGGTCTTTAACTTTGTATATGGGTTGATAGACGAAATGTAATTCCCGATTCAGAATTGCATTTTCCAGCCGGGAAAGTAATGATTGCTTATGTGATAAGCCATTAACATACAGCGTGCCAATCAAAGACCCGATAATAAAGGACAGGCTAAATAAAAACGCCAGGACATAAATATTGTTTTTGAAGAGGAGAGAGTGTGAGGTTCCGGTAATAACACAAATATCATTCACCCTGTTGCAGGAGTGTTCAGTAAAGTACAACAAAGAATGAGCTTTATTATGCTCTACCGATTCCAGTAATTGCGTGTTTTTGCCAATCATGAAAAAATGATTTTCGTGGTTAAAATCACCTATGACAGCATCAAAATCCATTTTATTGGCTTCCTCCCAGAAACGCTTGAAGGCAAAGGGAGAAACCGTTATGGCGAAGTTATTGGTGTAAAGAACATCTGCGGTAATGTTCTCTTCTATCAATGCGTCAAATACCCAGGTATAACTACCCCGATTAACCTTATTTCTGAATATATTTAAAGAAATAGGTGAATTGAGTTTTCCCCAGATGGCTGAACAGATAATTTTCTCATCATCAACATAGGCAATATCCTTAATCAGAGGGTAGGGCCAGAGCTGTTTTCGCAGCGCATTCAGGTACTGGCTACTGCATGGCTCATAGACTGCGAACTCCTGTCGAAGTCCATCAATCAGTTTTACCTGCTCGATCAGGCTGTCACTGCGTGCCAGAATAGAATCAGCATAATCTTCCATTTTTTCATGGATATAATAATAATAAACCCCTTGTCCTGTGCCGTACAGAACGCCGAATGTTAAGACTATTGAAAATGTGTAGATACTGATCCGGTGGTGGATAATTTTCAGTATTTGCATTGACATTATTGACAGCATCCCCCTGTCGTTATGGTTATCCGGCGTGAACGCTTTGCATAATATTGACCATACTCCTGCCATCGCCTTGTGACATGAGAGGTAAACAACAGTTTTCGTGATTATCGGCCGTACGGTTCTGGACTTTATCAGTAATGTATACCCATTCCCTCATTCGGCGATACCTGTGACCCTTACCCCGAGTCATAATCAGGAATAACCGGCTTCAGTCTGGCTAAATATTCTGGCAATTGCCTGACTTTTCGGGAAATTTTGACAGGGTCATCCAACCCGGTGAAAAGGGGAGTCTCTGGTCAGAGTGTATGCAGCCAGGCAACGATCTTGCGCAGCATTGCAACCATACGACAGTTAGAAATTACAGCTGTGTAATCAAAGCCTGGCTGTGTGGAAAACCGAAAATATCACATACGCCACCGGGTTCTTTCCGTTAACTGTGCCCGGTTCCTCTGGTCTTGTCGCGCCTCAGGAGAAAGCATGAAACTCCTGTCTTCTCCGGGGGCCTTCTCCTGGCCCGCCAGAACATGTTACCGAACGACCAGAACAGGGCATCTGGCGTGTCTCACCACTGCTGCAGCGTTTGAACCCAACAGATAGGTAGAGATATCCGGTCGATGGGAGGCAATGATGATTAAATCCGCATTAATCGAATCGGCAAGCTTGAGGATTTGATCCTTTGGTGATCCGGTTGCCACATGGGTCTGGATCTTTTCGGATGGCAATTTGAATTGCTTAGCAAGCTCATCCAGTTTTGATAATGCAGCATGCTGTATTTCTTTCATTTTCGGCATTTCAATCGAATAGGCCAGACCCAACGTTGAATAATACGGTAACGAAGGTATAACCGTGAGAAAATGCACTCTGGCGGTATTCATCACAGCGTGCGCCTGAACAAAGGGAATGACCTGGTGGGTCAGCTCTGTTTCAGAGATATCGATGGGAACCAGAATAGAATTGTACACTTTAGACCTCCTGTATTATTTTGTTTAGTTGAGAATAGTCTCTTTACAATTAAAAAATGTGTACCTGCAGCCAAATTTTGATTCCATTTCACTCCTTATCGAAGATGAAACATACCGTGAGGAAGGTACATCAAAATCAGAAGGATTCATTCGGACAGTAATAAAGTCAGAGTCAGTTTCATTATCATGCTTGTTCAGGTGAATATAACCTGAAGGGTGTATGCCGGTTTTCACCGGCATACACACGGCAGATGCCATGATGATTTCGATCAAGCACAGCGAACAAAAGCTTTGATGCCTGCATATCGGGCTTCATTGCCCAGTTCCTGCTCAATGCGCATAAGCTGATTGTATTTTTCAATACGTTCGCCGCGACAGGGCGCGCCGGTTTTCAGATGCCCTGCCCGCAATGCCACCGTCATGTCGGCGATAAACGTGTCCATGGTTTCACCGCTGCGGTGCGAAATAAAAGCGCCCCATCCGTGTTCATGACACAGTGAAACCGCGTCGAACGTCTCGCTCAGCGTACCAATCTGGTTGAGTTTGATGAGCGCCGCGCTGGCCAGATTTTCTTCAATACCCCGGCGGATATACTTCACATTCGTTACGAAAAGGTCGTCACCGACCAGTTCGGCGCGTCCGCCAAGTTTCTCATGCAGATGTTTCCAGCCAGCCCAGTCATCCTCGGCGAGCCCGTCTTCAAGCAGGACAATGGGGAAGTGGCTCATCAGTTCGCCATAATAATCCGTCATCTCTTCAGCGCTCAGGGCGCTGTTTTCGGTGCGAAGGTGATATTTCCCGCCACGGTAAAATTCGCTGGATGCCGGGTCCATACAGATACTGATATCTTCCCCCGGTCGGTAACCGGCTTTCTCAATGGCCTGAACAATGAATTCCAGCGGCTCACGGTTCGAGGAGACGGCCGGAGCAAATCCCCCTTCATCACCCACCGCAGCGGAGAGGTTCCGGGACAGCAGGATCTGCCGCAGAGTCTGATAGACCTCGCTGCCCTGACGAACGGCCTCTGCCAGCGTTGACGCACCGTGCGGTGCTATCATGAATTCCTGAAAATCGGCTCCCTGACCACGGGCATGAACGCCACCGTTAATAATATTCATGCACGGAACGGGCAAAAGGCTGGCATTGAGTCCGCCGAGATAGCGGTAAAGTGGCTGACGGGTGACCTGAGCGGCCAGTCTGGCCACCGCCAGCGAAACACCCAGAATGGCATTGGCACCAAGTCGGCTTTTGTTCTCCGTACCGTCCAGTTCCCGCATCAGATTATCCAGTCGCCGCTGCTCCCGCACATCGGTTCCCCTGACGGCGTCGCAAATTTCTGTCTCCACGGCCTTAACGGCATCACGGACTCCTTTCCCGCCGAAACGCCCGGGATCACCATCGCGGCGTTCAGTTGCCTCTCTTGAGCCGGTACTGGCCCCGGACGGTACCGATGCACGTGCCATCTGACCATCTGAAGTAAAAGCGTCCACCTCAACCGTGGGATTACCGCGAGAGTCGAGAATTTCGCGGGCCGTGACTTTTTCAAGTAGAAAATTCATACAGTTCTCCTGTAGCTCAGTCGTGAATGTGTTTAATCAGAACGTCCACGTTCAGGTGGTTAACGTATTCAGCCGAACGGGACGTCAGTGCCCCCATAAAACGGTTCCGGTGGCCTGCAATCACCAGGTCCACACCGGTGTCGGTAATGCATTTCTGTACATCTTCAAAACGCCGCATGGTGACCAGCTCTCGCGCGTCAACATGCTCCGCCACAGAGGACGTCAGCTCACTGAACAACGCCTTCGCCTGAACAACGTCTTTTGATACGACATCGTCCATCAGGCCGTCCGATACGTAGTTCATCTCCCGGTAGTCATTACAGATATGAGCAAGTGTGATGTTCATTTGCAGCAGGCGGGACAGAGTTGCCGCCAGTGCGAGCAGGGGGACGCCATCCTCTTTCCCCTGAACAAGAACAAGTGCATGTGTGTAGATTTTCATGGCTGTCTCCGGCTTTGACTGAGGAAGTGTTCCAGCCAGGGCAGAAGCTGTTTCTTCCGGCTGACCATGCCCGGTACGGAGCAGGGCGCC
>NZ_QODH01000048.1:0-565 GCF_009935945.1 Kosakonia sp. MH5 | reverse complement strand
CCGGGGAAGGGGTTAAATCCGGAGGCGTCGTCGGTCAGCACCAGCGTGTGGCTGTCGGCCTCATGCCTGAAGTGGTAGGCAATCCCTTCCAGCTCCATCAGCCGGCTGATGAAGTCGAAGCTGCTCTCCTGGTACTGCACGCAGTAATCCCAGACGCGGTAGCTGCCGGTCAGCCGGTCTTCCAGACTGACCTGGTATTCACCGAGCAGCGTTTTCACAATCTGCGGCACCGTCTGCCCCTGGAAGATGCGCAGGTTGCGGTCGCGTTTCATCGGCCACACATCCGGCTCGACGGTAAGCTGGTACACCGCATAGCGCGTGCCCGACAGCTCCGTCGCGCTCACCGCCACACGGGTCACTTTCCCGTTGAAGTAACGCGTGCCTGTCTGCGTCGGGACCGTCACCGTCACCGGCTGGCCCAGCAATTTGCTGCGGTCGATACGCGCATCCGTCCCCAGGACCGTCAGCGCCAGCGTAAACGGCTCCGACAGCGCCTCGCGCCCGGAGAGTTTCCAGAAAAGCAGCCCCTCCACGGGCAGCCTGACCGATATTCTGTTCACCATAA
>NZ_QODH01000047.1:0-579 GCF_009935945.1 Kosakonia sp. MH5 | reverse complement strand
TCAGAAACCAGTTCAACACCTACCTAACCCGCAATTTCCACTTCAGAAGCCTGTTCAACAGTTAACTAAGCCGCAGTATCCGCTTCAGAAGCCTGTTCAACCGCTAACTAACCAGCAGTTTCCGCTTCGGAAGCCAGTTCAACAGCTAACTAAGCCGCAGTTTCCGCTTCAGAAGCCTGTTCAACAGCTAACTAACCAGCAGTTTCCGATTCAGAAACCAGTTCAACACCTACCTAACCCGCAATTTCCACTTCAGAAGCCTGTTCAACAGTTAACTAAGCCGCAGTTTCCGCTTCAGAAGCCAGTAGTGCAGGCAGAGCCCTTTGATAAATGTGTAGCTGTAGCTGATTCTGAGCAGATCCAATGTGGTCTACCTGGGATCAGTGGTGCTGAGTGTGAAGCTATCAACTGCTGCTTTAACGGACAGCAGTGTTTCTATGGAAGGGCGGTGACCGTCCAGTGTATTAGAGATGGTCAGTTTGTGGTAGTGGTGTCTAGAGATGTTACTCTGCCTCGACTGAGTCTGGATACGGTTCATCTACTGGGTGGAAATGACCCACCTTGTGCTCCTGTGGGGTC
>NZ_QODH01000046.1:0-601 GCF_009935945.1 Kosakonia sp. MH5 | reverse complement strand
GGCGGTCTGGTCACGCAACTGCCGCCGGAGGTCTGGATAAAACCGGCAGGCAGCAGCGCAACAGTACTCTGGCTGCTGATGGATGCAGAAATGCGCCGCACAATGCCCCCGACTCACGCCATCCTGCTTCTTGGCGCGCTGCTCAGCGACACCGTTAATCTGCGCTCACCCACCACGACGGAAGACGATATCCGTACAGCCACTGAACTCTGCGTTCTGTCGGGAGTAAAACGTAAGGCGTTTGCCCGCGGGCTACTGGCAGCCAAAACCGATATCACCGGACAGTCCACAGAACAGCTTCTGCATAAAGACCTTAAGACCTTTTCGCTCGCCGGCACGGATGTGCGTATCGCACAACTGGAGGTGAGTTCACCAGGCCAGGTCACTCCCGTACTGGATGAACTGCAAAATGCGATGGCGCAGATGGCGGTGACAACCGGAGCCGGACTTATCGTGCTGATGGTGACTGATATCCGTGAATACTTTTCAACACTGTATTTTGCCGGGCCGGAGAGTGGCAACGTGGCGCCCTGCTCCGTACCGGGCATGGTCAGCCGGAAGAAACAGCTTCTGCCCTGGCTGGAACACTTCCTCAGTCAAA
>NZ_QODH01000045.1:0-641 GCF_009935945.1 Kosakonia sp. MH5 | reverse complement strand
TGCACAAGAGCCTCTTGGTCTTCAGGAGAAGCAGGTGTTGCAGGGTCCAGTGAAGCCTTTGGACTGGAGGTTTCCCATTGTTCCAGAAGTGCCGAGTGAGATGGCGGTGGATTTCCATTTGAGGCAACCTGTGACCCCCAGTAGTGTAGCTATTCAATGCGGTGAGAACCGGATTCATGTGGAGGTACAGCAGGACTTGTTTAGCAATGGTGAACTGATCCAGCCATCTGGTCTGACTCTGGGAGGATGTCCTGTTGTCGGTTTGGTCCCAGGCTCTAAGGTGCTCTTCTTTGAGAATGAACTGCAGGACTGCAACAGTGTCTTGATGATGACCAAGGATGAGCTTGTCTACACCTTTGCCCTTACCTACACTCCTGAGGCGTTTGCTGGCACTCCGATTACCCGTGCAGGTGGTGCAGTTATTGGAGTTCAATGCCACTATCAAAGGTTTCAAAATGTCAGCAGTAGTGCCTTGAAGCCAACTTGGGTCCCTTATGCCTCAACGGAGGCTGGTGAAGAAGTCTTGGTGTTCTCCCTGAAGCTCATGACTGATGACTGGTCCTATGAGAGGCCTTCAAACTCTTACTTCCTGGGTGACGTTATTAATGTTGAGGCATCTGTGAAGGTATACAACCACGTCC
>NZ_QODH01000044.1:0-665 GCF_009935945.1 Kosakonia sp. MH5 | reverse complement strand
GTTAGAATGGGTTTCTTGCAAGGTGTTTTAGTGTTGGTTGTGATTGTGGCTTTTGATCTGAAGAGTGCCTGGGGAAGTTTGAAACACCGTCAAAGTTCAAGCAGCATGAAGCCACAATCAGCTCCGGCTTCCAGAGGTCATGCTCTTTCTTCTCAAGGGTTCTTGAATCCTTTCCAAAAGGATTATCAGTTTCCGGTTCTTGACTCCAGAAGATTTGCGCAAGAGCCTCTTGGTCTTCAGGAGAAGCAGCTGATGCAGGGTCCAGTCAAGCCTTTGGACTGGAAGTTTCCAGTTGTCCCAGAAGTGCAACGTGAGTTGGCGGCGAACTTCCAGTTGAGGCAACCTGTGACTCCCAGTAGTGTGGCTGTTCAATGCAGTGAGAACCGGGTTCATGTGGAGGTGAAGAAGGATATGTTCAGCAATGGTCAGCTGATCCAGCCAAGTGGTTTGTCTATGGGAGGCTGTCCTGTTGTTGGTGAGGACTCTGCCTCTGGGGTGCTCATCTTTGAATATGCACTGCAGGACTGCAATAGTGTGTTGATGATGACCGAGGATGAGCTCGTCTACACCTATGCGGTTACCTACACTCCTGTGGCATTTGCTGGCACGCCGATTACCCGTACTGAGGGTGCAGTTGTTGGCGTTCAATGCCACTATCAAAGGCT
>NZ_QODH01000043.1:0-798 GCF_009935945.1 Kosakonia sp. MH5 | reverse complement strand
CCTGAAATTACAGAGATCTATTTACGATGAAAACAACTTATATTGCCTTTTTAATTCTTATTGCTGCATGCCTAGGGCTTTGGCATTCAATCGATGTACTGAGTAGTACAACGCTTTTAATAGAAGAAAATGGGGATTATTTTAGAGATAACTACACAACGACAGAACGCTTTTTAGAATTATGGCCAATCAGCATAATTGTTGGGTTAGTTGTAGCAGTAATTATAGCCGCCATTACTTTACTGGTGTTTGACGCAAGCCAAAACAGCGAAGTGAAAAACCTAAAAGATGAACTTAAAAAGAACCTACAGCACTACGAAAGCTTAAAAGAACAGTGCGTATATGACGTTGAAAACGCACAAGAAAGAGCGAGAAAAAACGCAGCGCTTGAAGTAGAGAACCAACACATAGAAATTGAAGCGAGAAAAAACGCAATATTAAAGAAAGAAAGAGAATTAAACCGTACACAGATAAATCTAAGTCAAAAGTTACATGAACTAAACAAAACTATCGATGAAAATAACCAGTTGGTGAAGCACTACAAGCAAGAGGCTCAAAAAGCTAAAAACAAAGCTAAAAATCACAGCACCGCCATTGGGCGAAAAAACAATATCATCAGCAAACTAAAAACTGATCCTGAATACTTAAACAGATTTATAGAAAAAAATTATAATTAGTGTTCTTGAATCACTATCGATGATCCTAATTTTAACTTGGCGAAGCCGTAGCGAGGAACGAGCGCGACTTTACAGAGTTAAGTGTAAAACAGTCCTCAAAACGCGTTCCCCAATCTTCCAG
>NZ_QODH01000042.1:300-619 GCF_009935945.1 Kosakonia sp. MH5 | reverse complement strand
TGTTCCAGAAGTGCCGAGTGAGATGGCGGTGGACTTCCATTTGAGGCAACCTGTGACTCCCAGTAGTGTAGCTATTCAATGCGGTGAGAACCGGGTTCATGTGGAGGTACAGCAGGACTTGTTTAGCAATGGTGAACTGATCCAGCCATCTGGTCTGACTTTGGGAGGATGTCCTGTTGTCGGTTTGGTCCCAGGCTCCAAGGTGCTCTTCTTTGAGAATGAACTGCAGGACTGCAACAGTGTGTTGATGATGACCAAGGATGAGCTTGTCTACACCTTTGCCCTTACCTACACTCCCGAGGCGTTTGCTGGCACTCCC
>NZ_QODH01000042.1:0-244 GCF_009935945.1 Kosakonia sp. MH5 | reverse complement strand
ATTACCCGTGCAGGTGGTGCAGTTATTGGTGTTCAATGCCATTATCAAAGGTTTCAAAATGTCAGCGGTAATGCCTTGAAGCCAACTTGGGTCCCTTATGCCTCAACGGAGGCTGGTGAAGAAGTCTTGCTGTTCTCCCTGAAGCTCATGATGGATGACTGGTCCTTTGAGAGGCCTTCAAACTCTTACTTCCTGGGTGACGTTATTAATGTTGAGGCATCTGTGAAGGTATACAACCACGTCC
>NZ_QODH01000041.1:0-893 GCF_009935945.1 Kosakonia sp. MH5 | reverse complement strand
GGAGCGTCCTGCTACCTTTTTTGCTGCCAGTTCTTTCACACTCTGGCTTTAAACTGTAACGTGGTGAATGGTAACCTGAAGCAGATAGACGCTGGGTCTGGCTCCGTGGTTGGCGTGAACAATAATAATGAGATATTCGTCCTGATTGATAACATCTTCACAAAGATCAGCGGGTCTCTAAAGCACTTCAGTGTTGGTCCTGCTGGTCAGCTGGGGGTTAATACAGCAAACAACATCTTTAGGTTTCAGAGTGGCGGTTTTGTTAGGCTTGAAGGGCTTCTCAATCAGGTGGATGCCGGAGGTGATCAGATCATTGCAGGTGTCAATATGTATGATGACATATTCTGTTCAAATATGGATGCTAACAACAAATGGTTATCCAGTAACATTCCTTGGATTAATATTGGTGGAAAGCTGAAGTACTACAGCTGTGGTCCATACAGCTGTTGGGGAGTGAACCACAACGACCAAATCTTCATCATGAAGGATGTGTCGTCTAGTGTCTGTTCAGGGTCCGGCAGCTTTGTGAATATTCCTGGACTTCTGTCCATGATTGAAGTAGCAACTGATGGCAGTGTCTATGGTGTAAACTCTCAAGGGAGCTTATTCAAACGAACTGGTGTCACTCGCTGCACACCCGATGGCACAGACTGGATCCCAGTGGTTGCCTGTCCCAATGGTCACCAGCATGTGAGCTTTGACCTGGGAGTGCTGTGGGTCGTGTGTGTTGATGGCTCCATCCGTAAATGCAGTTAAGGCACTATGGTGGGCCAAGGTGGGCGGTCTCGAGATTCTGGCAGAGCGCATGCCTAAATGTACTGTATAATGTCACTGCAGCAACAGGAGGTCATTCATTGACCGAAGCCTCAAAGTGACTTGTAATAAAGTAATTG
>NZ_QODH01000040.1:0-1027 GCF_009935945.1 Kosakonia sp. MH5 | reverse complement strand
CTACCATCCTCAACCAGGCTCCAAACGGTCGGAGTGGGCGGGGCTTCCTCTCCGGGCGGTCCTCCCTCTCGCAGCGCACCAGAACAGGGACAGAGAAACCGGGTTTTAGTGACAGCCTCAACCAACCACAGGGTAAAATGACAATGGAAAAGTCACTTACCCCTTGTGTGGCTGGGAGGCTGTCCCCAGTTTTCCTCCGTCCCAGTCTGGGTTCTCACGAACGTTTGCAAGCGAGAGGGAGTGACGTCACCAGACGTTTCCCAACTGCGCTGTCTAGGCTCCGCCTGCCCGCATTCTCCACCAGTGTCACGGGAGGAGCACAAGACAGACACAGTGGGCGTGGCGTCAGGCCTCGGAGAGGCTTTTATTAACAGAAATCATAAAACAAAGGGAATAAAAGTGGCCAAAGGGGGAAAGTGTCCAAAATAACAGGGAATCTGGTGTCCTCGTCGTGCTGCGGGATTTGTGTAGGTCGGGCAGTGTTCATCAAGGAAGGGTCCAGGCAAGGGGCGGAGTCCGGCGGCCGCACGCGCTCCCCTCCTTGGTCCGGGGCGCGAGGGGCGGCGGCTTCTCCTAGCGGCCGCGTCTCTCTCGTTGGCCGCGGCGCTGGTAGGGGATGGACGGCCCGGCATCCTGGCCCGTCGGCCGTGTATACGGGTGCGGTTCCCATCCGGATCGCGGGTCCGGCAGCTCACGTCTTGGTGGCGCGGGAGTCCCTCAACGCACCCTTCCTGGACCCACGAGGACACCAGTGTGCATGCACGGGGAAGAGACCGGTCTCCTGAGGAGAGGCGCGTTGGGCTTTTAAACAGCGGCGGTAATGAGGCTCCACTTCCTTCAGGTGTGCCCCATCACACGCCGCCAGCCCTGACTCGTCCAGCGCCCCTCCTCTCACACACCCACTCCAGTCGGGAGCCTGGTGAAGGGCGGCGATTTAGGACGGGGTGCCGGTGACAATCAGGGAGGAGGCAGCTGACTCGTCACATTCCCCCTCCCAAGCGACATCCCCGTCCCCAGGGCGCCACCC
>NZ_QODH01000004.1:364224-483673 GCF_009935945.1 Kosakonia sp. MH5 | reverse complement strand
CACCTGACAGGCCGGTGTGTATGCCGTTGTGCCGTGTCAGTGGAGGCGCATTATAGGGAGATAATTCTGGCTGACAACCCCTAATTTAAAAAAAGTTTTCAACCGTGTCTTTTTTCAACAAAACGCGGCAAAAAGAGGCATGAATAACTGATTTTGCTGTTTTTGCCACCACTGACAGATATCGAATGGCATACTAGCGAGTGATACAAAGAAAAAAGGAAGTGAGAAATGCCTTTAAACGCACAGCAGCTTGCCGCGCAGAAAAACATCTCCTGGGTGTTAGCAGAGAAACTGGCGCAACAGATCCTGAAAGGTGAATATGCTCCGGGCTCGATTTTACCGGGTGAGATGGAACTGGGTGAGAAGTTTGGCGTCAGCCGCACCGCAGTCAGGGAAGCGGTAAAGACATTAACCGCAAAAGGGATGGTCTTGCCTCGCCCGCGTATTGGCACCCGGGTAATGCCCCGCGACAACTGGAACTTCCTTGATAAAGAATTATTGTTCTGGTGGATGCACGAGGATAACTTCAAGGAAATCATTCAGCACTTCCTTATTATGCGCAGCAGCCTTGAACCTCAGGCTTGCCTGCTCGCAGCAACACTCGCCAGCGCAGAACAAAAAGCGTATCTCAATACCCTAATGGAAGAGATGGTTAGCCTGAAAAAGGACTTTAACCGCGAACGCTGGATTGAAGTGGATACGGCCTGGCACGAACACATTTACGCGATGAGTGATAACCCCTTCCTTATTTCTTTCTCTTCACTCTTTCACTCGATTTACCACACCTACTTTACCTCTATAACTCAAAACGAAGTGATCAAACTCGACCTTCACCAGGCGATAGTGGACGCCATTCAGGAAAGCGACGGCGAAAGCGCATTCCGGGCGAGCCAGTTATTACTGAATACGCCTAATTAACGGGAATTGGTATGACAGAGAAGAAAGCGCGCAGTATGGCCGGCCTGCCATGGATCGCAGCAATGGCTTTTTTTATGCAGGCACTGGATGCCACCATTCTTAACACCGCCCTACCCGCAATAGCACAGAGCCTTGGCCGCTCCCCGCTGGCGATGCAATCCACCATCATTAGTTACACGCTGACCGTGGCCATGCTGATCCCGATGAGCGGTTGGCTGGCAGACCGTTTTGGCACTCGTCGGGTATTTATGCTGGCGGTAAGCCTGTTTACCCTCGGCTCACTGGCGTGCGCGCTCTCCAACTCACTGTCAATGCTGGTTGTGTTTCGTGTCATTCAGGGGATTGGCGGTGCGATGATGATGCCGGTGGCCCGTCTGGCATTACTACGCGCGTATCCGCGCAGTGAACTGCTGCCGGTCCTGAACTTTGTCACCATGCCCGGGCTTGTCGGGCCGATTCTTGGCCCGGTATTGGGCGGCGTGCTGGTCACCTGGGCAAGCTGGCACTGGATCTTCTTGATTAATATTCCGATTGGTATAGCTGGCCTGTTTTATGCGCGGAAATATATGCCGAACTTCACCACGCCACGGCGAAGTTTCGATATGGGGGGCTTTTTCCTTTTTGGTTTGAGCCTTGTACTGTTTTCCAGCGGCATGGAGTTATTTGGAGAGAAGCTGGTCGCCAGCTGGATTGCTTTCGCGATTATCCTCAGCGGTCTCGGTTTGCTTTGGGCTTACGTTCGCCATGCGCGTCGCCACCCTGCTCCACTGATATCACTCAATCTGTTTAACACCCGCACCTTTTCCGTCGGCATCGCCGGGAACATTGCTTCCCGCCTGGGGACGGGTTGCGTACCGTTTTTGATGCCGCTGATGTTGCAGGTCGGTTTTGGGTATCCCGCGCTGATTGCTGGTTGCATGATGGCGCCAACCGCGCTGGGCTCTATTCTGGCAAAATCCACGGTCACACAGATATTGCGCTGGTTCGGTTATCGCAAGACGCTGGTTGGTATTACGCTGTTTATTGGTTTGATGATTGCCCAGTTCGCGCTGCAAACGCCGGCGATGGCAGTATGGATGCTGGTGCTGCCGCTGTTCATCCTGGGGATGGCAATGTCCACCCAGTTTACCTCGATGAATACCATTACTCTGGCGGACTTAACCGATGAAAATGCCAGCAGCGGCAACAGCGTCCTGGCAGTCACGCAACAGTTATCGATAAGTCTGGGGGTCGCGGTCAGCGCTGCGGTGCTGCGTTTCTATGAAGGGTTCGATAGCATTAATACCGTGGAGCAGTTCCACTACACCTTTATTACCATGGGCGCTATCACGCTGCTCTCCGCGCTGGTCTTTATGCTGCTGAAAGCGAAAGATGGCCGCAACCTGATCAAAGAGCGCCACAAAAAATCAGGCTGAACCACGCTCTATCAGAATCGGCGTGAGCTGCAACCGCTGTTGCTGCAAACCCGGTTCAGCAATACGGTGGATAAGCACGTCAATTGCCAGCTCACCCAGTTCATCTTTTGGTTGATGGATAGTGGTGAGCGGTGGAGTCATATAGCGCGCCAGTTCAATATCGTCGTAACCGACAATCGCCATATCTTGCGGGATCTTCAACCCGGCCTGATACAAAGCCTGGTATGCGCCAACAGCCATCGCATCGTTGCCGATAAAAACCGCCTGCGGGCGTTCGTTCATCGCCAGTAATGCCTGCATGGCATCAAAACCGCCGCCGAATTCAAAGTCGCTCTCGATTTCATCGCCTTCACGGATGGTTAACCCGGCGCGCGTCATCGCTTCGCGATACCCCTCCAGACGCAAACGCGCAGGCGTTTTATCCAGTGGCCCGGTGATACAGGCTATACGCGTGAATCCTTTATTGATCAGGTACTGCGTTGCCATATCGCCACCCAGCAAAGAGTTATCCTGAATCAGATCGCTATCACCGTTAAACGGCGCCCAGTCCATCATCACGGTCGGTATGGAAGGATAGCGCTGCATGATCTCTTGCGAAGGTTGATGGGTCTCGGTGCACAGCAGCAGCAACCCGTCGACGCGCTTCTGCATCAGCGTTTCCAGATTACTGTTCATCCGCTGTTCATCGCCTTCGGTATTGCACAACACCAGGCTGTAACCGCGCTCAAAACAGCTACGCTCCACGCCGCGCACCAGCTCGGAATAAAAGGGGTTAGTACTGGCGGTTATCAGCATGCCGATGGTGCGGGTCTGATTGATTTTCAGGCTCCGCGCCAGCGCAGAAGGGGCATAGTTCAGCGTTTTGATCGCTGCTTCCACCTTCTCCCGAACAGCATCACTGACAAAGCGATCTTTGTTAATAACGTGGGATACCGTTGAGGTGGAAACGCCCGCCACGCGGGCAACATCCTTCATGGTGGCCAAGTTTCACCCCTGCTGAGAGAGAAAATCATCAATCTCTTTGCGCCACGGAACAGAAGGTTGCGCGCCTTTACGCGTGACAGCAATCGCCGCTGCCGCATGAGCAAAACGGATCGCTTCATCCAGCGTTTTATCTTCCAGCAATGCCGTCAACAGCGCGCCGTTAAAGGTATCGCCAGCGGCAATGGTATCAATGGCTTTCACTTTAAAGCCGGGGACGCGTTTACCTTCGCCATTAACACTTGCCCATACGCCACGGCTGCCAAGGGTAATAATTACCGTCTTGATCCCTTTGGCATGCAACGCCTGCGCGGCACGCGCGGCGTCTTCATCACTGTCAACGCGAATACCAGTCAGTTTTTCCGCTTCGGTTTCATTTGGTGTGATGATGTCCACCAGCGCCAGCAGTTCATCGGAAAGTTCCCGCGCCGGAGCCGGGTTAAGCGCAACGGTTGTGTGGTTCTGCTGCGCGATGCGCGCGGCAGCCAGTACGCTTTCTACCGGCGACTCCAGTTGCATCAGCAATGCCGATGCGTTCGCAATCAGCGCGTGCTGCGCTTCTACGCGTTCAATCGAGAGCGCCGCATTCGCTCCCGCATGAATACCGATGACATTCTCACCTTCGCCATTAACAAAAATCAGCGCCACACCGGTGGATTCCCCCGCAACAACGCTTACTGGCGCGACATCAATATGATCGCTTTCCAGCTGCTTACGAACACGAACGCCCGTGTCGTCATCGCCCGTGCAGGCAATAAAAGCGATATCAGCGCCGCTACGCCCGGCGGCAACCGCCTGGTTTGCGCCTTTACCACCGAAAGCCACCTGATACTGGCTGCCAGTGACGGTTTCGCCCGGCGTCGGGAAAGATTCAAGGTTAAGAATGTGATCGGCATTGATACTACCAAGGACGACGAGTTTGCCTGCGGTTTTCATGATGAGCTTGTCCATAAAGTGCGCCACCGTTCCCGGTGGCGCGTGCCATGCTTTTCTTTATTTTTACGTTGTCCCCAGGCGGCAGGTTCAAGCCTACCGACTGAACTGCTTATTACTGCTTGATGACCAGTTTCAGGTCAACCGGGTTTTTCGCGTAGACTTTTTCGCCTTTCAGCACTTTGTCTGCGGTATCAACACCTTTCGCGCCAATTTGCTCCGGCAACTGAGCAATCGTTGCTGCCAGTTTACCGTCATTTACAGCTTTAATACCGTCTGGCGTACCGTCAAAACCCACCACCATCACGTCGGTTTTACCGGCAGTTTGCAGTGCACGCAGCGCGCCCAGCGCCATTTCATCGTTCTGGGCAAAGACTGCCTGAACATCCGGGTGAGCCGTCAGCAGGTTCTGCATAACGTTCAGGCCTTTAGTACGATCAAAGTCTGCCGGCTGGCTGGCCAGCACGTTAAATTTATGAGCAGCAACGGCCTGCTGGAAACCTTCGCCACGTTCACGTGCAGCGGAAGTCCCGGCAATACCCGCCAGTTCGATAACTTTCGCACCTTCACCCGCTTTTTTAGCGATGTAGTCGCCAGCAATTTTGCCGCCGAGCACGTTGTCAGACGCAATGTGGCTTACCACTTCACCGCTGCTTGCTACGCGGTCGAGGGTAATTACCGGGATTTTTGCCTGGTTAGCCATTTTGATCGCGTTACCAACAGCATCGGAGTCTGTCGGGTTAATCAGCAGCAGTTTGGTACCGCGAACGGTCAGATCCTGCACGTTGGCCAGCTCTTTGGCCGGGTTGTTCTGCGAATCCAGGACAACCAGGTCATACCCCAGTTTATCCGCCTCTTTCTGTGCTCCATCCTTCAGGGAGACGAAGAACGGGTTGTTCAGCGTGGAAATCACCAGAGCAATAGAGTCTTTCGCCATCGCGTTTGCGCTAATGGTGGCGCTCAGTGCAACAGCAGAAACCAGAGTGGCCAGTTTTTTCATGTTCATATTCACGAGTCCTGTTGTGTAGGTAATTACTGCTTTTTGTTGTCTACCAGCACCGCGAGCAGAATCACCACTGCTTTAACGATCATCTGGTAATAGGAGGAAACGCTCAACAAATTCAATCCATTATTGAGGAAGCCCAGAATCAATGCGCCGATCAACGTCCCAACAATGCGACCTTTACCGCCAGCCAGACTGGTTCCGCCCAATACCACCGCAGCAATAGCATCCAGTTCATAACCGGCCCCAGCAGTAGGCTGTGCAGAAGAGAGACGCGCCACTTCAATAATGCCCGCCAGTGAAGCCAGCAGGCCGCACAGCGAGTAGACGATAATTTTCACTTTATCGACGGAGATGCCGGACAAGCGCGTCGCCGCTTCGTTACCGCCCAAAGCATAGATATAGCGACCCAGGCGAGTTTGATGCAATAAATACCAGGCGGCGATAAAGACCACAGCCATCAGCCACACTGGCGTCGGGATCCCGAGCGGACGGCCAATACCAAACCAGCCAAAAATATCTGCGTTAGCGGTAAATCCGGTATTGATTGGGCTGCCATTGGTATAAACCAGCGTTACGCCGCGCAGCAGCAACATCATTACCAACGTAGCGATAAACGCCTGCACGCGGCCTTTCGCGACAATCGCCCCGGTAACGGCGCCGATAGCCGCCCCCAGCGCCAGCGCGCCAGCAACGGCCACCAGCGCATTCACTTCCACGCCAATCATCGATGCCGCAACCGCGCCGGTGAGCGCCAGCAGGGAACCGACGGACAGATCAATTCCCGAGGTCAGGATAACCAGCGTCATCCCCACCGCCATAATGGCGTTTACCGAGGTTTGTTGCAGGATATTCAGCAGGTTATTGACGGTAAAAAAGTTCGGACTCATGGTCGAAACAATCGCAATCAACACCAGCAAAGCAATTAACGATTTTTGTTCCATTAGCCATGCTTTGCTGAAATAACGGCGACCAGAAACAGCCTGGGTAGTCATCTTTTTTACTCCTGATTCACACGATTAAGCTTGCCCACAGCGGCAGCCATCAACACTTCCTGAGTGGCCTGCTCGCGCGTGAATTCACCGCCGAGATGCCCTTCATGCATCACCATAATGCGATCGCTCATTCCCAGCACTTCCGGCATTTCAGAGGAGACCAGGATGATGCTCAGCCCGTCTGCCTTGAACTGGTTAATAAGCTGATAAATCTCTTTTTTCGCCCCAACATCGACGCCACGCGTCGGTTCGTCGAGGATCAGCACTTTTGGCCGCGTCATCAGACCACGGGCAATCGCCACTTTTTGCTGATTACCGCCGGAGAGCAAACCAATCGCCTGTTCCATCGATGGCGTTTTCACATTGAACAGACGGATAAAATCATTCACCGCCTGCTGTTCATCTTTATGCTTCAGCGAACCGCCCGCACGGCTGAAGTAACGCAGTGCCGTCAGCGACATATTCTCTTTCACCGACATGCCGAGCACTAAGCCGTCGCGCTTACGGTCTTCTGAAATATAGACGATGCCGTTCGCCAGCCCGTCCTGCGGAGAGCGGGTGATCACTTCATGGCCGTCGAGTGTCACATAACCGCTGGTGCGCGGCAGTGCGCCATACAGCACTTTCATCAGTTCGGTGCGGCCAGCGCCCATCAACCCGGCGACGCCAAGGATCTCGCCTTTGCGCAGGGTGAAACTGACGTTTTCCACGCCGGGACCACACAGATTATTGACAGTAAGGCGCACTTCGCCCGGCGCTTGATCCAGACGCGGGTATTGGTCTTCCAGCTTGCGGCCAACCATCATTTCGATCAGCGTATCTTCGGTGAGCGTCGCCACTTCACGCTCGGCGATAAACTGCCCGTCACGGAAAACCGTCACATCATCGCAAATCTCGAAGATCTCTTTCAGACGATGGGAGATATAGACAATGCCGCGCCCCTGCGATTTCAACTCGCGGATCACGCGGAACAGCGATTCAGTTTCGGTGTCCGTCAGGGCATCGGTGGGTTCATCCATAATGATGACCTGTGATTCGTAGCTCATCACTTTGGCGATTTCGACCATTTGCTGATCGCCAATGGAGAGTTCGCCTACAAGCCGATCGCTCTTAAAGCGCAGATTCAGTTTGGCCAGCAGCTTGTCGGCTTCAGCAAACATCTTTTTCCAGTCGATTTTACCGAAACGATTGACGAACTCACGTCCGAGAAAAATGTTCTCAGCAATGGTGAGCTGCGGGATCAGGTTCAATTCCTGGTGGATGATGCCGATACCGGCTTCCTGCGATGATTTTGGGCCGTTAAAGGTGGTCTCTTTTCCCAGCCACAGCAGCGAACCAGCGTCACGGGTATAGATGCCCGTAAGCACTTTCATCATCGTGGATTTACCGGCACCATTTTCGCCCACCAGCGCCATCACACGGCCAGGATAGACGTTCAGCGCCGCGCCGGAAAGCGCTTTAACGCCGGGGAATGCTTTATCGATCCCCTTGAGTTGCAGTAACGCGTCCATGATGGCCTCAGAAAGTGACGCCAGCACAGAGAATGATATTCGCAAACGGGGAACACTCCCCGCTGCGAATCACCGCATGACTGTCCGCGGTGTGTTTTTTAAACTGCTCGTGCGTAACGTACCGCACTTCTATGGTGTTTCCCTGGTGTTGTTGCAGTTGCTCAAGAGACTTAAGCAACGTTTCGTGGAGCTGCGGATTATGTTCTTTGATTTCCAGCGCCAGGATAGCGGATTCAACTTGCATTTCGGTTGTCACCACATCCAGCACCTGCATAAAGGACGGTACGCCCTGCGTTAGCGCCATATCGATTCGTTGCGTATTACGCGGCACCGGCAACCCGGCATCACATACCACCAGCGTATCGGTATGACCAAGACGAGAGATAACTGACGAAATGTCAGTGTTCAATACACGACCTTTTTTCATTTTTTATGCTCCACTAGCGAAACGTTTCGCTGAACGCAGTGTAGTACAAAGAATAATCTTATAACTATGTCTCAGTTACAGAAGTGTGATCGATATCGAAACGTTTCGCGTCTGAATGTGATGAAAAAAACAGCTTGATTATCTTAAATGAAATTAACAGGCATAAATAACAAAAACCCCTCATAAGGAGGGGTTTGATAAACGCTAAATTTCGACCTGTGTTCCCAGCTCGATAACCCGGTTTGGCGGGATTTCAAACTGGTCCGGCGCGCGCAGCGCGTTGCGCTGTAATACCAGGTAGAGCTTACCGCGCAGCCGCAAATACCATGGTCGTTTACCGAGAATCAACGACTCATGCGACATAAAGAAGGAGGTTTCCATCATCCGGCAATTGAGCCCCTCCAGACCACAGCGGTGGAACACCTCTTCAACGTTCGGCGTTTCGCGCCAGCCGTAACTTGCCACCACGCGCCAGAAAGTTGGCGACAACTGTTCAATTTGCACCCGACGCACATTGTGGACGTAAGGTGCATCTTCAGTACGCAGCGTCAGCAGAATCACGCGTTCATGCAACACCTTGTTGTGCTTCAGGTTATGCATCATGGCAAACGGAATGACATTCAGCGCGCGGGACATGTACACCGCCGTACCCGGTACACGAACCGGCGGCGATTTCTCCAGCGACGCAATCATCGCCTCCAGAGAGTTGCCGTGTTCGTGCATACGGCGCAGCAGGCGGAACCGTTCGCTTTTCCAGGTAGTCATCACCAGGAACATCACCATGCCGAGCGTTAACGGCAACCAGCCGCCGGAGACGATTTTATCGAGGTTCGCCGAGAACAGCGGCACATCAATACTCAGGAATAAAATCAGAATCAGCCCCACCAGCACTTTATTCCAGTGCCAGTTTTTGCGTGCCACGGTCGTGGAAAGAATTGAGGTCAGCACCATCGTCCCGGTAACGGCAATACCGTAAGCCGCCGCCAGATTGCTGGAGTGCTCAAAGCTGACAATCACCAGTACCACCGCAAAATAGAGCAGCCAGTTAATGAAAGGGATATAGATCTGCCCGGATTCCATCTCCGAGGTATGAATAATACGCATCGGCGCCAGATAACCCAGACGCACGGCCTGGCGAGTCAGGGAGAAGACGCCTGAAATAACCGCCTGCGACGCAATGACCGTCGCCAGCGTGGCGATAATCAGCATCGGGATCAGCGCCCACTCCGGTGCCAGCAGGAAGAAGGGGTTCTTAATCGCTTCCGGCGTTTTCAGCAATAATGCGCCCTGGCCAAAGTAATTCAGCGCCAGCGACGGCAGCACCACAATAAACCACGCCACGCGGATCGGCAGCTTACCGAAGTGTCCCATATCCGCATACAGCGCCTCGACACCGGTGATCGACAGCACCACGGCGCCAAGCGCAACAAAAGAGACCGTCTTGTACTCAAGGAAGAAATTCACCGCCCAAAGCGGATTCAGCGCCTGCAACACTTCAGGGTTTTCGATAATACCGCGCGCGCCGAGCACGGCCAGAATCAAAAACCACGCCAGCATGATCGGTGCAAACAGTTTCCCCACCAATCCGGTACCGTGCTTCTGAATCATAAACAGCAGGGTTAAAACGATAATCGACAGCGGCACAATCCAGCTATCGAGCGAAGGCGCGACAATCTCCAGCCCCTCTATCGCCGACATCACCGAGATCGCGGGAGTAATAACCACCTCACCATAGAAGAAGCTACCGCCAATCAATCCCATGATCACCAGCATCGAAGTCATTCTGGCCGAAGTGTTGCGACCGGCCAGCGACATCAGCGTCAGAATACCGCCTTCACCGGCGTTATCCGCGCGCATGACGAATGTCAGATACTTAATGGAGACCACAAAAACCAGTAGCCAGAAGATCAGTGACAAAAAGCCGAAGACGGCATCGCGCTCAACACCGAAACCAAACTGACCAGACAAACATTCACGAAGTGTATAAAGTGGGCTGGTGCCGATATCACCGTAGACAACCCCAATTGCCGCGAGAGTGACAGCGGGTAACGATTGTTTATTATCAGTGCTCATAGACTAATCTTTTGTTTGAATGACAAATGTGTGCTTAGTCCCTTGGCCCACAAAAAGCGCACAGTATGCACGATTATTTGCAAAATCGTACCCCTAAATGCGGCCACATTAATCTGGCGCAATGAAAATAAAGCCGTTCTTCAGTCTATTACAAGCCCTTTCGGAAACGTCTATACTCGCTTTTGCAAGCCGGATAACACGGCGAAAGGACGCAAATCTATTATGGCTCACTCACATTTATTAGCAGAAAGAATTTCCCGCTTAAGCAGCGCGCTGGAAAAAGGACTCTTTGAGCGTAGCCACGCTATCCGGTTGTGCCTGCTGGCTGCGTTGAGCGGCGAGAGCGTATTTCTTCTTGGCCCGCCAGGCATTGCGAAAAGCCTGATCGCACGTCGCCTGAAATTCGCCTTTAAACATGCCCGCGCCTTTGAATACCTGATGACGCGCTTCTCCACGCCGGAAGAGGTTTTTGGTCCGCTCTCCATTCAGGCGTTAAAAGATGAAGGGCGCTATGAGCGCTTAACTGACGGTTATCTTCCGGAAGCAGAAATCGTGTTTCTGGATGAGATCTGGAAAGCCGGCCCGGCGATCCTCAACACCCTGCTCACCGCCATTAACGAACGTCGCTTCCGTAACGGCGCGAGCGAAGAGAAGATCCCGATGCGTTTGCTGGTGGCCGCCTCGAACGAACTGCCGGAAGCCGACAGCAGCCTCGAAGCGCTGTATGATCGCATGTTAATCCGCCTGTGGCTCGATAAAGTGCAGGAGAAGGGGAATTTCCGCTCCATGCTGGTCAGCCAGCAGGACGAAAACGAAAACCCGGTACCCGCCGAACTGCAAATCACCGACGAGGAATATCAGCGTTGGCAACAGGATATTGGGCTGGTCAAACTGCCCGATCCGGTATTTGAGCTGATCTATACGCTACGCCAGCAGCTCGATGCCTTACCGAATGCGCCGTATGTTTCCGATCGCCGCTGGAAAAAAGCTATCCGCTTATTACAGTCCAGCGCCTTTTTCAGCGGGCGCGATGCGGTTGCCCCCATTGATTTGATCCTGCTGAAAGATTGTCTGTGGCACGATGCCGAAAGCCTGCGTTTGTTGCAGCAGCAACTGGATATTTTGATGACCGGGCACGCATGGCAGCAACAATCGATGCTGACACAGCTCACCAGTATCAATCAGCGTCATATGCAGCTTCAGCAGCAACAAAGCGACAAAACCGCGCTGAAAGTCAGCCGCCAGGGCGGTATGTTCAGCCGCCGTCCGCACTATGATTTACCCGAAGGTCTGAACGAACCGCTGTTAACGCTACTGTTACAGCAGCCGCTAAAATTGCACGATTTACAGGTAATTCACGTCACTATTGAGCGCAATGCGCTGGAGCAGTGGCTGGCGAAAGGCGGTGAAATCCGCGGCAAGCTTAACGGTATCGGTTTTGCGCAACCTTTAAATCTTGAAGTTGATACCTCGCTTCATCTGGTGATCCGCGATGTCAGTTTGCAGGGATCGCGTCTTGCGCAGCCTGGCGCCACTACCGAAAACGTCCCGGAAGAGATAGCCCAACAACTGGAAGCGCTGGATAACACCTGGCACCAGCAGCACACCCGTTTTAGCGAGCAGCAAAAATGCCTGTTCGTCTCTGGCGACTGGTTGGGTCGCATTGAAGCCAGTCTGCAGGACGTCCGCGCACAGATCCAACAGGCGCGTCAATGCTAACGCTGGAAACACTGAATGTGATGCTTACCATCAGCGAAGAGACGCTGGTAGAAGAGCTTATCGTTCTGCTGCTGGCTTCTCCGCAACTGGCGCTGTTTTTTGAAAAATTCCCGCGCTTAAAACATGCGATCACGGAAGATATTCCCCGCTGGCGCGAAGCGCTAAAAAAGCATCTGAAAGAGACCGCTGTGCCGCCGGAACTGGCGGAAGAAGTGCTGAGTTACCAGCAAAGCCAGCTACTCTCAACATCGCAATTTATCGTCCAGTTACCGCAGATCCTGGCATTACTGGAAAAGTTGCATTCGCCTTTTGCCGCCCAGGCACGGCAAATGGTAACGGATAACCCGCAGTTCACACCCGCTTTGCATACCCTCTTTTTGCAGCGCTGGCGTCTGAGCCTTGTCGTGCAAACCACCACCTTTAATCAGCAATTGCTGGAAGAGGAACGCGAGCAGTTGTTGAGTGAGGTGCAGGAGCGCATGACGCTGAGCGGGCAGCTGGAGCCGGTACTGGTCGAAAATGAGAACGCCGCCGGACGCTTGTGGGATATGAGCGCCGGTCAGCTTAAACGCGGCGACTACCAGTTGATCATCAAATATGGCGATTTTCTGAAAGAGCAGCCGGAGCTTCAGCAACTGGCGGAGCAGCTTGGCCGCTCGCGGGAGGCGAAATCAGTGCCGCGTAAAGATGCACCGATGGAAACGTTCCGCATGCTGGTGCGTGAACCGGCAACCGTACCGGAACAGGTCGATGGTTTGCATCAGAGCGATGATATTTTGCGCCTGTTGCCGCCGGAGCTGGCAACGCTCGGCATTACAGAACTGGAATATGAGTTTTACCGGCGGCTGGTGGAAAAGCAGCTGCTCACCTACCGTCTGCACGGCGATGCCTGGCGGGAAAAAGTTACCGAACGCCCGGTGATCCATCAGGATTTTGATGAGCAACCGCGCGGGCCGTTTATCGTCTGCGTTGATACTTCCGGTTCAATGGGCGGGTTTAATGAGCAGTGCGCGAAAGCATTCTGCCTGGCGCTGATGCGCGTGGCGCTGGCGGACAAACGGCGCTGCTTTATTATGCTGTTTTCCAGCGAAGTTGTGCGTTATGAACTGACCAGCGCGCAGGGGCTTGAGCAGGCGATCCGCTTTCTGAGCCAGCGCTTTCGTGGCGGAACCGATCTGGCAAGCTGTTTTCGGGCGATCATTGAACGGATGCAGGGCGGCGAATGGTTTGATGCCGACGCCGTGGTGATCTCGGATTTTATCGCCCAGCGCCTGCCGGACGATATCATTAGCAAAGTGAAAGAGTTGCAGAACGTTCACCAGCACCGCTTCCACGCGGTGGCTATGTCGGTACATGGTAAGCCCGGCATCATGCGTATTTTCGATCACATCTGGCGTTTTGATACCGGGATGCGCAGCCGTCTGCTGCGACGCTGGCGGCGTTAGAGCAGGCCGGAAACCTGCCCGCGAACCATTGCGGGCCACACACCGCACTGTACCTGGCCGATATGCGACAGTTGCAGCAGCAGCATCGTCAGACGCGACTGACCAATACCGCCGCCGATGGTTTGCGGCATCTCACCGCGCAGAAGCGCCTGGTGCCACTCCAGTTGCAACCGATCTTCGTCACCGGTGATCCGCAACTGACGTTTCAATGCCTCCGCATCTACGCGGATCCCCATCGAAGAGAGTTCCAGCGCATCTTCCAGCACCGGGTTCCACACCAGAATATCGCCGTTCAGGCCGCTAAAACCGGCCTCAGCAGGCGTGCTCCAGTCATCATAATCCGGAGCGCGCACATCGTGGCGCTTGCCATCGCTGAGTTTGCCGCCAATCCCCATCAGGAACACAGCGCCCAGTTCTTTCGCAATCGCTTTTTCCCGCCCTTTAGCATCCAGTTCCGGGAAGCGGCTGAGCAGCGTTTCGCTGTGCACAAAATGGATCTGTTCCGGCAGAAACGGTACAAGCCCAAAGGTTTCGCTGACGGCGGCTTCAGTCGCTTTGATCCCGGCCCAGATCGCTTCAACAGTGGATTTCAGCGTTGTAACATGGCGCTCGCCATCGCCCAGCACCCGCTCCCAGTCCCACTGATCAACATAAACGGAGTGAATAGCCGAAAGGCGGTCTTCATCCGGACGCAGGGCTTTCATGTGGGTGTACAAGCCTTCCCCGGCGCTGAAATCATGCTGGCCCAGCGTCTGTCGTTTCCATTTCGCCAGCGAATGCACCACCTCAAAACGGGCATCCGGCAGCGTTTTCACATTAACCTGCACCGCTTTTTCACATCCTGACAGGTTATCCTGCGTGCCATCACCGACGCGGCTGAGGATCGGCGCCTGAACTTCAATCAGACCCAATTTCTCTTCCAGTTGGCGGGAGAAAAAAGATTTCACGAAGGCGATTTGGCGTTGTCTGGCGATGTAAGAGGTTTTCATTATGTTACTCCTGTCTTCTGTTGCTGATAATTAAGCAACAAAATGCCGCCTCAACTCAATAATCCATAATTAAAAAGGCCAGTACGGTTTTAAATCGATAAAATAAGCGGGTAAAATAGAAAGAATCTCTATCCTTCATAAGAAAACCCTATGGAAAATTATCAGATCGATAATCTGGACCGCGGCATCCTCGACGCTTTAATGGCCAATGCGCGCACCGCTTATGCCGAACTGGCCAAACAATTTGGCGTCAGCCCCGGTACCATTCATGTGCGTGTAGAAAAGATGAAGCAAGCCGGGATCATCACCGGCGCGCGTATCGATGTCAGCCCGAAGCAACTGGGTTACGATGTCTGCTGCTTTATTGGCATCATTTTGAAGAGCGCAAAAGATTACCCTTCAGCGCTGGCGAAACTGGAAAGTCTGGAAGAAGTGACCGAAGCCTATTACACCACCGGCCACTACAGCATCTTTATAAAAGTAATGTGTCGATCCATCGATGCCCTGCAGCAGGTACTTATCAACAAGATCCAAACAATTGATGAAATTCAGTCCACGGAAACATTGATCTCCCTGCAAAACCCTATCATGCGTACGATCCGCCCTTAACAGGGCGTTTTTCTCCTTCCTTAATACCCATATTGTCCACAGGTAGATCCCAGGCCTTTCACAGCGTACAATACGCCTCACTTTGTCGCCGGATGGCGAATAAACGGAGCGGGGTTTTCATGGCGGATATTACTCTTATTAGCGGCAGCACCCTCGGCGGTGCGGAATATGTGGCGGAACATCTGGCTGAAAAGCTGGAAGATGCCGGTTATAGCACCGAGACGCTGCACGGCCCGCTATTAGAGGATCTTTCTCCGCAGGGCATCTGGCTGGTTATCAGTTCCACCCATGGTGCCGGCGATCTGCCTGAGAACCTGCAGCCGTTTTTAGACGATCTACAGGAACAGAAGCCGGATCTCGCGCAGGTGCGCTTTGGCGCGATCGGCATCGGCAGTCGCGAATATGACACCTTCTGCCAGGCAATCGAGAAGATTGAGGACGCGTTGAAGGCAAATGGCGCGAAACAGATCGGTGAAACGCTGAAGATCAACATCCTTGAACACGATATTCCGGAGGATCCAGCAGAAGAATGGCTGGGATCCTGGAAAAATTTACTCAAGAACGATTAAAGATTGCGCGATCAGTTGTGGATAACTGTGCTTAAAAGGCCTTATTAACCGGTAGTTATCCCATGAACAACTCTTGTTTAGTTTTCAGCCTGTGTATAAACAGGCATTCTGATCCCAGCTTATACTGTTCAGGATCACCGATCATTCACAGCTAATGATCCTCTCTAATAAATTGATCTTACAGCGATGATCCGGGTTATCCACAAGGCATCGCGATCCTAATAAGAGATCACAATAGAACAGATCTCTCTATATAAAAGATCTTCTTTTTAATACCCGGGATCCGGATCTTTCTCACTGGGCTAAAGTTGAGTAGAATCCACGGCCCGGGCTTCAATCCAATTTTTAACCGCTTAGGCGAGGCATACCACCATGTTTTATCCGGATCCTTTTGACGTCATTATCATTGGCGGGGGTCATGCAGGTACTGAGGCCGCGATGGCTGCAGCACGTATGGGTCAACAGACTCTGCTTTTGACACACAATATCGACACGCTGGGACAGATGAGCTGCAACCCGGCGATCGGCGGTATTGGGAAAGGACACCTGGTAAAAGAAGTGGATGCGCTCGGCGGGCTGATGGCGAAAGCGATCGATCAGGCGGGCATTCAGTTTAGGATACTAAACGCAAGCAAAGGCCCGGCGGTGCGCGCCACTCGTGCGCAGGCAGACCGTGTGCTTTACCGTCAGGCGGTACGCACCGCTCTGGAAAACCAGCCGAACCTGATGATCTTCCAGCAGGCGGTTGAAGATCTGATCGTGGAAAACGATCGCGTTGTTGGCGCAGTTACCCAGATGGGGCTGAAATTCCGCGCTAAAGCTGTGGTACTGACGGTCGGGACATTCCTTGACGGTAAAATCCACATCGGCCTTGATAACTACAGCGGTGGCCGCGCTGGCGATCCGCCGTCTATTCCGCTCTCGCGTCGCCTGCGTGAACTGCCGTTGCGTGTCAGCCGCCTGAAAACCGGTACGCCGCCGCGTATTGACGCCCGTACCATCGACTTCAGCGTTCTGGCGCAGCAGCACGGGGATAACCCGATGCCGGTATTCTCGTTTATGGGTAACGCCGCGCAGCATCCGCGTCAGGTACCGTGCTATGTCACGCACACCAATGAAAAAACCCATGACGTGATCCGTAATAACCTCGATCGTAGCCCGATGTACGCTGGCGTGATCGAAGGGATCGGCCCGCGTTACTGCCCGTCGATCGAAGACAAAGTGATGCGCTTTGCCGATCGCAACCAGCATCAGATCTTCCTGGAACCGGAAGGGCTGACCTCCAACGAAATTTATCCGAACGGTATCTCCACCAGCTTGCCGTTCGATGTGCAGATGCAAATCGTCCGTTCCATGCAGGGGATGGAAAACGCGAAGATCGTGCGCCCTGGCTATGCCATTGAGTACGATTTCTTTGACCCGCGTGATTTGAAGCCGACGCTGGAAAGCAAATACATCCATGGCCTGTTCTTTGCCGGCCAGATTAACGGTACCACTGGTTACGAAGAAGCTGCTGCGCAAGGGCTGCTGGCCGGTCTGAACGCCGGGCGCTTCTCTGCTGAAAAAGAGGGCTGGGCGCCGCGTCGCGACCAGGCTTACCTCGGTGTGCTGGTGGACGATCTCTGCACGCTCGGCACCAAAGAACCGTACCGCATGTTCACCTCCCGCGCGGAATATCGTCTGATGCTGCGTGAAGATAACGCCGACCTGCGTCTGACCGAAGCTGGTCGAGAGCTGGGTCTGGTGGACGATGAACGCTGGGCGCGCTTTAACGAGAAGCTGGAAACGATTGAACGTGAACGCCAGCGTCTGAAATCGCAGTGGGTTTCACCATCATCGGAACATGCTCCGGCGGTGAATGCGCACCTGACTGCGCCATTATCGCGTGAAGCCAGCGGTGAAGATCTGCTGCGTCGCCCGGAAATGACTTATGAACAACTGGTACAGTTGACACCGTTCGCGCCGGGTCTTGATGACCAGCAGGCGGCTGAACAGGTTGAAATCCAGGTGAAATACGAAGGTTACATTGCACGCCAGCAGGATGAGATCGAAAAACAACAGCGCAATGAAAACACTTTGTTGCCGGCATCGCTGGATTACCGTCAGGTGAATGGCCTGTCCAACGAAGTGATCGCCAAACTTAACGATCACAAACCTTCCTCGATCGGTCAGGCATCCCGTATCTCAGGCATCACGCCAGCGGCTATTTCCATTTTGCTGGTATGGCTGAAAAAACAAGGTATGCTGCGCCGCAGCGCTTAATAGTATTGCCCGGCAGTGCTTGCCGGGCCGATTGAACTTTTAGGACGGGCCGCATCGCGCTGCCTGCCGCTTAGTATCTCAACAGGTATTCACTGTGCTCAATAAACTCTCTCGTCTGCTGGATGAAGCAGGCATTTCGTTGTCGGTTGAACAGCAGAAACAGCTGGTGGCCTATGTCGAACTGCTGCACAAATGGAACAAGGCCTATAACCTGACCTCTGTGCGCGATCCGAACGAGATGCTCATCCGCCATATTCTCGACAGCATTGTCGTTGCGCCGTACCTGCAAGGGACACGTTTTATCGATGTTGGTACTGGGCCGGGCTTGCCGGGGATCCCGCTTTCAATCGTCCGTCCTGAATCCCATTTCACACTGCTCGACAGCCTGGGGAAACGCGTTCGTTTCTTACGCCAGGTGCAGCATGAGCTGAAATTGAGCAATGTTGAGCCGGTTCAGAGCCGCGTTGAAGATTTCCCGGCCGAACCGCCATTTGACGGTGTGATTAGCCGCGCCTTTGCCTCGCTGAATGATATGGTGAACTGGTGTCACCATTTGCCGGGTGAAGAGGGGCGTTTCTACGCGCTTAAAGGTCTGGTGCCGGAAGATGAGATCGCGCTGTTACCTGCGGAGTTAGCCGTTGAAGCTATTGTTAAACTGAATGTTCCGCACCTGGAAGGCGAACGTCATCTGGTGATCGTTAAGCCAAATAAAGTTTAATTTTTATCAAAAAATGTATCTTTCGTGCTGTTGCTTAGATGTTAAAAAACGAAGGAAAAAAGGGCGATACGTTCAGTTACATTTCACCGTCTTGTTACCAGGATTTTTCTGACATTTAACGTCCAGAATTTGATTCATGGAAATAATAGTCAACAGCGAAAATATCAGCCCGCTAAAAGTCGGCAGGTAGAATGAAATACGGATGTAAAATAATTATTATAAATGTCAATGGAAGGTTTTCGATGTATAGGCAGGTGTTTTAAAAAGAGTTGTGATAAATCGTCTTGAATATCATAAAGTTGAAAAGTGGTAATTTCTTTGCGTGATTAACCCTGCAGACGCATAAATGTTTAATTTGTGACCGAGTGCACGCTTTGTTGTTGGGTTTTTGGTGTTATTCGCACTTTTGCCCGACAGTTCACAGTTTCCTCAAAAGTTTAAAAATAGCGCTCGGGAAAAATATTTAAACATTTATTCACCTTTTTGCTACTTATTGTTTGAAATCACGGGGCCGCACCGTATAATTTGACCGCTTTTTGATGCTTGACTCCGGACCATAAAGAACGTTTTATACGACACGCGGCATACCTCAAAGGGAGCAGGAGTTAAGAAACGTCATGTCTGTGTCGCTTTATAGTCGAAACGTTGCTCGCAAGCTTCTGCTTATTCAGTTTCTGGCGGTAATGGCAAGTGGATTGCTGTTTAGCCTCAAAGACCCCTTCTGGGGCATTTCCGCCGTGTGCGGAGGTATGGCAGTCTTACTGCCGAATATGTTTTTTATGATTTTTGCCTGGCGTCATCAGGCGCATACACCTGCTAAAGGCCGCGTGGCCTGGACCTTCGCCTTCGGTGAAGCGCTCAAGGTGTTGGTAACATTCTTGTTACTGGTGGTGGCGCTGGGGGTTTTTAAGGTGGCTTTTTTGCCGCTGATAGTCACGTGGGTTTCGGTGCTGGTTGTTCAGATACTGGCACCCGCTGTAATTAACAACAAAGGGTAAGAGGCATCATGTCTGCAGGAGAAATCTCTACACCACAGGAGTACATAGGTCACCATCTGAATAACCTTCAGATTGATCTTCGTACCTTCTCGATGGTGGATCCGCATAACCCCCCGGCCACCTTCTGGACGCTGAATATCGACTCCATGTTTTTTTCGGTGGTACTGGGTCTGTTGTTCCTGGTGATGTTCCGTAGCGTAGCGAAAAAAGCCACCAGCGGTGTCCCAGGGAAATTCCAGACGGCGATTGAGCTGGTGATTGGTTTTGTTCATGGTAGCGTTAAAGACATGTACCACGGCAAAAGCAAGCTTATCGCGCCACTGGCCCTGACGATTTTCGTTTGGGTATTCCTGATGAACCTGATGGATTTGCTGCCTATCGACCTGCTCCCGTACATCGCTGAACATGTACTGGGTCTGCCTGCGCTGCGCGTGGTGCCGTCTGCTGACGTCAACATCACCCTGTCTATGGCGTTGGGCGTATTTATCCTGATTCTGTTCTACAGCATCAAAATGAAGGGTATTGGCGGTTTCGCTAAAGAGCTGACTCTCCAGCCGTTCAACCATCCGGTATTTATTCCGGTAAACCTTATCCTTGAGGGCGTGAGCCTGCTGTCCAAACCGGTTTCTCTCGGTCTGCGACTGTTCGGCAACATGTACGCGGGTGAGTTGATTTTCATTCTGATCGCAGGTCTTCTGCCGTGGTGGTCACAGTGGATTCTGAATGTGCCATGGGCCATTTTCCACATCCTGATTATTACGCTGCAAGCCTTTATCTTCATGGTTCTGACGATTGTCTATCTGTCGATGGCATCTGAAGAGCATTGATTTTTAACAACACTACTACGTTTTAACTGAAACAAACTGGAGACTGTCATGGAAAACCTGAATATGGATCTGCTGTACTTGGCTGCCGCTGTGATGATGGGTCTGGCGGCAATCGGTGCTGCGATCGGTATCGGCATCCTCGGGGGTAAATTCCTGGAAGGCGCAGCGCGTCAACCGGATCTGATTCCTCTGCTGCGTACTCAGTTCTTTATCGTAATGGGTCTGGTGGATGCTATCCCGATGATCGCTGTAGGTCTGGGTCTGTACGTGATGTTTGCTGTCGCGTAGTAAGGGTTGCTTTACAAGCAATTGTTTAGAACGTTAACCAGATAAGAGGCATTGTGCTGTGAATCTAAACGCAACAATCCTCGGCCAGGCCATCGCGTTTGTCCTGTTCGTTCTGTTCTGCATGAAGTATGTATGGCCGCCGTTAATGGCTGCCATCGAAAAACGTCAGAAAGAAATTGCTGACGGTCTTGCTTCCGCAGAACGAGCTAAAAAGGATTTGGATCTTGCACAGGCCAATGCGACCGACCAGCTGAAAAAAGCGAAAGCTGAAGCTCAGGTTATCATTGAACAGGCGAACAAACGCCGTGCTCAGATCCTGGATGAAGCGAAAGCAGAAGCCGAGCAGGAACGTAACAAAATCGTCGCGCAAGCGCAGGCTGAAATCGATGCCGAGCGTAAACGTGCGCGCGAAGAGCTGCGTAAACAGGTGGCTCTGCTGGCAGTAGCCGGCGCCGAGAAGATCATCGAACGTTCCGTGGATGAAGCTGCTAACAGCGACATCGTGAATAAACTGGTCGCTGAACTGTAAGGAGGAGGGGCTGATGTCTGAATTTGTAACGGTAGCTCGCCCCTACGCCAAAGCAGCTTTTGACTTTGCCGTCGAAAACCAGAGCGTTGACCGCTGGCAGGATATGCTGGCGTTCGCTGCCGAGGTGACGAAAAATGAACACATGGCCGAGCTTCTCTCTGGTGCTTTAGCGCCGGAAACGCTCGCTAAGTCGTTTATCGCAGTCTGTGGGGAGCAACTTGACGACAAAGGTCAGAACCTGATTCGGGTGATGGCTGAAAACGGTCGTATCAAGGTGCTTCCTGATGTTCTTGAGCAGTTTATTCAATTGCGTGCAGCCAGCGAGGCTATTGCAGAAGTCGATGTGACTTCTGCAACTGCACTGAGTGAAGAACAGCTTTCGAAAATCAGCGCCGCGATGGAAAAACGTCTGTCACGCAAAGTGAAGCTGAATTGCAATATCGATAAGTCTGTAATGGCAGGCGTAATCATCCGTGCGGGTGATATGGTCATTGATGGCAGCGTTCGCGGCCGTCTTGAGCGCCTTGCAGACGTCTTGCAGTCTTAAGGGGACTGGAGCATGCAACTGAATTCCACCGAAATCAGCGAACTGATCAAGCAGCGCATTGCTCAGTTCAGTGTTGTGAGTGAAGCTCACAACGAAGGTACTATTGTTTCTGTAAGCGACGGTGTTATCCGTATCCACGGCCTGGCCGATTGTATGCAGGGTGAAATGATCTCCCTGCCGGGTAACCGTTACGCTATCGCACTGAACCTGGAGCGCGACTCCGTGGGTGCAGTTGTGATGGGTCCGTATGCTGACCTCGCCGAAGGCATGAAGGTTAAGTGTACTGGCCGTATTCTCGAAGTTCCGGTTGGCCGTGGCCTGCTGGGTCGCGTGGTGAACACCCTGGGTGCGCCAATCGACGGTAAAGGTCCGGTTGATAATGACGGCTTCGCTGCCGTAGAAGCTATCGCACCGGGCGTTATCGATCGTCAATCCGTTGATCAGCCGGTACAGACCGGTTATAAATCCGTTGACGCCATGATCCCAATCGGTCGTGGTCAGCGTGAATTGATCATCGGCGACCGTCAGACCGGTAAAACTGCGCTGGCAATCGATGCCATCATCAACCAGCGTGATTCCGGCATTAAATGTATCTACGTTGCTATCGGCCAGAAAGCATCCACCATCTCTAACGTGGTGCGTAAGCTGGAAGAGCACGGCGCGCTGTCTAACACCATCGTTGTTGTGGCAACCGCGTCTGAATCCGCAGCACTGCAATACCTGGCTCCGTATGCCGGTTGCGCAATGGGCGAATATTTCCGCGATCGCGGCGAAGATGCGCTGATCATTTATGATGACCTGTCTAAACAGGCAGTCGCATACCGTCAGATCTCCCTGCTGCTCCGTCGTCCGCCTGGACGTGAAGCATTCCCGGGCGACGTATTCTACCTCCACTCCCGTCTGCTGGAACGTGCTGCGCGTGTTAACGTGGAATACGTTGAAAGCTTCACTAAAGGTGAAGTGAAAGGTAAAACCGGTTCTCTGACCGCGTTGCCGATTATCGAAACGCAAGCTGGTGACGTTTCCGCGTTCGTTCCGACTAACGTAATTTCTATTACCGATGGTCAGATCTTCCTGGAATCCAACCTGTTTAACGCCGGTATTCGTCCTGCGGTAAACCCGGGTATTTCCGTATCCCGTGTAGGTGGTGCAGCGCAGACCAAGATCATGAAAAAACTGTCCGGTGGTATTCGTACCGCTCTGGCACAGTATCGTGAGCTGGCAGCGTTCTCTCAGTTTGCTTCCGACCTTGACGATGCAACTCGTAAACAGCTCGACCACGGTCAGAAAGTGACCGAGTTGCTGAAACAGAAACAGTATGCGCCGATGTCTGTCGCGCAGCAGGCTCTGGTTCTGTTCGCGGCTGAACGCGGTTACCTGGCGGATGTTGAACTGGCGAAAATCGGTAGCTTTGAAGCCGCTCTGCTGGCTTACGTTGACCGTGACCACGCTCCGCTGATGCAAGAGATCAACCAGACCGGTGGCTATAACGACGAGATCGAAGGCAAGCTGAAAGGCATCCTCGACTCCTTTAAAGCAACCCAGTCCTGGTAACGTCTGGCGGCTTGCCTTAGGGCAGGCCGCAAGGCATTGAGGAGAAGCTCATGGCCGGCGCAAAAGAGATACGTAGTAAGATCGCAAGCGTCCAGAACACGCAAAAGATCACTAAAGCGATGGAGATGGTCGCCGCTTCCAAAATGCGTAAATCGCAGGACAGAATGGCGGCCAGCCGTCCTTATGCAGATACCATGCGCAAAGTGATTGGTCACCTTGCTCACGGTAATCTGGAATATAAGCACCCTTACCTGGAAGAACGCGACGTTAAACGCGTGGGCTACCTGGTGGTGTCGACCGACCGTGGTCTGTGCGGCGGCTTGAACATTAACCTGTTCAAAAAGCTGCTGGCGGATATGAAAGCATGGTCCGATAAAGGCGTTCAGAGCGAACTCGCAATGATCGGCTCCAAGGGCGTAGCGTTCTTTAATTCCGTCGGTGCGAACGTTGTCGCGCAGGTGACAGGTATGGGGGATAACCCTTCCCTGTCCGAACTGATTGGACCGGTAAAAGTGATGTTGCAGGCCTATGACGAAGGCCGTCTGGACAAGCTTTATATTGTCAGCAACAAATTTATCAACACCATGTCTCAGGTGCCAACCATCACCCAACTGCTGCCGCTGCCGGCTTCAGAGGATGAAGGCTTGAAGCATAAAGCCTGGGATTATCTGTATGAACCAGACCCGAAAGCGCTGCTGGATACCCTGCTGCGTCGTTACGTCGAGTCTCAGGTTTATCAGGGTGTTGTGGAAAACCTGGCCAGCGAGCAGGCCGCACGTATGGTGGCGATGAAAGCCGCAACCGATAATGGTGGCAGCCTGATTAAAGAGCTGCAGTTGGTATACAACAAGGCTCGTCAGGCCAGCATTACTCAGGAACTCACCGAGATCGTCGGTGGTGCATCCGCGGTATAACCAGGTTAATTCGTAGAGGATTCAAGATGGCTACTGGAAAAATTGTCCAGGTAATCGGCGCCGTGGTTGACGTCGAATTCCCTCAGGATGCCGTACCGCGTGTGTACGATGCTCTTGAGGTGCAAAATGGTAATGAGCGTCTGGTGCTGGAAGTTCAGCAGCAGCTCGGCGGCGGTATCGTACGTACCATCGCAATGGGTTCCTCCGACGGTCTGCGTCGCGGTCTGGAAGTTAAAGACCTCGAGCACCCGATCGAAGTCCCGGTAGGTAAAGCAACACTGGGTCGTATCATGAACGTACTGGGTGAACCAGTAGACATGAAAGGCGACATCGGTGAGGAAGAGCGTTGGGCTATCCACCGCGCAGCACCGACCTATGAAGAGTTGTCAAACTCTCAGGAACTGCTGGAAACCGGTATCAAAGTTATCGACCTGATGTGTCCGTTTGCTAAGGGCGGTAAAGTTGGTCTGTTCGGTGGTGCGGGTGTAGGTAAAACCGTAAACATGATGGAGTTGATCCGTAACATCGCGATCGAGCACTCCGGTTACTCTGTGTTTGCGGGCGTGGGTGAACGTACTCGTGAGGGTAACGACTTCTACCACGAAATGACCGACTCCAACGTTATCGACAAAGTATCCCTGGTGTATGGCCAGATGAACGAGCCGCCGGGAAACCGTCTGCGCGTTGCGCTGACCGGTCTGACCATGGCAGAGAAATTCCGTGACGAAGGTCGTGACGTTCTGCTGTTCGTCGACAACATTTACCGTTATACCCTCGCCGGTACTGAAGTATCCGCACTGCTGGGCCGTATGCCTTCAGCGGTTGGTTACCAGCCGACGCTGGCAGAAGAGATGGGCGTGCTGCAGGAGCGTATTACCTCCACCAAAACCGGCTCCATCACCTCTGTTCAGGCGGTATACGTACCTGCGGATGACTTGACTGACCCGTCTCCGGCAACCACCTTTGCGCACCTTGACGCAACCGTGGTACTGAGCCGTCAGATCGCGTCTCTGGGTATCTACCCGGCCGTTGACCCGCTGGATTCCACCAGCCGTCAGCTGGATCCGCTGGTTGTTGGCCAGGAACACTATGATGTTGCGCGTGGCGTTCAGTCTCTGCTGCAACGTTATCAGGAACTGAAAGACATCATCGCCATCCTGGGTATGGATGAACTGTCTGAAGACGACAAACTGGTGGTAGCTCGCGCGCGTAAGATCCAGCGCTTCCTGTCCCAGCCGTTCTTCGTAGCGGAAGTATTCACCGGTTCTCCGGGTAAATACGTTTCCCTGAAAGACACCATCCGTGGCTTTAAAGGCATCATGGAAGGCGAATACGATCACCTGCCGGAGCAGGCGTTCTACATGGTCGGTTCCATCGACGAAGTCGTGGAAAAAGCCAAAAAACTTTAACGCCTTAATCGGAGGGTGATATGGCAATGACTTACCACCTGGACGTCGTCAGCGCAGAGTTACAAATGTTCTCTGGTCTGGTCGAAAAAATCCAGGTAACGGGTAGCGAAGGTGAACTGGGGATTTACCCGGGTCACGCGCCGCTGCTCACCGCCATTAAGCCTGGTATGATCCGCATCGTGAAACAGCACGGTCATGAAGAGTTTATCTATCTGTCCGGCGGCATTCTTGAAGTGCAGCCTGGCACAGTGACCGTTCTGGCTGATACTGCTATTCGTGGTCAGGATCTCGACGAAGCGCGAGCCCTGGAATCGAAACGCAAAGCAGAAGAGCACATTAAAGCTTCTCACGGTGACGTGGATTACGCTCAGGCGTCTGCGGAACTGGCGAAAGCTATCGCGAAACTGCGTGTTATCGAGTTGACCAAAAAAGCGATGTAACACCGGCTTGAACCTAAAAGGCCAGTCTGATTTCCAGGCTGGCTTTTTTTATGGCTGCGTTTCAGAAAAATCAGAACTGAAAATGCGTTTTATTATTTTGTGATATGAGTCACAAAAATGTTGATCGGTTAAAAAATGAGGGGTAGACTTCTTTTTGTGATGTAAATCACAAAAAACACTCTCACTTATCAGGACGCCATCATGAAACTGATCAATAAAATCATCGCTCTTTTCAGCAACATGAACATTTCTTTCGGTACGTTCAACCACTAATGTGCTGATACGCTGAGTGGCGCCGCGCTTACCGTTGTGTGATAAGCGAAGCGCTATCTGGCATCACTGGCTGAGTTGCACCAGATACGGTTTACTATCCAGTTCTTTTTGCGCCAGATTTACGCTTTTACCGTCGATGATAAAGTAGTTCGTCTCATCCACATTCCCCACCACTGAATCATCATATTTTCCCGGCTTACTGCGCACAGATATGTTGCCGCTAAACACGCCTTGCGTTGACGCATCGCCATACGGGGCCGGACGAAAGATGAAATTAAAGCGTTGGTTATCGACAGCAATATTGTTTTCAACCCGCAGTTTCCCCGGATTGAAGTTATCGGTAAAACCATCCAGATAATTACCTATCGCCTTACTGTTACGAACCTGATGCGCGACCGGTTGCCCTTCGCCCCCCAGTTTGAAACCGTTACTGGTATTGTTGCTGGCAATAGAATCCTCGATCACCACAACGCCATTTGCGCCATCCTCGATTTTGTTAAACAGGTCAAAACCATCATCAATATTGTCATGTGAATAGCAGCGTTTCAGGTGATTGCCTTCGCCAACGCGCATCTTCACGGCAAAACCATCAGCGTTAATTTTCCCCGGATCTTCATTACCCCAGGATTCCGAATCGATAACGAGGTTGTTGCTCGCCCACAGGGCGCGGCCCACTTTTTCCGGCGATGAAATCTGAATACCGGTATCGTCATTACGCCAGGCGACCACTTTTTCGATGACGTTATGGCTGCCCTGAATACGCAAGCTTTTCTCGGTCACTTCTATACCTTTAATGTGCCAGTAGCTGGCGTCAATCAGCAAGCCGTGGATCACGGCTTTTCCATCCGCTTGCAGGATTTTCTGTTTATCGCGCACTCCACTGGCGGAAAGAGGGATCTCCGTTTGTGCATAATCCCCGGCCTGCAACACAATTTTGCCGCCTGGCGGCAGTAAGCGAATCGCGCTGGTCAGATCCAGAGGGGATGCAGCCGTACCTTTACCTTCGCTTTTACCCTGGGGGGCGACATACAACGTTGCTGCTGTCGGGCCGGCAATTTTCTCTACCTTAATCTGCTGGCTGACAGGCGTATTGTCGCTGGCGCTGGAGGGCATAAATGTCACTGCAAACGTGGCATTGCCACTCAGTGTGGCGGGCAGGGTATACATTTCCCCCGCTTTAACCGGTTTTTCATTACCGATCACCACTTCGTCCTGCCGGGTACTGAACAGGCCATCATAATTGGCTCGTGCCTGTAATGTGTATTTGTCGCTGCTGCTTTGCGCAGGAGAGGCAATTTGCACCACGACTGGTAGCGGTTTAGCCTGCCAGGGTTTTGTCACAGCGGTATGCGCCGTTGAAGTGGTCAACGAAGCATCGCTGATGGTGATTTTGGCATTACGCGAGGCAAAGAAACCGACGTAATAATGATCCTTATACTGTATGGAGATAAGATCTGCGCGCGGTACGCTGCGGCTAACCCATTGGTCGCTGCCTTGCGGCGCCCAGGCCGTGATAAAACCGTCGTTGGTGCGCTCCAGTTTCAGGCGAAAGGTCGGCGTCTGGCGCAGATCAATCTCTTCCTGATAGCTCTGTTTCACTATTGCCGCACCAGCATTACCCCAGGGCTGCGTGATCCCTTCACGGGAGATCGCCTGCATCTTCACGCGAAAATTGTCTTTTTTATCCTGCGTCATGATGGCATTCATCACCATATTCGACGCCGCAGGAAACTCCTCATAACCTTCTTTAAGCGGCTGCTGACGCGGATTGCCAATCACGTCACGCACCAGCAATCCGGCACCCTCCTGTGCCGCGGGTTTCGCGCCGTTTTCCGGGCCGAACTGCTCAACGGTCACGGTGGCCTGTAAAACGAAGTTTTCACTGCCAGGCAAAGTGGTATAAAAGAACGTCAGGCCGTCATGAGCGTTGGCGATTTTACCGCCTCGGCTTTCGAGGGTAACGGGCCTGGAGAGATCGGCACTGTCCGTTACGGAGAGTTTTTTGCCGTCAATGGTGACATCATTCACGCCAATCTTTTCCGGCAGAACATTCGATGAAAAGTTCACGTCGGTCGATTGGCCAAAAGCGATTGCTTTCCAGACCGTTGCTGATGATGGAAAAGCGATAAGCGAGCTACAAACCGTTAAAGCCAGAGGTATTTTATAATTCATTTTATTCTCCTGATTGATTATTGCCCGCCATTATCTTCAAGATGAAACGCTGTTTCTTTTTTATGCGTCACAATCTCCAATGATCAAAACGACGTTTTGTTTTTGCACGATCTTTATTCAGGATGAAAAAAAACAGCTAACCCATTGTATGAATTAGCGGCAAACAGAAATGGAGATATTTTTTAGCGGCAAACCTGGTTGCTTTGTCGGTAAAATAGCCCGCAAAAGCGCAGTAACTGTGGATGTTGGGCGTTTCACCAGCATTCCATTTCATGCTACAAAATATGTAGAATTTTCAATATGAAAGAGGTTAACTTCTTTCTCCAATGACAGTCAGGACGCGTATGTTGAATACAAAAATGAGTGTGGTGATCCTTGCCGCAGGTAAAGGCACACGCATGTACTCCGATATTCCCAAAGTGCTGCATACCCTTGCAGGGAAAGCGATGGTTCAGCATGTCATTGATACTGCTAATCTTCTCGGCGCCGATAATGTTCATCTGGTTTATGGCCACGGTGGCGATTTGCTCAAACAACATCTCGCTGATATCAAGCTTAACTGGGTCCTGCAGGCAGAACAGTTGGGCACCGGCCATGCGATGCAGCAGGCTGCGCCGTTCTTTGCAGACGATGAAGATATTTTAATGCTCTACGGCGATGTGCCGCTGATCTCGCTGGAGACGTTGCAGCGTCTGCGCGATGCGAAACCGCAGGGCGGCATCGGTCTGTTAACGGTGGTGCTCGACGACCCGACGGGTTACGGGCGTATCACGCGTGAAAACGGCGCGGTGACAGGCATTGTTGAACAGAAAGATGCCACTGAAGAACAGCGTAAGATCACCGAGATCAACACCGGCATTCTGATTGCCAACGGCGGCGATCTGAAACGCTGGTTGAGCAAACTGACTAACAATAATGCGCAGGGTGAATATTACATCACGGATATCATCAGCCTTGCCTGGCATGAAGGCCGTGAGATTACTACCGTGCATCCGCAGCGCCTGAGCGAAGTAGAAGGTGTGAATAACCGACTTCAGCTATCCCGGCTGGAGCGTGCGTATCAGGCTGAACAGGCTGAAAAGCTGCTGCTGGCTGGTGTTATGCTGCGCGATCCTGCGCGCTTCGACCTGCGCGGTACGCTGGAGCACGGGCGGGATGTTGAGATCGATGCTAACGTCATCATTGAAGGCAACGTAAAACTGGGCGATCGTGTGAAGATTGGCGCAGGTTGCGTGCTGAAAAACAGCGACATCGGCGACGACTGCGAAATCAGCCCCTACAGCGTGGTGGAAGATGCGCGTCTCGAAGCTGATTGCACTATCGGGCCATTTGCGCGTTTGCGTCCTGGCGCTGAACTGCTTGCCGGTGCGCACGTGGGCAACTTCGTGGAAATGAAAAAAGCGCGTCTGGGCAAAGGCTCGAAAGCGGGCCATCTGACTTACCTGGGCGATGCGGAAATCGGCGACAACGTGAATGTTGGCGCGGGTGTTATCACCTGTAATTACGATGGTGCAAACAAGCACAAAACCATTATTGGCGATGATGTGTTTGTTGGTTCCGATACACAGCTGGTGGCGCCGGTTACCGTTGCCAAAGGTGCGACTATCGCCGCCGGGACTACAGTAACGCGCAATGTTGCGGAAAATGAACTGGTTATCAGCCGTGTACCGCAAATCAATAAACAAGGCTGGATACGTCCGGTTAAGAAGAAGTAGCCCGGATAAGCGCAGCGCCATCCGGCAATGTATTCATAATGAATTTAGGGTGAGGGGAAAGATAATTCCTCCGCCCGGCAGGCAGTACCTATAAAAATAACCCCACTCTCTACAAGGCTCGGGGCGATACAGGTTGACCGACAACAAAAGGCATAACGCCTAAATCGGAATCGAAAAATATGTGTGGAATTGTTGGCGCAGTCGCGCAACGTGATGTTGCAGAAATCCTTCTCGAGGGATTACGTCGTCTGGAATACCGTGGCTATGACTCTGCTGGTCTGGCCGTTGTAGATGCAGAAGGTCATATGACCCGTCTGCGTCGTCTTGGAAAAGTCCAGATGCTGGCCCAGGCCGCAGAAGAGCATCCGCTGCATGGTGGAACTGGTATTGCTCACACCCGTTGGGCAACACACGGTGAACCGTCAGAAGGTAACGCGCATCCGCATGTTTCTGATCATATTGCGGTTGTACATAACGGTATTATTGAAAACTACGAGCCGCTGCGGGAAGTGTTAAAAGAGCGTGGCTATGTATTTGTTTCGGAAACGGATACCGAGGTTATCGCACATCTCGTTCACTGGGAGCTTGAGCAGGGCGGCACGCTGCGTGAAGCGGTTATGCGCGCTATCCCGCAATTACGTGGCGCTTATGGCACAGTGATTATGGATACCCGTGACAGCGGTACTCTGCTGGCGGCACGCTCTGGCAGCCCGCTGGTTATCGGTCTTGGCATGGGGGAAAACTTTATTGCCTCCGATCAGCTGGCGTTACTGCCGGTGACGCGTCGCTTTATCTTCCTTGAAGAGGGCGATATTGCGGAAGTGACTCGCCGCAGCGTGACCGTGTTTGATAAATCCGGCGCGCAGGTAAAACGGCCTGATATCGAATCCAGCCTGCAATATGACGCGGGCGATAAAGGTATCTACCGTCACTACATGCAAAAAGAGATCTACGAACAGCCGAACGCGATTAAAAATACGCTGACCGGCCGTATCAACCACGGTGAAGTGGATCTGAGCGAACTGGGTCCGAATGCCAACGCGCTATTATCGCAAGTTGAGCATATTCAGATCGTTGCCTGTGGCACTTCTTACAACTCCGGTATGGTTTCCCGTTACTGGTTTGAGGCGCTGGCTGGTGTGCCGTGTGATGTGGAAATCGCCTCGGAATTCCGTTACCGCAAATCTGCTGTGCGTCATAACAGCCTGATGATCACCCTGTCGCAATCCGGTGAAACGGCGGATACGCTGGCGGCGCTGCGCTTGTCCAAAGAGCTGGGTTATCTGGGTTCGCTGGCGATTTGTAACGTGCCGGGCTCCTCGCTGGTGCGTGAATCCGATCTGGCGATGATGACTAAAGCCGGTACTGAAATCGGTGTTGCCTCCACTAAAGCGTTCACCACTCAGCTTACCGTTCTGCTGATGCTGGTGGCGAAACTGAGCCGCCTGAAAGGGCTGGATGCGTCCATTGAGCACGATATCGTTCACGGTTTGCAGGCATTGCCGAGCCGTATTGAACAGATGCTGTCGCAGGATAAACGCATCGAAGCGCTGGCCGAAGATTTCTCCGACAAACACCATGCGTTGTTCCTGGGGCGTGGCGATCAGTATCCGATCGCGCTGGAAGGCGCGCTGAAACTGAAAGAGATCTCCTACATTCACGCCGAAGCCTATGCGGCAGGTGAGCTGAAGCATGGCCCGTTGGCGCTGATTGATGCGGATATGCCGGTGATTGTCGTTGCGCCTAACAACGAACTGCTGGAAAAACTGAAATCCAACATCGAAGAAGTGCGTGCCCGTGGCGGCGTACTGTATGTGTTCGCCGATCAGGATGCGGGTTTCACCAGCAACGACAATATGCACATTATTGATATGCCGCACGTCGAAGAGGTGATTGCACCGATTTTCTATACCGTGCCACTGCAATTGCTGGCTTATCACGTTGCGCTGATAAAAGGCACCGATGTTGACCAGCCGCGTAACCTGGCGAAATCAGTAACGGTAGAGTAAACATTTATTGCCATAAAATGCGAAAGAGGTTGCCGGCGGGCAACCTCTTTTTTTTACTTTATTTTGTGAATTCTCATTCGTTTCAACTACTTTTTTATTGTCACAAAAATAAAATATGACTGAAATATTACTGTGATGTTTTTTATTAAGAGTTTGATTTTTATCTTTTTTATATCATGCGATAACGATATTTTTCCGCTGTCATCAAACAGTAACAATGATTGCATATAACTGTCATCAAAGTGTCCTATTTTGCTCGTCGTAGCCACTAAACAACGATTTACGATCCTTGCAGGAGACATTATGAACGTTATGCGTACCACTGTCGCAACTGTTGTCGCCGCGACCTTTTCTCTGAGTGCTTTTGCTGTTAATGCAGCAGCCAGCCTGACTGGTGCGGGTGCAACTTTCCCGGCGCCGGTGTATGCCAAGTGGGCTGATACTTACCAGAAAGAAACAGGTAACAAGATCAACTACCAGGGTATTGGTTCTTCTGGTGGAGTAAAACAAATTACTGCTAAAACTGTGGATTTCGGTGCATCCGATGCCCCTCTGGCTGACGATAAACTGGCTCAGGAAGGCCTGTTCCAGTTTCCGACCGTAATCGGCGGTATCGTGCTGGCTATCAACGTCCCGGGTATAAAATCCGGTGAGCTGGTGCTGGACGGAAAAACCCTGGGTGACATCTACCTGGGTAATATCAAAAAATGGGATGACGCAGCGATCGCTAAACTCAACCCAGGCCTGAAACTGCCTTCGCAGAACATCGCCGTAGTTCGCCGTGCTGACGGTTCCGGTACGTCATTCGTCTTCACCAACTACCTGGCAAAAGTGAACGAAGAGTGGAAATCGAAAGTCGGTTCTGGCTCTACCGTTAACTGGCCGACCGGTCTGGGCGGTAAAGGCAACGACGGAATCGCGGCATTCGTTCAGCGTCTTCCGGGTTCAATCGGTTATGTTGAATATGCTTACGCTAAGCAGAACAACCTGACCTACACCAAGCTGCTGTCTGCGGATGGTAAGGCTGTAAGCCCGACTGAGCAGAGCTTCTCCAATGCGGCTAAAAATATCGACTGGAGCAAATCCTTCGCGCAGGATCTGACCAACCAGAAAGGTGCTGACGTATGGCCGATCACCTCAACTACCTTTATCCTGGTACACAAAGAGCAGGCTAAGCCGGAGCAAGGTGCTGAAGTCCTGAAATTCTTTGACTGGGCCTATAAAAAAGGCGGCAAACAGGCTAACGACCTTGATTACGCAACCCTGCCGGATAGCGTAGTTGAACAAGTTCGTGCTGCATGGAAAACCAATGTGAAAGACAGCAGCGGTAAAGCACTGTACTAACAGCTGGTTTTTTTAGAACATGGCGGATGGCGCTTACACCATCCGCCTTACAGATCCTCTGTAGGCCTGGCCGCGTAAGCATTACCGGGCAAATTCGTAAGACGTTAAACTGAAGAGTAATTTATGGCTGCAACCAAGCCGGCATTTAATCCTCCGGGTAAAAAAGGTGACATGATTTTCAGCGCGCTGGTAAGACTGGCTGCGCTGATTGTGCTATTGCTGTTGAGTGGCATCATCGTGTCGCTGATTTTCTCCTCATGGCCAAGCATTCAGAAGTTTGGTTTTTCATTCCTGTGGACCAAAGAGTGGGATGCGCCCAATGATATTTACGGTGCGCTGGTGCCCATTTACGGGACAATTGTTACCTCTGTCATCGCCTTGCTGATCGCCGTTCCGGTGAGTTTCGGCATTGCGCTGTTTCTGACGGAACTGTCGCCGAACTGGCTGAAGCGTCCACTGGGTATCGCCATTGAATTACTGGCTGCGATTCCAAGTATTGTGTACGGCATGTGGGGGCTGTTCATTTTTGCTCCGCTGTTCGCGACTTACTTTCAGGAACCGGTGGGCAACGTGCTTTCTAACATCCCGTTTGTTGGCGCACTGTTCTCTGGCCCGGCATTTGGTATTGGGATCCTGGCGGCCGGGGTTATTCTCGCCATTATGATTATTCCTTACATTGCGGCGGTAATGCGCGATGTATTCGAACAAACGCCGGTGATGATGAAAGAGTCGGCCTACGGCATTGGCTGCACCACCTGGGAAGTTATCTGGCGCATTGTGCTGCCATTTACCAAAAACGGGGTGATTGGCGGCGTGATGTTGGGTCTGGGACGCGCACTGGGTGAAACCATGGCGGTGACCTTTATCATCGGTAACACCTACCAACTCGACAGCGCTTCGTTGTTTATGCCGGGTAACAGTATCACCTCTGCGCTGGCGAACGAATTTGCCGAAGCGGAGTCCGGCCTGCATGTTGCGGCATTGATGGAGTTGGGGCTGATTCTGTTTGTGATCACCTTTATCGTACTGGCTATATCTAAGTTTATGATCATGCGCCTGGCGAAAAATGAGGGGGCTCGCTGATGGCTACGCTCGAAATGCAAAGCATCACAAAGCTGGCTGAATCGCGCCGTAAAATGCAGGCTAAGCGCCGTCTGAAAAACCGCATTGCTCTGACATTATCAATGGCGACCATGGCGTTCGGTCTTTTCTGGCTGGTCTGGATCCTGTTGTCTACCGTAACGCGCGGCTTTGACGGCATGTCGCTGGCGCTGTTTACTGAAATGACGCCACCACCAAATACGGCAGGAGGTGGTCTGGCGAACGCCCTGGCGGGTAGCGGCCTGCTTATCCTGTGGTCGACCATTGTCGGTACGCCGCTCGGCATCATGGCGGGGATTTACCTGGCGGAGTATGGCCGTAAATCGCTACTGGCCGAAGTTATCCGTTTTATCAACGACATTCTGCTTTCCGCGCCATCAATTGTGGTTGGCCTGTTCGTCTACACCATTGTCGTCGCACAGATGCAGCACTTCTCCGGCTGGGCGGGCGTGATTGCGCTGGCGCTGTTGCAGGTGCCAATTGTCATCCGCACCACGGAAAACATGCTGAAACTGGTGCCGGACAGCCTGCGCGAAGCGGCTTATGCGCTGGGTACACCGAAGTGGAAGATGATTGCTTCCATTACGCTGAAAGCGTCTGTTTCCGGGATTATGACCGGGGTGCTGCTGGCCGTGGCGCGTATCGCCGGGGAAACGGCACCACTGCTGTTTACCGCGCTCTCTAACCAGTTCTGGAGCACCGATATGATGCAGCCTATCGCTAACCTGCCAGTGACCATTTTCAAATTCGCCATGAGCCCGTTTGCCGAATGGCAGCAACTGGCCTGGGCCGGGGTGCTGATTATCACGCTCTGCGTACTGCTGCTGAATATTCTGGCGCGCGTCATTTTCGCGAAGAGTAAACACGGTTAATTTTTGCGACGCGGCGAAAGCGGCGTCGAGTTGAGGAAAGAGATAAATGAGTATGGTTGATACGACGCCGGGCAAAATTCAGGTTCGTGATTTGAACTTCTATTACGGCAAATTCCATGCACTGAAAAACATCAGCCTGGATATTGCCAAAAATCAGGTAACGGCGTTTATCGGGCCGTCAGGCTGCGGTAAATCCACGCTGCTGCGTACTTTTAACAAAATGTTTGAGCTCTACCCTGAGCAGCGAGCCGAAGGCGAGATCCTGCTGGATGGCGACAACATTCTTACCAATACGCAGGATATCGCGCTGCTGCGCGCGAAAGTGGGGATGGTATTCCAGAAACCAACGCCGTTCCCGATGTCGATTTACGACAACATCGCCTTTGGCGTGCGCCTGTTTGAAAAGCTGTCGCGTCCGGATATGGACGAGCGTGTACAGTGGGCTTTGACCAAGGCCGCATTATGGAACGAAACCAAGGATAAACTGCACCAGAGCGGATACTCTCTCTCCGGTGGTCAGCAGCAACGTCTGTGCATCGCCCGTGGTATCGCGATTCGCCCGGAAGTGCTGTTGCTCGATGAACCCTGTTCAGCCCTTGACCCGATCTCTACCGGTCGTATCGAAGAACTGATCACGGAACTGAAACAGGATTACACCGTGGTTATTGTGACGCACAACATGCAGCAGGCTGCACGTTGTTCCGATCACACGGCGTTTATGTATCTCGGTGAGTTGATTGAGTTCAGCAACACAGATGATCTGTTCACGAAGCCGAAGAAGAAGCAAACGGAAGACTATATTACCGGGCGCTATGGTTGATTTGCTGCACCCTGAGGGTATAAGCGACCTTGTTACCACGTGAAATCTGTCGGGCATTTGGAGTGCACCATGGACAATCTCAACCTTAACAAACATATTTCCGGGCAGTTCAACGCTGAGCTGGAAAGTATCCGCACTCAGGTAATGACCATGGGTGGGATGGTGGAGCAGCAGCTTTCTGATGCGATCACCGCCATGCACAATCAGGACAGCGAGCTGGCCAGGCGCGTTGTTGAAGGCGACAAACAGGTTAATATGATGGAAGTCGCCATCGATGAAGCCTGCGTGCGCATCATTGCAAAACGCCAGCCAACGGCGAGCGATTTGCGTCTGGTGATGGCGATCATCAAAACAATTGCCGAGCTGGAACGTATTGGCGATGTGGCAGACAAAATCTGCCGTACTGCGCTGGAGAAGTTCTCTCAGCAGCACCAGCCGCTGCTGGTGAGCCTGGAATCGTTGGGCCGTCACACCGTGCAGATGCTGCATGATGTGCTGGACGCTTTCGCCCGTATGGATCTGGACGAAGCAGTGCGGATCTATCGCGAAGATAAAAAAGTGGATCAGGAGTACGAAGGCATCGTACGTCAGCTAATGACTTACATGATGGAAGATTCCCGCACCATTCCGAGCGTCCTGACCGCCCTGTTCTGTGCCCGTTCTATCGAACGTATCGGTGACCGCTGCCAGAATATCTGCGAATACATCTTCTACTTCGTGAAGGGACAAGATTTCCGTCATGTTGGCGGCGACGAGCTGGATAAACTGCTCGCCGGAAAAGATGTTAAAGAGTGATATAACGATAACCCCCTCGCTGTGAGGGGGTTTTTGTTGCAGGGTTATTTGGCCAGTAACTTTCTCGCCAGAGTATCAATATCCCCGTACTGCCACAGTTTTTCCTGCCACTGCTGCGGGATTCCATTAATACCGTAATACGCGCCAGCCAGTTGCCCGGCGATAGCGGCGGTGGTGTCCGCATCGTCACCGAGATTGGTGGCCAGCAGGATAGTTTCTTTAAAGTTTTTACCCTGCGCAAAGCACCACAATGCCGCTTCCAGACTCTGCACGCAGTAACCCGTACCGAAGATCTCCGCTCGCGTTTTCTTCAGGTAGTTCCCTTCAGCTATGCGACGCAGATTCTCCTGTTCCGGTAGCTGCGGGATAGCTGTCAGCGTTTCCCGCTTACTTTTACCGCTCAGGGCGTTCATCAGCATTTGTGCAAACAGGCGACAGCAGGCGAGCGCTTCTGGTGCTGCATGCGTGGTTCGCGATGAGGCTTCGGCATACTCCAGCGCCAATAACTCATCGGGGAAATACCACAGCACCACCGGCGCGAGGCGCATTAACGAACCGTTTCCTGCCGTTCTGGGATGGCTGGAACCGGCAAACGGATCGCCGTCATTCGCATATTTTTGCAATGCGTGTGCGACTGTCGTACCAATATCAAAACAGTGGCCGGTGGCGCTTAAGTAACCCCATTGCCACCAGTTCATATACCGGTTCATCTGATCCTTTGCATCAAACCCCTGGCGAGCGATCAGGCTTTCCGCAAGGCACAGCGCCATAGAGGTGTCGTCTGTCCATTGCCCCGCCTGCAGATGAAACGGCCCGCCTCCCACCATGTCGGTGATGGGCGGAAAGGAATCTTTTGCACTGAATTCCACCGCCGTGCCGACGGCATCACCGATGGCTAGGCCGAGCAAACAGCCCTGATAACGTTCGAGTAATTCCGACATCTGTTGTTCCTTATTCCGTGGAACTGCTCAGGAAAAATCCGCCCATAACCGTAATTTGCCGCAGTGTAAGCAGCGGAAGAGATATCCCTGGCAGTCGCCACCATCGAGCAGGTATTCCGGTAATTTCTCATAATCCATGCCGAAGGCATCGCAATCGGCCTGAATATCCACGAACTGGTCGAGTTTGTCAGCAATATCTTGCCAGCCAACGTAGCCGATAAACGCGCAGAAATCATTACAGTGCGCCAGCCAGTACTCCTGCTGCCAGCCACAATATCCCGGTGTTCTCTGAGTCAATTCCTGCAAACTGGCTTCCGGCCACGGATTTTTGAAACCGGTAAATTCACCCTCATCATCGAACAGGCTGTCCACACCTTCAATGCTGGACTTATCGTGAAAGCTGCCGCCAAATTTTTGCGCGGCGGAACCATCCGCGATGCACCACGGGCAAAGGGTATCGACATCCGCTGTGGTGTAAAACGGGTTGGTGTAATACACGTCCGTTAGCTGTTCACAGCAGGCGCAAGTCACAGTTTTTCTTTGTGAAAAGACGCCCGTGTCCAGGGGCTGAGGGTGGTACTTAAATACCGGGAGAGAACGGTTTGTCTGAGCCATAAAAACATCCTGTTTAGTGGTTTAGATTAACGCGTAACATGCCACCCACGCGCACGCCAGAGTTCCGGCAGCTGCGCTAAATCAGTGAACGTCGTCACTTTAGGGTGATCAATGGGTTTGTTATGCGGATCGGCGCAGAAGTAATACACTTCCATCCCTGCCGCGATTCCTGATTGTGCCCCAGCGGAGGAGTCGTCCACCAGAATACAGTTCACAGGATCAACATTCAGCGCTCTGGCTGCATGGTACATTAACGCCGGATCGGGCTTCCAGCGTTGGATGTCATAACCGCTAAACAGTTTTCCAGGAAAGTGATGTAGCATGCCTAATTTGCCCAATGAGTGTTGCATTTTGCTGACCGGGCCATTAGAAACCACACACATCGGTACACTCACTGCATCCAGCAATGCGTTCGCACCGGCAATTACTTCCAGTTCGCTGTCGAACAGGCGCGCCACTTCCGCACGATAAATGGGTTCAAGCGCCTCTTTCTCCAGGCTTACACCGCGCTCTCCGGCGATGACATCAATAATTTCGTATAACTTCATGCCTTTAAAGCGTTTAAAGACCTCTTCCAGATCCAGTGTGATGCCAAAAGCCTGAAACATATGCACATAGGCGCGGGAACAAATAACTTCACTATCGACCAGGGTGCCGTCACAGTCGAAAAATATTGCATCAATGTGGGACATGCCATTTCCTGTTATTGCGAGTTTAACGTTTACTTAACGCAGATAGCGAAACGCAATCGTTGCCGTATAAGCAAATTCAATGAAAAAAAGTGTGTGATAACCGTCAATATTGTCTCATTTTGGTATAGGATAGCGACGAATTTTCCCCCCTATTCCGGAAATTGATAATGAGCCAACAACACACTACCCAGGCTTCGGGCCAGGGGTTGCTTGACCGCGTGTTTAAATTACGCGAGCACGGCACATCGGCACGCACCGAAGTGATCGCCGGTTTCACGACGTTTTTGACGATGGTGTATATCGTTTTTGTTAACCCCCAGATTCTGGGCGTCGCCGGGATGGATACCAGCGCAGTATTTGTGACCACCTGCCTGATTGCTGCGTTCGGCAGCATCCTGATGGGGCTGGTAGCTAACCTGCCGGTTGCGCTGGCACCGGCAATGGGTCTGAACGCCTTCTTTGCGTTTGTGGTTGTTGGCGCCATGGGGCTTTCCTGGCAGATCGGCATGGGCGCAATCTTCTGGGGCGCGGTGGGTCTGTTGCTGCTTACCTTGTTCCGCGTTCGTTACTGGATGATCGCCAATATTCCGGTCAGTCTGCGCGTGGGTATCACCAGCGGTATTGGGCTGTTTATTGGCATGATGGGGCTGAAAAACGCTGGCGTAATCGTGCCGAACAAAGAGACGCTGGTGAGCATCGGTAACCTGACTTCCCACAGCGTTCTGCTGGGCGTTCTTGGTTTCTTTATCATCGCTATTCTGGCGTCGCGCAACATTCACGCCGCTGTGCTGGTGTCGATTGTTGTTACTACACTGCTGGGCTGGCTGCTGGGCGATGTGCAGTATCACGGTATTGTTTCTGCGCCGCCGAGCGTGGCAAGCGTTGTCGGTAATGTGGATCTGGCCGGTTCCTTTAATATTGGCCTGGCGGGTGTGATCTTCTCGTTTATGCTGGTGAACCTGTTTGACTCCTCCGGTACGCTGATCGGCGTGACCGATAAAGCCGGGCTGGTGGATGAAAGTGGTAAGTTCCCGCGCATGAAGCAGGCGCTGTTTGTCGACAGCGTCTCTTCGGTGACTGGTGCCTTTATCGGTACCTCTTCTGTTACCGCGTATATCGAGTCTTCTTCTGGTGTTTCTGTTGGCGGCCGTACCGGTCTGACTGCGGTGGTGGTTGGCCTGCTGTTCCTGCTGGTGATCTTCCTGTCGCCGTTAGCGGGTATGGTACCAGGCTATGCTGCTGCGGGTGCGCTGATCTATGTGGGCGTGCTGATGACATCCAGCCTGGCGCGTGTGAATTGGCATGATCTGACAGAAGCCGTGCCGGCGTTTATCACTGCGGTAATGATGCCGTTCAGCTTCTCGATTACCGAAGGTATCGCGCTGGGCTTTATCTCTTACTGCGTGATGAAAATCGGTACTGGCCGCCTGCGCGATCTCAGCCCATGCGTGATTGTGGTTGCGGTGCTGTTCCTGCTGAAAATCGTCTTTATCGACGCGCATTAATGCTTTTCCCCTCTCGCGCTGCGGGAGGGGGTTCCATTACGGCTTAACGCGCTGAATATACTCGCCGAAAGCCGTAAGCTGGCCAGTCAGATGGTCAAGCGTGCTTTGATCAACCACTTCTCCCGTCTGCTGATCAACCTTGCTTTGAATCACCCCACCCATAAACTCCGGTTTGTTCATGACCATCGCATCAAGGAACACCAGGATCTGGCGCAGATGATACTGGCAACGCGCGCCGCCAATCGCGCCCATTGAGCTGGTCTGAATCAGCACCGGCTTACCCGCCAGCGGCTGCTCTGGTAAGCGAGACAGCCAGTCAATCGCATTCTTCAGGCCGCCCGGCACTGAGTAGTTATATTCCGGCGTCACAATCACCACGCCGTCAGCCGCACGGATATGTTCGGCAAGTTCCTGCACACTTTCCGGGAAACCTTCTTCTTGCTGAATATCGGCATCATACAGCGGGATATTGGCAATCGAAGGCAATGGCGTGATGTCCATGCCCGCTGGCGCAAGCTTAGGCAATGTGCGCGCGACCATGGCATTAAAAGAGCCTTTACGCAGGCTACCGAGCAGGGTCACAACCTTGAGTTCAACAGACATGATGACTCCTCATTATGGGATCAATTAAGGATCAGGGCTTTTTCTGCGGGCAAGCTGGTGAAACGCATTAACCGGGAGGCGGGATCGTTGGCGCGCGTTTGCACATCGGAGAGATAACGCCACCCTGTACGGCTATCGAATTCCCATATTTTCAGGCTTTCGATGGCCGGAGATACCGCTACAGACCAGATCAGCACATCTTCTGCATCAGACATCACTTCAACCCGCGTTAGCGGCGTCAGACGCAGACGTCCGGAGCCAGGCAACAGTTGCAGCAGGCCTTGATCATCGTGCATTTGATGGATCAATTTCATTGCACTCTGGCGCAGCGTGACAAGTTGAGTTTGCGCTTCGTTGGGATCGTTTTGGTTATTGATCCACAGCAGTTCATTATTGCTGAAAAGGGGCTTCTGCGCGTGCACACTGTGAAAACTGCGCGTAGCGCGTTGCAACTCCATATCCAGACCGCATTCGCCTTCAGTCGTAATGGCGACACCCACCATATTCCCGGCATAGGCCAGCGAAAAGTGCGGCAGCCTCACGTCGGCAAACTTCGGCTTGCCGCTGGATTCAATGACTATCTCTGGCAGTTCGCTGGTGCCATACAGCATAAACATCATTTCAGCGAGTAATGCACGGGAAGCAAGAAAACGTGTGCGGCGATGCTCAGGAAGCTGGCGAGCCGTATCGTGACAGGACACCGGTAGTCGCGTGGAGACAAGATGCCCTTCGGAAATTATCCCTCGTGCAAAATGCGTAGCCATTTTTCTCTCCGTGATAATGGTCTGAATGAATCGAATCGATAGTGAATATTATCGCCCATAGTCCATAGGTTTTAATGCGGAAATTGGTTTCTGAAAAGTCCTGGCGGGGATATTTACACTTTGTTTGGCCAATCCCGCACTTTACGAGGCTTCGTCGTTATAACAGGAACGGCCATTTTTATGGCCGTTCGGTACGATTACTTACCAATACAGAAGCTGGAGAAGATACGGCCCAGCAAATCATCGGAGGTAAATTCGCCGGTGATCTCACTCAGGTTCTGCTGCGCGAGGCGCAGCTCTTCGGCCAGCAATTCACCTGCCCAGGCACCCAGCAGTTGCGCTTTACCCTGTTGCAGATGCTCTGCGGCCGCTTCAAGCGCCTGTAAGTGCCGGCGACGCGCCAGGAAACCGCCTTCCATGCTGGTGTCAAACCCCATACTCTGCTTGAGATGCTGACGCAGCACGTCAACGCCTTCGCCGGTACGCGCGGAGAGACGCACAAGTGAGTGATTGTTCACATCGCTGATACCCAGCGGCTCGCCGGTAACATCCGCTTTATTGCGTACCACGGTGATCGGTAATCTGGCGGGCAGACGGGCAATAAAGTCCGGCCAGATTTCTGCCGGATCAACCGCATCGGTGGTGGTGCCATCAACCATAAACAGCACGCGATCGGCCTGCTCAATCTCCTGCCAGGCGCGTTCGATACCGATACGTTCCACTTCGTCGCTGGCTTCGCGCAAACCGGCGGTATCGATAATGTGCAGCGGCATACCGTCGATATGTATGTGCTCGCGCAATACGTCGCGCGTGGTGCCTGCAATATCCGTCACAATAGCGGCTTCACGCCCGGCCAGCGCGTTCAACAGGCTCGATTTCCCTGCATTTGGGCGACCAGCAATGACCACTTTCATTCCTTCACGTAACAGGCTTCCCTGACGCGCTTCAGCTCGTACCGCGTCCAAATCGGCGATAACGTCGTTCAACTGGGCTTCGATTTTGCCGTCTGAAAGGAAGTCGATCTCTTCATCCGGGAAGTCGATAGCCGCTTCCACATAGATTCGCAGGTGAGTAAGTGCTTCCACAAGGTGGTTAACACGGGCAGAGAAAGCGCCCTGCAACGAGTTCAGTGCGGAGCGCGCGGCCTGTTCGGAACTGGCGTCAATTAAATCGGCAATCGCTTCAGCCTGCGCCAGATCGAGCTTATCGTTAAGGAACGCACGCTCGGAGAACTCGCCCGGCCGGGCAATGCGCAGCCCCGGTAAGGTCAGTATGCGTTTTAACAGCAGGTCGAGGATAACCGGGCCGCCGTGCCCTTGTAGCTCCAGTACATCTTCACCGGTAAAGGAGTTCGGGCCCGGGAACCACAGCGCAATGCCTTGATCCAGCGCGCTGCCATCAGCGTCCTGGAATGGCAGATAGTCGGCATAACGCGGTTTCGGCAGCTTGCCCAGCACCGCCTGCGCCACGTCTCGCGCTTTTACGCCCGAAATACGCAGGATCCCCACCCCACCGCGTCCCGGTGGGGTGGCCTGTGCGACGATAGTGTCGTTATGGCTCATGGTATGTTTTCCGAAATCTCAAAATAAAAAAGGCGGTCAACTGACCGCCCTTTGTTTGTTGTTCCTTTTGCCGGGTGGCGCTTCGCTTACCCGGCTCGCGTATCAGGAGCTTTTCTTCTGGCGGCTATGCAGACCGCGCTTCTCCAGACCACGGTAAATCAGCTGCTGCTGAATGATGGTCACCAGGTTGCTGACGATATAGTACAGCACCAGACCTGACGGGAACCACAGGAAGAACACCGTGAAGATGACCGGCATAAAGGTCATGATCTTCTGCTGCATCGGGTCGGTCACGGTGGTCGGCGACATCTTCTGGATGAAGAACATCGTTACGCCCATCAGGATCGGCAGAATGTAGTACGGGTCCTGTGCAGACAAGTCATGGATCCACAGTGCGAACGGCGCATGGCGCAGTTCAACGGAACCCATCAGCATGTAATACAGCGCCAGGAAGATAGGCATCTGAATAATCAGCGGGAAGCAGCCGCCCAGCGGGTTTACTTTCTCCGCTTTGTACAGCGCCATCATCTCCTGACTCATACGCTGTTTGTCGTCACCCAGACGCTCACGCATGGCCTGAATCTTCGGTTGCAGCATGCGCATTTTCGCCATGGAGGTGTACTGCGCTTTGGTCAGCGGGTACATGATGCCACGAACGATGAAGGTGATTGCGATGATGGAGAAGCCCCAGTTACCCAGGAAGCTGTGGATCCACTTCAGCAGTTTGAACAGCGGCTGAGAGATAAACCACAACCAGCCGTAATCCACGGTCAGATCCAGGTGCGGCGCCGCCGCAGCCATTTTGTCCTGAATTTCCGGGCCGACCCACAGGGTGCTGTTCAGCGCGGTAGTCTGACCCGGCTGCACCAGTACCGGCTGGGATTTATAACCGATAGCGGCTACGCCATTACCCAGATTGCTGGTATAGAAGTTATTCGCACCTTCGTTACGAGGGATCCATGCGGTAGCGAAATACTGCTGCAGCATCGCAACCCAGCCGCCATTGGAGCTGACGTTCAGGTTTTCGTTATCGGCGATGGTGTCGAATTTGTATTTTTCATACTTCGCGTCAGGCGTGGAATACGCCGCACCGCGGAAGGTATGCAGCGCAAAGTTGCTGCTGCCGGTATCGCGGTGAGAAGGCAAATTGATGGATTGCTTCAGCTGACCAAACGTTGCTACTTCCAACGGTTTATCACCGGCGTTTTGCACACTGTAGCCTACGTTCACCGCATATTCGCCGCGTTTCAGCGTGAAGGTTTTGGTGAAGGTATTGCCAGCCGCGTCGGTGTAAGTCAGCGGGATCGCCAGTTCGTTCTGACCATCAGCCAGCACAAACGCATCTTTTTCTACGTTATACAGTGGGCGCGGGCCGTTAGCCGGATTATCCGGGCCGTCACGACCGGTCAGGCCGCTTTGTGCCTGATAGATAAACTGCGGCGTAGTTTCCAGTAACTGGAACGGCTCATTGGAGCCCAACTCTTTCGGGTATGTCGGAAGCAGTGCCTGCTCAACATCACCACCACGGGTGTTGATGGTCAGCTCAAGCACATCGGTTTTCACCGTGATCAGTTTCCCCTGGCCACTGGCTGGTACGCCCTGGTCGGCTGCGCTACCCGCTGCGGTGGTCGTAGTCTGCGTGGTCTGCTGCTGCGCCGGAGGAGGATTTTTATCCTTCTCCCACGTTTGCCAGATCATGAAAGACACGAACAACAAAGCGATGATAAAAAGATTGCGTTGCGAATCCATCGTTAGTGTTCTCTGGTTTTAGAAGGTCCTGGCGGGACGGGATCGTCGCCACCCGGGTGTAAAGGGTGGCATTTTAATACGCGTTTCATTGTCAACCAACTGCCTTTTAACATACCAAACCTGCGCAATGCCTCAATTCCATATTGCGAACAGGTGGGGGTGAAACGGCAGTGCGGCCCAAGTAGCGGACTAATCAGGCGTTGATAGACCCTAATCAGGGCTATCAGGACCCGTGAGCCAGGCGACAATGGCGGCGCCATAATTTTTCCAACGCTTCCGAGAGAGCACGGTTATCGAGGTCGGCAACCCCCTTCTTCGCCACCACCACGAAATCCATTGCTGGCAATTCATGCTGGCGTAAACGGAAACTTTCACGCGTCAGACGTTTAATCCGATTGCGTTCATGGGCGCGTTTAACATTTTTCTTGGCGACGGTCAGACCGATACGGGGATGCCCCAGCGAATTCAGGCGGCCGAGGATGGTGATTTGCGGCGTGCCAGCCCGTTGTGGCTGCTGGAAGACGAAAGTGAAATGAGTGGGAGTTAACAAACGTAACTCCCTGGGAAAAGCGAGCTTAACCACTCAGGGGTTAGCTTTATTACTTGGAAACGGTCAGACGTGCGCGGCCTTTAGCGCGACGACGAGCCAGAACCTGGCGACCATTTTTAGTAGCCATACGAGCACGGAAGCCGTGAGAACGGTTGCGCTTCAGTACAGACGGTTGAAAAGTGCGTTTCATGGCGGTTTCTACCTAAACTTGAATAAATTCACTGACTTTTGCGTATGCCTGAACGGATATCGAACGACAGGCGCGCAAGCCATGGGTAATTAAAGAGGCCGGATTGTAATAATTGTACACTCCAGAGTCAATTCTCTTTCCTTATAGCGCACGTATTTTCGCACATAATCGCGCAAAAAATAAGCTGCATTCGACGCCTGAAAACGAGCAAGACGCGCCGGGGGCAGAATTATACGGGGCAAACGGCAAAGCGCAAGGATCCTCCAGGATCTTCATTAGATCGTTTAAGCAAGAAATCATCATTACTCATTAAATTTTCCAATATGCGGACTAAAACGTCCCGCACGCCTGCGCGGATCGATTACACTTAGCCGGTTCCGAATTGCCCTGTGGATAAATCATAAAGAATCTGTGAGAAACAGAAGATCTCTGCGGCGGTTTACGCTATGATCCGCGGTCCCGATCGCGATCCAGGATCGTTCTTAGGGCACAAACCGTAGATAGCGGTTCGCACGTCACCCGGTTGGGTCTTATCGATGTGCGTCAAAAAACTTTAATGTTTCTGTCTTTTTATTTATCGATTTTCGTTCGAGTGGAGTCCGCCGTGTCACTTTCGCTTTGGCAGCAGTGTCTTGCCCGATTGCAGGATGAGTTACCAGCCACAGAATTTAGTATGTGGATACGCCCGTTGCAGGCGGAACTGAGCGATAACACGCTGGCACTGTACGCGCCAAACCGTTTTGTGCTCGATTGGGTAAGAGACAAATATCTTAATAATATCAATGGACTGCTGAATGAGTTCTGCGGCCCGGATGCCCCGCAGCTGCGTTTTGAGGTGGGTTCCCGCCCGGTCAGCCAGTCGCTGAAAGAACCTGCGACAATCGCTGCGCCCGCACAGGCGGCGCAGGTCGTCGTTCAGCGTGCAGCGCCGGCAGCGCGTCCTGGCTGGGACAATGTTCCTGCGCCGGCAGAGCCGACCTATCGTTCCAATGTTAATGTGAAACATACCTTTGATAACTTTGTTGAAGGTAAATCCAACCAGCTGGCTCGCGCGGCGGCTCGCCAGGTTGCGGATAACCCCGGTGGTGCCTATAACCCGCTGTTTTTATATGGCGGTACAGGTCTGGGTAAAACGCACTTGCTGCATGCGGTGGGTAACGGCATTGTGGCGCGAAAGCCGAATGCCAAAGTGGTGTATATGCACTCCGAGCGCTTTGTCCAGGATATGGTAAAAGCCCTGCAAAACAATGCGATCGAAGAGTTTAAACGCTACTACCGCTCCGTTGATGCCCTGCTGATTGACGATATTCAATTCTTTGCCAATAAAGAACGATCCCAGGAAGAGTTTTTCCACACCTTTAACGCGTTGCTGGAAGGCAATCAGCAGATCATTCTTACATCGGATCGCTATCCGAAAGAGATCAATGGCGTTGAGGATCGTTTAAAATCTCGCTTTGGCTGGGGCTTAACGGTAGCGATCGAGCCGCCGGAACTGGAAACCCGCGTTGCGATCCTGATGAAAAAAGCAGATGAAAACGATATTCGTCTGCCGGGCGAAGTGGCCTTCTTTATTGCCAAGCGCCTGCGCTCGAACGTGCGTGAGCTTGAAGGGGCGCTGAACCGCGTGATTGCTAATGCCAACTTCACCGGTCGCGCGATCACCATCGATTTTGTCCGTGAAGCATTGCGCGATCTGCTGGCGCTACAGGAAAAACTGGTCACCATTGATAATATTCAAAAGACAGTGGCCGAGTACTACAAGATCAAGGTTGCGGATCTTCTCTCCAAGCGTCGATCCCGTTCGGTAGCACGTCCGCGCCAGATGGCGATGGCGCTGGCAAAGGAGCTGACTAACCATAGCCTGCCGGAAATCGGTGATGCTTTTGGTGGTCGCGACCATACTACCGTGCTGCATGCCTGCCGTAAGATTGAGCAGTTGCGTGAAGAAAGCCATGATATCAAAGAAGATTTTTCCAATTTAATCAGAACATTATCTTCGTGACGCTATGAAATTTACCGTTGAACGTGAACATTTATTAAAGCCGCTGCAACAGGTTAGCGGCCCATTGGGCGGTCGCCCGACGTTGCCTATTCTCGGTAATCTGCTGCTTCAGGTTACTGAAGGCGCGCTGTCGCTGACCGGCACCGATCTTGAAATGGAGATGGTGGCGCGCGTTGCGCTGGTTCAGCCGCATGAACAGGGCGCAACCACGGTACCGGCGCGTAAATTCTTCGACATCTGTCGCGGTCTGCCGGAAGGGGCGGAAATCGCCGTGCAGCTGGAAGGCGAGCGTATGCTGATCCGTTCCGGGCGCAGCCGTTTCTCGTTATCCACGCTGCCCGCTGCGGACTTCCCGAATCTGGACGACTGGCAAAGCGAAGTGGAGTTCACGCTGCCGCAGGCCACGATGAAGCGCCTGATCGAAGCGACACAGTTCTCCATGGCGCATCAGGACGTACGTTACTACTTAAACGGCATGCTGTTTGAAACCGAAGGCGAAGAGCTGCGTACCGTGGCCACTGACGGCCACCGTCTGGCGGTCTGTTCGATGCCAATTGGCGAATCATTGCCGAACCATTCGGTGATCGTGCCGCGTAAAGGCGTGATTGAGTTGATGCGTATGCTTGATGGTGGCGATACGCCGCTGCGCGTGCAGATTGGCAGCAACAATATTCGTGCGCACGTCGGTGATTTCATCTTCACTTCCAAACTGGTTGATGGCCGTTTTCCGGATTATCGTCGCGTTCTGCCGAAGAATCCTGACAAAACGCTGGAAGCTGGCTGCGATTCGCTCAAGCAGGCATTTGCCCGCGCGGCGATCCTCTCCAACGAGAAGTTCCGTGGTGTGCGTCTGTATGTCAGTGAGAACCAGATCAAAATCACCGCCAACAACCCGGAGCAGGAAGAAGCCGAAGAGTTTCTCGACGTCACCTACGCTGGCAGCGAAATGGAAATCGGCTTTAATGTCAGCTATGTGCTGGACGTACTGAATGCGCTGAAGTGCGAGAACGTACGTATTCTGCTGACGGATTCAGTTTCCAGCGTGCAGATTGAAGATGCGGCCAGTCAAAGCGCGGCCTATGTCGTCATGCCAATGCGTTTGTAGAAAAGTATCGGGCTATCTTACTTGTTATTCTGGCTCCGGGCAGTGCTCGCAATCCTCACGTACTTCAGTACGCTCCGGTTGCTGTGCGCTGGCCGTAACCAGACTAACTGCGACGATAACGCCCTGGTGATGAGTAAATCATGTCGCTAACCCGATTACTGATCAAAGATTTCCGTAACATCGAGAATGCAGATCTCGCGTTATCTCCCGGCTTTAATTTCCTCGTCGGCGCCAACGGCAGCGGTAAAACCAGCGTGCTGGAAGCCATTTACACGCTCGGTCATGGCCGGGCGTTTCGCAGTTTGCAAATCGGCCGCGTGATTCGTCATGAGCAGGAATCCTTTGTTTTACATGGGCGATTGCAGGGCGAAGAGCGCGAAACCTCGATTGGTTTGACCAAAGATAAGCTCGGCGACAGCAAGGTGCGCATTGACGGCACCGACGGTCACAAAGTCGCTGAACTGGCCCTGCTGATGCCGATGCAGCTCATCACCCCTGAGGGGTTTACTTTGCTCAATGGCGGCCCCAAATATCGAAGAGCGTTCCTTGACTGGGGTTGTTTTCACAATGAGAGCGGTTTTTTTACCGCCTGGAGCAATCTCAAGCGCCTGCTGAAGCAGCGCAACGCCGCATTGCGCCAGGTGAGCCACTATGCGCAGCTTCGTCCGTGGGATAAAGAGTTGATCCCGCTGGCGGAACAGCTAAGCCGCTGGCGTGCCGAATACAGTGCCGCCATTGCGGAAGATATGGCTGATACCTGCCGCCAGTTTTTACCGGAGTTCTCCCTCACTTTTTCGTTTCAGCGCGGGTGGGAAAAGGAGACCGATTACAGTGAGGTGCTGGAGCGCAATTTTGAGCGCGACCGCATGCTGACTTACACCGCTCACGGTCCGCATAAAGCGGATTTCCGCATCAGGGCGGACGGTGCGCCGGTTGAAGATACGCTGTCTCGCGGGCAGTTAAAACTCCTGATGTGCGCGCTGCGTCTGGCGCAGGGCGAGTTTTTAACGCGTGAAAGCGGACGACGCTGTTTATACCTGATAGATGATTTTGCCTCCGAACTTGATGACGAGAAGCGCGGCCTGTTAGCCAGCCGGTTAAAAGCCACGCAGTCACAGGTTTTTGTCAGCGCGATCAGCGCCGAGCACGTAATGGACATGTCGGACAAAAATTCGAAGATGTTCACCGTGGAAAAGGGTAAAATAACGGATTAACCCAAGATAAAATGAGCGAGAAACGTTGATGTCGAATTCTTATGACTCCTCCAGTATCAAAGTCCTGAAAGGGCTGGATGCGGTGCGTAAGCGCCCGGGTATGTATATCGGCGATACGGATGACGGCACCGGTCTGCACCATATGGTATTCGAGGTGGTAGATAACGCTATCGACGAAGCGCTCGCAGGGTACTGTAAAGACATTGTCGTCACCATCCACAGCGATAACTCTGTCTCTGTACAGGATGACGGCCGTGGTATCCCGACCGGTATTCACCCGGAAGAGGGCGTTTCCGCAGCGGAAGTGATCATGACCGTTCTGCACGCAGGCGGTAAGTTCGACGATAACTCCTATAAAGTTTCCGGCGGTCTGCATGGCGTAGGTGTTTCCGTGGTTAACGCCCTGTCGCAGAAACTGGAGTTGGTGATCCAGCGCGACAACAAAGTCCATCGTCAGATTTATGAGCACGGCGTGCCGCAGGCTCCGCTGGCGGTCACCGGTGAAACCGAATCGACTGGTACGATGGTGCGTTTCTGGCCAAGCTATGAAACCTTCACCAACGTCACCGAATTCGAATATGAAATTCTGGCGAAACGCCTGCGTGAGTTGTCCTTCCTCAACTCCGGCGTTTCTATTCGCCTGCGCGACAAGCGCGACGGCAAAGAAGACCATTTCCACTATGAAGGCGGCATCAAGGCGTTTGTTGAGTATCTCAACAAGAATAAAACGCCGATCCACCCGAACATTTTCTACTTCTCCACGGAAAAAGACGGTATCGGTGTGGAAGTGGCATTGCAGTGGAATGACGGCTTCCAGGAAAACATCTACTGCTTTACCAACAACATTCCGCAGCGCGACGGCGGTACTCACCTTGCTGGCTTCCGCGCGGCGATGACTCGTACGCTGAATGCCTACATGGATAAAGAGGGCTACAGCAAGAAAGCCAAAGTCAGCGCCACCGGCGACGATGCCCGTGAAGGCCTGATTGCTGTGGTTTCGGTAAAAGTGCCGGATCCGAAATTCTCCTCGCAGACCAAAGATAAACTGGTCTCCTCTGAGGTGAAAACGGCGGTTGAACAGCAGATGAATGAACTGCTGGCTGAGTACCTGCTGGAAAACCCGTCCGACGCGAAAATCGTGGTCGGCAAGATTATTGATGCGGCGCGCGCCCGTGAAGCTGCGCGTAAAGCTCGTGAAATGACCCGCCGTAAAGGCGCGCTGGATCTGGCCGGTCTGCCGGGCAAACTGGCTGATTGCCAGGAGCGTGACCCGGCGCTGTCCGAGCTCTACTTAGTGGAAGGGGACTCGGCGGGCGGTTCTGCGAAGCAGGGCCGTAACCGTAAGAACCAGGCGATTCTGCCGCTGAAAGGTAAGATCCTCAACGTTGAGAAAGCACGCTTCGACAAGATGCTCTCTTCGCAGGAAGTGGCGACGCTTATCACTGCGCTGGGCTGCGGTATTGGCCGCGATGAGTACAACCCGGACAAACTGCGCTATCACAGCATCATCATCATGACCGATGCGGACGTCGATGGCTCGCACATCCGTACGCTGCTGTTGACCTTCTTCTACCGTCAGATGCCGGAAATCGTTGAGCGTGGTCACGTCTACATCGCTCAGCCGCCGCTGTACAAAGTGAAGAAAGGCAAACAGGAACAATACATTAAAGATGACGATGCGATGGATCAGTATCAAATCGCCATTGCGCTGGACGGCGCAACGCTGCACGCCAACGCCAGCGCACCAGCTCTGGCCGGAGAGCCGCTGGAAAAACTGGTTGCCGAGTATAACGCTGCACAGAAAATGATCGGTCGAATGGAGCGCCGCTTCCCGCGTACGCTGCTGAAAGCGCTGGTGTATCAGCCGACGCTGACGGAAGCCGATCTTTCCGACGAACAGAAAGTGTCTCGTTGGGTGAACGCGCTGGTTACCGAGCTGAATGAGAACGAACAGCACGGCAGCCAGTGGAAGTTTGATGTACGTGAAAACAGTGCGCTGAGTCACTTCGAGCCGATCATTCGCGTGCGTACGCACGGCGTCGATACCGACTATCCGCTGGATCACGAGTTTGTTACCGGTGGCGAATATCGTCGTCTGTGCACGCTGGGTGAAAAACTGCGCGGCCTGATTGAAGATGATGCCTTTATTGAACGCGGTGAGCGCCGTCAGCCGGTCACCAGCTTTGAGCAGGCACTGGACTGGCTGGTGAAAGAGTCGCGCCGTGGTCTCGCTATCCAGCGTTATAAAGGTCTGGGCGAGATGAACCCGGAACAGCTGTGGGAAACGACCATGGATCCGGAAAGCCGCCGTATGCTGCGCGTGACCGTGAAAGACGCCATCGCTGCTGATCAGCTGTTCACCACGCTGATGGGCGATGCCGTTGAACCGCGTCGTGCGTTTATCGAAGAGAACGCCCTGAAAGCGGCGAATATCGATATTTAACGGCTTACAGGCCGAATTGTAGGCCGGGTAAACGCAGAGCCACCCGGCGAAAAGCGCCTGATGGCGCTGCGCTTATCAGGCCTGGAGGCTGAATCCTCCGTTTTATGGCGAAAAAGGGGAATCCCGGTTCCCCTTCCTGTCCCCCTTTTCACCCCGTCGCGCTGCTGTTTTTTGAGCGGAATCGCGTTAGCATGGGTCCTGAAAAATCTCATCTGGGGATCTCATGGCTATAAAACTTATTGCAATCGATATGGACGGCACGCTGCTGCTGCCGGATCACACCATCTCTCCCGCCGTTAAAAATGCTATCGCCGCTGCGCGCGAGCGCGGTATTAACGTGGTGCTGACCACGGGCCGACCCTATTCGGGCGTTCACAGCTACATGAAAGAGCTGCATATGGAGCGGGAAGGTGATTATTGCATTACCTACAACGGCGCACTGGTACAGAACGCCATTGACGGCAGCACGGTAGCGCAAACGACGTTGAGCTATGATGATTACCGCTACCTGGAGAAACTCTCCCGCGAAGTTGGTTCTCATTTCCACGCCCTTGATCGCAATACGCTTTACACCGCAAACCGGGACATCAGCCACTACACGGTGCACGAATCTTACGTGGCAACGATTCCGCTGGTGTTCTGCGAGGCAGAAAAGATGGATCCCGCAACGCAGTTCCTCAAAGTGATGATGATTGATGACCCGGTGATCCTCGATCAGGCTATTGCCCGCATCCCGCAGGAAGTGAAAGAGAAGTATACCGTGCTGAAAAGTGCGCCGTACTACCTCGAAATACTGGATAAACGCGTCAATAAAGGCACCGGTGTGAAATCCCTTGCCGAGGCGCTGAATATCAAGCAGGACGAGATCATGGCGATTGGCGATCAGGAAAACGACATCGCAATGATCGAATATGCTGGCGTGGGTGTGGCGATGGATAACGCCATTCCATCGGTGAAAGAAATCGCGAACTTTGTCACCAAATCCAACCTTGAAGACGGCGTTGCTTACGCCATCGAGAAATTTGCCCTGAACTAAGCGATTCTCGCAGGCAGGAGCGCATTGCTCTTGCTTGTGGCTTTCCGAATCGTAGTCATTTCCCCTCGGATCCATTACTCTGAAGCGCTTACTCCGCTTCCGGGTTTATCCGCTAATGAAACAACTCACCTTCGCTGCGCGTCACCATCAACTGACCAATATTCATAGCTGGACACCAGACAGCCAGTGGCTGGTTTTCGATGTTCGCCCTTCCGGCGCATCGTTTACCGGGAAAACCATTGAGCGTGTCAATGTGCACAGTGGTGAGGTTGAAGTGCTGTATACGGCAACGGACGGCGCGCATGTTGGTGTGGTGACGGTCAGTCCACAGGCGGAAAAATATGTTTTTATCCATGGCCCGGAAAACCCTGACGACAACTGGCAGTATGATTTTCACCATCGCCGGGGCGTTATTACGGAAAAGGGCGTAACGCGGAATCTGGATGCGCTGGATATCACCGCGCCTTACACGCCGGGCGCGCTGCGCGGCGGCACGCACGTGCATGTGTTCAGCCCGAATGGTGAAAACGTCAGCTTTACCTATAACGACCACGTTATGCATGCGCTTTCTCCGGCAAAAGATCTGCGTAATGTCGGCGTTGCGGTGCCGTTTGGCCCGGTAACGCCGCCCTGCACACATCCGCGTGAATATGGCGGCAGCCACTGGTGCGTACTGATCAGCCGCACAACATCCACGCCCGTGCCGGGCAGCGACGATATCAATCGTGCTTACGAAGAGGGATGGGTTGGCAACGACAGGCTGGCGTTCATCGGCGATACGCTTTCGACAGGCGGTGAAAAAGTGCCGGAGTTGTTTATTGTCGCGCTGCCTGGCGATGAACAAGGCTGGAAAACCGCAGGTGATGCGCCGCTGGCGGGCAGCGAACAAACTCTGCCCGCGCCGCCAAAAGGCGTGGTGCAAAAGCGTCTGACATTCACTCACCAACGCCGTTATCCTGGCTTAGTAAATGTGCCGCGCCACTGGGTGCGCAGCAATCCGCAGGCCACGCAGATTGCGTTTTTGATGCGTGATGAGCGCGGTATTGTGCAGTTGTGGTTGATAAGCCCGGACGGCGGTGAACCGCGCCAGTTAACTTTTACTGCCGGTGGTATCCAGTCGGCCTTTAACTGGCATCCCTCCGGCGAGGCGCTGGGATTTGTACTGGAAAACCGCATTGCGCTATGCGATGCCGGGCGCGGTGACATCACCTTTTTGACATCCGATCACGTAAATCCACCGTCTGCCGATGCCGTGGTGTTTTCACCAGACGGGAAGCTGATCGCCTGGATGGAAGAGGTGGAAGGCTTCCGCCAGCTGTGGATGACGGAAACCCGACTGTAAATCAGGGAGCAGGCATGGGCGCTGGCGGGATCACCGAGTTGGTCGCCAGGTTTGCCTGTTCGCTCTTTTCAACCCGTGATTTGATGGAATCATCCTTGCGGAAGAGATCCCACGGCAGCAGTAAGGTGTCCATGACAGCGGTAAAAGGCATATCCAGTACCACCAGCGACTTGGTGCCAATGCCAGTTTCATCATCGGAAAGCATGGCCGAACTGGCGCGCGTTCCAGGATAAACCCCTTCTTTGCCGCCCGTATGCGACATGACGCTTGAGCAACCTGACAACATCATTCCGTAGAGCAAAACAGAAACTATAAGCGTTGTTTTCATCATCGATTAATCATCGTTGTTTGTAGTTTGAATGCTACTCAGGCGGTTATAGCCTCCCTTTTGGGAAAGGGATAGCATTCGGGTTCCGCTCTGTGGCGGTACTCGCACTTTGTCCTTTTGTGCTGTGATCCCAGTCTATGCATTGCGCCAGAAAGTGCAAAAAAAAGTCGGTATTCCACCCTTGAAATCAGACCCGTCAGCCATATTTTAGGAATGTAACCAAGAAACACGCCGGAAGGGTGTTGGGTTACGGTAATGGCCTGTTCCTTGTGGAAGGCATGGAAAAATCTCGCTGATTTCAGGAGCTTTTAAGTATGCGTAATTTCGATCTCTCCCCGCTTTATCGTTCGGCTATTGGTTTTGACCGTCTGTTTAATCTGCTGGAAAACAACCAGAACCAGAGCAATGGCGGTTACCCTCCGTACAACGTTGAATTAGTGGATGAAAACCACTACCGCATCGCCATTGCTGTGGCCGGTTTCGCTGAGAGCGAACTGGAAATCACCGCGCAGGACAACCTGCTGGTGGTGAAAGGCTCCCACAGTGACGAGCAAAAAGAGCGTACTTACCTCTATCAGGGCATTGCCGAGCGCAACTTCGAACGCAAATTCCAGCTGGCGGAAAATATTCATGTCAATGGTGCCAACCTGGTGAACGGCCTGCTCTACATCGATCTGGAACGCGTGATCCCGGAAGAGAAAAAACCGCGTCGCATCGAAATTAACTAATTGTTCCGGGTTGCCACTGGCGGCCCGGTCCCGACATGCTCGCCGACAGGGGGCATATGTGAGCCATTGCGCTCGCAGGTATTCACTCGCTTCTTAGAAGGAGAAACACTCATGCGTAACTATGATTTATCCCCGATTTTTCGTCAGTGGATTGGCTTCGACAAACTGGCTAACGCCCTGCAAAGCACCACTGAACAGCAGTCTTTCCCTCCTTACAACATTGAGAAAGGCGACGATAACCACTACCGCATCACCCTTGCGCTGGCCGGTTTCCGCCAGGAAGAGCTGGATATTCAGCTGGAAAATAACCGCCTGACCATTAAAGGCACGCCGGAAAAACCGGCCAACGAGCCGAAATGGTTGCATCAGGGGTTGGTGATACAGCCGTTCAGCCTGAGCTTTACGCTGGCCGACTTTATGGAAGTCTCCGGCGCGACCTTTGCCAACGGTTTGCTGCATATCGATCTACTGCGTAACGTGCCGGAAAGCGCGGCGCCGCAACGGATTGCCATCAGCAATCGACCGGCGTTAAATAGCTAACGGCTGCAGAACAAAAGGCTCCGCATACGGAGCCTTTATTGTTTATGCGTGAACGCGCTGCAAAAAACGCTGCCGCCAGGGTTTGAGCACGAAAAAGGCCAGCAGCGCGCAGAGAATATCAAGCGTGATGGCGCAGCCAAACACCAGATTCCAGCTTCCCGTTTGCTGATACATCAGCGCCGCCAGCGGCCCGCCAAAGATGGAACCAATCCCCTGCGAAATATAGAGCCAGCCGTAGTTCGCTGTCGCATGCTGCGTGCCGAAGGTATCGGTTAGCGTGGCGGGGAAAAGTGAAAAAATCTCGCCCCAGCCGAAAAAAACCACCCCGGAGAGCAAAACAAACAGCAGCGGATCGTCTTTGCACAACAACCACAACGCCATCGCACAGCCTTCCAGGCCAAAAGCGATAAACATCATATTTTCGCGACCGATGCGGTCAGAAATATAGCCGCACACCGGGCGCGTCAGCCCGTTCATAAAGCGGTCGATGGTCATCGCCAGCGGCAGCGCCGCCACGCCCATTACGGTCACTGCGGTAATACCGAAATCTTCGGCGAAAATCGCCATCTGTGAAGTGACCATCAGCCCGGAGGTGGACATCATGGTCATCATCACAAACATCAGCCAGAACAACGGCTTGCGTAGCATCTCTCCTGGAGAAAAACTTTTAGCACTCATCGCCAGGCTACTGTTGCTCTCCTGCGTGTTGAGTGTTTGCGGCGCGCGTAGCCCCTGGCTGGCAATAAAACCAATGACCGCCATGACCAGCCCGAACTGCCAGAGCGTGTTTTCCAGCCCCTTCGCGGCCAGCGATTGTGTGACCGGAAAGGTGGTCAGAATCGCGCCCATGCCATAGCCCGCCGCCACCATCCCTGTGGCAAATCCGCGTTTTTCCGGGAACCAGCGCACCATCAGACCCACCACGCCGATGTAAACAATCCCGGTGCCAAGGCCGCCCAGCACGCCGTAATAGAGATAAAGTTCGCTCAGGCTACTGATGGTTGAGGTCAGCATCCAGCTTACGCCGCTCAGCACAGTACCAATGGCAATTAACCTGCGCGGGCCGAACTTATCGATCAATCGCCCCTGAAAAGGTGAGAAGAAGGTTTGCAAAATGATCAACAGGGAAAAGGTGAGCTGAATTTCCGCCAGCGGAACGTTCAGCTTTGCCATAAAAGGGCGCGTAAACAGCGCCCAGACATATTGCGGGCTGGAGATGGAGATCATACACAGCAAGCCCAGCGCTAACTGGGTCCACTTTTTCTGGCTGGTAACCACTACGTGAGTCAGTGTTGTATTTGTCATGCCGCCCCCTGTTTTTAACAAAAGTGGGCTTTTGCATTAACCATGCCATAACCTATTGTTGTGTCTGACATTCCCGGAATGCTTAGCAGGCGCACGGTTTTTTCCGCCCGTGTCGGTAAAAGGGTGTGCTTTTGTTCAGGGCAACGGTTTTCTGCTGGTGCAATCTTCGCCACATTCTGAGGCAAATAAATTCCATACACTGTGTAAGGGGTAACCTATACAGCTATTACGGGTTCTGCCAAACTCCTTGCAGTCATCATGTACAGGGAAAAGATCATGAGTGATATTGCCTTAACGGTAAGCGTACTGGCGCTGGTGGCCGTTGTCGGATTGTGGATCGGCAATGTGAAGATCCGCGGTGTGGGTTTCGGTATTGGCGGTGTGCTGTTTGGCGGGATAATTGTCGGCCACCTTTTAGATAAACTGGGTATCACTATAAGCGGTCAGATACTGCTTTTTGTGCAGGAATTTGGCCTGATCCTGTTTGTTTATACCATCGGCATCCAGGTGGGCCCGGGGTTCTTCGCTTCTTTACGCGTTTCTGGCCTGCGCCTGAATCTGTTCGCTGTTTTAATCGTTGTTCTCGGCGGTCTTGTCACCACCATTCTGTATAAACTTTTTGCCATTCCGCTGCCGGTGGTGCTGGGGATTTTTTCCGGTGCGGTCACCAATACGCCAGCGCTTGGCGCAGGGCAGCAGATCCTGCGTGATTTAGGCATTCCTGGCCCGCAGCTCGACCAGATGGGGATGAGCTACGCCATGGCGTATCCGTTTGGTATTTGCGGTATTTTGCTCAGTATGTGGCTGCTACGCGTGTTGTTTCGCGTTAATGTCGATGAAGAGGCGCGACAGCACGACGCAACGCTAAGCAATGGCACTTCACTGATCCGCACCATCAATATCCGCGTGGAAAACCCGAATCTCAACAATATGGCGATTCAGGACGTTCCCATTCTTAACAGCGATAAAATCATCTGCTCGCGTCTCAAACGGAATGATTTACTGATGGTGCCCTCGCCGGGCACGCTGATTCAGTCCGGAGATTTGTTGCATCTGGTGGGGCTTCCGAAGGATCTGCATAACGCGCAGTTGGTGATAGGCAAAGAAGTTGATACCTCTTTGTCGACGCGCGGTACGGATTTGCGTGTCGAACGCGTGGTGGTAACCAACGAAAAAGTGCTGGGGAAAAAAATCCGCGATCTGCACTTCAAGGAGCGCTACGACGTCGTGATTTCCCGCCTGAACCGCGCCGGTGTGGAGCTGGTAGCCAGCAGCGATGCCAGCCTGCAATTCGGCGATATCCTTAATCTTGTCGGGCGTCCGGCGGCAATCGAAGCGGTGACTAACGAAGTCGGCAATGCCCAGCACAAGTTGCAGCAGGTACAAATGCTGCCGGTGTTTATTGGTATTGGGCTTGGCGTTCTGCTGGGATCGTTGCCGTTGTATATACCAGGGTTTCCGGCAGCGCTGAAGCTGGGTCTCGCGGGCGGGCCGCTGATTATGGCGTTGATTCTTGGGCGAATTGGTACGATCGGCAAGTTGTACTGGTTTATGCCGCCCAGTGCGAACCTGGCGCTGCGCGAACTGGGCATTGTGCTGTTCTTGTCGGTGGTGGGGCTGAAATCGGGCGGTGATTTTATTGCCACGCTGACCCAGGGCGATGGGTTGAAATGGATGTGTTATGGCATTCTTATCACCGCCATTCCGCTGATCACCGTCGGTTTACTGGCGCGAATGCTGGCGAAGATGAACTATCTGACCCTCTGCGGCATGCTGGCCGGGTCGATGACCGATCCGCCGGCGCTGGCGTTTGCCAACGGCCTGCATGCCACCAGTGGCGCGGCGGCACTCTCGTATGCGACGGTTTATCCGCTGGTGATGTTTTTACGTATTATCACCCCACAGCTTCTGGCGGTACTGTTCTGGGGGATGGGTTAATGGCGTTCCGGCATGAACACGGCGCAGGTGGTAATCCACCTGATACTCGCTGGTGTTGCGGAACATCACTGAGTAGTTAAGAAATTCGCCGCTGTCGCTGTAGGAGAGTGAAGTAATACGCAGCAGCGGCGTTTGTTCCGCCACGTTCAGCAAGCTGGCCACCTGTTTATCGGCCAGCACCGGCGTCAGGCTCTCGTAGTTACCGCTGATGGTGATTCCGCACTCCTTCTCGATATAATCGAATTTCGACCCCTCCAGATGCCCCAGTGACAGCGAACGGAATAGTTTCACCGGCATATAGCTGTCTTCCAGCATCAGCGGCTTTCCCTCTACGTAGCGAACCCTCCGTGAGAAGTAGATCCGTTCGTTAATTTGTATGCGCAACTGGCTGGCAATGGCTGGCGGGGCCGGCATCACTTCGAACTGCAAAACCTGGCTCTGCACCTCTTTGCCCTGTCGGCGCAGCACTTCTACCAGCCCAGTCAGATTGGTGGTTTCATGATGAACGTCTTTGCGTGCGACAAATGTCCCGCTGCCGTGACGGCGTACCACTAATCCCCAGCCCACCAGCAGATCAACCGCCTTGCGAATCGTCATTCGCGCCACGCCAAACTCCAGCGCCAGCGCCTTTTCGCCCGGTAACGGGCTGCCGATATTGTAATCCGATGAATTGAGCCGCAGGCGTAATCGCTCAGCAATAGATTTGTAGATCACCTGTAGACCTCTCTGCCCCCGTCAGCGGGAACATTGCCTCTGAATATGTCCATTTTTTGCCTGAAAAGTAGACCTGAGCGCGTGAAATAAAACCATGAAAGCGATCACGAATCACAGCGGCGCGCCATGTTGGCGCGGCGGCGACTTCTTATGCTGCTCACAGGTCCACAAAAAACCAACAAGGCCTCTACCCCCTACAAGTTGTTACATGAGGATTCTATGATGCTCAGTCAAATACAACGCTTCGGCGGCGCTATGTTCACACCGGTGCTGCTCTTCCCGTTCGCCGGTATGGTGGTGGGTATTGGCATCATGCTGAGTAATCCCCTGTTTGTCGGTGCGACATTAACCGCACCCGACAATCTGTTTGCGCAATGTGTCCATATCATCGAAGAGGGCGGCTGGGCGGTGTTTCGCAATATGCCGCTGATTTTCGCCGTCGGTTTACCGATTGGGCTGGCGAAACAGGCGCAAGGGCGAGCCTGCCTGGCGGTGCTGATCAGTTTTCTGACCTGGAATTACTTCATTAACGCCATGGGAATGACCTGGGGTCACTTTTTTGGCGTCGATTTCAGCATTGAACCCACGGCGGGCAGCGGTTTAACGCTGATTGCCGGGATCAAAACTCTCGACACCAGCATTATCGGGGCGATTGCGATTTCCGGCATTGTCACCGCCATCCATAACCGCTTTTTCGACAAACCGCTGCCCGTGTTTCTCGGCATCTTCCAGGGCACCTCATTTGTGGTGATTATCGCCTTCCTGGTGATGATCCCCTGCGCCTGGCTGACGCTGTTGGGCTGGCCGAAAGTGCAGCTTGGCATTGAATCGTTGCAGACTTTTCTGCGCTCTGCCGGGGCGCTGGGCGTGTGGATTTACACTTTCCTGGAACGCATTCTGATCCCGACCGGGCTGCACCACTTTGTCTACGGCCCCTTTATCTTCGGCCCGGCGGCGGTGGAAGGCGGTATTCAGATGTACTGGGCGCAACATCTACAGGCATTCAGCCAGAGTACCGAACCACTAAAAGTTCTGTTCCCGGAAGGCGGCTTTGCCCTGCATGGTAACTCGAAAGTGTTTGGCTCCATCGGCATCGCGCTGGCGATTTGGTATACCGCCGCGCCGGAAAACCGCGTCAAAGTCGCGGGACTGCTGATCCCCGCAACGCTGACGGCTGTGCTGGTGGGCATTACTGAACCGCTGGAATTCACCTTCCTGTTTATCTCCCCACTGCTGTTTGCCGTTCACGCTGTACTGGCAGCGACGATGGCGACGGTAATGTATAGCTTTGGTGTGGTGGGCAATATGGGCGGTGGGCTGCTCGACCAGTTTCTGCCGCAAAACTGGATCCCGATGTTCCATAACCATGCTGCGACGGTTTTCACCCAGATTGCCATCGGCCTCTGTTTTACCGCGCTCTATTTCGTCGTTTTCCGCACGTTGATCGCCGTCTTAAACCTGAAAACGCCCGGCCGGGAAGAGAGTGAAATCAAACTCTACAGCAAGGCCGATTACAAAGCAGCGCGCGGACAAACCACGGCGGCAGCGAAAGACTCGCTGGGCCAGGCTGCGGGATTTTTGCAGGCGCTGGGCGGTGCGGCAAACATCGAAAGCGTCAATAACTGCGCGACGCGGCTGCGCATCACGCTGGTCGATACGGCGAAAACCCAAAGCGACGACGTCTTTAAAGCGCTGGGTGCGCACGGTGTTGTGCGACGCGGCAACGCCATCCAGGTGATTGTCGGCCTGCATGTTCCCCTGCTGCGCGACCAGCTTGAATCCCTGATGAAAACCCCTTTGACCAATGAACCATCCACCATGACGGAGGCAGTATCATGAAACAGTTTTCAGTGGTTATCGCCGGCGGCGGCAGCACGTTTACCCCCGGTATCGTTTTGATGTTGCTGGCAAACCGCGAACGCTTCCCGCTGCGGGCGCTGAAATTTTATGACAACGATGGCGCGCGCCAGGAAACCATCGCCGAAGCCTGCAAAATTATCCTGCAGGAGCAGGCGCCGGAGATTGAATTCAGCTACACCACCGACCCGCAAAAGGCCTTTACCGATGTCGATTTTGTGATGGCGCATATCCGCGTCGGCAAATACCCGATGCGTGAAAAAGATGAAAAAATCCCGCTGCGCCACGGTGTATTAGGCCAGGAAACCTGCGGGCCTGGCGGTATCGCCTACGGTATGCGTTCTATCGGCGGCGTTCTGGAGCTGGTTGATTATATGGAAAAATATTCACCCAATGCGTGGATGCTTAACTACTCCAACCCGGCAGCAATTGTCGCAGAAGCCACGCGTCGCCTGCGCCCGCAGGCCAAAATTCTTAACATCTGCGATATGCCTATCGGCATTGAAGGACGGATGGCGCAAATTGTCGGTCTGAAAGACCGCAAAGAGATGCGGGTACGCTACTACGGGCTTAACCACTTCGGCTGGTGGACATCAATTGAAGATCTGAACGGTAACGATTTGATGCCGAAATTGCGCGAATATGTGGCGAAACACGGTTATGTTCCGCCAGCGGATAACGCACATACCGAAGCAAGCTGGAACGATACGTTCGCCAAAGCGAAAGATGTGCAGGCGCTCGACCCGGATACCATGCCAAACACTTATCTGAAGTATTACTTCTTCCCGGATTACGTGGTTGCTCACAGTAACCCGGAACGTACGCGTGCCAATGAGGTGATGGATCATCGTGAGAAGCAGGTGTTTGGCGCTTGCCGGGCGATTATTGCTGCCGGGAAGTCTTCCGCCGGTGAGCTGGAGATTGACGAACATGCCTCTTACATTGTCGATCTGGCTACCGCCATTGCCTTTAACACCCAGGAGCGCATGTTGCTGATCGTGACGAACAATGGTGCCATTCATAATTTTGATGCCGATGCGATGGTAGAAATTCCTTGTCTGGTGGGGAAAAACGGCCCGGAACCGCTGACGGTCGGTGATATTCCGCACTTCCAGAAAGGGTTGATGAGCCAGCAGGTGGCGGTGGAAAAACTGGTGGTTGATGCCTGGGAACAGCGCTCCTACCAGAAGTTGTGGCAGGCGATCACACTGTCGAAAACTGTGCCCAGTGCGACGGTGGCGAAAGCGATTCTCGACGATCTGCTGGAAGCGAACAAAGCGTACTGGCCGCCGCTGCATTAATTCTCCTGTCCGGCACCGTCAGGGTGCCGGCTTTCCATTGCGCGAAAGAGTCGAAAAGCGTCAGTTTATCCGCTACTTTGAAGGCCTGGCCGGAGCGGTTTTTCCCTTTACCGTTGCAAGAAGGGGTAATGCCGGCAAGGTTATCAACGTGGAAGGAGAACAGATGAAAATTTCCCGCGTCGGTGAAGCGCCGGACTACCGCTTCTCGCTGGCGAATGAGCGCACGTTTCTTGCCTGGATCCGCACTGCTCTGGGGTTTCTCGCGGCGGGCGTTGGGCTGGACCAGTTAGCGCCGCAGTTTGCCACGCCGCTGATTCGTGAAGTGCTGGCGCTGCTGCTGTGTCTCTTCTCCGGCGCGCTGGCGCTCTATGGCTATCTGCGCTGGCTGCGCAATGAAAAAGCGATGCGCCTGAAAGAAGATCTGCCCTATACCCGCGTGCTGATGGTAATAAGCGTGGCGCTGCTGGCGGTTGCGCTGGTGGTGATGGTGCTGGTGTTCTATGCCGGATAACCGCAAAGCCCGGCGCGAAACGGATCCTGGTCTGCAACCGGAACGGACATCGCTGGCATGGTTGCGCACGCTGTTCGGCTACGGCGCGCTGATGGCGCTGGCCGTCAGGCATAACTGGCAACATTCGGGCATGCCTTTCTGGATCTCGCTCATCATTCTGGCGCTGGCAGCGTTACTGCTCTGGCGCTATACCCATAAGCGTATCTTAATGGACGTCAATAAAAGCGATTTCGCCTTACCCGGCGCAATACGTGACAAATTATTGATCTCCCTCGCGGTGCTTTCCCTCGCATTACTGTTTGCTGTAACGCATATCCGTCAGCTTATTCTTATCTTGTGAGGATGTTTGCATGCCAGGCTGCCACGTTATGGCTAAGCCCGCCAGTTCACGCTGCAACCTTAACTGCCGCTACTGTTTTTACCTCGAAAAACCGCAGCAAAATGTTATGGATGACACCACGCTGGAGGCATTTATTCGCCAGCAGATCGACGCCCAGCCGGGCGAAAGCGTGCCGTTTGCCTGGCAGGGCGGCGAACCGACGCTCTGCGGGCTGGAATTCTTTCAGCGCGTTGCCGCCCTGCAAAAAAAGTACGCCAACGGCAAACGTATTGAAAATGCCTTCCAGACGAATGGCATTCTGCTGAATGAGGAGTGGTGCCGTTTTTTTCACGACCACGGCTGGCTGGTGGGCGTTTCCATCGATGGCCCGGCGGATTTGCATGATGCTTACCGTGTGAACCGCAGCGGCAAACCATCACACCCGAAAGTCCTTAATGCCATTGCGACGCTGAATAAACATCAGGTCGAGTACAACCTGCTGTGCGTCGTCAATAATCTCAATAGCCAGCAGCCGCAGCGCCTGTATCGCTATTTACGTGCGCTTGGTACGCCGTTTTTGCAGTTTATTCCGTTGGTGGAGCTGGACGCGCAGGGGCGCTTGTCTGCCGAATCGGTCAGCGGCGAAGCCTGGGGAAACTTTCTTACCGCGATATTCGACTTGTGGGTGCGGGAAGATATTGGCCGCGTTTACGTGCAGTTATTTGACTCCACGCTCGGCGTCTGGAGCGGCTATCCGTCGCAAATGTGCAGCTTAGGCGAGACCTGCGGCCACGCTTTTGCGCTGGAAGCGAACGGCGATCTCTACCAGTGCGATCACTATGTCTCCCCGGATTACCGGCTGGGCAATCTGCATCAGATCCCGATTAAAACGCTCAACGCCAGCCATGAAGCAGCGGCTTTTGGGCAGAGTAAAAAAGCCAGCCTCAGCGAAGTCTGCCTGCGTTGTGACATGCTGCGTTTTTGCCGGGGCGACTGCCCGAAGCACCGCATCGTTGAGGGAAGAAGCGCGCTTTGCCACGGTTATCACCGCTTTTTCAGCCACAGCGCGCCGCATATGCGCGTGATGCGCGATCTGCTGCGCCAACGGCGCTCCCCTGTCGAACTGATGGCCTGGCTGCGCCGGAGCGGCTGATTTAGCGGGCTTTCGCCAGATAGTGCGCCATCTCATCGGCGGGCACCATTCCGCCGCCGGTGGCCCATACCAGGTGGGTGGCCTGCGCCAGTTGTTCAGGGCTAAAGCCGTGCAGTTGATGATAGCCGCTGTTGCTGCAAATCCGTTGCGGCCCGGACATTCCCGCCAGCGCTGACGGCTCCAGTTGAATGCCCTCTTCCTGCGCCAGCCAGCCGAGTTGCTGGTAAAGTGTGTTGTCATCAACGGTGTAGAAGCCGTCCAGCAGGCGCTCCATTGCCCGTCCGACAAAGCCGGAAGCGCGCCCGACCGCCAGACCATCGGCCGCCGTCTGGTTATCAATCCCCAGATCCTGCACCGCAATGCCGTCATGCAGCCCGGTATACACGCCCAGCAACATACAGGGAGAATGCGTTGGTTCGGCAAAAATACAGTGTACCGCGTCGCCAAACGCCAGCTTCAGACCAAAGGCGACACCGCCAGGCCCGCCGCCCACGCCGCACGGCAGATAGACAAACAGCGGATGCGCGTTATCCACCACTTTGCCAAGCCGTGTGAACTGATCTTTCAGGCGCTGTCCGGCGACGGCATAGCCCAGAAAGAGGGTGCGGGAGTTCTCATCATCAATGAAAAAGCAGTTCGCATCCGCTGCCGCCGCTTTGCGCCCTTGTTCAACGGCCACGCCGTAATCTTCGGCATACTCCACCACGTTTACGCCGTGGCTGCGCAGTAGCGCTTTTTTCCATGCCCGGGCATCGGCTGACATATGTACCGTGACGTGAAAACCAAGCCGCGCGCTGATAATCCCGATCGATAACCCCAGATTTCCCGTGGAGCCAACGGCGATGCTGTACTGGCTGAAGAAACGGGCAAATTCAGGCGACAACAGTTTGCTGTAATCGTCATCCGGCGTCAGTAATCCGGCGGCGAAAGCCAGTTTTTCCGCGTGGGTCAGTACTTCATAAATGCCGCCGCGCGCTTTAATAGAACCGGAAATCGGCAAATGGCTGTCTTTTTTCAGCCACAGCTCGCCGGTGATATCCGGACTGAAGCGGCGCTGCATTGCCGGAATCGGAACCACGTCAGATTCAATCATGCCGCGGCTTGCCGCCGTTTCCGGGAAAGCCTGCGCAATGAACGGTGCGAAGCGGGCAAGCCGCGCGTGGGCCTCGCTAACATCCTGTTGTGTCAGGCCAACATGCGGCAAAGCGCGTGCAACGGAGGTACTATTAGGGTTAAACCACTGCGTTTCTTTCAGCGCGATCAACTGCTCTATAAGCGGAAACTGCTGGATGAGTTTCTGAATGTCGGCGTTTTTCATCGGTTCGTTTTCGTAAGAATCGGAGCGTTAAAGAAAACAGGAATCAGCCAGCGGTGCAAGTGGGTCGCGGTTTTGAGAATTTATTACGTTTTGCTGCTACACGTGTAAACGCAAGCATGCTAAATACATGTATTCATCCCTGATTTTCACAAGGTCAACTGTGTTAAAACCACTGATTGCAGTTGTTATGCTGTTGGCGGGAACCTCTGTGTTTGCCGCTGATACTCCGCTGACGGCGGCGCAATATGCGCAAAAGCTGGGGGTGGGGATGGATGTCGACTGGGCGCGTACCGATCGGGGTATCCGCGAGTTCGACCCGCTGATTGTGCGTGATTTCTACGACGCTGGTATCCGCCATGTACGCATTCGCGTTGCCGATAATATGACGGAAGCGCGGCTGATCCACCTGCGTAAACTGGTGGAGGCCTGCGAACAGTATGGGGTGATTCCGGTAATTGCCTATCAGGCAGACAGCTTCAAAGCCGATCCGGACGCCAAAAACGAAGCGCAACTGGTGGCGTGGTGGTCAACGGTAGCGAATTTTTTCGGTACCGGGCACCCGATGCTCGGTTTTGATGTGATTTATGAACCGGCTGACAAACTTAACCGCGATTTGCCCGCCCTGAATCGCGCTTATGAAAATGTCGTGCGCACCCTGCATGATATCGACGCTCAACGCATGATTTTTATTGCCCCGCGTATGCGCGCCGCGCCGGAAGATCTCTCCTCGTTGAAACTGCCGCCACACAGCCAGAACTATCTGTTGGCCGAGTGGCACATTTTCCCGTGGGGGCCACTGAAAAATAACGGTAAATATCCGTGGACATCGGGCACGGCGGCGGAAAAAGCCGCCATTCGCGCGCGGATTAATACAGCGGTGCGCTGGCAGCAGAAATCCGGGCATGCCAGCTGGGTTGGCGGCTGGGCGGTAGGCGAATCCATTAAAAATGCGCCCACCGAATCACAAATGGCTTTCGCCCGTTTTATGGCCTGCGAACTGAATAAGGTGAAAATTCCCTATGCGATCAATACCGATACGCAATTTTATGACGGGGAAGAGGGCGCATGGCGGCCAGGGCCGGAGCCGTTACTGAAAATGATGATTGCGCCGGAGTGCGACAAGCCCGACGCGAGGCCGGGCCATCATGAGGTTAAATCACCGGTTCATGGCGAGAAAAACGCGTCGCCAGCGGCAGCCAGCACAACAGAATTAAAAGCCCCGCCAGCGTCATCAGCATCCCAAGGCTAAACTGGCCGTTCTGCGGCAGTTGTGAAGAGAGCCACGCCAGGCCGCCAGAGCCGATGTTCTGCAACCCGCCAACCAGCGCGCCCGCGGTGCCCGCCAGAAACGGGAATGGCTCCATCGCGCCGCTGGTCGCCAGCGGGAACAGCATTCCGGCGCCGAAGAAAAACAGCGCGGCGGGCACGATCAGCGTCCAGATATTCATCACCCCGACAATGCCCGGGAGCCACATCATCAGACCGGCCGCAAGGCAGCAGATCACCGACTGCCACATCAACGAAGTAAAGCGCTTGTTCTGCCGCCCGGCAAACCACGCGCCGAAAAAGGCCGCTGGCACTGGCAGAATAAACAGGACGCTGACCGTCATGCTGTTCAGGCCCAGCACGCCGCCCATCAATACGCCCGAGCTGGCTTCAAAGACCGCAATCCCGGCCAGACCGCCAATCAACATCAGCAGGTAACAGTTAAATGCGCCGTTGCCGAACAGGGTTTTGTAGCTGGCCAGCAGGCGGATGCGCGGCGCGTCTTTTGGCCGGGTTTCCGGCATCCAGCGCGCCATACTCCAGGTGACGACCAGGCACAGCACCAGCAAAAAGATAAAACAGGCGCGCCAGTTAAACAGCGTATTCAGCACACCGCCGATCAGCGGCGCAAGCAGCGGACTAACCAAAATCCCCATATTCAACAAACTGTTGGCGTGACGCAGTTCCGTACCGGCATACAGATCGCGCGGCAGCGTTCGCGCCATCACGCCGCCCACGCCGGTGCCAATGCCCTGTAAGGCGCTGGCCAGAATTAACATCGACAGGCTGTGCGTGGTAATGGCGATCAGCGTCGCCAGCAAAAAGATGCTCATTCCGGCCAGGATCACCGGGCGGCGACCGACTCTGTCCGCCAGCGGGCCATAGAAGAGCTGAGAGACACCGTAAGTCAGCAGATATGCAGCCATGACGCTTTGTACCGCGCCTTCGCGAACATTCAGGGTGAGCGCCATATCCGCTATCGCCGGGATATAGATGGTTTGCGCCATCTGCCCGACAGCCACCAGAAGCACCAGCATCAATAACAAATTGACGTTTCTCTGCCTTTTCATGTCGATGATTACTTTTAAAAAATGGAGGATTAAAGAATATATGGCTGCAATACAGCCTTAATACCGGAGAAATCTAGCACAGCCAGATGACAGAACCACAATTATCCGGTGCAAAGACAGGAGGGAGACAGGCAGGTTTTATAGACAACATTCGGCAACTTTTGTTGCCAGTAAGTTTCAGGAAAGGCGCAGCAGTATCGCACCGGCGGCAATGCCACAGGCGGCAACAATCCGCAGCCCGGCAACCTGCTCTTTGAGAAGAACAAACGCAATCAGAGCGCCGAACAGAATTGAGGTTTCGCGCAGCGCAGCGACGACCGCCAGCGGCGCTTGCGTCATCGCCCACAGCGCCAGGCCGTAAGAGCCCATGGTGCCGATGCCGCCGGGAATGCCCTTTTTCCAGTTGGCGACCAGATAACGCGTCACCTCTTGCCGCCGCGCCAGCATCGCCCACAACAACAGGCAAAAACCGTTAAGGAAGAAGGTCCATAATGTGTAGCCCAGCGCAGAACCGGCAAGACGAACGCCGGTGCCATCGACCAGCGTGTAACCCGCGATGAACCCCGAATTAATCAGCGCCAGCCAGATCCCTTTGCGTGACTGCGTGCGTCCGTTAAACGCCATCGCCAGTATCGACAGGCAGATCACGGCAATACCGCCCCACGCCACGCCAGAAAGCGAATCGCCGAGGATCAGTACGCTGATAAGCGCCACCAGCAGGGGCGCGGTGCCGCGCATCAGCGGATAGGTCTGGCTCATATCCGAAACCTGGTACGTTTTTGCCACCAGCACGGTGTAAACCACCTGCAACGCGCACGAGACGGCGAGATAAGGCACGCTGGCGAGCGTCGGCTGTGGCGAGAAAGGTAACAAAATCAGCGCGATCAGCGCGGCGGAACCGCTGACGGCAATTGCCGAATAGAGTTTGTCGCTGCCGGATTTCACAATGGCATTCCAGCTGGCATGAAGCAGAGCGGCAAATAGCAAAATGCAGAAAACGGAGAGTGTCATGGTGGCCCGGGCGAGTGAGTTGTCAACAAAATGTAACATGCCGCCCGCAGCGGATACCAGATTAGCGGTGTTAAAGAGGGGCGGTTGCCCGCCCCTCTTTGGTGCGGCTTGAACCTGAATTAACGCAGGAATTTCAGGACAGCTTCAAGCAGTTGCAACAAAGCAACAATGAGTTTCAGGATCAGAATAAACAGTTCCATTCCGCTCATACGCGTCTCCTCTGGTTCAGGAGCACCGGCTGGCTTACCTTTCCGCTGCCTGTTGTCAGCCGTGTTGTTGGCGTAACGCAGTGTGCTCGCTTAGGGGTTAAGGCGCTGACGGCACCACCCGTTTCAGCCAGGACTTGTTTGCGCCGTAGAATTGCGGCCCCTGCACACTGATTAGCAAGGTCAGTATATATTAACACTGTTTATATATACAGTATTTATTGGACGAAATTTTGACCTTGATCCATACTCAATGCGGGAAAAAACGCCTGAAAATTGCGCGGCGGCCTGTTTCCGCGTATAGTTCCACTGTTGACGTAACGCAGTGTGTTTGCGGCCACCAACCGCAAAAAACTGTATAAAAACCTCGCTCCGGCGGGGTTTTTTGTTTTCAGCGGCTGCATAACCAAACGTGATCCGCCGCGCAGTTTTCTGCGGGTGCGTAAAAAGCAGTTGTCGGCGACGAAATCCTGTGTTTGTATAAATCCTGTTAATTACATGACAGACAGGTCCCTAATGAACGCTTCCACAATGTCGATGAACCTACTAAAAACCGCGCATAACGCCGCGGTGGTCGTCGTGCGTGTGGTGGTCGTCGTCGGCAATGCGCCGTAGGGTCCGGAACAACACACGATTCCAAAACCCCGCCGGCGCAAACCGGCGGGGTTTTTCGTTTAACCCCCTCCGGAAAGCTGGCCCAGAAGAAAAGGACTGGAGCATGGCAAGTTCGGGCAGCACATCACAACCCACGCGCTACACTGGCGCGCAACTGATTGTTCATTTACTGGAACGACAGGGCATCACCACGGTAACCGGCATTCCTGGCGGTACGGTTCTGCCGCTGTACGACGCGCTCAGCCAGAGCAAACAGATTCGCCATGTGCTGGCGCGCCACGAGCAGGGCGCAGGTTTTATTGCGCAGGGCATGGCGCGTACGCAGGGTAAACCGGCGGTATGTCTGGCCTGTAGCGGGCCGGGTGCGACCAACCTGGTGACCGCCATCGCCGATGCGCGCCTCGACTCCATCCCGCTGGTTTGCATTACCGGCCAGGTACCCGCCTCGATGATCGGCACCGATGCGTTTCAGGAAGTGGACACTTACGGCATCTCTATCCCCATCACCAAACACAACTACCTGGTGCGTGACATCGCCGAACTGCCGCAGGTAATTTGCGATGCGTTTCGCATTGCGCAGTCCGGCCGCCCTGGCCCGGTGTGGATAGATATTCCTAAAGATGTGCAGACGGCGGAAATCACCCTGAGCGAACTGCCGGAACCTGGCTACAAAACCCCGGCCCCGGCCTGGAATGCGCAGGCGGTGCGCGAAGCCGCAGAGATGATCAATGCCGCGCAGCGTCCGGTGCTCTATCTCGGTGGCGGGGTAATCAATGCGCCGCAGCAGATTCGTCATCTGGCGGAGAAAGCCAACCTGCCGACCACCATGACGCTGATGGCGCTCGGCATGCTGCCGAAGCAACACCCGCTGTCGCTGGGCATGCTGGGGATGCATGGCGCACGCAGCACCAACTTTATCCTGCAAGAGGCGGATTTACTGGTGGTGCTTGGGGCGCGTTTTGATGACCGGGCAATTGGTAAAACAGAGCAGTTCTGCCCGAATGCCAAAATTATCCATGTCGATATCGACCGCGCGGAGCTGGGCAAAGTGAAGCAGGCGCATGTAGCGATCCAGGGCGATGTCGGCGAAGTGCTTGACGCGCTGATCCCGCACGTTGAGGCGCACTCCCGCCACGCCTGGCGTAACACAGTTGAGCAACTGCAACGCGAGTTTCCGGGCGCCATTCCGCAGGGCGGCGATCCGCTGAGCCACTACGGTCTGATCAACGCCGTTGCGGCTTGCGTTGATGATAACGCCATTATTACGACCGATGTGGGCCAGCACCAGATGTGGACGGCGCAGGCGTACCCGCTTAACCGTCCGCGTCAGTGGCTGACTTCCGGCGGGCTGGGCACCATGGGTTTTGGTCTCCCTGCCGCCATTGGTGCCGCGCTGGCGAACCCGGATCGCAAAGTTATCAGCTTCTCCGGCGATGGCAGCCTGATGATGAACATTCAGGAAATGGCCACCGCCGCAGAGAATAACCTCGATGTGAAGATCGTGTTGATGAACAACGAAGCACTGGGGTTGGTTCACCAGCAGCAGAGCCTGTTTTATAAATCTGGCGTGTTTGCGGCAACCTATCCGGGGATGGTTAATTTTATGCAGATCGCCGCAGGTTTCGGCCTGCAAACGTGTGATTTAAACGCCGCCGCCGATCCGCAGGCCGCGTTGCAGGAGATCATCGCTCGTCCTGGCCCGGCGTTGATCCATGTCCGTATCGACCCGCAAGAAAAAGTTTATCCGATGGTACCGCCGGGCGCGGCAAATACAGAAATGGTGGGAGAATAAGCCATGCAAACAACTGATAACGTCATTCTCGAACTCACCGTGCGTAACCATCCGGGCGTCATGACGCATGTTTGCGGGCTGTTCGCGCGCCGTGCATTCAACGTGGAAGGTATTCTCTGTTTACCGCTACAAAATGGCGAACAGAGCCGCATCTGGCTACAGGTTGCCAACGACCAGCGGCTGGAGCAGATGATAAGCCAGATCGACAAACTGGAAGATGTGGTGCAAATCATCCGTCACCAGAGCGATCCGGGCGTGTTTAACAAACTGGGGCTGTTCTTCGAGTAATCGCGCTATTTATGCGAAGCGCCCGGTAAGCCGATAATTAATTGTCGGCTTACGGCTGTTTTTACGGCTGTGCGTCAGAGGGGATTTCCCCGTATGATGAGCCTCTTTTACGCACCGGGAGCAGGTATGATTTGGTTGATGTTGGCAACGCTGGTGGTTGTTTTTGTGATTGGCTTCAGAGTGTTAACCTCTGATTCCCGGCGGGCGATCCGCCGTCTCACCGACCGGCTTAACATTCAACCCGTTCCGGTGGAATCGATGATGGATCAGATGGGCAAAACGGCGGGCAATGAGTACTTAAGTTACCTGGCGCGCCCGGATGAAGCACATTTGCAAAATGCGGCGCAGGTGCTGCTGATCTGGCAGGTTTCCATTGTCGATAGCAGCGAACAGAACCTGCAATACTGGCACCGGCTGATGCAAAAAGCGCGGCTTGCCGCGCCGATAACCGATGCGCAGGTGCGCCTGGCACTCGGGTTTTTACGCGAGCTGGAGCCGGATACCGTCGAACTGAACAACTTCCAGCTGCGTTATAACGCCCAGTTTATCGCGCAAGAGGGCGTCCACTGGCTGCACTGATCCCCATCATAAAATGAGTTGCCGAATTGTTAATTGCGTCACAGATGATGAATGTTACACTGCGCGACCTTCACGACGAATAACTAAGCAGGTGACAAATGAGTGAGCAAACTGTGGCGCAACCGGACGCGGTAACCCGTCCTAACTGGTCAGCCGTTTTCGCGGTGGCTTTTTGCGTTGCCTGTCTGATCACCGTGGAGTTTTTACCGGTGAGCCTGCTGACGCCAATGGCGCTGGATTTGGGCGTTTCCGAAGGCATTGCCGGGCAAACGGTCACGGTAACCGCGTTTGTGGCTATGTTCGCCAGCCTGTTTATTACGACGGTGATCCGCGCCGCCGACAGGCGTTATGTGGTGATCGCCTTTGCGGTACTGCTGACCCTCTCCTGCCTGCTGGTCTCTTTTGCTACTAACTTTACGCTGCTGCTGGCAGGCCGCGCTTGTCTGGGGCTGGCGCTCGGCGGTTTCTGGGCGATGTCGGCCTCGCTGACCATACGTCTGGTGCCGATGCGTACCGTGCCGAAAGCGTTGTCGGTGATTTTTGGCGCAGTGTCGATTGCGTTGGTGATCGCCGCGCCGCTGGGCAGTTTCCTCGGCGGCATTATCGGCTGGCGCAATGTCTTTAACGGTGCGGCGTTGATGGGAGCGATCTGCATTCTCTGGGTGTGGCGGGCGTTGCCGTCGCTGCCGGGCAAAACCGAACATCACGAGAATATGTTTGGCCTGCTCAAACGCCCTGGTGTACTGGCGGGCATGATCGCCATCTTTATGGTCTTCGCCGGGCAGTTCTCGTTCTTTACCTATATTCGTCCGGTATATATGAACCTGGCCGGGTTTAGCGTCGATGGCTTAACGCTGGTGCTGCTGAGCTTTGGTATCGCCAGCTTTGTCGGGACGTCCTTCTCTTCGGTGGTGATGAAGCGTTCGGTCAAAATGGCGCTCGCCCTTGCACCGCTGACGCTGGCTGTCAGTGCGCTGGTACTGATTTTGTGGGGCAGCGATAAAGTCGTTGCTGCGGGGATCGCCATCGTCTGGGGGCTGGGTTTTGCGCTGGTGCCGGTGGGTTGGTCAACCTGGATCACCCGCACGCTTGCCGATCAGGCGGAAAAAGCCGGTTCCATTCAGGTGGCGGTGATTCAGCTTGCCAATACCTGCGGTGCGGCGATTGGTGGTTTCGCGCTGGACCATTATGGTTTGCTGTCGCCGCTGGTGCTCTCTGGCAGCCTGATGCTGCTGACCGCGCTGCTGGTGGCGGCGAAGGTGCGGGTAAAAGCGTAAACGCCACAATTCGCCAGGTGGCGCTGCGCTTACCCGGTCAGAGTGTTCGCGTATTGCACAGCGCGTAGGCCTGATAAGGCGTTGCCGCCATCGGAGAATGTCACGCCGAGGCGCTGGCGAGCCGCATTTTGCGGCGCGAATCCCAGGAGATCAGCAGTACCGACGAGACAATCAACAGCGTGCCAAGCCAGTCCGGTAAAGAGTAAGCAACGCCAAGCAGTACCACCGAGAGCAGTGCGCTGCTCAGCGGTTCCGCGCAGCTCAGAATGCTGGCCTTCGAGCCGCCAATCATCTGCGCGCCTTTCAGATAGAGGCTAAAGGTGAGCGCCGTGCCGATCACCACCAGATAGAAGAACGCCATCAGCAGGTGCCCATCTACCGCCACACTTTCCGCTTGCCCGCCAAAAAACGGCGCCAGCATCAGCCCTGCCAGCAACATACTCCAGCCGACAATCGGCAGTGTGCCGTACCGGGCGATCAGCGCCGAGGGATAAGTGGTATAGAACGCGGCGGAAAACGCCGAAACGATCCCCCACAGCAGCGCTTGCGGCGAGATAGACAGCGACGTCAGATTGCCGTGCGTCACCAGCAGGAAAGTCCCCATCAGTGAGGTGAAAATCGCCGTAACAACCGGCATGGTGGGGCGTGCTTTCCGCACCAGCGCAAGCCAGGTCACGATGATCGTGGGCGATAAAAATTGCAGTACCGTGGCGGTAGCGGCGTTGGATTTTTCGATGGTCAGCAAAAAGGTCAGTTGTACGGTCAGCGCGCCAAACAGTGAGAAGATCAGCAGGCTGATGGCATCTTTGCGGTTTTTCAGGATGGCGAAAATTTTATCGCCGTGCACAAAAGAGAGCGTAAGCAAAATGATGCCGGTAAACAGCAGCCGCGTCATGGTTAACCACGGTGACGGGATATGACTTTTCTCCATGATGTACTGCGCGCAAACCCCGGAACTGCCCCATAACACCGCGGCTGCCAGTACATAAAGCATCCCTTTTTTTGTGGAACCCATCTTTTAACCCAACTCTGTCATGCTGATTGCTTATTGATAAGGCGCGCATCATAACACATGTACAGAGATTAACCGGAGGCGGCTGAGGGTGACCGCCTCCGGTTTTACATTAGAACCAGGCCTCCCACATTGCGCCGACGTTAAACGAATCGAGCGTACTGTCGTCGGTGCCATTGACCCGCGCGGTACGTTTGTTATCCACTTCACCGCCGGTCACGTAGAAGCGCAGCATCGGACGGAATTCCGGCCCCATCGCAATTGAGATGTTCTGCGACAGCGTCAGTTTCCAGCCGTGGTTATCGCCGCCATTGTCATAGTCGACGCGCTGATAACCGGCTTCCAGCCAGGTTGAATGGACATCGTTCCACCAGTGCATCGGGCGAATAATCGCGCCGTAGTTGCGGCGGTTATCGGCTTTGTTGGCGCTGTTATCGTAATCATGGAAGGCCAGCAGGTATTCCACCTGGGTTTGCTGGCTGAACTTGTAGTTGCCTTCGAAGCTGGCGTAAATCGCTGTCAGATCGTCGGTTTTGTTGAATACGCTGTTGTCCGCGTTATCGGAATAACGGGCAATCACTTTGTTCACGCCGTGGTCATAGGTGTGGCTCAGCACCACGCCGCCCTGCCAGGCGCGCTGGCGGTCTTCACTTTCGATCGCTTTGGAGTCAAAGCCGTAGTTGGCATAGATCTCCAGATCGAGCGGGCCGACCTTCATGCCGTGAATTTTCGAGGTGACCGCATAGTTACCCTTGTCCCCGACGTTCGAACTGCCCGTACAGGTAATACGTGACGGGTTGGCTTCATCCTCCAGCACTTCCGGGCTACAGGATTCCACGGCCGCCACGGCAGCTACGTCAAACTGTACGCCGCCAATATCAAAGTTTTTCACCCCGGCGCCCTGACCATCATGGTTCATCCAGAAGTAGTCGTTGATGCCCTGTTGCGGACGCTGGTGGAAGTCGCGCCCCGCCCAGAAGTAAGCATTCGGGTTCGAGGCCAGCAGGTTGGTTACCCCGGCATAGGCTTTTTTCAGGTTAACTTCGTCGCCCCAGTGATCGAACATCACGTTAACGTCCCAGATTGCGCCGTTGTCGCCTTTAAACGCTTTCGAAAGCTGGAACTCGCCGCCGTTGCCTTCGTTACCCAGACGACCAATGGCGGAGGCGCCATTATAGGAACCATCGACGCCGACATATTTCTGATCGCCAGACTGGAAGTGCGCGCCGTAGCGGGCATAGCCGCTGAATTTCACGCCGTAAGGAATGGCTTTATCCGGCTCCTGGGCGGTGGTTTGTGGTTCAACAATGACATCTGCTTTTTTATTGATGGCGGCATCCATTTTGGCCTGCCGTTCCGCCAGCGCTTTATCGACCGCTTTGGCGACAATGGCATCGATTTGCTCTTGCGTAAATTCTTGTGCGAAGGCGGAGCCAGAGCAAAGGGTGGCCGTAACCGCCAGCGCCACTGGAAGTATTTTATTTATTCTCATGGTTATCTCAATTTAGTAAGTTATTCGCAGACAATAGTTACCCTGCGCTGGCAGGGTAAAAATATTGCCATCACCAAAAACTAATATTTATTTTGTAGAGTCGGGTACAGATTAATTAAGATTTACCGTAATCAATTCTCCATTTATTACTGTCGATATAATGAATGCAGTTGAATAATTTCTTCAGATAATTCGCGGGCCAGTAATGACGTCATTAAATGATCCTGGGCATGCACCATAATTAACGTCATTGGCTGACGGCCTTCACCGGCATCCTGCTCAATCAATTGCGTCTGCATTTTGTGCGCCTGGCGCGAATAACCATCGGCCTCACGCAGCAGGCTGCGGGCTTCTTCAATATTGCCCTCCCTGGCCGAGCGCAGTGCCTCAAAGCACAAGCTACGCGACTGTCCGGCGTTGACGATAATTTCCATTACCGCTTCTTCAAGTGCGACCATAATCATTATTCCTGAGTAAAACCATTAAGCGCGGCGGTGGCGGCAAACCACTCTCCACTTTTCTTAATAGTGCGTTGCTGAGTTGCCAGATCTAATTGCACAAAACCATAGCGGTTTTTATATGCGTTACACCATGACCAGTTATCAATAAATGTCCACATATGGTAACCAAGACAATTACAGCCTTCGCTGATTCCTTTATGTAGCCATTTCAGGTGATCGCGAACAAAGGTAATACGATAACTGTCGTTAATTTGTCCGTTTTCAATAAAGCGTTCTTCATTCTCGACGCCCATACCGTTTTCAGAAATAAAACAGCGTGGGTTGCCATAATTCAGACGCAGGTTGGTGAGAATATCGTAAATACCTGGTTCGTAAATTTCCCACCCGCGATACGGGTTCATTTTACGACCTGGCATTTCGTAATAATCAAACAACCACTCAGGCATAAATGGCGCATCGGGATTGACCGCACTGTCCCGGCACTTTACCCGCCGCGGCTGGTAATAGTTGATGCCGAGCAGGTCGATTTTCCCTTCTGCAATCAGCGAGATATCTTCCGGCTGGCAGGCGGGGAGCTGATCGTACTCTTTGAGCAGCGCCACCAGGTCAGCGGGATACTCGCCGCGCAGTACCGGGTCGAGAAAACTGCGGTTAAACAGCAAATCCGCGTGGTGTGCCGCTTTCACATCCGCAGGATGTTGCGAGCGCGGATAAGACGGCGTCAGGTTCAGCACAATGCCGATGTCGCCGGAGTGGTGCCCGGCGCGAAACGCTCTGACAGCGCTGGCATGAGCCAGTACCGTGTGGTACGCCACCGTCGCCGCGCGTTTGAAATCCACCACGTTCGGGTAATGGAAATCGTACAGATAGCCGCCTTCGACCGGAACGATCGGCTCGTTAAAGGTAAACCAGTGCTGCACCCGATCGCCGAATAGCTCAAAGCAGATTTGCGCGTAGCGACTAAAAGCCTCAACCACTTCACGGCTTTCCCAGCCGCCTTTCTCCTGCATCACCATCGGCATGTCGAAGTGAAACAGCGTGATAAACGGCGTAATTCCCTGCGCCAGTAGTTCGTCGATGACGTCGTTGTACCAGGCGACAGCCTGCGGATTCACTTCACCGGTTCCATCCGGGATCAGGCGCGACCAGCTCAGCGAAGTACGAAAACTGTTGTGATTAAGCTGCTTCAACAGCGCGATATCTTGCCGCCAGTGGCGGTAAAACGTCGAGGTTTCCTGCGGCCCAACCTGCTGGTGAAAACGCCACGGTTCGCGAGCAAACCACGTATCCCAGGTAGTGGCGCTTTTACCGCCTTGCTGGCTTTCCCCTTCGGTTTGCAATGCCGAGCAGGCGCTGCCCCACCAGAAGTTTGCGGGAAAAACGTATTTCATTACCGACTCCTTTTAGTTACTGCGGACGGTTTCCGTCATCGGTGCGCTGGTCTGCGCTTTTTGTTCTTCTGCTTTCATCAGCGAGTGTTCATACGCCCGCAGGAATGGCAGATACATCAGGGCAGACATCACCATACAAATCAGGCACATCACCACCGGGCTAAAGGCCCAGTTCGCCGCCCATGAGGCACCGATTGGCGCGGGTGTTGTCCACGGCGTCAGCGAAACCACCTGTGCCAGCAGGCCCATTTTGGTCGCGGTGTAAGCCAGCACGGCGTTAACCAACGGCACACAGACAAACGGCACAAACAGCATCGGGTTCATGATGATGGGCGCACCGAAAAGAATCGGTTCGTTGATGTTGAAGAAGCTTGGCACAACGCCCATTTTGCCAATGGTACGCAGATGTGCGACGCGGCTGCGCAGCAGCAGGAACGCCAACGGTAAGGTCGAACCCACGCCGCCAATCAGCAGATAGTGATCCCAGAAGCCTTGCAGATAGACGTGCGGCAGCGCAGCGCCCGCTGCCAGCGCGGCCTGGTTGGCAGAGAGGTTGGCCATCCAGAACGGGTTCATAATACCGGTGACAATCAGCGAACCGTGAATACCGGCGAACCAGAAGATTTGGCACAGCAGCACGGAGAGCAGAATGGCGGGCAGGGAATCAGAGGCGGAAACCAGCGGCTCCAGCAGGTGCATAATCGCCTGCGGCAGGATCATCCCGGTTTGCGCTTCGATAAACAGGTTCAGCGGGTGCAGCGTACCAATGATCACCACCACCGGAATCAAAATCTCAAACGAACGCGCCACGCCGGTTGGAACCTCTTTCGGCAGGCGGATGGTGATGTTGTGCTGTTTGAGCCAGGCGTAAACGCGCGACGAGTAGATGGCGGTCAGCAAGGCGGTAAAAATGCCCTGGCCGGAGAGATACTGGGTGGAGATTTTGCCGTCCGCATACGGCGCGGCAACCAGCAGAAACGCCATAAACGCCAGCAGGCCGGTCATCACCGGGTCGAGGTTAAACTGGCGACCGAGGCTGGCGCCAACCCCAACGGAGATAAAAAACGTCATCACTCCCATGCTGAGGTTAAACGGCAGCATCAGTTGCGCGCGGTATTCGGTAGAGAAATCGAGCCAGGCGCGGGCAAAACCGACGGTGGTGTCGGCGGAAAATGGTGGGAAGATAAACACCAGCATAAAGGAGCCGATGATCATAAACGGCAGCGCAGCGGTAAAACCGTCGCGGATGGCGATAACGTACTTCTGCTGTCCAAGACGACCGGCCAGCGGCGTAATGGATTGCTCAATAATCGTAATCATTGATTGATATAAGGAACTCATAAGAACACCTTTTTAATGCGCCGCTTCAATCAGCGACAAAGCGTAGTCCAGTACCTCATTACCGCGTTGCATGCCGTAATCCATCGGATTGATGGGTTGAACCGGAATGCCGTGTGCGGCGGCCTTTTCTGACAGTGTATTTAACATGTACTTAACCTGCGGTCCGAGAAGCACGAGCTGATAACGCGGAAATTGTGTGTCGAATTCCGCGACGCCGTACGCGTCGATCTCCACTGGCAGCTCCCGTTCCTTCGCCGCCTCAAGCATTTTTCTCACCAACAAGCTGGTGGACATCCCGGCAGAGCAGCACAACATAATCCTGAACATCGTTAACCATCCTCGAAGTGTAAAAAGTTATTGCGGGGATGATTGGATATCATATGGAAACCGGTTTCCATTTTTTCTCCACAGAAGTGTGATAGCTATCAACATCTGCTATCCATAAGGCTTTTTTATTGGATTTACATCACGGAATTTTGCGCTTCGTTGATAGCAAAAGAGGTGAAATGGAAAATCGGTTTCCATCAAAAAGGGAAACCGTTATACTGCGAGTGGTTATAGATTGAACCGATTTTGCAGGACGAATTTTCAGGCGCAGGCTACGCGCTGTTCAGGGGAGAAAGATGTCTACAATCAACGATGTATCACGTTTAGCTGGGGTCTCCAAAGCCACAGTCTCACGGGTGTTGAGTGGTTCGCGCGGCGTTAAGGAAGCCAGTCGCCTCGCGGTACTGAAAGCGGTCGAAGAGCTGAATTATCGGCCCAATGTTATCGCCCAGTCATTGCTCAGCCAGTCGACAGGCTGCATCGGGGTGATTTGCGCCCAGGAGAATATTAACCAGACCACCGGTTACCTGTATGCGCTGGAAAAACATCTCAGCCAGAATCAGAAACATTTGCTGTTGCGCTTCGCCAATACCAAAGCCGGGGTGATGAGCGCGCTGGATGAACTGACCTGCGGGCTGTGCGACGATGTATTGATTATCGGCGCGCGTTTCCCTCTGAAAATTGAAGATGAAAATGTGATTCTGGTCGATTGCGAAGAATCCATCGATTCCACGCCCAACAGCATTCAATTCGATCACGCTTTTGCGGCGGAAACCGCCTGCAACTACCTGATTAGCCAGGGCCGCCGACAAATTGCGCTTATCCATCCCGATACCGCTGCGGCTGAGCAGGTATTGCACGGCTACAAGCTGGCGCTGGAAAACAATTTCCTGCCGTTTAACCGCAACCTGGTTTTTATGGATGACACCAGTTCATCGGTGGCGTTGCAGGTGCTGCTCAATAATGCCACCACGCTGAATTTTAACGCGCTACTGGTGGCTGACGAGCAGGAAGCGCAGCGCGTGATCCCGCAACTGCAAGCGTTTAATAAATCGGTGCCGGGCGACATTATGGTCTTCAGCCTTGCTGGCTCTTTGCATTTACCGGGGATCCCGACCATCCCGGCGATTGAATATTCAATGGATGCGATGGCGGCGCGCATTGTGGCATGGCTGAATGAGAAAACGCAGAGCGTGCTGGGTTCGTACCGCGTGCGCGGCGATTTAATTATTCCTGACGTCGGTAAGCGCTAATAAATAAAAAGCCTCCATGCGGAGGCTTTTTTAATGGCATTTCAGACGTTACGCAAGGCTATATTCTTTAACCAGCGTGTGAATATCCAGTTCATCCGAATAATCCACCCCCGCTATGCCAAAGCCGTTCAGTTCGTGAAACTCCTGCAAATAACCGGCAAAATCGCCAATGACCATAAAGTTATCCGCAGTCACCTGTTTTCTGAGTAATTCCACCGCGTTTTGCACATCCGGGCGAAGTTCATAATCATCCATGCGAATCAACCGTTGAGCATCGGTAGTCACCTTGCCAAGAGGGGGATAAAGATGATCCAGCATCAGCCGGTGCATTTGCTCAATACAGGTTTCATGTAACCGTTTCTGTTTCATGACTTTATACAACAGGGTGATATACAGCGGAAACACAGGAATAAACGCGCTGGCCTTGGTGACCAGCGCTTTACAAATAACCGCATAAGCATTGCCGCTGATACGTTGCAACTGCGCATTAATTTCATCGGCGGTATTATGTAAATGCGCTTTTGCGGCACCCAAAGAGCCCTCTTTATAAAGCGGCCAGGTTGATTCCGGGCCAATATACGAATAGGCAACCGTTTTAAACCCTGTGGCTAATACATCGGCTTGTTCCAGCATGGTGATCCAGCGCTGCCAGTCTTCGCCACCCATCACTTTTACTGTATCGGCAAGCTGCTGTTCGGTAACAGGTTCCAGCGTCTGTTCTACCATGCGCTGACTTTCCAGTTCAAAACCAGGGCCGGAGAAAGCCTGGCCGCGAACGCCCAGCGTTGAGTGATAACGCGTACCGTCAGGATGAAGGCGTATGCCAGACGCAACGGAATACACCACCAGATCGATTTTCCCGCCAAATTCTTGCTGGATAAAATCAATCACGTTTTGCCGCGTGGTATCGGAAAAAGCATCGGCAATAAAATCTTTCGCGATCAGCCCTTTTTCACTCGCCCGTCGCTGAAACAGAACGTTGTTATACCAGCCCGCGCTGCCTGCGCCTTTTTCACCGGGACCCTTTTCAAACGAGACGCCAATGGTGTCGGCGCCGCCGCCAAAAGCCAGCGCAATACGTGAAGCCAGCCCATAACCGGAGGAGGCGCCAATCACCAGAACCTTTTTAGGCCCATAGATCTCGCCGTGTGATTCGACATAGGCAATCTGTTTATCAATGGCTTTCAGCAGCCCTTCCGGGTGGCAGTTTTTAGCCACATTACCCTGAATAATCGGTTTCATAATGTGTTATCTCCGGTCAGTGTTTTACGGCGGGAGATAACACAAGTGCTTCTCCTTTAATGACAACATCGCCATGCTGATTTGTGCAGGTGGTTTTCAGACTGACCCGTTTTTTCTCCGTATCAATAGCAATAATTTCCACGGTTGCTGTCACCGTATCGCCAATAAAAGTTGGTTTGGTAAATTTAAGATCCTGCGCCAAATAAATAGAGCCTTTACCGGGGAGTTTATTTGCAATAACTGCAGAAATTAAACCGCTTACCAGAATTCCGTGAACAACACGCTGGCCAAATATGCTTTTTTTACCCGCGGCATCGTCAAGATGCACTGGGTTCATGTCACCTGAGGCCTCTGCAAAATTCATCACGTCTTCTTCAGTGAGTTTTTTTGTAAATTGCGCTTTTTGCCCTGTTTGTAAACATTCGGCTCTTTCTGTCATTTTTAAAAACCTCCATTTAAATATATCATGTAAATATCCTTTTTTGAGCGGTGATAAGAATTATCAAATTTAAATACTATCGATCTTGAAATCGCCTTATTTATATAAAATTCATAGTAAGCATTGAATAAATTGTATGGGTCAGCTTTTACTCAAACATTGACATTAATCAAAGTACCCTTTCACCTAATTAGGATAAAAATTCTCGTAGTTTAATTAAGCGAAAGGCTAAAATAATGAAGGATACTGATATTGTTATACTTGGCGCAGCAAGGACAGCTATTGGCTCGCTTAATGGTTCCCTTGCCAATATATCCTCACCTAAACTGGGATCTATAGTGATTAAATCACTTCTTGAAAAGTCTCATATTCCGGTAAAAGAAGTGGATGAGGTTATCATTGGTCAGGTTTTAACGGCGGGGTGTGGGCAAAATCCAGCGCGACAAACATTAATTCATTCCGGTATTTCACAGGATGTTCCCGCACTGACAATTAATAAAGTTTGTGGCTCAGGAATGAAAGCATTACAGCTTGCATATCAGTCATTAAAGTGCGGTGAAGCTGAGCTGATTATTGCGGGCGGGCAGGAAAATATGAGTCAGTCGCCGCATATTCTTCCTCACTCCCGTAATGGAATGAAAATGGGTAACTGGGAAATGCAGGACAGCATGGTTAATGATGGATTATGGGATGCATTCCATGATTATCACATGGGGATGACTGCGGAAAATATCGCGGAGAAATATGGTATTACGCGTGAAGAGCAGGATGAATTTGCGCTGGCCTCGCAACGTAAAGCCGCTGCTGCCCTTGAGGCTTCCCGTTTTGTCAGTGAGATTGTGCCGGTTGTTATTATCAAACCCGGTAAAGATACCATCGTAGTTGAAAAAGATGAATTTCCGCGTCCACAAACCACGCGTGAAGGGCTGGCAAAACTACGCCCGGCTTTCAAGAAAGAGGGAACCGTAACCGCCGGCAACGCTTCCGGGGTAAATGATGGCGCGGCCATGGTTATTTTGGCTACCGCGAAAAAAGCCAGAGAACTGGGTATTACACCGCTTGGCCGAATCGTTGAATTTGCAACCTCAGGCGTTGCACCGGAAATAATGGGAACCGGGCCGATTGAAGCTTCCCGAAATGTACTTAAAAAATCAAACTGGCAGGTCAGCAACCTTGATCTTATTGAAGCCAATGAAGCGTTTGCGGCGCAGGCTATCGCGGTTAACCGTGAAATGGGCTGGGATCTGACGAAAGTGAATGTTAATGGCGGTGCCATTGCTCTCGGTCACCCTATTGGCGCGTCTGGCGCCCGTATTTTTGTGTCGTTAATTCATGAAATGCAGCGCCGAAAAAGTAAAAAAGGTCTGGCGACATTATGCATTGGCGGCGGCATGGGCATTGCTGTCACAGTTGAGATGGATTAACGCGGCGATCCGGAATTTTATTTGATACAGGAAACAGGTCATGGAAGAAAAAATTGCACTGGTAACGGGCGGAATTCGGGGTATTGGTGAAAAAATTAGCCTGCGATTTCTTAAAGAAGGTTACCAGGTCGTTGCGTTTGATAATGATGCCAGTCGGCTGAACGACTGGGCGGAAACGCAAAAAGCAGCAGGCTTTGAAAAAATCGATACGGTTGTTTGTGATGTCAGTAATTATGAACAATGTCAGTCTGCCGTTGCCTCGGTATTGAATAAATATGGCCACATTGATGTGCTGGTCAATAATGCCGGTATTACCCGTGATGCAACGTTCAAGAAAATGGATAAATCCCAGTGGGATGCAGTAATTCAGGTTAACCTGAATAGCATGTTTAATATGACCAAACCGGTGATTGACAATATGTTAGCCAATCAACGTGGTCGCATAATTAACATGTCATCCATTAACGGTCAGAAAGGGCAGTTTGGTCAGGCTAATTATTCTGCGGCTAAAGCAGGCGTTCACGGTTTTACCAAAGCGCTGGCGCAGGAAGTTGCGCGTAAAAACATTACCGTAAACACCATTTCTCCAGGATATATCAATACGGAAATGATGCAGGCGATTCCGGATGATGTGCTGGAAACTATTAAAGCGCAAATTCCGGTTGGTCGTCTTGGTGAAGCCGATGAAATCGCAGAGCTTGTGTTATATCTCTGTGGTGATAAATCGGGTTATATCACCGGCTCTAATATTGCCATTAATGGCGGCCAGCATATGTGTTAACAGGTAAGTGATTGCCGAATTTCAGCAGGTATGATGGCTCATACCTGCTGAGCTTTTAGTGAGTATTCAGGATATTCCATTATGCTAAAGCAGCTAGATTCATTTTTAGAGTTAGCCAAAAGAAAAAGTCAGAAAACCATTGCAGTAGCTGCTGCGGAGGATGCTTTTGCACTCGATGCAATCAGGATGATCGTCGTGCAGGGGTTAGGTCGCGCTATTTTAGTCGGTTGCCGCGAAAAAATCGTCACCATTGCCGGGCGTCTGGATTTTGATATCAGAGAAGTTGAAATCATTGATCTTCCCGATAAAACGCAAGCGTGTAATAAAGCTGTGGAGCTGGTGAAGTCAGGAAAGGCCGATATTTTAATGAAGGGCCTGGTCGACAGCCCCGTTTATCTGCGGGCCATCCTTAATAAAACCTTTGGGATTGCTGCATCCAGCCTGGTCACGCAGATGGCTTTTATTCAGAGCCCTTTTTATAGAAAGTTATTCGCTATTACTGATGCCGGAATTAATATTTCCCCGACAAAACAGGATAAAAAAATCATGGTTACGCAGTCAGTGGATTTACTCCACCGGCTGGACATCAGTAATCCGAAGGTTGCCCTCATAGCTGCCGTGGAACATGCCACACCTGCAATCCAGGCAACGATAGATGCAGCGGAATTAAGCGAAGAACATTTTGATAATTGCATCGTTGAAGGGCCGCTCTCTGTTGATCTGGCGTTTAGCCACGATTCCTGCCGGCATAAAGGGCTGGATACGCAGGTCGGCGGTGATGTTGATTTAATCGTGCTGCCCGATGTTAACAGCGCGAACGTCTTCTATAAAACCGTGATGCAGCTCGGCAGCGCTTCAAGCGCCAGTGTCCTGACAGGCACTTCCGCTCCCGTGGTATTTACTTCGCGCTCGGACACGGCCACCACGAAGTATTTTTCTATTGCTTGTGCAATAGCTCAGTGTAAGGACTAGTTATGTATATTCTGGTCATTAATCCTGGATCAACCTCAACCAAGCTGGCGATTTATAACAACAGAACGCAACTGGTTTGCCGGACATATAACCATAATGAAGCTGAGTTAGGTCCGTATTCAAATATCCTGGAACAAAAACAATTCCGCAAAGAAATTATTCTTGGCATGTTGCATGAACACGGTTTCAGAACCAAAGATATGGATCTGTTTGTCGGGCGCGGCGGGCTGGTCCGCTATCTTGAAAGTGGTGTTTACCGTATTAACGACGCCTACTTACACGATGCAAGCGTGGGTCTTAACGGTGAGCATGCTTCAAATCTCGGCGCTATTCTGGCCTGGGAACTGGCAAAAGACGCTGATAAAGAGAATATGGCTTATACCGTTGATCCGGTGGTGGTGGATGAGTGTGATCCTGTTGCTAAAATCTCCGGCATGCCGGAAATATCGCGGGTCGGCGCTTTTCATGCCCTTAATCAGAAAGCGGTTGCTCATCGTTACGCCATTCAGGTGGAAAAACCTTATGCCAGCCTGAATTTAATTGTTGCGCACCTCGGCGGCGGTATCAGCGTCGGCGCTCATCGCGATGGCCGGATTGTTGATGTGAATTCCGCATTAGGCGGCGATGGACCGTTCTCGCCGGAACGCGTGGGTCGTCTCCCTTGCCTGGCTTTATTAAACCTCTGTTTTTCTGGTGAATATACCTATGATTCGCTGAAGAAAAAGCTCATTGGTGAAGGCGGTGTGTTTGGCTATTTAGGCACGAAAGACATTCGCGATGTTGAGCAGCTAATCAGCGATGGAAATCAAAAAGCGTTAGAGGTGCTTGAGGCGATGGCTTACCAGGTCGCAAAAGAGATCGCCTCATGCGCGGCTGTTCTCGCGGGCCGCGTCGATGCCATTATTCTCACCGGAGGCGTTGCCCGGAGCGGCAGAGTGATTAATGACATTCGTAAACGCATCGGCTTTATTACCCCTGAATTTATCGTTTACCCCGGCGAGGATGAATTATTTGCTCTGGTTGACGGAGCACTGTCGGCAATAGAAGGCCGAAGAGAATTACTGGAATATTAATAGGAGAATATTATGTTAGATAAAAGTAATACAACACTGACTCCTGACAGAACAACACTGGTCGAGTCAAATGGCTGTGTTTATCTTTCTTTCGCATTCAATGATAAGAAAGACAATATGTTAATTAAACTTGGTTTGTTTGAAGTTAATTATCTTGCCGATGAGTTTGATGAATTAAATCAAAGGATCCTTATTAGCTCTGAATATAATTAGCCAACACGCTAATCACCAAATTCTGTGCTACGGACGTTATTCCTCAGTAACGTAAATAAGCAGGCATGCAGCCACAGGCAAACAGGAAGCGCTTCTTTCTGTTTGCCTGTTTTTTCAGGCGCGCACTTTCATGGTGATAAAACGACCAGAGTTGTGGAAATCACGCCTTTACTACCGGGGATGGTTTTGACCGGGCTTTGCGGGTTCCTCAATTCGTCGGCACAATGCGGTTTGTAAGCTGCTTAGCAAACTTATGACATTGATTTGCCATAAATTTGCTAATGACAATTTGCTATAAGCCAGATTTTTTCGTTGTTAGACAGGGTGCGGTGCGGCTTTTATCGTTCGTCATGATTTGTAAATTCCACGCAATCATTTGATGAGGGAGCAATTTTGTCCAGCTTACTGAATAGCTTAAAAACAAAACCCACGCGCTTTACTCTGGCGCTGAAAATCGCGTTACTCAGCAGTGTGGTGGCTTTCTCTTCAGCCTCTTTCGCCGATGAACCCTTAAAAGAGGGTATTACGCCAGCACCGATGCCAGCCAAATTCCGGCGGCGGCTAAGCTGCGTAAAGACACGGTGGTGGCAGGCATCTCTGAACCGCAGGGTATTTTTAACCCCTATTTCTTTGTTAACGGCTGGGACGAAAACGTCACCAACGTGATTTTCTCACGCCTGATCGACTGGGATAGCCACGGCAATCTGGTGCCTGGCCTGGCGGAAAGCTGGAGCGTCAGCCCGGACAACAAGGTCTACACCATTAAGCTGCGCCCGAACCTGACTTTCAGCGACGGTTCGCCGCTGACTGCCGAAGACGTGGCGTTTACCCTGACCGTGCTGTATGACCCGAAATATGATGGCGATACTGACATCACCCTCGCCAATATTGCGGGCGGCGCGGAGTATAAAGCCGGAAAAGCCGATAGCGTCAGCGGCCTGAAAGTGATCGACCCGCTGACCTTACAGGTCACCACCACGCAGCCAGGCGCGACTACGCTGGCGAAAATCGGCGGCCCGGTGCTGTCGAAAGCGTATTACGGTAAAGAGTATCAGCGCGGTAACCTCGATTATCTGCGCACGTTGCACGGGAAACCGCTGGGTAACGGGCCATATGTCTATGAAAAATACATTCCGGGCCAGGAGATTCGTTTCCACGCCAACACCCATTTCTACCGTGGCACACCGCCAACGCCGCGCTTTATCTATCGCGTAACCAACCCATCCACCAACTTCCAGTTGTTCCAGACCGGCGAAACCGATTACGACTCGTTCACTTCGCGCCCGGATGATATCGAACAACTGAAAATGCTGGGCTTCGCCAATATCAACCTGTTTGGCTCCAGCGACTACAGCAAAGTGGAATTCAACGTGCGCCGCCCGGCGTTGCAGGACGTGAAAGTGCGCCAGGCGCTGATTTACGGCCTTGACCGCCAGAAGCTGATCGATGTGGTTTATCAGGGCTACGGCAAAGTGGCGATTGAACCTATTGCCCCGATTTCATGGGCGTATAACACCGACGGCGTGAACCCGTACAAATTCGACCCGGCACAGGCGAAGAAACTGCTTGATGAAGCGGGCTGGAAACCGGGGCCGGATGGCATCCGCGTGAAGGACGGTAAACGTCTGGAGCTGACGCTGCTGGTGAGCAAGAAAGTGCTGAACGATGCGCTGATCCCCATCGCCAAAGAGAACTGGCAGCAGATTGGCGTGCTGCTGAAACCGCAGGTGGTGGATTTCAACGCCCTGATGGCGCAGCGTAAAGCAGGCAACTATGACCTGGCCTCTTTCAGCACCAGCACGCTCAACGATCCGCATGATGGCGTGTGGGATTACTACAGCACGGAAGCGAAAGAGTCCGGCTATAACAATCCGCAGGTTGATAAGCTGATCAACGAAGGTAATGCGGTGCTGGATGTGGAAAAACGCAAACCGATTTATCACCAGCTGTATAAAGTGCTGGCGGACGATCCACCGGCGATTCTGCTGGGTAACCGCGAGATTCTGTCGGCCAGCAGCGCCCGCGTCACCGGCTTTAAGCCGGATATCTACAACGGACTGACCGGTAGCCTGCCGGATGTGAAAATCGTCAAGTAACACCAACAACTGCCGGGGCTCCCCGGCAGTTGTCATGAGAAAGCTATGCGAAATTTTATCCTCAGGCGACTGCTGCAAACCCTGCCAATGCTGCTGCTCGCATCACTGATTATTTTTATGCTGTTCGCGAAAACGCCGGGCGACTTTATCGACGGTAACATTACCCTCACCGCCGCCCGCGCCGCCGAACTGAAAGCCATTTATGGACTCGATCAACCGCTCTTCACCCGCTATCTGCACTGGCTCGGCCAGTTGCTGCGCGGCGATTTGGGGTTCTCGCTGCAATACCAAATCCCGGTGAGCCAGCTACTTAACCAGTACATCTGGAACTCGTTCCTGCTGGCAAGCGTTGCGCTGGTGTTTTACTGGGGCATCGGGCTGGCGGTGGGCATTGCCTCAGCGCTGAAACCCAATTCGCTGTTCGATCATCTGGTCAGCGTGGTGGTGTTCGCCGCCATGTCATTCCCGACCTTTTTCCTCTGCCTGTTGCTGATTAAGTGGTTCGCGGTCGATCTGCACTGGTTGCCGGTGGGCGGCATGACCAACACCGGCAGCGACGATAGCGGCTGGGCGTGGGTGATGCAGGTTGCGGCGCATCTGGTGTTGCCGGTCATGGCGCTGGTGATGTTGCAGGCGGGCAGCCTGACGCGCTATTTCCGCGCCAGTATGCTGGACGTGGTGAAGATGGATTTTATCCGCACCGTGCGCGCCAAAGGTCTGCGCGAACGCACAGTGATCCTCAAACACGCGCTGCGCAATGCGCTACTGCCGATCATCACCCTGCTCGGTTTTGAGCTGCCGGGGCTGTTTTCCGGCGCGATCATCACCGAAAAGGTGTTTAACTGGCCGGGTGCGGGGCATATCCATATTGATTCGCTGGCCGCCCGAGATTATCCGGTGCTGATGGGGTTCACTCTGTTTCTGGCGGTATTAACCATTGTTGGCAACCTGATTGCCGATGTGCTGTACGCGTGGGCCGACCCGCGTATTCGCGTGAGGTCGTGATGTTCGGTTCCCTTTTCTCAACCAATCGCCGCCTGCGCAAGGCGGAAATTCCGGCGCTGGCGCAGGCCACGCCCTCTCCGTGGCGCCAGGCGTGGAAAGCGCTGCGCCACAATCATCTCGCGATGCTGTGCCTGGTTCTGCTGGTGGTCATGACCATCTGGTGCGTGCTGGGGCCGGTGTGGTCGCCGTGGAAAGATGACGCCACCGACGCGCTGATGATCAACAAACCGCCTGGCGCAGAGCACTGGCTGGGCACCGATTTTCTTGGCCGCGACATCTATACCCGCTTACTGCTTGCCGGGCGTATCTCGCTGATTATTGGCCTGCTGACCATGCTGCTGTCGGTGGCGCTGGGCTACCTGCTGGGCGCGATCTCCGGTTATGCCGGCGGCTGGACGGAAAAACTGATTATGCGCCTCGCGGATCTGGTGATGACGATCCCCAGCCTGCCGCTGCTGATTGTCGCCGGAGCGATGTTATCAGAGCTCGATTTCTCGTCCGATTCGCGCATCTATATGGTGGTAGTGATGCTCAGCCTGCTGGAATGGCCGAAGCTGGCGCGGCTGGTGCGCGGGCAAATCCTCTCGCTGCGAGAACGCGATTTTATGCTGGCGACGCAGGTTCTGGGCCTCTCTTCGCGCCGCCGCCTGTTCGGCCATCTGTTGCCGAACACTATTCCCATTCTGGTGGTGATGGCGACGATGGCGGTGGCGAATGCCATCCTGATGGAATCTGCGCTCAGCTATCTCGGCCTTGGCGTCGTACCGCCAACGCCCTCATGGGGTAATATGATGGATGCGGCCAACAGCCTGATCGACTTTCAGCGTCGCCCGTGGCTGTGGATGCCGCCGGGTATCGCCATTTTTCTGACCGTCATCGCCATTAACGTGCTGGGAGATGGCCTGCGCGATGCGCTGGATCCGAAAATGAAACGGAGCCTGAAATGAGCGAGCCGCTAATTACCTTTAATAACTTATCCATCTCCTTCGCCAGCGAGCAGGGGCGCGTGCGCGCTGTACAGGATGTCTCATTTGCCATTCAGGCCGGGCAAACTATTGGCGTGGTGGGTGAATCCGGCTGCGGCAAAAGCGTTACCGCCATGTCGCTGATGGGGCTGTTACCGCCGCAGGTTGCGCGTATCGACGGCGGAGAAATCCGCTTTCAGGGCACCGATCTGCTGCGCCTGAAGCCGTCAAAAATGGCCGATCTGCGTGGTAATCAGTTAGCGATGATCTTTCAGGAGCCGATGACGGCGCTCAACCCGGTGCTGACCATTGGCGAGCAGCTCTGTGAACCGCTGATTCGCCATCGTGGTGAAACGCCAAAAGCGGCCTGGGCGCATGCCACGCAATTGATCGCCGATGTCGGGCTGGCGCGGGCGGAGAGCCTGATGAGCAGCTATCCGCACCAGCTTTCCGGCGGTATGTTGCAGCGCATCATGATTGCCATGGCGCTAAGCTGCCAGCCGAAACTGCTGATTGCCGACGAGCCCACCACGGCGCTGGATGTCACCGTACAGGCGCAAATCCTGCGTTTACTGCGTGACCAGGCGCGGGCGCAGCAGATGGCGCTGATGCTGATCACCCATGATTTGGGCGTTATCGCGCAGATGGCGGAACACGTCGTGGTAATGTACGCCGGGCGCATCGTTGAGCAAGGTCCGACCGCCGATGTGCTGCGCAACCCACTGCACCCTTATACCAAAGGGCTGATCGCGTCGCGCCCTGTTCCGGGCGAGCGCCGACGCCGCCTCTATTCCATTCCCGGCCAGGTGCCGGATCTGGCCGAGCTGCCGCCGTACTGCGCGTTCTTCGATCGCTGCGAACGTGCCACGGCGCAGTGCCGCGCGGGTATTCCGCCGCTGATCGGGCAAACGCGGCAAGCCGCATGTATTCACAGTGAGTTAGCGGAGCCGGTCGCATGAGCCAACAATATGTGATTGAAGTGGATGGTCTGAAAAAGCACTTCCCGCTGCGCGACGGGCTGTTTGGTCAGGAAACCGGACAGCTACGCGCCGTGGACGGCGTCAGTTTTAACATTCGACCCGGCACCATTTTTGGCCTGGTGGGCGAATCCGGCAGCGGTAAAACCACCGTCGGACGCACGCTGCTGGGGCTGTATGACAAAACGGCGGGTAGCGTGAAGTATCGCGGTCAGGAGTTGCAGGATATGACGCCGAAACAGATGCGCGCGCTGCGCCCGAAAATCCAGCTGGTGTTTCAGGATCCTTACAGCTCGCTGAATCCGCGCATTCGCATTGGCGATGCGATTGGCGAAGCGATGCTGGAACACAAGCTGTGCAGCAAAGCGGAACTGCGCGATAAAGTGCTGGAGGTGATGAAAATCTGTGGCCTGGCCCCGCAGCATTACAATCGCTTTCCCCATGAGTTCTCCGGCGGCCAGCGCCAGCGTATCGGCATTGCCCGCGCGCTGATCCTCAACCCGGATTTTATTATTGCCGACGAACCCATCTCGGCGCTGGATGTCTCCATCCAGGCGCAAATCATTAATCTGTTCTCCGATTTGCGCGATGAGCATGGCGTCACCTTCCTGTTTATTTCTCACGATCTCGGTGTCGTGGAGCATTTGTGTGATGACGTGGCGGTGATGTATCTGGGGAAACTGGTGGAAACCGCTAGCCGCGATGCGTTGTTCAGCCAGCCGCTGCACCCTTACACCCAGGCGCTGCTGGCGGCGGTGCCAACGCTCGACCCGGAAAGCGAACCCGTGGCGGTGGTGCAGGGGGAAATCCCCGATCCGTCGCGCCCGCCTTCCGGCTGCCGCTTCTCTTCACGCTGCCCGCAGGCAACGGAACGCTGTCGTACTGAAATCCCGGAACTGCGTGAAGTGCGCCCCGGCCATCAGGTGGCGTGCCACTGGGTGGAGTCGTGGCAATAAAAAAGGGAGGCTTCCGCCTCCCGGATTGATCAATTCACTTTCGGAAAATCCACCACCGTATCATTGACGCGGTTAATCATATTGGTGAACAGAATCGCGCTGACGGCGCTGATGGTTTCCACCACCTGGCGATCGTCGAAACCGGCATTGCGAAAGGCGGCAACGGTATCGTCAGCCAGTGTGCCGCGCGTGGTGACCAGCGTTTGCACGAATTTCACCAGCGCATCAATGTGCGCATCCTGCGGGTATTCGCCGCGACGCAACTGCCGGGTCTGCTCTTCGCTGTAACCTGCACCTTTTGCTGCCAGTGTGTGGGCGGCCAGGCAATAATCACAGCCGCTTGCTTCGCTGACGGCAAGGTTAATGGCTTCACGCTCTTTGGCGCTCAGGCTGCTTTTCGTCAGCATGGCATTATGTTGCAGCGCCTGGCCCAGCGCCTCCGGCGAGTGGCTGCCGATAGTCAGATAAGCATTCGGCACTTTGCCCATTGCGCGTTTGATGGCAGTAAATAATTCTGCGGCTTTACCGGTGGCTTCTTCAGCCTGAATGTGGGTTAAACGGCTCATGATTTGCTCCTGTTCAGTGTTAAATGAGGGCCGCTGTGGCGGCGTTGGGCTTATGTTAGGCTGCGCGGACGGTGTAGAATGCGCCAAATCGTCTCTGTTTTTTGTCTTATCGTCTCAGGGGAAAGATGGATACTCTCAGCCAGATGCTCACCCTGCTTGCGCCGGTCTGTGCGGTGAATCTTCACTGCCGTTTCGCCGGGCGCTGGCAGGCCGATCACGTTCAACTTGCGCCCGGCGCGGTGCCCTGGCATGTGATCCTGAAAGGGGAAGCTCGGCTGAATGTGGCGGGTAAAACCTACGATGTGCGCGCGGGAGACGTGCTGCTGCTGCCGCACGGTTCTCCGCATCTGTTGCAGGGGCTGATTGACTGGGGACACCTTGCGCCGGTGTCCAGCCAGTACAACGGCACGCTGACGGAGGTTGTGGCGGAAGGTGAAGGTAGCGCGGTGGAAGTGTTATGCGGCGAGTTCAATTTTGGCCCGCACAGCGGCTGGCTGTTTGCCCATGAAGTCGATGTTGTCCATTTGCATACCGACGGGCAGCAGGATTTTCCGGAGCTGCAAACCCTGCTGGCGATGCTGGTGCGTGAAAGCCTGAGTAACCAGCCCGGCGGGGCGAAGATGGTACAAAGCCTGGCGATGTCGTTTTTAACGATGCTGCTGCGCATTTTACTGGCCGCACAGGAGCCGCCAGCCGGGCTGTTGCGGTTGATGAGCGATCCGCGCCTCGCGCCTGCGGTACTGGCGGTACTGGCCGAACCAGCGCAGCCGTGGACGCTGGAGACGCTGGCACAGCGTTGCTTTCTCTCCCGCGCAACTTTCGCCCGCCATTTTTCCCGCTGTTATCACCTGACGCCACAAAGTTGGCTGACGCAAATCCGCCTTGCGCAGGCCGCGCGTTTGTTGCACCAGCAGCGTGGTCTGACGGTCGATGTCATTGCAGAACGTTGCGGGTTTCTCTCCCTCTCTTCGTTTTCCCGTGCGTTTAAGCAACGTTACGAGCAAACACCTGCACAATACCGGCGAACATAGCTCACATATTCATGGCAGAAAAAGGCGAACGGGACGATGTAATGAAAATCATCATGGATGCACTGTTGGTGATTTCCGGGTTGTATTAAACCCGGTTTACGTTGCAGGCCCGGTAAGCGTCGCGCCACCGGGCATAGCGGGGTTAGATAAAGGTGAAGATTTCGTCGCGCGGCAGGCGGGATTTCGGCAGGGCGGCGTTGAAGTCTTTATCGCTGCGCACGCCGAGCGAGACCAGCACCACGCTGGTCAGCCCTTTTTCACGCAGGCCCAGCGACAGATCCAGCGCGCGCTGGTCAAAACCTTCCATTGGCGTGGCGTCAATGCCAAGCATTGCCGCGCCCAGCAGAAGGCCGCCTAACGCCAGGTACACCTGTTTCTCCATCCACTGCGGCAGATCGCGCAGTTCGTAGCGATGCATATCGACGTAAGAACGGCGGCTTTTATCCTGGCCCGCCTGCGCGCCTTCTGCGACAAAGCGGCCATCTTTCTGCTCCTGCGCGAGAACGTTTTGCAGGTGTTTGTCGTCAATATCACTGCGGATGCACAGCGCAATCACATGCGAGGCGTTCAGGACTTTCGGCTCGTTATAGGCAAAAGCGCCGGTGGTGGATTTGGCAATGGCTTCACGCCCTTGCGCCGTGGAGGCGACAACAAAGTGCCACGGCTGCGAGTTAACGGAGGAGGGGCTGTTTTGCAGCACGTTCAGCAGCGTTTCGATTTTATCCTGCGGCAGCGTCTGGCCGGGTTCGAATGCTTTTACGGTATGGCGGGCAACGACGGCATCATCAAGGGTCATTTTTTCTCTCCTGGTGAAAATATGAACAAATCAGGGACGGTACTGTTGATTGCAGCGAGCATAAACGCAAAACATAACCAGATAAATCGGTGTAAAAAGGCAGCACTTTCACTCGAGGAGTGAAAATAACATTTCCCGCCACAGGGTTTTCTGGCAAAACAGAAGGGTTTTTGCGCTACGGGAGCCACCATGATTCGCCTGGAAGATGTCACGCTGTTTGTTCGCTCGGCCATGCTGGGCAGTTTTTCCAATGCTGCGCGGGAAGCCGGATTACTGCCGGGTCAGGTCAGCGCTGCCGTCAACCGGCTAGAGCGCGATCTGGATAAGCGCCTGTTTGTGCGCTCAACGCGCAGCCTGCGTCTGACCGCGGAAGGAGAAAAATATCTGCCCTTCGCCCAGGAGATGCTGGAAGTGGTGCAGGCGGGCGCTGAAAGCTTGCACAGCGGCGATAACGAGATCCGTGGCGAATTGCGCGTTGCCGTTCCTTCGGACATTGGCCGCAATGTCTTGCTGCCGTTGATCACCCGTTTTTGCCAGCAGTACCCGAAAATTTCGCTGCGCCTGTCGCTTTCCGATCAGGTAAGCGATGTCTTTCGCGATCCGGTGGACATCGCCATCCGCTACGGCGTGCTGGATAACAGCAGCTATGTCGCGCTGCCGGTGGCCGAGGATAATCGACGGGTACTGGCCGCTTCCCCTGATTATCTGGCACAACACGGTCGCCCCAAAACGCTGGATGAAGTGGTGAATCACCACTGTCTGTTATTCACCATGAACAACCAGGTGTATGACAAATGGAGCTTTCCGGAAAACGGCATGCGGCGTCAGCTTATTGTTAAAAGCCGTATGTTGTGTGATGACGCGGATATTGCCCGCCGCTGGGCGGTGGACGGAATGGGCATCGTCTATAAATCATGGATCGACATCAGCGCGGATGTGCTGGCAGGCCGGCTGGAGGTGTTGTTACCGCAACATGCTGGCGAAGCCGCGCCGCTGAATCTGGTGTGCCCGCACCGCAAACAGTTCAACCCGGCCATTCGCCACTTGCATAGCGTACTGCGCGAAAATCTGCGACCGATCACCGCGTTATTGCAGACGCATCCGGTGTTTAAACCGCACGGATGACCAAAAAACGCACGGCTCAGCAGGCCAGGATTAAAGTCTTTGCGTAAACAGATACGCTATTTCACGGAGGTATGAGCAAATGGCTTTACGTTCACTGGGTACAACTGGCTTGCAGATCCCCGCACTGGTTTTTGGCGGCAATGTTTTCGGCTGGACGGTAGATGAAAAGCAGAGCTTCAGCCTGCTGGACGCGCTTTTCGAACGCGGCTTTACCGCGATTGATACCGCGGATGTCTATTCGGCATGGGCACCGGGCAACAAAGGCGGCGAATCAGAAACCATTATCGGCAAATGGCTGGCGGCGCATCCGGGCGCGCGCGATAAAGTGACACTCTTTACCAAAGTGGGAGCCGATCTGCGCGAACCGGGTAAAAAAGGGCTTTCCGCCCGCTGGATAGCGCAGGCGGTTGAGGATTCACTGCGCCGTCTGCAAACCGACTATATCGATCTCTACTTTTCGCACTGGCCGGATAACGACACGCCGTATGAGGAAACCCTTGGCGCGTATGAGAAGCTGCTGAAAGCGGGGAAAATCCGCGCCGTCGGCGCGTCGAACCTCAATGCGGAGCAGCTGGCGGAATCGCTAAAAGTGGCGGATGCGAAAGGGTTGCCGCGCTACCAGGTGTTGCAACCGGAATACAACCTCTACGATCGTTCCGGTTTTGAAGGCGCGTTGCAGAACTTAACGGTGCGGGAGAATATCGGCGTGGTGACTTACTACAGTCTCGCTTCCGGTTTCCTCTCCGGGAAATACCGCAGCGAAAAAGATCTCAGCCAGAGCCAGCGCGGGCAGGGCATTGCCAAATACCTGAATCCACGCGGTTTCGCCATTATTGATGCGCTGGAAACCATTGCTGCAAAACATAACGTAAAACCGGCCGAAGTCGCGCTTGCCTGGCTGATTAACCAGCCGGGCGTCACCGCGCCGATCGCCAGCGCCACCAACGTCGCCCACGTTGAAAGCTTTGTCACTGCCGTAGCGTTAAACCTCTCTGCTGATGAACTGGCAACCCTGACCAAAGCGGGTGACTGATCCTCAGAGGCCCGGCGATGGAAAGTGTGCCGGGCCGTGACCTCTTATCTCAAAGCTGATTCACCTGCGCCCGCCTACCCAGTGCCATACAGATCATCGGCAGCGGCAGCGTGACGATCAGCAGCAGCCACAGCAGGGTATAAACGGAATCGACGCCGTCGTTTTGCAGGTTGGTGTAGAGCTTGACCGGAATACCCTGCGGAAAGTAAGCGAAGATCATCACAATGCCGAACTCGCCAACCGCCCGCACCCAGGCCAGCGCAATAGCCGAGGCCAGCCCTGGCATCGCCATTGGCAGCGCCAGATAGCGAAAGCGCTGCCAGCCGCCCGCGCCAAGCGTCTGCCCGGCTTCAAGAATCGTTTTCGGTACGGTGCTGAAGGCGCTGCGCGCCACCACAATAAAGTAGGGAAGCGCGCCGTAAAGCTGTGCCAGCACAAAGGCGGCAGGATTGTTGACCAGCGTCATGCCGACCTGCGACAGCCACTGACCAAATAGGCCGTACGGCCCCCATGCGGAAACCAGCAGAATACCCATCGACAGCGGCGGCGTCAGCAGCGGAATCATTACCAGCAGCTCGGCGATCAGACGTTTGCGCCCGGTAGCTCGCGCCAGCCACCAGGCCACCGGCAGTCCGATCAGGATAATCAGGCACAGCGCCAGCAGCCCAAGGCCGAGCGACACGGCAATCGCATTGTCATCCCGCCAGGCAAGCCGGAAGTGGCCCCACGGCGTTTCATGCAGCAGGGTAACAAACGGAATGCACAACAGCAGCAATGCGGGAAGCGACAACCAGCCCGCCATACGCCCGGCCTGGCGCATCAGCGGTACAGCGCGTTGCCTTTCGGCGCGGCGTAACCATATTGATTAAAGATCTGCTGCCCCTGCGCACTTTGCATAAATTCAACGAATTTCTTCGCCTGATCGGTGCCGTTTGGCGCGTTCTTCAGTACTGCCGCGTAAAACACCATCGGCTGCGTGTGCAGGGTTTGATCTTTGCCAGCGCTGTCTTTAATGGTGAAGCTGACAGTGTCATACCACTGTTTCGCCAGCGCCGGGTTACTCAGGTTGATCTCATCCGGCAGCGCAACATACGGCAGATGGGCGGAACGTACTTCGCTTTCGTAACCGGCTGCGGCATCAATCTGGCCGCTCTCGAGGCGCGCCAGCAGGCCGCCTTCCTGGTGAGTCTGTTCCGGGTTTTGCAGGTCGCCCAGCACTTTCTGCGCGATGCCCGGCTGGTGGTAATATTTTTCCGCCAGCAGAAGGGTAAAGACAATGTTCTGCCCTTTCGGATCGACATACGGATCGGTGCGGCCGAAGCGAATATCTTTCTGCGCCAGCAGCTTCAGCCAGCCGGCATCATGATGTTTACTGGAGTCGGCAAACTGCGCGGCATATTTCCCGTTCGGGCTGTACGCTATCACCATGCTGGTGCTGGCGACCGGGACGGCATCATCGATTAAGCCTGCATCTTTCAGGATCTGCATGGGGCCAGGGTTGATGGAGACAAACACGTCCGCCGTCAGTTTATGGCTCGCCAGCAAACGCGCCATCCCGTAAGCGCCCTGTCCCTGGCCCTGCCAGGCACCGTTTTCCGCTTTCGCAAACACCGGTCCCAGCCCCTGATCCATCACTTTGCCCATCGAACCGGCATAAGTGACGCGAATATCTTTTGCCAGAACGGGCGTAGCGCTCAACACTGCCAGCGCTATCACCGCTGCACACTTGCCTGTCATCGTTTTCATCATGCTTCTCGTTATATACAAAAGTAAATAACGATTATCTTTTCCGCACGGGGAATGAACAACGTAAGTGGCCGATTCGTTGATGTTTTGTTGAAGTTAGCGAAGCGGCAGGCGGCAATTACTGTGCACTGACATCTCCTGTCAGCGAGGACGTTTATCTTTCCCTTAATAGAATCAGGGGATTGCATAGCACGCGGAAATTTCATTTTAGTTTTCCTGTTTTCTGCCGTTAATCCCTATGAACAAAAACAAGGTTTTACCTGAAACTTCGGGCCGTGGCGCGATGGTCAGGCTGTACTTTTAACGTCTTGTGAGACTTTATTCCGGAACCCGCAGCAATGAAGGAAAGTCACGACAGAAAACACGACCCGTTGATTGAGCGGCTGTGCGAAATTTTCGCTGCGCTCTATCAGGGCAAAACCATCGATAAGGCGTGGCTGTGCGATAAATTCGGCATAACGGAACGCACGGCTTACCGCGACCTTGCGCGGCTGGGACATATCCTCGATCAGGTTTCGCCAGGACGCTATAAACTCAGCGCCCACCTTCTTCCGACATTACACAGCGGTCATCTGGCGGAATTCGCTGACTTTACCGGCGTGGCGCATCTCTTTCCGCGCCAGGACGGACAATCGCTGCGTAACAGCATGAAACAGCGCAGCAATATCTCCTTTCACGCACCGAGCAGCCGGCAAAATCAGCAGCTCGAGCCGCTGCTTAACCAGTTAAATCAGGCCATTAGCCAGCGCACAGAAGTGGAATATCGCTACCGCGACAAAGCCCGGCGCGCGCAGCCTTACCGGCTGATTAACCAATACGGCTTGTGGTACCTGGCGGCCATAGAAAAAGGGCAGTTAAAGGCGTTCGAAGTGGCGCGTATTGAGCGGCTAACCAGCACCGACCAGCGCTTTGAGCTGCTCGCTGAGGTGGTCGCCGAGCTGGAAAATCATGTCGGTATTCGCTTTGGCTCGCGGGTGGAGACGGTACTGCGCGTATCGGCGCATGCCGCGGAGTATGTCACCCGCCGGGCGCTGTTCCCCGCGCAACGCATTATTGAACACCACGACGATGGCAGCCTGACGCTCTCTACGGCGATCAGCGATCCGCATACGCTTTTTCGCTGGCTGCGCTACTGGCTGCCAGACATCGGCATTCTTTCGCCTGCCTCGCTGCGCGAGCAATTTGAACAGGATTTACATACCCGTTTTCACGCCGTATAGCGGCCGCGACGTTATCAAGGACAGGGACTTATATGTTTGGTTCGCGTAAACCGAAACCGTTAACACAGAGAGGCGATAGTATGACATCCGGACGCATCAGCCCGCAGTTCTCCCGGCAACGGGAAAAAGCCGATGATGAGGATAAATCACTTTTCGCTCCAGCGATTGCGCCGCGTTTTACGCTGGAAAGCGATGTCGCCCTGGCGGCGGAAGTAATTGAACAACTGGATGAAGCGAAAGCCAAAATCGAGCACTACCAGCAGATCTACCTCGACTGGGGATTCTCTGCCGTTGACCCGCAAGGAAAAGGTATTGTCCTTAATTTTTACGGCCCGCCAGGCACCGGAAAAACCCTGACCGCCGAGGCGCTGGCCGGTTCGCTGGCGCGCAATATCATGCTGGTGAGCATTACCGACCTGGAAAGCAAATTCATGGGCGAAACAGCGAAGAATATTGCTGCGCTTTTTCGCCAGGCCGAACGCGAAAATGCCGTGTTGTTTTTTGACGAAGCCGACACGCTGCTTGGTAAACGCCTCTCTTCTGTCACGCAGGGTATTGATAATGAGGTCAATGCCATGCGTTCCACCTTGCTTATCGAACTGGAAAAACACGCGGGTATCGTGATTTTCGCCACCAACTTTGTGAAAAATTACGATAGCGCCTTCCTGAGCCGCATCACCCATCATATCGGCTTTACCCTGCCCGGCGAGCCTGAGCGCCAGCGCATCTGGGCCAAACTGCTGGTGGCGACCATTCCTCTGGCGGACGACCGAGAAACCCTGATCGCGCAGGCGGTTGCCCTTTCCGATGGCCTTTCCGGGCGCGATATGCGCAATGCGATGCGGCTGGCATTGCCGAAAGCCGTTCGCAGCCCGCAACAACAACTGGCGCTGGCGCATATTGAAAGCGCGCTGACGCAGATCCGCGAAGCGTATCGCGCGATCGCCTCTTCTGCATCACACATACCTCCACACATTGACACAGCAAGAAAAATGCTCGGCGTGAGCTAAGGGATTAAAAATAATGGGTTGGTTAGATTCTGTATGCGATTTTGCTTCCTCTGTGGTTTCCTCGGTTGGCAGCTTTGTTTCGTCGGCGGTGAGCAAGGCGAAAGAGTACGTCAGTAGCGCCATTGGCTGGATGGCGGAAAAAGCGGAAGGTTTTGTCGGTAAAGTCAGCCAGATGTGGACGCGCATTAAACCGCACATCAGCAAAGGCCGCACCTTCCTGAAGATGGTAGGCGCGTACTTTACGCATCCCTGGGTCAAAACAGCGCTGGCATTGCTGGATAAAGGGCTGGCGTGGCTGGAGAAAGCCGATAAACACCCGCTGGTGCGTCGCGCGCAGAAAGCGATTCAATGGGTGATTGACTGGTGCAAAGGCGCGCGTCAGCAGCAGCTCGATAAAGCCGCGCTGGAAGAGGCTCGCCGCCATGCAGAAGCGCTGGCCGAAGCGGAACGTGAACTGCACGGTGAAGAGAAATCCGCCGTTTCCGCCATTGCGATGCTGAACAACTACATGATTGCCAAAGCGGAAGTGGACATCGCCCTTGAGCGCGACGATTTGCAGGACTTTGAATACTACCTGCGCCTGCGCGCGGTACAGAAACTGCTGGCGTTTTACGAAAGCCGTATGGAATCCGTTACCCGCGTGGAAGAGATTGATGATGACCTGCTGTTTATCATTTTCGCCGCTAACCGTCTGATTCAACAGGATGCGGAGTTCAGCGAAGAGCACACACTGCAACTGGATGCACTGACGACTCGTCAGTTCGGTAAGCCGATCATTCCGTTTATCTTCGAAGAGATGATCATCGCCTGGGAGAAAAGCCGTCAGTTACTGGAGGCGGACTGGGAACGCGATAGCAAGGTGCTCTCCCGCAGCCGCATGCTGCGCGATCGCCTGTTGCGCGCCCAGAACAATGAAACGCTGAGCGCGGAAGATATGGCTATGCTCAACGACTTGCAGATTTCCCTGCCGCGCGAAGAACAAGAATTGAATGCACTGGAAGATACCTTGCAGGCGCGTCGCTGTTACGTGAATGCGGCCGAAGGCTTCCTGCAAATGCTGGAAAAAGACGAACAGCAACTGATTGATGAAGGAAATGAATTTCTGCTGGAGCGCGGCGCGGAAGTGGGGCGTCTGCTGATTCAGTGTTCACAGGACAACCGCCCGTGGTCGGCGCTCTCGACGGAAGAACAGTATCTGATCAACGACTTTGCGCTCATCTTTGCCAACGATTGCGAGCAACGTACCGAAAAAGGGCTGATGGTTGAGGTGATGGCATGAACCTGCTGGCAGAGGTCGGCCATTTCCTGATTCCCGGTCTGGATGTGTTACAGCTTTTCTTTTTTTTGGTGATGGTAGCTGGCGTGGCGATGACTATTCGCAGCGTGAAGCGTCGGGCGAAAGAGGCGAACTGGCAAACATTATGGGATGGTCAGACGCAGGGAAAAATGAATTCCGGGCTGGGTTCCGCCGCTGAACTTAGCCTGTCGGTGGCGACGAAAGCGGAGAAGATCGCCGCCATTATGCCGGGGATGCTGTTAATTGTCGGCCTGCTGGGCACCTTTCTTGGCCTCGGGCTGGCGCTGGATAAAGCCTCCGGCATTCTGCATAACACCGGCAACAGCATTGGCGCAATGGATAGCGCCATGGGCGATCTGATGAATATGATGCAGGGGCTGGGGGTGAAATTTAAAACCTCCACCTGGGGGATTATCGCCTTTATTGTCCTGAAGTGGTGGGAAACCCATAACGGCTATGAAGAGCGCCGCTTAAGCTGGTGCATGGCCCGGTTGCAGCAGGCGATTGATGAGAGCCGCGAAGCGGAAGAGGCCGCGCGCCGTGCGCAACTTCAACAACAGCAGCAGGCGCAAATAACGGCGACTGACACGCTCGTTGCGGCATTCGCGCAGGAAACCCAAACGCTGCGCGATACGTTTGCGCAGCAGGTAAAACAGGGCGAAGAAGCCGAAGCGCAGCGCCACGCGCAGCAACAGCAGGCGCAGATAACGGCCACCGAAAGCCTCGTCGCGGCGCTGGTGCAGCAAACTCAGACATTACGCGATGAGTTTGTTCAGCAGGCGAAACGCGCCGAAGAGTACGAAACGCAACGCCATACGCATCAACTGGCGACATTGACGGAAATTGCCGATATCAACGGACAATCCCGCAGCCTGCTGGAGAGCTATACGCGCAGCAGCCAGCAGAACCTGGAGGCGCTGCAACAGGCGGCTGGCGCGATGAGTAAAGCTTCGCAGAAAGTGGCGGATTCCGCGGAAAGCCTGCAAGGAGTTGTTTCCACGCTGGGCGAGGATTTAAGCAGCGTGATGAACGATATCCGCAGCGAGCTTTCTGCTGTGGTGACAGAGATGAACAGCGACTTTACCCGCAACGTACAGCAGATGAGCGAGATGCTGTCTGCTTCCACCCGCCAGCTAAGCGCCACCATGGAAACCATCGAACGCTCTCTCAAAGCGGCGATTGGCGAGATGGGCGATGCCTTCAGCAGCAATATGACGGAGATGGCCAGCCAGCTCACCTCGGCGACCTCCGTGATCAGCCAGTCGGTCGATACCATGTCGGCGCGTATTGATAGCACCATGACGGAGCTGAGCGAGAAAACCAACGAGGCGGCGAAAGTACAGAGCCGGGTGATGAACGACTTCTCCATCACCAGTGAAAACCTCAACATTGAAGTGCAGGAGATGACGCAATACATCAAGCGGGTCACCAAAGAGATCCAGACCAGCCTGATGGCCGTCTCCGTCAGCAACCAGCGGCTGGAGTCGCTGCCGAAGCGCTTTAATGACTCGCAAGCCGCGCTGGAAAACGCCTGCAAGGTCATCGTCACGTTGCATGAGAAGCTGGAAGACCTGTGCGACGTCACGGCGAGACAGCTCGCCAGCCAGTTGCCCTCGGCAGAAAAAGAGGCGCTTATTGCCGCGGTGATGGATATGCAGCGTAAGCTCGCGACATTGCTGACCGAAGCGCAACACTACAGGCTGAATCCGCTGCCTGAAAGCGCAGAGGCGTAAATCAGCCGATGAAAGATAAACCAAATGAGTGGGTCTCTATCTCGGATCTGATGGCGGGCGTGATGGCCGTGGTCATGCTGATGCTGGTGTTATCGGTGCTGCAAAATAAAGTGGCGGAAGTGAAGCGCGAGCAGGAGAAAAACAGCGGCCTGGCGGCAGCGCAGCAGAAGCTGAACACCCTGATGCACAGCATGCAAAAGGAGATGGCCGATCGTGGTGAAGAGATGCTGGTGGGGTTTGATATGGCCAGCGGCAAAATCACCCTGCGCGACAAAATCTTCGCCAAAGGCAGCGCCTGTATCACCGATCAGGCAAAAGATGCGCTGGCGCGCCTGGCCCCGCGGATTGCTGAGTTTGTTGGCAGCGCGGCGAATACCCAGGTGTTTGTTGAAGGACATACCGACAACTTGCAGGTCAGTAATCCGGTCACCGATATTTCTCGTTTCTGCACCGTTTATGACGACAACTACACGCTCTCCGCCGCCCGTGCGCGGGAAGCGCGCAAGCTGCTGGTCACCTCGCTGGATGAACAACAATCGCGGCGCGTGATTGTCGCCGGTTTTGGCGATTCACAGCCGCTCAGCGGCATTTCGCCTGATGATGAGCGCAACCGCCGCGTTGAAGTGCAATTTCTCACCCATGCTGCCGCACGTCAGGACAGCACTACCACAGAGTCAATAACCGATGGCAAATAACTACAGGCAGGATACAGACCTGGAGCTTCTGCGCTATGCAGACCAGGAGATGCTGGGCGTACTGGTGAACTATTTAACCACCGACAAAGATGGTTCCACGCGCTACACCGAGTCATTAACCGGCGATGAGGCATTCAAGGCCGCAAACGGCGATTTTCGCCAGGTTTGGCAGCTTATTGGGGCTGAATTGCAGCATTTTGGCGGCGATTCTCTGATGAATTTCATTCGCCGCAACGGCGTGCCGTACAAAGAGATCCTGACCGATGTGTGTAAAAAAATCGGCGTGAAAACGGATTTCTCCGCCGACACGGTAGAAATCGAGAAAGCGATGCTGGCGAAATTGTTTGAGGATTCCTGGGAAAACATGAGTGAAGCCGAACGCGCCAGCGTGCGCGCACAGTTGAAAATCAACGGCAATCTGGCGGGCGGCGCGGCGCTGTCCGCCATTATCGCGGCGATTCGCCTCGGCGGATTTATGTCTTACCAGGTGTCGTTGATTGTGGCCAATGCTGTCGCCAGAGCGTTGCTGGGGCGCGGGCTGGCGCTGGCGGCCAATGCGGGACTGGTGCGGGCGATCGGTATTTTTGCCGGTCCAGTGGGGATGGCGATCTCCGCGCTGCTCACGCTACCGGCGCTGACCGGCCCGGCCTACCGCGTTACGTTGCCGTCGGTGGTACAAATTGCGGCGATGCGCCAGCAGCTTCTGAAACCTGAAGAGGACATTTTTTGATGGATACCATATTTACGTTTGACTGGCTTAAGGTCTATCCGGACGTGCTGGAAGCGCTGCAAAACGGGAAAGCGGTGCTGCGCGACGGCGTGGCGTACTGGACGGAACTGGCGGAAAAATCAGGGATTGCGCAGCATATGCCGCTCAAACAGATCCCTTTTAACCCGGAATCCATCACCGAACTGAAACAGCTGGTACAGATGGCGCAGGCCACGCAACTGGCGGCGATCGGCCTTTCGACAGGCATTGTTGTCGGCGCAATTGTGGTGCAAACCCTGTACCTGGCGAAAAAAATCGACAAGCTACAACAAAGCATCGACGTGATCTCCGCCGATATTCATGCGCAGAACGTCATCTTTTATATGGAAAAACTGTCGCGCTATTTTGGCGTGGTGGAATCGGCCCGCGTGCTGCTGCTGGATAAAGCGCTGGTGGAGGAGACCAAAGACGTAGCGGCAAGCCTGCTGGCGCAGTTGGCCTGCGAGCGTAATGAAGTGTTGTCGCTGATTGATAATCTGCTCTCGTTCGCCGATGAGCTGACCGATCGCCATCTTGAGCAGGTGCTGGATTTTATCACCCTGATGATGGATATCCTGCCGAAAGCGATCTACATCGAAAGTCAGCTTTGCGACCGCTACGGCAAATTCCGTCTGGCCGAACACCTGATGCGTGAGAATGCGCAGCGCTACCGCGCCACGCTGGAAGAGTACCGCCAGTGGTGTAACCGTAAAGCGAAACAGGCGATCAGTGGTAAAGCGAACCCGGAAGCGCTGGCCTTCCATAACAAAAAAACGGAGCTTAGCGAGCTGTTTAACTCGCCGGATAACCCGCTGTTGCTGAGTGAGTTGCAGCGTTTTACGCCAGAATTGTTGCCACGTTAAACCGGCGCAGGCACGCCCGGCGCTACGGTTTTACAGCGCTTGTCGCGCCGGGCGGAAGAGCATTCGTTGATATCCACATCGTCGGCGATCACCACCACGTTGTTTTCAACGCTATTCATGGCTTCTTCGTTAGCCGCGATATTGCTCGTCGGTAACCTGTTCAAGCCAGGTCACCGGGCTGCCATTTAACGACTCGGCGATGGCGATATGTGTCATCGCTGTATCCGCTGTCGCGCCGTGCCAGTGTTTAACATCCTCCGGGATCCAGACGATATCGCCCTGGTTCATCTCCTGAATGGCTTCGCCTTCGCACTGGATCCAGCCTTTACCGTGGGTGACGATCAACGTCTGGCCGAGCGGATGGGTATGCCACGCGGTGCGCGCGCTCGGTTCAAACGTCACCGTTGCGCCGCCCACGCGGGCAGGTTCTTCGGCCTTAAACGGCGCGTCGATACGAACATGGCCAGTGAAATATTCCTTTGGGCCTTGCGCAGAAGGAACGGAAGCATTGCGGATGATCTTCATGGTCTTCTCCAGTGTGGGTCTTATCGTTAAGTTTACTCACCGGGCGGAAAATCGGTGGAGGCTGGCGTGACCGCTGCCCCGCACGTTTTCCGGGAACAGCGATCATAGCCCTGCCGATTACCTGCGACTATTGGGAGAAATCGGCATGAGCTTATGAGCCAGAGTCATGAATGGCGGCGCAGTACCATCGCCGCGCTGGCGAGCGTGAAGAGCGCCATGATCCACACCATTGTCCATGGCGTGCCGTCGCGAAACCACGTCAGCAGCAGTGATGAAATGATACCGCTGCCGTACTGCAAGGAACCCATTAACGCGGCGGCTGACCCGGCAATGGCAGGCACCGCATCAAGCGCCGCAGCGGTAGACGTCGCGGCGATGATGCCGTTCATTGAGAAGAACAGGAAGACACAGACAACGACCGCAGCAATGCCACCCAGTTGCAGCTTCACCACCAGCGCCAGCGCAACGGCTGCAACAGCGGCACCGGCTACGGCGATTTTCAGCAGTCTTTCCAGCGGATGGCGCTGCACCAGCCGCCGGTTCACCATACTCATCCCCATCAGCCCCACAATATTGATGGCGAACAGCCAGCCGTAATATTGCGGATCGATACCGTAATAGCGGATATAGACAAACGGCGACCCGGTAATAAACGCATACGCGGAAACGTAGAAAAAGGTCAGGCACAGCGTAAAACGCATAAAGGTACGATTGCGCAACAGCGAGAAATAGTTGGTAAATGCGCCCGCCAGCGAGGTGTTGACCCGTTTTTCCGGCGGCAGGGTTTCCGGCAGCGCATAGAGAGAGAAGAACATCAGCCCGCCAATCACCGCCAGCAGCCAGAAAATGGCGTGCCAACTGGTGATCTTAATGATTTGCCCACCCGTCAGCGGCCCGATAATCGGGGCGATAGCCATAATGATGGTCAGCGTCGAGAGCATCTGCGCGGCGCGGGTGCGGGCAAACAGATCGCGGATCATCGCCCGCGCCAGCATCGGCCCGGTACAGGCGCCAAAGGCCTGGAACACGCGCCAGAAGACAATTTGCTGAATGTCCGTCGACAGGGCGCAGCCAGTGGAACCGATAATAAACAGCAGCATACCGATAAACAGCGGTCGACGGCGGCCAATGGCGTCGCTGATCGGTCCCCATACCAGTTGTGCCAGCGCGAAGCCGATTAAAAAACCGGTAATGGTTAGTTCGATATCCCCTTGCAGCTCGCTGGCCATCAGCGGCATGGCGGGCAGATAGATATCTGTCGACAGAGAAGTAAAGGCCATCAGCGCGCTGAGGATCGCGAGGAACAGCGGCCCGTGTATCTTGTTGCTCATAGGATCCTGATTCAGTAACGAGGAGGGTGCCGACAAAGGCGGAACGTTATCTTAATCAGAGCGACACAAATGATGATGTCATTAAATCATAATGACGTTATGAGGGAGATTCATGAATGGCGCTCGCTGGCCGTCATGGTAAAGATCACCGGCTGCGCGCTGTCGTTGGCATAGTGGTGCGGGATATCCGTTTGCGCCACGGCGTGGTACCGGCCATTGACCCGGTGGTGGATCTCTACAACGCTATCAGCCTGCGCTACGCTGTTCCGGTTGGCGACGAAAACTAAGGTTCATCCTCAAGAGCCTGCCGGAAATGCCGCAGGCTGCATTATGTGAGGCAGGCGACGAACCGATCGCCGGATTGCAACGTATGATGCCAGGCTGTTGCTGTGAGAAAACAGCGTTGGGTTTCTGACTCTGAAGGGGGGTAAAGCATGGATTTCACTGGACTGAGCGCATTTCCGCTGACGCCGCTGGTTGATGAGCGGCTGGATGAAGCGGCATACGTTCGGCTGATCGAAAAACTTCGCGTGGCCGGGGTGGATTCGATTGGGGCGTTAGGATCGACGGGTTGCTATCCCTATTTCAGCCGTAATGAACGCGCTGCTGCGTTGCGTCTGGCGACGGAACACTCCGGCGCGGTGCCGGTGATCGCCGGGATTGGCGCACTGCGTACCCGCGATGTGCTGTGGCTGGCGGAAGATGCGCAAAAAGCGGGCGTTAGCGCGGTGTTGCTGGCGCCGGTTTCCTATCACGCGTTAACCGAAGATGAAGTGTTCGGCCTGTACGCGGCGGTGACACGCGAATTGTCGGTGCCGCTCTGCGTTTACGATAATCCCCGTGCGACGCATTTCACCTTCAGCGATGCGCTGCTTGCCCGCATCGCCCAGTTACCCAATGTCGGCTCGATCAAAATTCCTCCCATTGCCGCGCTGGAGCGGATTGCGGCGCTGCGGGCGCACATTCCGGCACATATTACGCTCGGCATCAGCGGCGATGCCATCGCAGTTGATGGTCTGAGCGTTGGCTGCGGGATCTGGTATTCGGTGCTCGGCGGACTCTTCCCGCAAGCGGCGCTGGCCATCTCCCGCGCGGCGCAGGCCGGTGACATGGCGCAGGCACGGGCGCATTCCGACGCGCTGGCACCGCTGTGGGATCTGTTCAACCGCTATGGCGGCAGCCTGCGCGTGATCGCAACTGCCGCCGAATTACTGGGCGTGGTGACGGCGCCGTGTCTGCCGCCGCCATTACAGACGCTGCAAGGCGACGCGCGCCATGAAGTGGCTGGGGTGATCGAAAGGCTGCGTCTGGCTGCGGGGTGATTGTCGCCCCGGCATTGACGTTCCTGCCGGGGTTATGCTCCCAGCCTCTTCGCCACAAAGCGTGATATCGCCGGGCCGGTGATCAGCACCAGAATAAAGCGCCCGGTCTGCATCGCCATCACAAACGAGATATCAACGTGACTTGAAGAGGCGATGATCGCCACCGTGTCTGCCCCGCCGGGGCTGGTGGCGAGATAGGCGGTGAGCGGATCGATACCGGCGAACTGCACCAGCAAAAATGCAAAGCCGCAGCACACGGCCACCAGTGTCAGCACCGACAGCAACACGCGCGGCAGTGCGCGGGCGGCGTACCAGACAATCTCCCGCGTAAAGCGCAACCCGATGCTCCAGCCAATCACCGCGTAGGAGAGCGCCAGCAGCCACGGCGGCAATTCCAGTGATAACACCCCGGTATCTTCGATAATGGTTCCCAGAATTAACGTTATCAGCATCGGACCAGAGGGAAGTTTTACCCGCCGGGCGATCAGATAACCTGCCGCAATGACCAGCAACGTACCGACAAACGGCAGCCAGCGCACCGGGCCGAACAGGGTAAATGTCGCGACCGCATGATCCGGGCTGGTCGCGCCCATCCATATGCGGGTTACCAGCACCGCAACCAGCGCCACAATCATCACCCGCAGATACTGCATAAACGCCACCAGGCGGACATCGGCACCGAAACTCTCGGCCATAATGGTCATGGCTGCCGCCGCGCCTGGCGATGAACCCCAGATCGCCGTGGAGCCAGGAAAAACCTGTAGCTTCGCCATAATCCAGCCGAGAATGGCACTGGCGAAAATCACCGAAACAATACAACTGATAAACAGCGGCCAGTCGGCAGCAATGCGACCGAACACCGAAGGGGGAATGGCATGGGCGATCATGGCGCCGACCACCGCCTGCGCAACGCCGAAACTGGTTTTGCTTACTACCACAGGCCGGTTAAGGATGGCGAGAATAATCCCGGCAAACATCGGACCCAGCAGGAGCGCCGCAGGCAAATGGACCAGCTCCATCATGGCAACAAAGAGCAGTGAGAGGATGAGAAGAGGCAACCAGTTACGCAGTTTGGGTATCGCCATCAGCAGCACTCCGGATGAGTGACAGTGATAACCGTGGGATCAGCGAAAAACATAACACTCCCCGAATAATAACAGTTTGAAAAGCAAGGCATGTCTTTCGAATGTAAGCGTTCTCTTCGGGCTGTGCAATCTTTCATCTGGCACTGTGTAACACAGTTCGCTTTTGTATATTACATTAATATTACAGGTAAAATTTAAGAGGCAGGTTAACAACATCGTTTGTCAGCCCAGGATAAAAGGCAACTTGTTAATTAATTTCTTAATCACTCACTTGCCACATGAAAAATCCTAAAACATGATCGATATTCTTGCTATTAAGAAAAAGATAACTAATTTTAGTAGGTCGACTATTAGACAGGTAGCAAAAATTAGAAAATGAAATTTTCCCTTCATCCTTTTTTTCTTTTTTCATAATTAAGATATGTTAATCAACCTGTTAATACATACGGTGTTAAAAAATTCCGTATGAATAAACTTTTGGGCTCTCGTAGTGCATTTGGTTGATATATTCCAGTTCTTTTTTTTCGTTTTATGTTACCGATGAGCTTGCGAAGTTTTTAACGGAAATATAATGTATTGTTAACAACTCAGATGGTGCAGGCGAGCCGGCAGATAAGAATACCTGAGGACATTATTTATTAATAATACAATGGGTTGGAAAACTTTGTTTTTCAATGTGAAAGATAAACCCTGCGGCAAACGTTAACATTACTCTGACAAACGTATCAGTCATGTGGACGAGGCGAGAAATAACCTTATCGGGGGCTGAATATGTATATCATCTCACAGGACAGTTACTTTGTGATGGGCATGGATATACTGCTCAAAGCGATTAATCCTTGCGCAACGCATACATTGATTGCGTACGATCGTGGGGATGAACAAATATTATTCTTTAGTGTTGATAAACTCATTTTAATCCTGAGTGAAGAAAAAAGTTTTCCTTCATTTATATGTTCAAGATTCATAAAAGTGGACAAAGCTTCCTCTTTGTCTTTTCTGAAGCATGAGCTTAAGAAAATTCTTAAGCTATTGAAAGGAAAGGCAAAGTTTGATACTTCCCGGGAAATCCACCTGAATAAAACGGAACATAAGATTTTACTCCACCTGCTGGATTACCAGGCGGGTGATGAAATTGCGCAAGCGCTCGGTTTGGATAAGAAAATCGTCAGTAATTATAAAAATGCGATCCTGCGGAAACTCGGGTTAAACAGCGTCGCGGAACTGATCCAGATCTACAATAACTGGAATGACTGTTTTTGCTGTATTGCCGGTAAAGTTGTACCGGAGGCAACCTTTCAGGAGCGCAAAGACAGCAACGAGTTGAAAATGGTCAGATCCCCGACACGCTACACTCTTCCTGCTCCCCCTGGCCGACATTTGTTAACGCATATGCAATAAGCTTTCTTCGCAAAACGGTTCAGATTGCCTGGTGCAACGCCGCGGCAATATACCAGGAGATTCTGTTGGCACCTTCCATGATGTATTCACGTCAGAAGAGCTATCAGAAATCATAGGCATTGATGACCTTCATTAATTCCTCGTCGTTTTTATACTTTTCCCGTAACGTTTTGAGCTGAACCACGGCCTTACCGCAGGTAGCTTCAAGGTTGGCATCCAGTGCTTTTTGCTGTTGCTCATTGAGATCGCTGTCCTGTTCGCTGGCAAAATGTTCACACTGCTCGGCAAGCGCGCGGAAATCACTGACATCTTTTGGTAACGGCGCTGCGGCAAAAGTGGTGTTGAAGTAAAAAACGGTGATGACGATAAAAAGTGAGCGTTTCATCGGTTGTTGTCTGTCGGTGGTTATCTGTCGGTTTTTGGAGTGTCTATGTTACTCCTGAACATCCTGAGTGATAAATCGCAGTTGCGCCCGATATTGGTTGATTTATGCGCAGATAACATTGGTAAGGTTTATGCTACGGGGTTCGTCTTTCTGGCCGGGCGCGTTTGATGAATGCGGTAATATTTCCTTATCCTCCATTATTATCGTCACCCTTGCAAATACAGAGGGGGCCCATTAGGGGGAAGGGAAAATAGTGTATTGCATTGTTAATGCTGTTTGCATTGCGTCGTAACGCGAATAACAAACCATCAAATAGCAATCATTGTGTTAAACGCATTAGCGTTTATTGTAATTCTTATTTAAAGCGTTTTTAGAAGATTCTTACAGTGCATGCTTATATAGTTTTCATCCATGCGATTCGATCTTAATGTGCTTTTTTAATGGATTAATAAGTTATAAAATTAAGGTGCAATGCAAATGACTGAAATATTAAATGGATTTGAGAAGTGCGTCGATATTTATAGGGATTATAATAATTATCTTGATAAGCATCAGCTTAATGGGATTTGCTTCGGTTCTTCTCTGTACTGGACTTCTGATGCGCTGCGAGAAATTGCCAATGATAAAAATACAGTTGGATTTGCCATTAATGACAAACAGCGTTTTTTTGATTTTGGTAACTATGTGCAAAATTCTGCCATAAAAATGCACAGAACAACAGAAGGGCGTATACAACTTCTGCAAACGCTAAACAGGCAGGAGGATTTATTGGCAAGGCGAGCCGGTTACAGATTACATTATGAGTTGGCGGGCGATACTGCTGCGAGATTCCACATGAAATGTATTCTGAACAATGTTCCTGCATATAATAATACTGCCATTGTTATATCCACGGCATTAAGCGAAAGGATCCTGCATCCCCTTGAGCATACGTATTCCAGCTTTTCACATTCTACGGCATTGTTAAATTGTGGCGGATCGGTTTATTTATTTGATGTTAACGAGGGGGTTTACAGGCTGAGAAAAAATAATGCCTGTTCATGCGAAGCTGTTTTTAATGTTATCGCCCATAACCTTGGTTTATCCGGTATCGGAAACATAAAATATGATCTGCGCTGGGATGGTCATATTTTTATGCGCTTGAAAAAAACAAGATCGTGATTATAAAAACTGATGAACCATAACATCTCGGGGGTGTTTTATACCCCCGATTGACAATCGGGGGTATAAAAATAAAAATCAATTTTATGATATATAAATCCTGATTATCTCTTTATTTTTTGTATTATTGAAAATAAAAGATTCCACTATTTACGTGGCTTTTTACTCCATGGAAGTAAATCTGCGATGCTTTTCTCTCCTTCCGACTCTTTTAAGCGCCGCTGTTGCTCAGCAAACTGGACGTATTCCGTTTGTGCTTTTTCATCTGCTGCTTTTTTACTTATTTTTCCTGCATCTTGCAGAACATCACGGTCGTTGAACTGCAGAAATTGATCCAGCTTTAACTGCCAGTCACGCAGAAATACCTGCTGACGACGGCGGGCCTGGTCTTCGGCAAAGTCCAGCCACATATTAACCACGCGGTTGAGTTCGCTAACCTCATTCTGGTTGAGATAATTTTTTGCCACCGTCACGTCGCTTTTACGCACTTCTTCACCTTTATAGCTGGTTAATCCCATATTGGGTTGACGAGCATCAGCCCGCTGATGAATAAGCTCAGCGGCGGTCAGGCCGGTACAGGCAAAATGTAATTTGTTCTGGATAGTCTGGAAAAATAGCGTCGTTTCTTTGAGTGACGGCTGGTAATCGGCGGATAACGCAAAGATCTCCCGAACCCGTAAATATACCCGGCGCTCACTGGCCCGAATATCGCGGATGCGTTCCAGCATCTCATCGAAATAATCAGGCACGGCAGAAGAACCGACTGGCGGGTTTTTCAGCCGCTCGTCGTCCATCACAAAACCTTTAATCAGGTATTCCTGGAGCGTCTGGGTTGCCCACTGACGGAACTGTGTGCCCCGGGTGGAGCGAACGCGGTAGCCGATGGCAAGTATGACTGGCAAACTGTAGTGAAGAGTGTTGCGACTTACCTGCCGTGTCCCTTCCTGTTGAACTTGTAAGTAAGGCTTACAGGTTGCGTTTTGTTCAAGTTCTCCCTCTTCATAAATGGCTTTGATATGTTGGGTTATTGCTTGCGGGGTGACTTGGTAAAGTGCGGCAATGGATGCCTGCGGGAGCCATAAGGTTTCATGCTCGAAGCGGCATGTAATGCGTACTTTCCCGTCACCGCTGGCGAACATGATAAATTCACCTGCCGGGGATTGGGTTAAGCGTTCATCTGCCATGCTGCCTCCGCGATATGCGTTCTGATTGCTGAATAAGCTATGCAGTATGCCAGATACTCATACTGCATTTCATTAGCGCAACCACTATGAAGATAAAGGAGAAAGGGCGCTCAGTTAGGCTTTGATTGCAGATAGGCGTTTTTCATGACGCTTTTCACTTCCCTGAGTTGCCTGCGGGTTTTATCCAGCTCGCTTGCCAGCCACTCTTCCTTCTCGCTGTGTTTGGTTAGCACAATGCAACCCTGCATCACCTTCACCAGCAGATGTTGCCCGGTATCAAACCCGGCATCGCGCAGCCACTTGCCGGAAAGCATAATGCACGGCGTACTGGTGTCGCCCTGATTCGGGCGATAGCGCACAATTACACTGTGCTCGGTTCCGGTGGGCGTAAAGTCTGGGGTAGAATGCGGATCAGCCATTATCAACTCCTTGATAGTTGGGGATGGTTAGACGCTCCGGTTGTGTTGCATCACATCGGGGCGTTGTTTATGAAGTCCGGTTTCATGTGGTAGGTACCACATGAATATAACTTAGCTGAAGTGGTACCTACCATGCAAGAGAAGAAAAAGCTGAATTTTGATCGATCTAAAAGCACGATGAAGAACATCCGCTTTGAGGACGAGCTTTTGGAGCAGATTGAGAAGGCAGCCGGAAAAGGGAATTTTAGTAAGTGGGTGAAAGAGGCTTGCAGAATGCGGCTCGAGGTGGAACAGGGAAAAGCATAAAAATGACTTGTTTTTATTTTTAAAGGATTGGAATTAGTTTCTCTAAATCTGTTTTAGAAAGTATGGAATCAGAATGAAATTATTATGTTTTTATAAATTCATATATAACTAAAATTCAAAAGAATAACAGATCTTAGTCGTTTTCATATTTGATTTATTGTTAAGCTAATAAGCTGTCAAAAATGTAGGTGAGATAAAATATAATGTTTGGTTTCCTCTAAGAGAAAACCTGGCGGCATATTCAAATAATTTTTAATCTAATAAATTGTTTAATTCCTTAACTCTATTAAATTCGTGCTGATGTGATCTTCCAGAATTTTCTTCGGCGCGGGAGAGCGTTTTATACAGGACGCTCTGAAACGAATAGTTGTAGTTATATATTCAACTTGATTAGAGTGAATGTATAACTTACCAATAAGGAGAATTGTGAAATTAGTTGTGTTGTTGATGTTTTGATCTGTTCCACAAAAAATTATCTATATGCTTATAACGAATAAATTAAGGAAATGATTAATAAGAATTGAATAAACTATTAGCATATGTGGAATGTTTTCATTTTGGCGGAAGATCACAGGAGTCGAACCTGCCCGGGACCGCTGGCGGCCCCAACTGGATTTGAAGTCCAGCCACCTCACCGGAGATGACGATCTTCCGCGCCTGCATTGCTACATGGAGGCGGGGCGCATTATAGCTACTTTCAGTCATTTACCACATACCCTCATCAGAATTTTTCTCATTGTGCTGCCAGCAAAATCGTCGGTTTAAGATAAATCCCTATCTTTTCCATCGTTTAGCCGCTTCGCTTCGGTGAAAGGGGGTGCGATCACAGAAAAGAATAAACGTAAATTGATAACAAGAAATCGCAATACCCGGCTGAAAACCAATCGTTTACAACGAGTGAAACCGCTCTCTGTGCACTTTTCACGCGTAAAGGAAACAAAAATGGACAGTCAGATTATTTCTGTGAAAGAAAAAATTGGCTACGGGATGGGCGATGCCGCCAGCCATATCGTCTTCGATAACGTGATGTTGTACATGATGTTTTTCTATACCGATATTTTCGGTATTCCCGCCGGGTTTGTCGGCACCATGTTCCTGCTGGCGCGCGCCTTAGACGCCATTTCCGACCCGTGCATGGGGCTGCTTGCCGACCGCACGCGCAGCCGCTGGGGGAAATTCCGCCCGTGGATCATCTTCGGCGCGCTGCCGTTTGGCGTGGTCTGCGTGCTGGCATACAGCACGCCGGATCTCAGCATGAGCGGCAAAATGATTTATGCCGCTGTAACTTATACGTTACTCACCCTGCTTTACACCGTGGTCAATATTCCTTATTGCGCGCTCGGCGGCGTTATCACCAATGACCCGACACAGCGCATCTCGCTGCAATCCTGGCGCTTCGTGCTCGCCACCGCAGGCGGCATGCTCTCCACGGTGCTGATGATGC
>NZ_QODH01000004.1:0-364214 GCF_009935945.1 Kosakonia sp. MH5 | reverse complement strand
CGCTGGTGAAATTAATTGGCGGCGAAGACAAAGTCGCTGGTTTCCAGGGCGGGATTGCGGTGCTCTCGGTGGTCGCCTTTATGATGCTGGCGTTCTGCTTCTTCACCACCAAAGAGCGTATCCAGGCACCGCCGAGCACCACCTCAATGCGTGAAGATCTGCGCGATATCTGGCAGAACGACCAGTGGCGCATCGTCGGCGTGCTGACCATCCTCAACATCCTCGCCGTCTGCGTGCGCGGCGGCGCGATGATGTATTACGTCACCTGGATCATGGGCGATGCCGCCATCTTTACCGCGTTCCTCACCACCTACTGTGTCGGCAACCTGATTGGCAGTGCGCTGGCGAAACCGCTGACTGACTGGAAATGCAAAGTCACCATCTTCTGGTGGACTAACGCCGCGCTCACCGTGCTGAGCATTGCCATGTTTTTCGTGCCGATCCAGGCCAGCGTCACCATGTTCATCTTTATCTTTGTCATCGGCGTGCTGCACCAGCTGGTAACGCCAATCCAGTGGGTGATGATGTCCGACACCGTCGATTACGGCGAATGGTGCAACGGTAAGCGCCTTACCGGCATCAGCTTTGCCGGTACGCTGTTTGTACTGAAACTCGGCCTTGCATTTGGCGGCGCGTTGATTGGCTGGGCGCTGGCCGGTGGCGGTTACGATGCCGCGGCTCACAGCCAGAACAGCACCACCATCAGCATCATTATTGCCTTGTTCACGCTGGTTCCGGCGCTTTGCTACCTGCTCAGCGCCATTATCGCCAAACGCTTTTACACGCTGAAAACCCCGTTCCTGAAAGCGATCATGGCGCAACTGGCGCGTGGCGAGCACCGCGGCAAGCAGGGGTTTGGCCATGTTTCAGCCCGGGAAGAATTACTGTAAGGAGTGACAGATGAAAATTAGTGATGGCAACTGGCTTATCCAGCCGGGGTTGACGTTAATCCAGCCGGTTCAGGTATTTGAAGTTGAACCGCAGGGCAATGAGATGGTGGTCTATGCCGCACCGCGCGATGTGCGTGAGCGCACCTGGCAACTGGATACCCCTTTGTTTACGCTGCGCTTTTTCTCGCCGCAGGAGGGGATTATCGGCGTGCGCATTGAGCACTTTCAGGGGGCGCTGGATAACGGCCCGCACTTCCCGCTTAACGTTGCGCAAAACGTTCACGTGGAGATACGCAACACGGAAGCGTTTGCCGAGCTGCAAAGCGGTTCGCTTAGCGTTCGCGTGGGGAAAGGCGACAACTGGGCGATAGATTTTCTGCACGATGGCGAACGCATCACCGGCAGCCAGTTGAAAAATAACGGCTATGTGCAGAATGGCAACAGCGGGCGCAACTACCTTTTTGAGCGGCTGGATCTCGGCGTGGGCGAAACGGTGTATGGTCTCGGCGAGCGCTTTACCGTGCTGGTGCGCAACGGCCAGGCGGTGGAAACCTGGAACCGCGATGGCGGCACCAGCACCGAGCAGTCGTACAAAAATATCCCCTTCTATCTGACCAATCATGGTTATGGCGTGCTGGTCAATCACCCGGAAGCCGTGGAATTTGAAATCGGTTCGGAGAAGGTCTCCAAAGTGCAGTTCAGCGTTGAAGGCGAATATCTGGAGTATTTCGTTATCGACGGGCCGACGCCGCAGGCGGTACTGGATCGCTATACCCGCTTTACTGGCCGTCCGGCGCTGCCGCCCGCGTGGTCATTCGGCCTGTGGCTGACCACTTCGTTCACCACCAACTACGACGAAACGACGGTGAACAGCTTTATCGATGGCATGGCCGAACGCCAGTTGCCGCTGCATGTGTTCCATTTTGACTGCTTCTGGATGAAGGCCTTCCAGTGGTGCGATTTCGAATGGGACCCGCTGACCTTCCCGGATCCGGCCGGCATGCTGAAGCGGTTGAAAGCGCGCGGGCTGAAAATCTGTGTCTGGATCAACCCCTATATCGGGCAAAAATCGCCCGTTTTCCGCGAGCTGAAAGAGAAGGGTTACCTGCTGAAACGCCCGGATGGCTCGCTATGGCAGTGGGACAAATGGCAGCCGGGGCTGGCGATTTATGACTTTACCAACCCGGAAGCCTGCCAGTGGTACGCCGATAAGCTCAAAGGCCTGGTGGCGATGGGTGTGGATTGCTTCAAAACCGATTTCGGCGAACGCATTCCGACCGATGTGGCCTGGCATAACGGCGCGTGCCCGCAGAAGATGCACAACCATTATGCGTACATCTACAACGAACTGGTGTGGAATGTGCTGAAAGAGACGCTTGGCGAGCAGGAAGCGGTGCTGTTTGCCCGCTCGGCTTCCGTGGGTGCGCAGCAGTTCCCGGTTCACTGGGGTGGCGACTGCTACGCCAACTACGAATCGATGGCCGAAAGCCTGCGCGGTGGGTTATCCATTGGACTTTCCGGTTTTGGCTTCTGGAGCCACGATATCGGCGGCTTCGAAAATACTGCGCCTGCGCATGTCTACAAACGCTGGTGCGCGTTCGGGCTGTTCTCCAGCCACAGCCGCCTGCATGGCAGCAAATCCTACCGCGTGCCGTGGGCGTACGATGAAGAGTCCTGCGATGTTGTACGCCACTTCACACAGTTGAAATGTCGCCTGATGCCGTACATTTATCGCCAGGCTGCGCAGGCGCATGAATCTGGCGTGCCGATGATGCGTGCCATGGTGCTGGCCTTCCCGGAAGATCCCGCCTGCGACTATCTCGACAGGCAGTATATGCTCGGCGATGCGCTACTGGTCGCGCCGGTGTTCAGTGAAGCGGGCGATGTGCAGTTTTATCTGCCGGAAGGACGCTGGACGCACCTGTGGCATAACGACGTCCAGATCGGCAGCCACTGGCATAAACAGCGCCACAACTTTATGAGCCTGCCGGTTTACGTACGTGACAATACGCTGCTGGCGCTGGGCAGTAACGATCAGCGGCCGGATTATGCCTGGCACGAGGACACGGCATTTCAGCTGTTTTCCCTGGATGACGGACGTGAAGCGTTGTGCGAAGTGCCGGATGCCCGCGGCGCGGTGATCTTCAGTCTGCGGGCGAAACGTGCACATGGCGTGATTACGATACAGGCTGACGGTGCAGGGCGTAACTGGACGCTGTGCCTGCGCAATATCGCACAGATTGCCGGGGTGCAGGGCGCAACGCAGTCCGGCAGCGAGCTGGGTGTGGTGATTACGCCGCAGGGTAGTGAAGTGCGTATTACGCTCTGATTTTGAGGGGTATTTCCCTCTCCTTGTCGGGAGAGGGAGCAATTACAGTAAACCCGGCACAATAATCGCAGCAAAGATCGCGATAATAACCAGGTATTTCAACGCATAGTAGAGCTTGCGGCTGCGTTTTTTAAGGCGCTGGCCGCCTTCTCGCAGGGCATAAATATATTTGAAGATCCGGTTGATGGCGCCGGTACGGTCGCCTTCGTCGTTCGGCGAACTGGCGGCAGACATCAGCGTGGCACCAACCCAATGGTTGATCGCCTGCGCCCATCGCCATTTCATTGGCCGTTCGATGTCGCAGAACAGAATAATGCGTGTCTGGTCCGTTTTGTTTTCCGCCCAGTGAACATATGTTTCGTCAAAAATCACGGCTTCTCCGTCGCGCCAGCTGTGGCGCTGGCGATCGACTTCGATAAAACAACGATTGTCGTTCGGCGTGGCTAAGCCTAAGTGGTAACGCACGGAACCGGCATACGGGTCGCGGTGTTTACCAAGATAAGCGCCCGGAGGAAGCTCGGCAAACATCGCCGCCTTAATGGAGGGGATCTGGTTAACCAGCCGGGTAGTGACCGGGCAGAGCGCCTGCGCCGAAGGATGGGCATCGTCGTACCATTTCAGATAAAAACGCTTCCAGCCGCGTTTAAAGAAGGTGTTAAAACCGGCGTCATTATTGGTCTGCGCTGCTTTGATGTGATCCTGCAAACGCAGCGCTTCTTCACGTATTACCTGCCAGTTATCAGTAATCTTTTGTAACTCGGGAAACGCGGCAGTATCAAAAAAAGGCTGCTTTGGCGGCAGGCGCGAAAAACCGGTCATAAACATATTGATCGGCGCCATAAACGTCGAATGATCAAACAGCTGGCGCGAAAGCTTTTGTTTCTCTATGCCGCGGGAATGCGCATAGAACACGCTGATAAGAAAAACGGCGAGAATGATAACGGCGGTCATCGTAACTGTCCTTCCTCAAAAATTGAGAAGAATCGTAGATCACCGTTAAAAAGCCTTCCACATTCTCACGGGGAAGGCGCAATTTTTGTTAAAGTAATGTTTCAGGGCTGGGCAGGGGCGGGCTGTGCGGGCGTCTCAGTTGCGGATGGCGCCACTACGCCGCCCGATACCACGCCGCCATGCATGCTCTGTTTTACCTGCTGTTTCTGTACGTTTACCGCAGATAACTCGCCGTTAACGCTGGGCTTCAGCGGGGCATCGGCGCGTATGCTGCCGCTGGCGGTCAGTTGCAGGTTGCCATCGCCGCTTATCGGTAATGCTGGCCAGCCCCACTCCTGGAGCACATTCAGCGGTACACCGCGTCCGTTCAGGCTGACATTGACGCTGCGATCCGGCGTTTGCGAGACCACGGCTTTCGCCTCCAGCAACCCTTTGTCGGTGAAGGCGCTCAGCTCAGTAATATTGACCATGTTGCCGTTGGCATTCAGCGCCAGCGACGGACGGCGCACGTCCACGCGGTTGAATGTTGCCGCTGCGGCATTTAGTTTTGCGCTACCGCCCCAGACGCCCCATTTCCCTTCGCGCACCAGTTGCAGATTGTCGCCATAACCATCCAGCGCGGTGAGCTGCCACGGGAACGTCGGATCGATATCAATCACCAGGTTGCGGCTGGCGCTGAATTTCTTCAGCGTTACCGTGTTCAGCCACGGCGGCAGATCGTCCATCCACAGTTGCTTCCAGTTTTCCGGCAGTGTGTACTCCAGCCCGGCGAATGCGGCGTCGTCGAGCACCAGCGCATGGCCCGCGCGATACCAGTTACCGGAGGTGCGCACCATGCCGTTTTCCCAGCGCGAGGTGAATTGCTGTAGCGCAATTCCCTGCGGAGAAAAGTTGGCATTCAGGATCGGGTCGAACAGGTGCAGCGAGCCGTAAATAAACTCGCTGGCGTTCATCGACAGCCTGCCGTCGTCGCTCTGCCAGTCACCCTTAATCAGCGTCAAATTGCTCAGGCTCAGATCGAGGTCGGTAACCGCCCAGCCCGGCCCCTGTAAACGCGCGTCCGTCACGTCGACACGGCCAATCTGTAATGACGGCAGTGTGGTGAGCGGGTTGAAGAAATCGAGCAGGGTTTTATCGCTTTGCAGGCGAATATCGTTCAGGCGCAGATTATTCACCACCCAGCCGCCATCGGCAGTGCGTTTCGCATCGCCGGTCAGCGAGCCGCGCGCCATGTCCGCGCCGATAGTCGTCAGGGTAACAACATCTTTGTCGATACTGCCCTGAATAAGCACATTGCTGGCCGGAACGCCGTTTAACGTCAGCGAACCGGCGCTCATCTGGATTTGCGTTTTACTGCCCAGCACATTGCCGGCCACCGGCTGCCAGGGCGAGACGCCGCCCATCACCCGTTGCGCGCTCAGATCCCAGCCCGTGGTCGGGCTATTGAACGCCATATTATTGAGTTGCAGGCGATCGGCCTGGAAGGGAAGCGGCGCGGCAGACGGGGAGAAATTGAGCGTGCCATCCTGCAATAAAATAGTGTCGGCGTGCAGCGGATCGGTCAACTGGCGGCTGCTCAGGCCAATATCCACGGTTTTAGCGACCAGTGTCGCCGGGTTGCCTTTGCGGCCGAAATTGACGTTTTTCAGTAATACATGGGAAGGCGAGGAGAAGCGGTGATCAATCACGTCGAAGGTGAGGTGATAGTCGCTGTTGTTATTCACCCAGTTGCTGACCTGTGTCGCACCCCAACGGGTTTGCAGCAGAAAATAAGCGGCCACTATCGCCAGTAGCAGGACGATAACGACAACTAAAAGCAGCTTTCCAAGAAATTTCATGATCTTCCATCCCCGAAGTGTCAATCAGGCAGTTATGCACGATTTATGCGCAATGCTCAAGGGCGGAATGATGAAAGGAGATGACAGCGGCAGCCGGTAAGCCCGGCTGCCGTGGCGCGGTCAGTTTTTCTCTGGCGGAAAAATCAGATTCAATACAATTGCGGTGATACCGCCTGCGGCGATACCGGAGGAGAGCAGGTTTTTCAGCCAGTCTGGCGCGAATTGCAGGATCTGCGGCTGCTGGGACACGCCAAGGCCCACGGCCAGCGACAGCGCGATAATCATAATCGCGCGGCGGTTCAGCGGCTCGCGGGAGACGATACGCACGCCGGAAGCGGCAATCGTACCGAACATCACCAGCGTTGCGCCGCCGAGCACTGGCTCAGGCAGCTGCTGAACGAAAGCGCTGACCGCCGGGAACAGACCCAGCACAACCAGCATCAGCGCCACGAAGAAGCCGATATAGCGGCTGGCAACGCCGGTCAGTTGAATCACGCCGTTGTTCTGGCCAAAGCAGGAGTTCGGGAAAGTGTTGAACACCGCCGAAACAAACGAGTTGATGCCGTTCGCCAGCACGCCGCCTTTCAGGCGCTTCATGTACACCGGGCCGGCGACGGGCTGCTCGGAAACGTCAGAGGTGGCGGTGATGTCGCCGATGGTTTCCAGCGAGGTGATCATGAACACCAGCATCAGCGGCAGCAGCAGGTTCCAGTCAATGCTCAGGCCGTAATAGAGCGGGGTTGGTACCATAAAGGCGTTCGCTGGCGCGCTATATTCCGGCAGCATGCCCATAAACAGCGCCAGCACATAACCGACCGCCATGGCAATCACCAGCGAAGCAATACGCAGGTACGGGTTACGCTGACGGTTGAGCAGAATAATGATGGCCAGCACCACGCCCGCCAGCAGCAGATTTTTCGGCGCGCCGAAGGTGTGGTTGCCCATCGCGGCAAAACCTCCGCCGACGGAAGTCAGGCCAACCTGGATCAGCGACAGGCCGATAATCATCACCACCACGCCGGAAACCAGCGGGGTAATAATGCGGCGTGCCAGCGGCAGAATGCGCGAGATAACCATTTCGGTACAGCTTGCCAGCATCAGGGTGCCGAACAGCGCAGCCATCATAGTTGGTACATCCGCACCGCCGGTTTTCAGCGCCGTGCCGCCCATAATCAGTGGCGCAACGAAGTTGAAGCTGGTGCCCTGAATCGATAGCAGACCGGAACCCACCGGGCCCCAGGCTTTAATCTGGATGATGGAAGCGACGCCGGAGGCGAACAGCGACATGCTGATGATGTGCTGAGTGTCCTGAGCCGGTAACCCCAGTGCCTGGCAGATCAGCAGCGCCGGTGTAATCACGCCAACAAACATCGCCAGCAGGTGTTGCAGTGCAGCAAACAGGGTTTGCGGCAGCGGCGGGCGGTCTTCAAGGCGATAGATCAGCTCGCTGGGTTGAGTCTGCGCAACCGGTTGCGCACTTTCGGACTCGATGGTGTTTAAGGACATCTCAGACAATCCCCTGATGGAAAAGCGCTGATTTTATCGGACTGTTTGGTAAAAGCAAACGGTTGCTATGTTAAAAGCACACTTTTCGAAGGGATGTTCTTTCTAACGGCTAAAGTCCTGAAACTCAGGCGTTGGAGTAGCGTTCTGTTTCCGGCATCCAGCGTTCGATTAATGCCGCTGCAAGCTGAGGATAACGCTCGTGAATATGGCGGGCGACACGCTGAACTTCCGGGATCATCGCCTGGTCGCGCAGCAGGTCGGCGACTTTGAATTCCGCATTGCCGGTCTGGCGAGTTCCGAGCAGCTCGCCGGGACCGCGAATTTCCAGATCCTTTTGCGCAATGACAAAGCCGTCGTTGCTGTCGCGCAGCACCTGTAAGCGTTTTTGCGCTGTCTTTGAGAGCGGGGATTTGTAGAGCAAAACGCAGTGCGAGGCTACCGCGCCGCGCCCGACGCGCCCGCGTAGCTGGTGGAGTTGCGCAAGGCCGAGCCGCTCCGGGTTTTCGATAATCATCAGGCTGGAGTTGGGCACATCCACGCCGACTTCAATTACCGTGGTGGCGACCAGCAGATGCAGCTCACCCTGTTTGAACGCCTGCATGACTGCCTGTTTTTCCGCTGGCTTCATGCGGCCATGCACCAGCCCGACATTCAGCTCCGGTAGCGCGAGTTTCAGCTCTTCCCAGGTGGCTTCTGCCGCCTGCGCTTCCAGAAGATCGGACTCTTCAATCAGCGTACATACCCAGTACGCCTGACGGCCTTCATCGATGCAGGCATTGCGCACGCGATCGATAATCTCATTGCGGCGTGTATCCGGGATGGCAACCGTGGTGACTGGCGTACGGCCCGGCGGCAGTTCGTCGATAACCGACGTATCGAGATCGGCATAGGCGGTCATCGCCAGCGTGCGTGGAATCGGGGTGGCCGTCATGATTAACTGGTGAGGATGGAAACCCTGCTGCTGGCCTTTCTCCCACAGCGCCAGACGCTGGTGGACACCAAAGCGGTGTTGCTCATCGATAATCACCAGCGCGAGGCCGTTAAACTGCACCTGCTCCTGGAAAATAGCGTGCGTGCCGACCACCATCTGTACTTCGCCATTAGCAATGGCATCCTGCTGTGCCTGGCGCGCCTTCCCTTTTTGTTTTCCCGCCAGCCAGCCCACTTCGATACCGAGCGGCGCAAACCAGTTGCGGAAATTGTTGGCGTGCTGCTCAGCCAGTAGCTCGGTCGGTGCCATCATCGCCACCTGCTTACCGTTGGCGATCGCCCGTAATGCGGCCAGTGCGGCAACCAGCGTTTTACCGGAGCCGACATCGCCTTGTACCAGGCGCATCATCGGAATATCCAGCGCCATATCGCGCTCGATTTCCGCCACGACCCGCGCCTGTGCGCCGGTCGGTTTAAACGGTAGCGACGCCAGCAGGCCTTGCTTCAGCTCATCTTTGGCAACGAGCGGCTGCGCATGATAGCGCTGAGCCCCGGCGCGCAGCGCCAGCATACTCAGGTTATGCGCCAGTAATTCTTCAAGGATCAAACGGCGCTGCGCCGGATGCGTACCCGCTTCGAGTTCAGCCAGCTGCAATGACGGCGGTGGGCGATGCAGCGTGTGCAGCGCTTCCGGCAGGCTCATCATGCCCTGTGCCAGCTCAGGCGGCAGCAGTTCGCTGATGGCGCAGGTCGCCAGTAGTTCCAGCGCCTGGTCGGTCAGTTTACGCAATGTCGCCTGCTTAATCCCTTCGGTGGTGGGATAAACCGGCGTAAGCGTTTCCTGTAATTCGGGAGTACTGAGATCGCCATGCACGCGGTATTCCGGGTGAATCATCTCCGCACCATACTTCCCGCGCTTTGCTTCGCCATAGGCCAGCACGCGGCGGCCAGTGGCGAGGCTGTTTTTCATTGCCGCGTTGAAGTTGAAAAAGCGCATGGTGAGGATGCCGGAACCGTCGCTGATCTGGCAGGTCATCATTCGGCGACCGCCGAAAGTGATATTGCAGTTCAGCACTTCGCCTTCCACCGTGGCGTAGATGCCCGGCAGCAGGTCGGCAATAGGGTAAAGTTGGGTGCGATCTTCGTAACGCAGCGGCAGGTGAAGCAGCAGATCCTGCACGGTGTGCAGGCCGATTTTCGCCAGTTTGCTGCTCTGCGCCGCGCCGACGCCGGTCAGCGAACTTAAGGGCACCGCGTCGAGCAGCTTACCTTTCATCGGTTATCCTGCCGCCTGCATAGTGGACCACCACATGGGGTCGGCTTCGATTTGGCCTTCCGAATTGACGTGCGGGTAAGGCAGCCCTTTACGTTTCGCGACTTTCGCCAGCACCGGGTAACCTCCTTCGAACAGCAAGCGCTGCTGCTCTTCATCCGGCAGCATGCTGTTTTCGCGCTGGTACATACCGGCGTTTTGCCGCTGACGCTGCGCTTCATACAGAATTAATGCTGAGGCCACGGAAACGTTGAGCGACTGCACCATGCCGATCATCGGAATGATGATGTCCTGATCCGCCAGATCCAGTGCTTCCTGAGTGATCCCGGTTTTCTCCTGACCCATCAGGATGCAGGTCGGGCGCGTGTAGTCGATCTCGCGAAAGTCGACCGCTTTGTCCGACAGATGCGTGGCGAGTACCTGCATGCCGCGCGCTTTCAGTACGCCGACAGCATCGCCAATGGTACGGTGTGTTTTCACCTCCACCCAGCTATTACTGCCTGCGGCGGAGGAGGCCATGGTGCGCATGCGGTTGCTTGGCCAGACAGCGTGGACTTCATGCACGCCGACGGCGTCTGCGGTGCGGATAATGGCAGAGACGTTATGGGGCTTGTGAACCTGCTCCATGCAAACTGTCAGATCGGGCTGACGTCTGGCGAGCATCTCGCGAATACGCGCATAACGTTGAGAATTCATACAATTAGTTTCTGTTACGGGTGACTTTAATCACATCCGGCATCACGCGGATTTTACGCATGATATTCGCCAGATGGACGCGATCGCGCGCCGTCAGTCGGATGAAAGCGCTGTACACGCGGCCATCTTTCTCTTCCGTATTCAGGCTCTGAATGTTGGATGAAGCCGTGTTAATTGCTGCCGTGAGGTTGGCCAGCGCTCCCTGATGGTTGAACATATCCACCTTGATTTCGGTGATAAATTCCTGCGCGGTCTCTTTATCCCACTCCACAGCCATAAATTTTTCTGGCTCTTTCTGGTAGCCACGAATATTACGGCAGGACTCATGGTGGATAACCAGCCCTTTACCCGGGCTGACATGGGCGACAATCGGGTCGCCGGGGATCGGACGGCAGCATTTGGCAAAGGTGATCAGCACGCCATCTGCGCCTTTAATCGGCAAATGACCGTTGCCGCTGGAGCTGGACGGCGTTGGTGCGGCTTGCACCGCTTCCCCTTGTTGCAGGTTTTTCGCGACCACGACGCTCATGGCGTTGCCAAGGCCGATTTCAGCCAAAAGATCGTCAAGCGTCGCCAGCTTCATACGCTCAAGCTCGCGCTGAATATGCTCCTGCGGAATTTCGGCCAGCTTGCGGCTGCCGCCCAACGCATGATTCAGCAGACGTCGACCGAGACTTACCGAGTCGTCGCGCTTGAGGTTTTTCAGCATCTGACGGATTTTCGCGCGCGCTTTTGAGCTGACGACAAAGTTCAGCCATGCGGCATTCGGGCGGGCGCCCGGCGCGGTAATAATCTCTACCGTCTGGCCGCTGGCGAGTGATTGCGACAGCGGATACGGCTGGCGGTCAACACGTGCACCGACACAGGCGTGACCGATATCTGTGTGAACCGCGTAGGCAAAATCCACCGGCGTCGCACCAGCAGGTAGCTCGACAATACGGCCTTCCGGGGTGAAAACATAAATCTCATCGGGGAAGAGATCAGATTTAACGCTCTCGATAAATTCAAACGAGCTACCGGCGCTCTGTTGCAGCTCCAGCAGGCTTTGCATCCAGCGCTGGGCGCGGATTTGGGCAGTGGTGCTGCTCTCGCCGTGCTCTTTATAGGCCCAGTGCGCTGCAACCCCCATTTCCGCCATTTGATCCATATCTTCAGTACGGATTTGCACCTCTACCGGTACGCCATGTGGACCAATCATCGAGGTATGCAGGGATTGATAGCCGTTCGCCTTCGGAATGGCGATGTAGTCTTTCACGCGACCGGGACGCGGTTTGTACAGGCTGTGCATCTGGCCCAGGACGCGGTAACAGGTATCCAGGTCATGAACGATAACGCGGAAAGCGTAAATATCCATGATCGAGTGAAAGCGTTGCTCTTTCAGCACCATCTTGCAATAGATGGAATAGAGGTGTTTTTCACGCCCGCTGACGCGGCAGGGAATGCCCGCTTCCTGTAAACGCCCTTCGATTTCCGAGAGGATTTTTTGGATCATCTCTTTGCGGTTGCCGCGCGCGGCTTTCACCACTTCTTTAATCACGCGATAGCGGTTCGGGTACAACGCCTCGAAACCCAGCTCTTCCAGCTCGGTTTTGATGTGGTGAATACCTAAACGGTGCGCCAGCGGACTATAGATTTCGAGGGTTTCACGGGCGATGCGGCGACGCTTGTCCGGGCGAAGCGAGCCCAGCGTACGCATGTTATGGGTGCGGTCGGCCAGTTTGATCAGGATGACGCGGATATCCTGCACCATCGCCATGATCATCTTGCGAAAGTTTTCGGCCTGTGCTTCTTTTTTATCCTGAAACTTGAGCTTATCAAGTTTGGATACCCCTTCCACCAGCTCGGCAACGCTTTTGCCGAACAGTTGTTCCATATCCTGGTAAGTGGCCGGGGTATCTTCAATCACGTCATGCAGCAGCGCGGCCATCAGCGTTTCGTAGTCGAGTTTCATCTCGGCCAGAATACAGGCCACCGCTACCGGGTGCGTGATATAGGGTTCACCGCTTGAACGTGTCTGGCCCTCGTGAGCGTCACGTGCAACGAGATACGCCTGCCTGAGACGTTTAATTTGATCTTCAGGCAGATAGTTTTGAATCAGTTGATTCAGGCTTTCAAACAGATACAAGGGTGACCTGCAGGTTAATTAACGACGACCTTCAGCAATGGCGGTAACGGCCTGCAGTTCTGCGGCTTCCTGCTCTTGCTGTTCCTGGCGCTCACGCACGTCGAGGATCTGGTTGTTGATCAGACCTTCTTCGATTTCGCGCAGCGCGATAACGGTGGTTTTATCGTTTTCTTCCGGTACTAACGGATCTTTACCGCCAACCTGCATCTGACGAGCGCGACGCGCGGCGACCAGCACCAGGTCAAAACGGTTACCTACTTTCTCTACAGCGTCCTGAACAGTTACGCGTGCCATACTTAAAATGCTCCACAGGTGAAGAAATGACTGGGCATGATACTGAAACCAGGCTCAGTCTGCCAATAGTTTGCTGATTAAAGCGTCATGTCGCTGCTTCTGGCGGCTCATACGCAGGCGTTCAGCGCGAATAATGGTTTTCAGATCGCCCAGAGCGGTATCGAAATCATCATTCACAATCAGGTAATCATATTCTGCGTAATGGCTCATTTCCGCAACGGCCTGCGCCATCCGCTTTGCAATTACCTCTTCGCTGTCCTGACCGCGTCCACGCAGGCGGCGATCCAACTCCAGCTTTGACGGCGGCAGTATAAAGATGCTGCGCGCCTGCGGCATGCGGCTGCGAATTTGCTGCGCGCCCTGCCAGTCGATATCAAGGAACACATCCACGCCGGTCGCCAGTACTTGCTCAATGGCTGCGCGGGAGGTGCCGTAAAAGTTGCCAAATACTTCGGCATGCTCAAGAAACGCGTTATCATCAATCATGGCTTTAAATTCGTCATGATTAACAAAGAAATAGTGTTCGCCGTGCACTTCACCCGGGCGCGGTGCGCGCGTGGTGTGCGAAACAGAAACCTGAGTGTCGTATAACGGTTGGGTTTTCAGCAAAGCCTGGATGAGGCTTGATTTACCCGCGCCGCTGGGGGCGGAAACAATATATAGCGTGCCTTGAGCCATGAGAGTCTTTTGTATGTGAATTGCGAAAGGAAACTTACATACGTGCCTATTATACACATCAGCGCTACGTGACGTAGCATTTGTCACACTTTTTCCCTCTCAGTATGGCATTTTGCGGCCCGCTTTCCTGTTTTGTTTGCAAATTTTCACCGCCATCGCGAATCTCCGGAACCTGTCTCGCAACCGCTCTGTTTATTGATCGAAAACGGTTCCCTCACGGCGTTATAACGATTGCGCTATCAAAAGGGAGAAATATCTATGTGGAGAAGAGCCGGAGCCGCAGTTTGTCTGTTGCTATGGAGCGTATTCAGCTTTGCAACTTGCCCCGTCTGGTCGCCTTCGCGGGCGCAGGAAGAAGTAAGCCGTTTGCAGCAGCAGCTCGCGCAGTGGAATGAGGCGTACTGGAAATCGGGAGCAAGCGATGTCAGCGATGATGTTTACGATAGACTAAACGCCCGGCTTGCCTATTGGCAGCGCTGCTTTTCGCTCGAAATATCCTTCAACTCATCAATACCGCCTGGCGGTAATACAACTCATCCGGTTGCGCATACCGGTGTGCGCAAGCTGGCGAATAAGCAGGCGCTGCAACAGTGGATGGCCGGGAAAAAAGATCTCTGGGTACAGCCAAAAGTGGATGGCGTAGCGCTCACGCTGGTCTACCGCCAGGGCAAGCTGGTACAGGCCATCAGCCGTGGAAATGGGCTGGCGGGCGAGGACTGGACGACAAAAGCCCTCGCGATCCCGGCGATTCCCAACAATGTTAGCGGCGAGCTGGCGAACAGCGTTTTGCAGGGCGAACTCTTTCTGCGCCGTGAAAACCATATCCAGAAACAGTCGGGTGGCTTAAATGCCCGAGCCAGAGTTGCTGGTGCGATGATGCGCCGCGACGCACCAGACCTGCTTCGAGAAATGGGTTTTTTTGTCTGGGCATGGCCGGATGGCCCGGCAACGCTGGCACAACGGCTGGTTGCGCTGAGCAAGAGCGGATTTAGCGAGGTGCTCGATTACAGCGTGCCGGTCAATATTGTTCAGGACGTGGAGCGCTTACGTGCCCGCTGGTTTACCTCACCCTTACCCTTCGTGACAGACGGTATCGTCGTTCGCTCGGGCGCTGAACCTCAGGGCAAGGCGTGGTTGCCTGGGCACGGTGACTGGGTGGTGGCATGGAAATATGATCCGGTAGAGGAAGTCGCCAGCGTAAAAGATATTCAGTTTGCCGTTGGGCGTACCGGGAAAATTGCCGTCGTTGCACAGCTTGAACCCGTGCAACTGGATGATAAACGCGTCCAGAGGGTAAATCTTGGTTCTGTCCGGCGCTGGCAGGAACTGGATATTGCACCGGGCGATCAGGTTTCTGTGAGTCTTGCCGGGCAGGGTATTCCCCGTCTTAACCGTGTGGTCTGGCGCAGCCTTGTTCGTGAAAAACCGGTTCCACCGGCTCCACTTTTTTCATCGCTTAGCTGCTTTTATGCCACGGCAGAGTGCAATGAACAGTTTATTGCCAGGCTGGTATGGCTAAGTTCTGCAAAGGCTCTGGGGATCGAGGGGCTGGGAGAAAGTAGTTGGCGGATGTTGCATCAGGCACATCATTTCGAACATCTCTTTTCCTGGCTGGCATTAACAAAGGAGCAGTTGCAGGCGACGCCCGGCATTTCTCCCGCTCGCGGGCTAAAGCTTTGGCATCGTTTTAACGTGGTACGCCAATATCCTTTTATCCGTTGGGTTAACGCGTTAGGAATTCCTTTGCCTCAGTCTGTATTAAATGCACAGGGCATCAGCCTTTGGCAGGAACTTACCGGAAAGACGGAACAAGAATGGCTTGCGTTGCCAGGCGTGGGGGCAGAGCGTGTCCGGCAGATACAGCGCTGGTTGAGTCTGCCGGAAGTGACATCTCTGGCGGACTGGCTGGAGAAACAGAAAGTACGAGGATTTACCGTGGGCAGTGAATAATCATTCGATATTTCTGGAGGTAATCAATTGAACAGCATCACGTTAAATCTGGGCAATAATGCTGGTTTTTAATAAAAAGAGCCAGCAGTAGTAATGCGCTGGCTCTTCCTGTTAATTACAGGTTTTTTTATTCTTTAAAAAAGCTGCCAACGGCTGTAATTATTGCACTTACCAGGCCGTTATAACCATTGGTAATGTTTGCTTTGGCGTCAGTAAAATTCAGCGAGAATAATTGACCGATACCTGTGCCAATCTGGCTGGTATAGCTGCCGAAATTAGTAGACAGACCAATTTTTGATGTGATGAAGTCGGCAAGATTCCCTGCCTGGAAACCTAAAAAGCTCCCAATGGAGGCAAGGCTGGCACCGGAAACTGCTGCAATTTCTTGAGTGTTTAATTCACGCATTTCTTTTCCCTTAAATAAATGTCCTGATGACGTTTTAATTTTATTTTTCACAAGAAAGACAAGTCAATGTTTATTCTTTTAATTTGGGTTTATCGAAGATATTCTATTTTTTTGATGAGGTGATTTATTTCTTAATATCAATAATTTAATTTCTGTTATTGTTTATAACAATATGTCTTATGCAGAGCGCGAGAAAAATATGATTTTTTAGTCGTCGGGATAAAACAGGCTTGCCAGAGCTGTGACAATACAATTAGTATCGCCTTTGGTAAATAAAGGCGGACTGATTATGAGGATTTTTCTTTTACACTAATGAGTTGTCGGAGTTTTAATGCGATTTGAGCATGGCCTGTTGTCACTTTATTTGTGAATGGAATTGTGGGTCGATGTTTATCGATAAATGAAGGAATAGCCAGTGACAGGGAGTTCTGATGTTTACTGTGTTGTGTTATTAAATTCATTTTATTAGTGCTGTTGTTAAACGAATAGCAACGGCATTTATCATCATGGCTTCAATTCTTCTTCCCGGACAAATACTGACTTATTTTTCTGGGTGTCAGCTCTTCTTTACTTACTGATTGGCAACAATTTCCGTATACAGCCACGCACAAATAACTAAAGATCATATTCGGAGGTTATAATGAAACAAAAGCGTTATTTAGTTAAAGTCACACCTATTGCTACTACGGTTATTTTGTCATTACCGTTGGTTGTATACGCGGACATGATTAACAGTAATCGTGCAGCAGCGGCCAGAACTGTTAATAATGTATCGGTTATAGATATCAATAAAGCGAATGAAAATGGGCTCTCACATAATATCTATGACAAATTGAATGTGGGAAAGGAAGGGGCCATATTTAATAACAGCACCAATGGTGCTAATACGGCTCTCGCGGGTGTGATAAGCGGTAACAGCAATCTGACTTCCGGTAGCGCCAAAATTATTCTCAACGAAGTACGTTCAGGTCGTAGTAACCTGGCCGGTATGCTGGAAGTTGCGGGTAATGAAGCACATCTGATCATTGCTAACCCATCGGGTATCACCTGTTCGGGCTGCGGTTTTATTAATACGAATAAAGTGACGTTAACCTCCGGGACGCCTGACGTGCAGAATGGCGTGCTGAGAGGATACGCCGTTAATAGCGGTGATATTAGCGTTGAGGCTCAGTTGCTCAATGAGTCCCCAACGGAACTTATTACTCGTGCTGTAACGGTCAAGGGTTATGTCGGCGTAGCTAAAGATCTGACACTCATTCTGGGTAATAACTATGTTAATACGAACAATCAAATCACCGGCAGCGTGAGAGCTGAAGGTTTCCGTAAAAGCAATAGCCTCGACGTTGCGAAGCTGGGGGGAATGTATGCGGACAAAATCACGCTTATCAGTACAGAACAAGGAACTGGCGTAAATAATAGCGGTGTGATCGCCGCAGGCAAGGGTGGTTTTACCCTTGATGCCCAGGGTCAGTTACATAATAAAAATGCGTCGATTAAATCCAATGCCACTGTTCTGATGAAGTTGGCTGGCGATCTTAATAACTCTGGCGGCAGTATTGCCAGCGACGCGTCAGTGTACATCGATACTGCCAAAAATATGTTAGACAACTCTGGCCTTGGTAATATTCAGGCAGGTAAAGATATCGCAATCAGTAGCGGCTATCTGAACAACATGAACGGCAAAATGGCTTCGGCTGGGTTGCTGGCGATCAACACTAATGGCAATACACTGCGTAACGCTGGAACGGAAAAAACATATGGTCTGACCGGCGGAATCGTTGCTCTCGAAACAGGGTTCTTTGACAATAGCGATGGCCAGATTAACGGCGGCTATATTGGCATTAACTCCCTGAATACCGCAAACAGAAATGGTACTATAGATGCGATTCAGAATATCGAGTTAATTAATAATAGTTATAATACCATCGACAATACCGGTGGTCGTATCCGTACTGTAAATGGTCATATTAAAATTGATGCTAAAAACAGTACTCTGATTAACAATAATACGAAGACCGCCGATGTTGGCAGCAGTGATTCTCGCGGGATTATTGCTGGCGATGGTGGCATTATGATTTCATCCTATGCGCTGGAAAATAATGGTCAAATTTCATCGAATGGTAATATCGATATTAAGAGCAGCTATAATATCGATAACCACTACGGCAAAATCTCTTCAGAGAAAAACGTTAACGTTGAAACAAAAAATCTGGTTAACTATGCAAGCAGCATCGGTGCTGTGGGTAATGTAAGCGTCGCGGCATCCGGTAAACTTGAGAACTATGTGGGTGTGCTCCGTTCTGATGAAGGAACACTGAGTATAAACGGCGGGTTAATTGATAACTACGGCGGCATGTTGCTCGGTAAAGATATCAATATCACTGCTACAGGTGATGTGAACAGCAATGCAGCGCTGGTTGTTGCTGTTAATGATATCAACATTACCACCAAAGGTAGTCTCTTTAATAATAATGGTAACAACTATGGCGATCCGTATGGGTTCTATTTTGGTATGGCTGACCAAAAAGGTGGGATCATCGGTAAACGTTCAGTTAATTTGACCGCTAAAAATATTTATAGCGAGGATAGCCGTATTATTGCTCAGGCGGGTACATTAGATGTTATGACCACCGGTCTGTTCTCTAATGCCAATAGCCAGACAGTCGGGGGAACGGCTGCAAATATTAAAGCTAATGCTATAAATAATGCCTATGCTGTCATCAAATCTTATGGTGATGTTAATATCACTGCATCATCCCTGGATAACCGCAGCACCGGTAACGCCAAAAACGGCAATCTGACGGGTGTTATCACGGCGGATAAGGATTTGGTATTGACGATGAACGACTCTTTTGAGAACACAGGATATCTTGTCGGGAAAAATAAAGTTTCGGTTACCACTGCAAAGGGTTCATTAACTAACAGAAATACTATTTCTTCTGATAATGAAATGAATTTCAACGTAGCGAACAACCTGAATAACTATGGTGATATTTTTGCCGGAAAAGTTATTAATATCAACGCAGGTGGCGGTGTTTATAATTACAGCAATCTTTTCAGCAATGGCGTAGTCAATATCACTGCACAGTCGGTAAATAATCTGCTCGGGGTTATTGGCGGCGTTCAGGGGTTAAACTCCAGTGTTCCTGTGAGCAATATTTTGGGTACGGTTGTCGGTAAGTAATTCTGATATCCATGTTCAACATAAAAGCAGCAGCAATGCTGCTTTTATGGAACAGCGCCGAACGATTATCATTTGTAGACAGTTCGTGGATGATATGGCCTCTGCCTGGTATAAAACTCAGTAAAAAAGCCATTTTTTAGATGGCTTTTTTACTGGTAAAGCTACAGCGCGAAAAAGATTACTCAATATTCTGGATCTGCTCGCGCATTTGCTCAATCAACACTTTCAGCTCGATAGCGGAATTGGTGACTTCAGCATTAATCGACTTGGATGCCAGCGTGTTCGACTCACGATTGAACTCCTGCATCATAAAGTCGAGGCGACGACCCACGGCTTCTTTTTTCTTCAGAATGTTGTAGGTCTCTTTTACATGCGCTTCGAGCCGGTCCAGTTCTTCGGCAACATCGATACGTTGCGCCATCAGCACCAGTTCCTGCTCAAGGCGATTATTCTCCAGTTGTACCTGCGCCTCTTCGAGCCTGGCAACCAGCCGCTCGCGCTGCCATTGCAGGATTTCCGGCATATGTGCACGTACTTTGGCGACTTCGGTACTCACACCTTCCAGACGCTGCTCGATGAGCGCTTTCAGCGCCTGACCTTCGGTTTCACGGGCGACGATAAAGTCATCCAGCGCACCGTCCAGCGCAGCGAGAATTTGTGCCGCGATGGTATCCAAATCCTGTTCTTGTGCAGCCATCACGCCAGGCCAGCGCAGGATATCTACCGGATTAATTTCCCCTTCGTCACTTTGCAATTTGACCCAGTTGGCGGCAGATACCAGCTGTTTAGCCAGTTTTTCGTTGAGGATCAGTTCCCCTTGCGCGCTGGAATCGGGTTCAAAACGGAGGTTGCACTCCACTTTGCCGCGAGTCAGACGGGTACGAAGACGTTCACGGACAACCGGTTCAAGGCTGCGGAATTGCTCCGGCAGGCGGAAGTAAGTTTCGAGATAACGCTGGTTTACCGAGCGCAGTTCCCAGGAGGCTGAGCCCCATTCACCCTTGATTTCACGCCGGGCGTAGGCGGTCATACTGCGGATCATAGACGTTCCCGTTTTTAAAGAGAGATGCGGGGATTATAGCTTTCGTGGCCTTATCAGGATAGGAATAACCACGGTAAGCCAGTATAATGCGCTGCCACATTCGAATAGCCGGAGAAATCATCATGCGTCCAGCAGGTCGTAGCGCCACTCAGGTGCGTCCCGTCACCCTGACCCGTAACTATACAAAACACGCTGAAGGCTCCGTGCTGGTTGAATTTGGTGATACCAAAGTGCTCTGCACCGCCTCTATTGAAGAAGGTGTGCCGCGTTTCCTGAAAGGTCAGGGACAGGGCTGGATCACCGCTGAATATGGCATGCTGCCGCGTTCCACCCATACCCGCAACGCGCGTGAAGCCGCGAAAGGCAAACAGGGCGGTCGCACCATGGAAATCCAGCGCCTGATTGCCCGTGCGCTGCGTGCAGCGGTTGACCTGAACGCGTTGGGTGAATTCACCATCACGCTCGACTGCGACGTGCTCCAGGCCGATGGCGGCACCCGTACCGCGTCTATTACCGGTGCTTGTGTAGCGCTGGCGGATGCGCTGAACAAACTGGTTGCGGCCGGAAAACTGAAAACCAATCCGATGAAAGGCATGGTTGCCGCCGTATCCGTGGGTATCGTTAACGGCGAGGCCGTGTGCGATCTGGAGTATGTGGAAGACTCCGCCGCCGGGACCGATATGAACGTGGTGATGACCGAAGATGGCCGCATGATTGAAGTTCAGGGCACGGCGGAAGGCGAGCCGTTCTCCCATGAAGAGTTATTGACTCTGCTGGCGCTGGCCAGAGGGGGAATCGAATCGATTATCGCGACGCAGAAAGCGGCGCTGGCGAATTAATTATTAAGGGCGACTGAGAGTCGCCCTTTTTTTTGCGCGTCATACTTCACGCAGCCTCTTTGCTAGCGGCAGGCTCTGGTTGCCTTCGCGATGCTGCGCGAACTATTTTGCATAATCTGTAAATTGAAAAGTGAGATGAGGAGCGAATCCATGAAAGCGTATCAGCGTCAGTTTATTGAATTTGCGCTTAATAAGCAGGTACTGAAGTTTGGCGAATTCACGCTGAAATCCGGGCGTAAAAGCCCCTATTTCTTCAACGCCGGGCTGTTTAATACCGGGCGCGATCTGGCTCTGTTAGGCCGTTTTTACGCCGAAGCGTTGGTGGATTCCGGGATTGATTTCGACCTGCTGTTTGGCCCTGCTTATAAAGGTATTCCGATTGCGACTACCACTGCGGTGGCGCTGGCGGAACATCATGAGCGCGATGTGCCGTACTGTTTTAATCGTAAAGAAGCGAAAGATCACGGTGAAGGCGGCAATCTGGTCGGTAGCGCGTTGCAGGGCCGGGTGATGCTGGTGGATGACGTCATTACCGCGGGCACCGCTATCCGCGAGTCGATGGAAATTATCCAGGCCAATGGCGCGACGCTGGCTGGCGTGCTGATTTCGCTGGATCGTCAGGAGCGCGGCCGCGCTGACATCTCTGCGATTCAGGAAGTGGAGCGTGATTACGGCTGCAAAGTGATCTCAATTATCACGCTGAAAGATTTGATTGCGTATCTGGAAGAGAAGCCGGAGATGGCCGATCACCTGGCTGCGGTTCGTGCGTATCGCGAACAGTACGGCGTATAACCGTAGTGCCCGGCAGGCGTTGCCTGCCGGGCGTGTGTCATAACAGTTTTGTGCCCTGCGTGTTCACATAGAGTGAATAAACGGAGGTGCTGGAGGCCATCAACAGTTAACGAATTGCGTTGGTTTTTTCACAGATTGCCGGAAAGTGAGAATGCAGCCACAAAGGCTGCATAAAGAGAGATTATTGTAGTTGCGCGGCGAGCAGCGGCCAGCGGGCGTCAAAGTCGTCGGTTGGGCTGTATTTAAATTCACTGCGCACATAGCGCGACAGCATCCCTTCACAAAACGCCAGCAACTGGCTTGCCAGCAACGTTTCGTCAGTGGCATAGGCCTCGCCTTCACGCATTTTGCGCTCGCGCAGGACCTGGCGCAGCTGCGCCTCAATGCGTTCGAAAAGCTGGTTAATGCGCCCTTGCAAGCGATCCTGCTCAAACATCAGCGCGTGGCCGGTCATGATGCGCGTTAAACCAGGGTTACGTTCACCGAAGCCGAGGATTAGCTGCATAATCAGGCGCAGTCGAGTGGTCGTGTCTTTCTCATCCTTTAAAATCAGGTTGATGCGGGTGATCAGGCTATCCTCGATAAACTCAATCAGGCTATCGAACATGCGCGTTTTACTGGGGAAATGACGGTACAGAGCGGCTTCGGATACGCCAACGGAAGCGGCCAGTTTCGCGGTAGTAATACGCTGGCTTCCATCGCTGGATTCCAGCATCAGCGCCAGAGACTGAAGTATTTCCTCGCGGCGATTCCTTTTCGCAGTTTGTTTTTCTGCCATGTTCTAAAATACCCCTGAAAATAAACACTTGTCAGGCGAGCGACCACACGGCGACCGCAAACAATGTGCGTTTGCGGTGATGTTATCGCGTTATTTCGCCGTGTGATGCGTTAAATAGAGCGGTTTACTGACGCCCGGAATGGCCAAAGCCGCCTTCGCCGCGTTCAGTCGCGTCGAACTCTTCCACCAGATTAAATTCTGCCTGCACAACTGGTACAAACACCATTTGCGCGATGCGTTCGCCCGGAACGATAGTGAAGCTGTCCTGGCCGCGGTTCCAGACGGAAACCATCAGTTGCCCCTGATAATCCGAGTCAATCAGACCAACCAGATTACCCAGCACCACGCCATGCTTATGGCCCAGCCCTGAACGCGGCAGAATAACCGCAGCGAGCGACGGATCGGCAATATGGATTGCCAGACCGGTTGGCAGCAACGTTGTTGCGCCTGGCGCCAGCTCTACGGCGTCGTCGAGACAGGCGCGCAGGTCAAGTCCGGCGGAACCGGAGGTGGCATAAGTCGGTAGCGGAAATTGCTTGCCGACACGCGGGTCCAGAATCTTAACGTCGATTTTTTTCATCATAACGGGTAACTATCTCGTCCAGTAATTGGTGTCCCAGAAGTTCTTTGCGTTCCAGCGGCAGACGTTTGTCGCCCTCCTGCCAGAAAAGATGTAATGCGTTGTTGTCGCTATTAAAGCCTTGATCTGATTGTGAAACATCGTTAGCGCAAATCAGGTCAAGGTTTTTGCGGGCGCGTTTCTGCCGGGCATATTCTTCCACATTATTTGTTTCGGCGGCAAACCCCACGACAAAGGGGCGATGGGCAGAAAGTGCGGCTACACCAGCGACGATATCCGGGTTTTTTACCATTTTTATCGTGATTTCATCGCCTTGTTTTTTAATTTTCTCTTCCGCCACACTGGCCGCGCGGTAATCCGCGACGGCGGCACAGCCGATAAAAATGTGCTGCTGCTGCGCACTACGCTGCACGGCTGCTTCCATCTCCAGCGCGGTGGTGACATCTATGCGTTGCACCAGCGCAGGTGTCGGTAGCGTGACCGGGCCTGCAACCAGCGTGACGTTCGCTCCGCGGCTGACGGCGGCGGCGGCAATGGCGAAGCCCATCTTACCGGAACTGAGATTAGTAATGTAACGCACAGGATCTAACGGCTCACGGGTCGGGCCGGCGGTAATCATGATGTTCAGATGTTGCAGATCTTTGACAGGCGAAAAATACGCGGCTGCCATATCGACGATCGTCAGCGGATCCAGCATGCGGCCAGGGCCGACATCGCCACAGGCCTGACTACCGCTGTCCGGCCCCCACAGCAGCAGACCGCGTGAGGCCAGCACCTGCAAATTATGCTGGGTTGCTGCGGCACGATACATTTGCTGGTTCATCGCTGGTACTACCGCGACAGGCGAAGGGGTGGCGAGGCAAATCGTGGAAACCAGGTCGTTGGCCATTCCGGCGGCGACGCGGGCAATCAAATCGGCGGTGGCGGGCGCCAGAATCACCAGGTCGGCCCATTTACCCAGCTCGATATGGCCCATTGCCGCTTCGGCAGCGGGATCGAGCAGGCTGTCGGAAACCGGATTCCCGGAAACGGCTTGCAGGCTCAGCGGAGTAATGAAGGCTTTGGCGCCTTCGGTCATTACCACGCGAACTTCCGCGCCGCGATCGCGCAGACGGCGCACCAGCTCAGGCGTTTTGTAAGCCGCAATACCGCCGCTTACGCCGAGGACAATTTTTTTACCCGCCAGACTGATCATGATTCTTTCCTGTTGGATTTCACCAGAAGCTGGGCATTTTATCACAATCCTGATGTTGTCGTGCTTTTGCCCGCAGAGCACTTTGCGAGGCGCTACGCAGGCTTTGAAATTGGTTGTCGAAAGAGGGGGGCGTGAAATGGCAACATAAATGTGGGATCGGGAGGAGGTAATATGGACATTGTTTTGACACCCCAGAAGCCGCGCGAAAAGATGCTGCAGTACGGCATTGAGGCACTATCGGATGTGGAATTATTAGCGCTTTTTCTGCGCACCGGAACGCGAGGAAAGTGTGTATTAACCGTTGCCCGCGAACTGCTGAAGCAATTTGGTTCGCTTTATACATTGCTCTCTTCCGAGCTGGAAGATTTTCAGGATGTACACGGAATCGGCGTGGCGAAATATGCGCAGTTAAGAGGCATCGGCGAGCTGGCGCGTCGTTACTATAATGCGCGCCTGCTGGAAGAGAACTCGCTGCTAAGTCCTGATATGACGCGTGAATTCCTGCAGAGTCAGCTAGCGGGAGAAGAGCGCGAGATCTTTATGGTGATCCTGATGGATAACCAGAACCGGATACTGAAGCACTGCCGGTTGTTTAGCGGCACCATTAACCATGTCGAAGTGCATCCGCGGGAAATTCTGCGTGAAGCGTTAAAAGTGAATGCAGCCGCTGTGATCCTCGCGCATAATCACCCTTCAGGTAACGCTGAGCCAAGCAAGGCGGATAAGCAAATCACTGAGCGAGTGATAAAATGCTGCCAGTTCATGGGCATCCGTGTGCTTGATCACTTGGTTGTTGGTCGCGGAGAGTGCGTTTCGTTTGCAGAACGCGGCTGGATTTAAGCCATTTTAGGCGATCCATCGGGATCTTTGTCTGTTCGGGACTTGAGCACACCGCCGACTCAGCGTATACTACGCCACCTTTGAGAATCTCGGGTTTGGCATTTGGGCCTGGCAATCGAGAGTTCACTTAGACACTAAATCATTCAAGTTGCATCAGGGCGGCAAGAGAGTGAATCCCCGTGAGCGTATAAGTACGTGACCTGGATAAGCGAGCGCAGCCAACACAGAGGCAGCCGGAAAGATGACGTGTAGAACTGCGATGACCGGGCTGTAAAGCCTGACGAGGCGCCGATACCCCATACGAAGCTCGAGCTAATTTGATTTTTGGAGAATAGACATGTCCCGAGTCTGCCAAGTTACTGGCAAGCGTCCGGTGACCGGTAACAACCGTTCCCACGCACTGAACGCGACTAAACGCCGTTTCCTGCCGAACCTGCACTCTCACCGTTTCTGGGTTGAGAGCGAGAAGCGTTTTGTCACCCTGCGTGTATCTGCTAAAGGTATGCGTGTAATTGATAAGAAAGGCATCGATACAGTTCTGTTTGAACTGCGTGCCCGTGGCGAAAAGTACTAAGTACTTAGAGGATATAAATCATGGCTAAAGGTATTCGTGAGAAAATCAAGCTGGTTTCTTCCGCTGGTACTGGTCACTTCTACACCACCACGAAGAACAAACGTACTAAGCCGGAAAAACTGGAACTGAAAAAATTCGATCCAGTTGTCCGTCAGCACGTGCTGTACAAAGAAGCTAAAATCAAATAATTTTAGTTTTCTTGCACAAAAACCCCGCACTGTCGGGGTTTTTGCATTTCTGATAACCCGCAAGCCGGAGATGAGATGCCTGAATTACCCGAAGTAGAAACCAGCCGCCGGGGTATCGAACCGCACCTGGTTGGCGAAACCATTCTTCATGCGGTGGTACGCAACGGGCGATTACGCTGGCCGGTTTCCGATGAGATCCACGCCCTGAGCGATAAACCGGTGCTGAGTGTTCAGCGCCGCGCGAAATATCTGCTGCTGGAGCTGCCGGATGGCTGGATCATCATCCATCTGGGTATGTCCGGCAGCTTACGCATCCTTCCCCATGAGCTTCCGGCTGAAAAGCATGACCATGTTGATCTGGTGATGAGCAACGGCAAAGTGCTGCGCTACACCGATCCTCGCCGCTTTGGCGCATGGCTGTGGACCAAAGAGCTGGAAGGCCACAATGTGCTGGCACACCTTGGCCCTGAACCGTTAAGCGAAGCCTTTAATACCGATTATTTGCAGCAGAAGTGCGCGAAGAAAAAGACGGCCATCAAACCCTGGCTGATGGATAACAAGCTGGTGGTCGGCGTAGGAAACATCTACGCCAGCGAATCGCTGTTCGCCGCCGGGATCCATCCCGATCGCCTGGCCTCTTCGCTGTCGCGCCAGGAGTGTGAAATCCTGGTGAGGGTGATCAAAGCCGTGCTGTTGCGATCCATTGAACAGGGCGGAACCACGCTGAAAGATTTCCTGCAAAGCGACGGGAAACCCGGCTATTTTGCGCAGGAGTTACAGGTGTACGGGCGGGAAGGGGAACCTTGTCGCGTCTGCGGTACGCCGATTATGGCCGCGAAGCACGCACAGCGCTCAACGTTTTACTGTCGCCGCTGCCAGAAATAAGCGCATTTTTGCTGGATGGCGGCTGCGGGATGCTGTTGTGCTTTGCTAAATAGCGGTCAGGCACAGCGGTGTTGCAGGTCTGATAAGCGAAGCGCCATCAGGCACTAAGCTTCTCCAGCAACGCTTGATGCACGTTCGGCGGCAGGAAGTGAGCGACATCGCCCTGATGGCGCGCCACTTCTTTCACCAGCGATGAAGAGATAAACGACCACTCTTTCGACGGCATCAGAAACACGCTTTCCAGTTCCGGCATCAGATGGCGGTTCATATGCGCCAGTTGCATTTCGTACTCGAAATCTGCGACGGCACGCAGACCGCGGATCAGAATATTTGCCTGCTGCGCGCGGGCAAAGTTCGCCATCAAATCACTGAATCCCACCACTGTCACATTTGATAAATGTGCTGTTGCCGATTGCGCCAGCGCTACGCGTTCTTCAAGGTTGAACATCGGCTTCTTACTTGGGCTGGCGGCAATGGCCAGTACAACCTCAGTAAACATGGTCGCAGCGCGGGTCACGATATCGATGTGGCCATTGGTGATCGGATCGAAAGTACCGGGATAAATCGCTTTTGTACTCATCGCTTATTCTTTCTCTGAATAACCGTGGTTCAGCGCCCACAGCTCGGTGTATTTATTAAACGTATACTGCGCGTTAACCACCGCCAGTAGCCAGCCCTGTTTGCCATCGAGCACGCCGCCGCGCAGCAGCAACGTTTTTGCGAATGCGCCCAAAGTATGAGCGAAAATCCCCGGCAGCGAGGTTTTTTTCCCATGCTGATGACGTTCCTGCGCCCACGCCGTGGCGTAATTGAGCTGCTTGCGCTGGAAACTGGCGAAATCACGGCAGGTCAGATGCAGTAAATCACCGCTCAGGGCGATAGTCTGCGCCTGTGGCGCATCGAGTGACTCATGAACGCGGTTATTGTTGTACTGGTAACGTTCGCGTTCGTACAGGCGCGTGACGCGATCCGGATACCAGCCGCTGTGGCGCATAAAACGCCCGAGAAAATAATTGCGACGAGCAATGCTATAAACCGCGCCGGGCTGCGGCGCAGCCAGCGCCTGACGCAGTTGTTCTGCCAGCTCAGGGGTTACGCGCTCGTCGGTATCAATCATCAGAATATAGTCGCCGCTGGCATAACGCTGGGCAATTTGACGCTGAATACCATAACCCTGCCAGTCGGTATGGCTGAAGACTTTAGCACCGGCGCGGCTGGCAATGCCGGGGGTATCATCGCTGCTGCCGGAATCCAGCAGCACGATTTCATCCGCCCAGGCTATGGACGCAAGGCAATCGGGCAGCAGATCCGCCGCATCTTTGGCGATCATCACCACCGACAAACGTCTGGACATTAATGGCTCCGCTGAGGCAAATACGGTTGCAGGAGTTGCAGCAGACGCGCCAGCGCGCCCTGGTTCTGGTGCAGAACCTCAACGGCATGGCGACCGTACCATAAACGGTAGTCTTCATCCGTCAGCAGTGTGGAAACTTCTTTCACCAGCGAATCGGCATCGGTCACAGTGATCAGCCCTTCCGCTTCCTGCAAACGTGCGCAAATGTCTTTGAAGTTAAAGGTATACGGCCCCATCAGCACAGGAATGGCATGGGCAGCGGGTTCCAGAGGATTATGACCGCCGCGTTCAACCAGGCTGCCGCCGACGAAAGCAAGGTCGGCAATGCCGTACAGCAGCATCAGTTCGCCCATGGTATCGCCAATGACCACCTGGGTGCTGCCGGACGGGATCTCGCCCGAGCTGCGCAGGATGTAGCTGAACCCGGCTTTTTGCGTCATGTTGCGCGCATCCGGAAAACGCTCAGGATGGCGAGGAACCAGGATCAGCAGCAAATCGGGGAAGGTTTCCAGCAGCTTGCGGTGCGCCTGTAAAATGATGGTTTCTTCACCTTCATGCGTACTGGTGGCAATCCATACTTTACGGCGCGGCGCCCACTGGCGGCGCAGCGTCACGGCGCGCGCGGCAAGTTCCGGCGTCACAGAAATATCGAACTTCAGGCTACCGGTGACGGTAAGCTGATTACGTTTCAGGCCCAGTTGCAGGAAACGGTCGCCATCTTCCTGGTTTTGCGCGGCAATTAAGGTGATTTTGCTGAGCAAACGACGCATCGCTTTACCCAACCGGGAATAGCCTTTCGCCGAGCGCTCGGAAAGGCGCGCGTTAGCAATTACCAGCGGAATTTTCCGGGCACGAAGGGCGGAAATCATATTCGGCCATAGCTCGGTCTCCATTACGATCACCAGCTTCGGGCGCACGGTATTCAGGAAACGGTTCATGGCGCACGGCAGATCGTAGGGCAAATAAACGTGATGAACGTCTTTACCAAACGCGGACATCACGCGTTCCGAGCCGGTTGGTGTCATGGTGGTGACGGTGATCGGTAATGCAGGGTAGCGATGGCGCAGCGCACGTACCAGCGGGATCGCCGCCAGGGTTTCGCCTACGGAGACGGAATGCAGCAAAATACCGTCCGGCTTCACTTTGTTACGACAAAATCCATAGCGTTCAGCCCAGCGCTTACGGTAAGCAGGGGCTTTGCGGCTGCGAAGTAATAATCGCAACCACACCAGAGGCTGTATTAAGTAAAGCAGGGTGGTATACAACAATTCCAAGCGACTATCCGTTTTTTTAAGATTCGGCGGGCAAATTCTAAGCATTTAGGGCAGCTAAAGCTATACCTTATGCCAGATACCTTTTGAGACGGAAGTAGCGGCGGCCAAGGCGCCAGCGCAAACGTGGACTTTTTGCACTTTTCCAGATGAGCTTCCAGATGCCTTTTTCGAAAAACTCGCGAATGATCATCGCCTTCTTGCTTTCATCCTTCATGTTATCAAAGGTATGGATGATGCCGAGCCCTTCTTTGGCTATCTGCCAGTAACATGCCGGTATATTTTTCACTTTATCCGCATAGCGCTGGTTAATTGCGTCCAGCATTTGCAGGATTTTCATGTAGTGGCGCGCCGAGCGAATCAGCGTGTCGTCAGTGTCCGGCATGTGCGAAACAGACGCTGAGTGGATGTAGTAATCGTAAAATTGCTCGCTGGTATATTGCACGCGCTCGGCAGCGAGCAGAACTTCCGTTGTCCAGGGAATATCCTGGTGGCGAAGACCCGGTTCGAAATGAAAGTTATTCTGAAGAATGAAATCGTGGCGATAGATATTCAGCCAGGTGACATGCAGGAATTTACGCGAATCCAGGGCCTGTTTAAGCCATGCCGGGCCGGTCATGACGCCCGTTGACTGTAACTTTTCAGGCGGAAAAATCGGACGGGTGGGTTTTTTGTCGTTTTCCCAGACATAGTTACCGTTACAGGTCGCAACATCCAGATTCCCTGTGTTGGCCATGTCAAGCAGGCGCTGATACATACCGGGTTTGAAAACGTCATCAATGTCCGGAAAAGAGATGTATTTTCCCTTTGCGCAGGCAAGCCCGGAATTGCGGGCAACCGATACACCCTGGTTTTCTTGCTCAATAACCTGTAACTGCGGTAGTCGATCGCGCCATTGTTCCACGATCTGCATCGATCCATCCGTAGAACCATCATTGACAATGATCACTTCCATGCTGTCGATTTTTTGTGCGACGAGGCAAGTGAAAAACTGGTCGAGGAACGCTTCGCCGTTATAGACGGCAACCACCACGCTTAACATAGGCGCTGAAATTTGCATAAGAAACCTGATTACTTATTATTTTCCGCCAGAGCAAGATACTGCTGGCAAATCGCGTTGATACCGTAAGATGAAATTTTCTCGCCATCTATTCCCTGGGAATTATTGGCATACATATCGGATAACGTTTTTGCCAGCGACTCGTCGCTCAGGCCGCTAAGGCCGCGAGCAAGTGGCCCTGTCAAAATCTCCGCCGGCCCACCCGGGCAGTTAGTGCTCACCGGTGGCGTCTGGCAGATAATCGCCTCGACCAGAACATTACCAAATCCTTCGCAGTCCGAGCTTAACACTAAGAGGCGAGCACCCTTGATCCAGGGATAGGGGTTAGGTACAAATGAACGAAACACAACCCTGTCAGCGATTCCAAGACTGCCTGCAAGCGCCTTTAACTGGGCGATTTTTGCATCTGAGCCGTTACCCATCATCACTAAAGGCGCCTCGATTTTGCTAAGCGCATAAGCGCGCAGCAAGCGGTCGTGCCTTTTGTGTTCGTGGAAACGCCCAACGTGAATCAGGTAATCCTGCCCCTGCATTTCAAACGGCTGTTCGGCCAGTTGCTGGATAGCTTCAATATCGAAGGGGTTATGGATAACTGCGCTGCGACGCAGAGGGATTGCCAGCGTGTCGGAAAGATCGTGCAGCACGGCTGACGAGACGGCCACCACATTGCGGTTTTCGTAGGTGTGCCGAATCTTCAGATGCTTAAACCAGCGGGAAAATCCACGGCGGTGGCAAAGATAAGAAAATGAGAACATGCCGTGAATACAAAACCAGACTTTGTCGCGATCAAGCGCGCGGCTGTGGGCAACAATACGGTCGGTTTTATGCAGATGGGAAAAAACAATATCAAACTTTCCGCTACGTTCTGCCGTAGTAATCGCTTCATCTAACAGCTTTGCCCGACGCGGGATCTCTGTCAGCTTGCGCCAGGGTTTTTTGCATTTATCCTGAATTACCTGGAAATCCACACCTTCGGGAATGGGGTAATCGCACACTTTACGCAGTGAGAAAAGCGAGACCTGGTGTCCCATTTCCACTAAGCCGCTGGAGAGCGTGAGGACGGTTTTTTCTGCGCCTCCACCGGGTAAGCCATCAATAATCATCAGGATGCGCATATTAATCCAGAATATTTTGATAAAGCGAAATTAGCTGGCTTGACAGCTTTCCTGGGGTTGAGTCCTTAACCTTATCGCGGGCTTTCCTGCCCATGTCATTACTCTTTTCCAGTGATGGAATGGCCATCACAGCCTCTCTTAACTTGCCGATATCAAGGGCATCACAGAAGAAACCATTACTTCCTTGCTCTATAAATTCCGCTCCACCGCAGCTATCCGAAGTGATGACGGGTAAACCGCATGCCATCGCTTCCAGAATGACGTTTGGGAAAGGATCATACAACGTTGGTAGCAACAGGCCATCGGAAAGTTGATAAAAAGGCAGCGTCTCTTTTTGCATACCCATAAACCGGATCTGTTCTTTACAGCCCAGTGACTGGGCAAGCGCCTGATAACGCTTTTCTGCTTTATCCTGGCCTATGACAATCAGATAAGCCGTAGTTCCTGCTATCGCCTCAATCGCCGCAGCGAGGCCTTTTCGTTCAAAACCCGAGCCAACAAAGCAAAAAACAGTTGCAGCAGCAGGAAGCCCATACTGCTGGCGCAACGCTGCACGCTGCGCGCTCTCAGCCGGAATGAAACGGCTGGAATCTATTGAATTATAAATGACGTGAATCTTTTTTGCGTCAACGGAAAAGTCTTCGATGATTTCTCGCTTAATCATCTCCGCATTGCAGATGACTGCTTTCAGCTCTGGCGACTGATACATTTCGCGTTCGGCGCGCATAACATAGCGGTGATAGCGGTCATGCATCAGCATTTTTGCACGCCAACCGGGAAGAATACGCGAACGCTGCCGGAGCCAACGTTGATGCACGCCGTCGCCGGCGCGATAGATATCGCAACCCGCAATACGCTCGTGACTCTGAACGATATCAAATTGCTGCTCCTGCCATAGCGCGCGCGCAGCGTTAGCAAAGCCCCGTTCCCGGCTAATACGTCCCCATTTGGCGGGATTGCAAATATGAATGTGCCAGTCGTCCTGGCGCTCCCCTTGCCATTCGCGGGTGATGACGTTTAATTCCAGATCCTGATTACCAAGCGCCATGAGCGCACGGGAAACAAAGCGCTCCGCACCGCCATCAGGACGATATTTTTGACGAACAATAGCCAGCCGATGACGTTTCATGCCAGATACCTCTTCGCTGCATCGACAACCGCATCAACGGGGATAGCGTCGAGATAACGTTCACTGGTTTTAGTATCAACGGCGTCAGGGTCGGGGAGTGGCCCAAAATTACCCGCCCAGATAACTTCGCCATTAACTTGCCAGGGCGACCAGAAAGTGAGTTTTGACGGGCCGAAAAGCGCAACGCAGGGTGTTTGCAACGCTGCGGCCATGTGCATGGGTACAGAATCAACACCAATAAACAGATCGGCATGGTCGATAAGCGACGCAAGCTGGCGCAGCGAGAGCTGGCCTGCCAGCGAGATAACGCCGTCCTGCGGCGATGCGCTGAGGATCCTGTCGACCATCGACAGCTCTTTTTTATCCGGTCCGGCCGTCAACACAATGGTATGGCCTTCCTGTCGCAGCGCCGTGATAGTTTGCGCCATTTTGTTTTCATCCCAGCACTTGAAGAACCAGCGTGATGTTGGCTGAATAACGATATAGCGATCGCTGACGCCTTGTGCTGTCAGCTGTTGCCGGGCGAAATTCCAGTCATCCGCGCTGTAACTCATCGTCACCGTTGAGACGGGAGGAACCGATAAAGGAGAAAGAATAGATAAATTCTGCTCAACGGTGTGCAGCGCATTGTGGTTTGCAACGGAAACCAGTTCGGTATGACAAAAGCGCCAAAAGGCGTTTTTACGTTTATTGAAGCCGAAGCCGAGACGAACCGGTGCGCCGGTAAAGCGAGTAACGATAGCGCTGCGCCATTGATCGGCAAGGTTTATCACCAGATGATATTGGCGGGCCCTGAGTGCGCACAGTAACTGCCACTCTTTTTGCAAATGTTTGAGCGTACCAAGTTGCTTCCATTTGCGATCGATACCGTAAATCGTATTAATCGCCGGGTGCGCTGCCAGCATATCGCGTGTTTCTTCGTACAGCAGGACATCAATCTGTGCATCCGGCAAGCCCCGGCGAAGCGAGTTTATCACCGGAGTGGTCAGCAACATGTCGCCATGATGACGAAGTTTAATCAATAAAATGCGTAAATCAGGCGTATTCAGTATGTTATTCATCATCGTCTTATCGGCAACAACCTGCCTGCAATTCTAATAGACCTGCTGTTGTCTTGCACTCTTTCTCCATGCCGTCAGGATTTTATCTCTAAGGGTTTACTCATTGTGATGAGAGTGCGTAACATAGCGCTGACCTTTATTTTACCTGGGCTAAATATGGATAAACCGGCGTTTATCATCACGATTGATACAGAGGGTGATAACCTCTGGCAAAATCGCCGCGAGATCAAAACGGAGAACGCGCGGTATCTGGCACGTTTTCAATCATTGTGTGAGCGTTTCGGGTTTAAACCTGTCTGGCTAACCAATTATGAAATGGCAACCGATCCAGCGTTTGTTGAGTTCGCGAAAGACGTCATCGCCCGGGGGGAAGGGGAGGTTGGGATGCACCTGCATGCATGGAATAGCCCCCCGGATCATGATTTAACGGGCGATGACTGGCGCTGGCAGCCCTATCTGATTGAGTATCCCTCGGCAGTATTGCGTGAAAAAGTCTGTTTTATGACGCAGTTACTTGAGGATACATTCAGCACCAAAATGTTGAGCCATCGCGCCGGACGCTGGGCGTTCGACAGCCGCTACGCGAAATTGCTTATCGAACTGGGCTACCAGGTAGACTGTTCGGTTACACCTCGTGTTAACTGGCGTAATGCGAAAGGCGCGCCGCAGGGTTCTGGCGGTACGGATTACCAGCATTTCCCGCAGCATGCCTATTTCATTGATGTTGATGATATTTCTAAGCCCGGAACCAGTTCACTGCTTGAGGTTCCGATGAGTATTCAATATAAGCATCCCGCGTGGCTCAACGTGATTAAGCAGAGCTACGATCGGTTGCGCGGTAAATACCGTTCGCCTTCGGTGAACTGGTTACGCCCTTCCGGCGGAAATACAGCACAGATGATTGATGTTGCGCAAAAATGTCTGGCGCAAGGGAATGGATACGTCGAGTTTATGCTGCATTCATCGGAATTTATGCCGGGTGGCAGCCCAACCTTTAAGGATGAGGCCGCGATTGAGGGGCTGTACCGGGATCTTGAAGAGCTGTTTGAGTGGCTGGCTACCAGAACACAGGGTATGACGCTGGCCGGGTTTTATCAGCAGCAGAAATAAAAAATGCCCGATTTATCGGGCATTTTTTTATCGTCACGCTTCCCTTCGCGAAAAGGATGTGGCCAGCGCAAAGATGGCCATAAAGAATAGCACCGCCTCGGAACTCAGAAGTATGACGTCAGTCATTCCGTACAGTAGTAAAAGCAGCACTGTCACCAGCAGCAGTCCGTTATTATTGCGGATGGCGTAAGAAATCACCGAAATAAAGAAGAATAAGAGCAGCAGCAGCCCCGGGATACCCTGAAGCGAATACTTCTCGATAAATTCATTGTGCAAATGAATCCTGATGTATTCAAGTGAGGCCGCAAGATGCGGATGCCCATCGTTGACATAATTTTGCGACCAGATTTCACGGCTCTCGATGGACTGCCCTAATGGGTGTGCAAGGCCGTTTTGTACGCCAATAATCCACATGGAGAAGCGAGCGCCGAGTGAAGTACTATCCTGACCTTTCTGATAATCCTCAATCTCCGATTGCGTTTGTGCAATCTTAGGCTCAATCAGCGGCTTATAGCTTACGAGAAAAATACCTGCCACGATGCAGCAAAAAATCACCATGGATTTAAGATGGAATTTACGGAAATGGTAAAGTGTCAGCACAATGGCCAGAATTAAATACAGCCCCATAGCCGCTCGCGTACCGGTCAGTAGAATAATGAACCAGGAAAGCAAAATAGTGACGCCAGCCAGCACGTAGAGTTTTACACTTTGCTGCAAATAGAGGCTATAAACGAAGGCCAACGAAAGAACGGAATACACATAGGCGGACACGGTCGCGCGATTAATTGCCATCATAACGCGATCCACGCCCTGTGAGGCTTGCCACAGGCCGTAAGCCGTTGCCAGCGTATAACCCGTAGCTGTGGCGATCAGGAAATATTTCTGGAAGTTCTCTTTGGTTACGTAGTACTTAAATCGATCAATATAGAAAACTAACAAGCTTGCCAGCATCAGCTTCTTGCTGGCGCCAAGGTAGTCGCTATATCTGTTAATGCCTTCCGTCTGGTATTCATAAATGAAGTACCACGCCAGATTTAACACGCCGATAAGTAAAATTGGCAGTGCGATACTAAAAGGACGAAGGGAAATTCGTTTGTACTCAAAAAGTAAGCCAATAATACTGGCGTATACGGCAATATAAAAGCATTGTCTCTGCATGCCTGAATTGACAAGGGCAAGTGCCACCGAGGCAAATGCTAAAACAAGTGTTAACAGATAAAGCCGTAATCTTACTTTTTCCATAGTGCCTCAATGACCCTTTTTTTATAGCTGAAACGAACATCGCTGGACAGATAAAATGAAAGCGAATAAAGCTCACTGACGCGCTGCCTGACTATGAGCAACTGTTTATCAGTAAGATATTTCTTATGATTGCTGTAAATATCAAACCAGTGGCAATTAACCAGGTGCCGGAATTTCCGTGGAAAGGTTTTTTCCATCTGTAACGTACACTCAATAAGCGGCGCAATTTTGCTGGCGCTCAGGGTACTGGAGAGGCTGTCGTTACGTTTAATGTAATAATAATATCCCTGGCGCTGATAAAATATTTTTTTAGCCTGCATCAACATCCCGGGAAATACAGCAAAATCTTCGTAACAAATCATTGAAGGAATGGGATTACTGTTATAGAGCTCCCGACGGATAAACTGCCCAATAAGATGCGCCTGAAAATCCTTATGGAGTAGAAAACGTCGCACAGCATCATGTGTTGATAACGGTATCGGATTAAAACCCTGCCACGAGGTGGAAATTTTGCTGGTATCGCGGATCTCAAGCAAACGTGTCAACAGCATATCTGGCTGCTGTGCTTTGAGGAAATTTACTGCATCACGCAGACTATTGGGTTTTAGCTGGTCATCACTATCGAGCATTGTGATGTATTCACCCGAGGCCAGAGAAACGGCACTATTACGAACCTGGCCGACATTGCGGTAGTTTACCTGACGGCTAATAACGTGCGGTAATTTATCCTTCCACGCATCAATAATGGTTTGCGTTGCATCTTCTGAGCTGTCGTTAAAAATAATAATTTCGAGCTCTTGAGCGCAGGTATCGATTGCTGCCAGCAGGCTTTCAAGGGTCGCGGTAAGTGTTTTTTCAGCGTTATGTGCTGCGATGATGACGCTAAGAAAAGCCATAGAATCAGTTACCTTGTGCGTCGCTAACATTTAGTAATGCGCTGGCTTTGGGTAATTCACGAATGAATTGTTCAATCTGATCAAGCGAGGTATCGGTAACGGCAAATAATTCCTCACGATCTTGCGAAAAATAATATTGTGTTTCAAAAACATAAGAGCAAATATTCTTGTCATCACCAATCAAAAGTGTCTTGCCTAAGGGGCGTTGTTCGTAATGGCAACACGGCCCGAATAGCATAACGACCGGAACATTAACCGCATCGGCGATATAAATATTCCCCGAATCCGAAGCGATATAGCAGTCCATTTTGGATATAGCCCAGGGCAATTCTTCAAGTGAGACTTTACCTATCATATTAACGAAATTGGGGAAGTTGCCGTAGGCTGCGGTAATGTCATCCATCCACGACTGCTCATTCGGCGTTCCAAACACGTAAAACACGCAGGGTAGCGTTGCCAGGCAATCAACAATCCGTTTCCAGATAACCGGCGGAACCGTTTTGGCTTTGTTACCTGCGGAAATACTGATACCGATACGAATGACGCCGGGTTTATCGAGGATCTCCGGATAGACGGCAGGCCTGAAGAGCGGTTTTGTCGCATGCTTGGGAGACATCTCCCAGGACAGTGAACGGTCAGCCAGCTGCAGATAATTGGTTACGGACAACGTCTTTTTTCCATGATCGACGATACCATCTGCCGTTGCATAGAAGACCCCGTGATACCACTTGCGCGCGTAAGTACTGAGAAACTGCTTATTACTGGCATTACAAACAGCGGCAAAGAACAGGTTTGCGCTATTCGGTTGCAGCAGATAAACATTGTCGTAGCGGTTCATGATATGACAGGCGAAACTGAGTTTTTGCCACAGATTGCGTTTGCGCTGCTCAATAAAAAAAGCCGTTTCAATGGTCTCATCATGCTGTGCCAGCATGCTGACGCTTCGGCTCATCAGTACGTCACTTTTCTGCAGGTACGCCAGTAAGGGTGTCACGTTAATAAAATCGCCGATTTTAGCCGTTTGAATGACCAGATTGCGCCCGGTTTTCTTACGGAATAACTTGCGGATGATTTTCACCGGCAGTAATAAAATCAGCAGAAAAATATAACTCATTGATTAGGCATCTCTGTCGCGCAGTGGCTGGTGGTTCTGAAGAAACGTGAAAATCTCATCCGCTGTTATATCTCCCATCCGCCCGGTTGGGCTTACCACCTGATGCTGATTTTTGCCGTATCCGCCAATTAGCCCCGGATCGGTTGGGCCAAACAGCGTGATATTGGGGCGATCGAGCGCAGCCGTTAAATGGCTCAGCCCCGTATCGACGGAAACGACAGTCTGCGCGCCGGCAAGTTGCGCCGCAACCTGCGCCAGCGAAAGTTTAGGCAAAACTTCAACATGATCAAAGCCCGCAGCCATGCGTTCCGCTCGTTGGCGTTCATGTTCCGCACCCCATGGGAGTTTAATATGGATGCCGGTTGGTTGCATTAATTCGAGCAGTTCACGCCAGCGGCTTTCCGGCCAGTGTTTATCATCGCGGGTGGTGGCGTGCAAAAAGATGGCGTACGGCGGATGCGCCGTATCGGCAACGGCAAAATGGCGCGCAATCGCATAATCGCCCTGGGTTTGCGGTTTTGCGTAACCGAGGCTTTTTGCAAACAGCTCGCGGATACGTTCCACCGCATGTTGCTGTTTTGCGATGTGGTGGCGAAGATTGTAAAACAGGCTTGCCAGCGGCTCGCGGGCGCTGCTCCAGTCCAGCCCGTGTTTTACTCCGCGCGCCAGCCGGGTAACCAGCGCGGCGCTTTTCACCAGGCCCTGCGCATCAATAATGGCATCGTAACGTTCGGCCTGCACGGCTTCGCGGAAGGCTTTGCGCTCTGCCACAATGGGCGCGGAAAACCAGGCTTTACGCCAGCGGCGGATTGCCACCGGAATAACGCGATCAACGGCGGCATGCCAGGAGGGGATCTGGGCAAATCCCTCTTCGACCACCCAGTCAAAGCGGACCCCAGGAATCGCCTGCATGGCATCTGTCAGCGCGGGCAAGGTATGCAGCACATCGCCCATTGAGGAGGTTTTCACGATCAATACCCGCATCGGTTATCCTTCCGCATCCAGCAGCAATGCATTTAACTCTTCCAGTACGCGTTGCGGCGTAATATCGATCAGGCTCTGGTGATAGCCTTCGGCAGCATCGCCTTTACGCACTTTGTGATAGCCGGAAATCAAACGGATGACGCGCGCTTTATGCGACAGCGGCGGGGTAAAATCCGGGCTGCTTGGGCCGTACAGCGCCACCAGCGGACGGTTGAGCGCGGCGGCGACGTGCATCAAACCGGAGTCGTTGGAGACGACCGCTTTGCAGGCGGCGATCAACACCACGGCTTGTTCCAGCTGGGTTTCCCCGGCCAGATTGCGGCACCAGGCTTGTTGCTCGACATTCAGCGCGACGAGGATCTCGTTGCCAGCTTCATGGTCTTTCGCGGAACCGAACAGCACCACCTGATAACCTTCGTCAATCAACTGCTTTGCCAGTTCCGCATAGTGATAGTGCGGCCAGCGCTTGGCCGGGCCGAACTCCGCGCCGGGGCAGAAGCCAATCATCGGGCGCTCTGCTGAGATGGCAAATGCGGCGCAGGCTTGTGTTTTTTCCCCGTCATTGACCTGCAACTGCGGCCACAGTAGCGGCTGCGGCAGATCTTTCGCCGAGGCCATGACGCCTTTGTCATAGGCCAGCGCTACGTAGCGTTCGACCATCAGCGGCCAGGCTTGCTTATCCAGTACCCGCGCATCGTTCAGCAGCCCATAACGCATCTCGCCGCGCCAGCCGGTACGATGAGGGATTCTGGCAAAGAAGGGGACCAGCGCCGATTTAAAGGAGTTTGGCAGGACGTATGCCCGGTCATAGCGTTTTTCCCGCAGGCTATGGCCCAGCTTGCGGCGCTCGCCAATTTCCAGCGCGCCGTGGCCCAATGGCATCGGGATCGCTTCGTTGACTTCCGGCATGCGTGATAAAAGAGGACGGCACCACGCGGGTGCCATCACATCGATTATCGCCTGGGGAAAGCGCGCTTTGAGCGTGCGATAGAGACTTTGCGACATCATCATGTCGCCCACCCATGACGGGCCAATGACCAAAATTTTCATACTTACGCGTCGCGGTTCAGCCAGGCCATATACTCGGTGACGCCTTCGGCAACGGTTTTAAATGGCTTGTCATAGCCCGCTTTGCGCAGGTTAGTAAGATCCGCCTGGGTAAACGCCTGGTAGCGGCCTTTCAGTTTCTCGGGGAACGGAATGTACTCAATAGAACCTTTCTTATGGTAAGCCAGCGTCGCATCCGCAACCGCCTGGAAAGATTCTGCGCGGCCAGTGCCGAGGTTATAAATACCGGAAACGCCGTTTTCCCAGAACCACAGATTCACGGCAGCCACATCGCCAACGTAGACGAAGTCGCGCTTAAAGTTATCGCTACCTTCGAACAGTTTCGGGCTTTCACCGTTGTTCAGTTGGGTATTGAGATGGAAAGCCACGCTTGCCATGCTGCCTTTGTGGCCTTCACGCGGACCATAAACGTTGAAATAGCGGAAACCGACAACCGGTGAATTCGCTTCCGGCAGAATGCTGCGCACATATTCGTCAAACAGCATTTTTGAGTAGCCGTAAACGTTCAGCGGTTTTTCATACTCGCGGGATTCAATGAAGTCGGAGGTACGACCGCCGTACGTGGCTGCGGAAGAGGCATACAGGAAGGGGATTTCACGTTCCAGGCAGTAATGCAGCAGCTCTTTAGAGTACTGATAGTTGTTATCCATCATGTACTTGCCGTCCCACTCTGTCGTGGAGGAGCACGCACCTTCGTGGAATACCGCGTCAATGTCGCCGAACTCTTCCCCGGCCATAATCTGGATCAGGAAATCTTCTTTATCCATGTAGTCGGCGATGTGCAGGTCAACCAGATTGACAAACTTGGTGCCGTCTTTCAGGTTGTCCACCACCAGAATATCAGTGATGCCTTTATCATTCAGGGCTTTAACAATGTTACTGCCGATAAAACCCGCGCCGCCGGTAACGATGATCATAACTGTACCTTTGAAAAGTGGAGCGTTGAGACAATCTCAGACACTAATAATTCTTATCATACCATCACATTGTCGCCCCTTCAGCCATTCCCCCAGAGAAGGGCTTAGCGATGCGTGATTTATGCTACAAATTACATAATGGGTGATGCGTCATCTCGTATCACTGCATAGCTTTCGGTAAGATGTGCCGAAATTTGCCCAGTCTGGAGAATTGCGATGCGTGGGGATTTTTATCAACAGTTAACGAATGACCTGGAAACCGCCAGGGCGGAAGGGTTGTTTAAAGAAGAACGCATTATCACGTCGGCTCAACAGGCTGATATCACCGTGGCGAATGGTAGCCACGTCATTAACTTCTGCGCCAATAACTACCTCGGTCTGGCCAACCATCCCGAACTGATTGCCGCCGCGAAAGCGGGAATGGACAGCCATGGTTTCGGCATGGCGTCGGTACGCTTTATTTGCGGTACTCAGGACAGCCACAAAGTGCTGGAGCAGAAGCTGGCCGAGTTTCTCGGCATGGAAGATTCCATTCTCTACTCCTCCTGCTTCGACGCCAACGGCGGGCTGTTTGAAACGCTGCTCGGCGCGGAAGATGCCATTATTTCCGATGCGCTGAACCACGCATCGATCATCGACGGTGTGCGTTTGTGTAAAGCGAAGCGCTATCGCTATGCCAATAACGATATGCAGGAGCTGGAAGCTCGTCTGAAAGAGGCGCGTGAAGCGGGCGCTCGCCACGTGCTGATTGCCACCGATGGCGTGTTCTCAATGGACGGTGTGATCGCGAATCTGAAAGGCGTTTGCGATCTGGCAGATAAATATGACGCGCTGGTGATGGTGGATGACTCTCACGCAGTTGGTTTTGTCGGCGCGAACGGTCGCGGTACGCACGAGTACTGTGATGTCATGGGGCGCGTGGACATCATCACCGGTACGCTCGGCAAAGCGCTGGGCGGCGCATCCGGCGGTTACACTGCCGCGCGCAAAGAGGTGGTGGAGTGGCTGCGTCAGCGTTCCCGCCCTTATCTGTTCTCCAACTCGCTGGCGCCGGCGATTGTTGCTGCCTCCATTAAAGTGCTGGAGATGCTGGCATCCGGCGCGGAGTTGCGTGACCGTTTGTGGGCCAACGCTCGCCTGTTCCGCGAAAAAATGACCGCTGCAGGCTTTACGCTGGCGGGCGCCGATCACGCCATTATCCCGGTGATGTTGGGCGATGCCGTCGTGGCGCAAAACTTTGCCCGCGAGCTGCAAAAAGAGGGCATTTACGTCACCGGTTTCTTCTACCCGGTGGTGCCAAAAGGCCAGGCGCGTATCCGCACGCAGATGTCTGCGGCGCACAGCACTGAGCAAATTGAACGTGCGGTGGCGGCGTTTATCCGCATTGGTAAACAACTGGGTGTGATTGCCTGAGGGCCTGACATGAAAGCGTTATCCAAACTGAAAGCGGAAGAAGGCCTCTGGATGACCGACGTCCCGGAACCGGAAGTCGGCCATAACGATCTGCTGATTAAAATTCGTAAAACCGCGATTTGCGGCACCGACGTGCATATTTACAACTGGGATGACTGGTCGAAAAAAACCATTCCCGTGCCGATGGTGGTTGGCCACGAATATGTCGGCGAAGTGGTGGGGATCGGTCAGGAAGTGAAAGGCTTCAAGATTGGCGATCGCGTCTCCGGTGAAGGTCATATTACCTGCGGCCATTGCCGTAACTGCCGCGCCGGGCGTACGCATCTGTGCCGCAACACCATTGGCGTCGGCGTAAACCGTCCGGGTTGTTTTGCTGAGTATCTGGTGATCCCGGCGTTTAACGCGTTTAAAATTCCGGACAATATCTCTGACGATCTGGCCTCTATTTTTGATCCGTTTGGCAACGCCGTGCATACCGCGCTCTCTTTCGATCTGGTGGGGGAAGATGTGCTGGTCTCCGGCGCCGGTCCGATTGGCATCATGGCGGCGGCCGTGGCGAAGCATGTCGGCGCCCGCCATGTGGTGATCACCGATGTGAATGAGTATCGCCTGGAACTGGCTCGCAAAATGGGCGTTACCCGCGCCGTGAACGTAGCCAAAGAGAGCCTGGCCGATGTGATGGCAGAGCTGGGCATGACCGAAGGGTTCGATGTGGGCCTCGAGATGTCCGGCGCGCCACCGGCATTCCGTACGATGCTCGATACCATGAACCACGGCGGGCGCATCGCAATGCTCGGTATTCCGCCTTCGGATATGTCGATCGACTGGAACAAAGTCATCTTCAAAGGACTGTTTATCAAAGGGATTTACGGCCGTGAAATGTTTGAGACCTGGTACAAGATGGCGGCGTTGATTCAGTCTGGTCTGGATCTTTCACCGATTATCACTCACCGTTTCGGCGTTGACGACTTCCAACAGGGCTTCGATGCCATGCGCTCGGGTCAATCCGGCAAGGTGATTCTGAGCTGGGAATAAATAAAAAAGACGCCTGCGGGCGTCTTTTTTTACAACAAAGTTCACCTCCTGACGCGCAATTCTGTGTAACCGCAACATTTCACCTGGTCGATAATGCTAACTCGGCTACGCTGTTGATGATTGGTTTAACTTTCATTGCGGGTGAGCGATATGTTCAAAATATCGGTCTGTTTGCTGACATTTAATTCGGCGCGCCTGTTACGGGAAGTCTTGCCGCCGCTCATTATCATTGCAGATGATTTCGTTGTTGTGGATTCCGGTAGTACGGATGCAACGCTGGAAATATGCCGGGAATACGGAATAGATGTTCATCACCGTCCCTTCGATATACACGGACAGCAAATGAACTATGCCATTAGTATTGCCGCTCACGACTGGGTTCTGTGCATGGACAGCGATGAAATACTCGATGAGCAGGTCGTTAACTATATCCTTAAATTAAAAGCGGGTGAGGAACCCACGCCTGAGCGGGCGTGGCAACTGCCCCGTTACTGGTATGTGTTGGGAAAAGAAGTGCGTACGCTCTATCCCATTTCTTCACCGGATTTTCCGGTACGTTTATTTAACCGCCAGCGTGCACGCTTTAACGATCGTCCGGTTGACGATCAGGTCATCGGAGAGATGACCTGCGAAAAAATACCAGGCCGGGTACGTCATGATACGTTTCATACACTGCACGAGATGTTTAATAAGCTAAATAGCTACACCTCGCGGTTGGTTAAATATCGTGATATTCGGCCTTCTGTTTTGCGGGGAATTATTAGCGCTATCGGGGCTTTTTTTAAATGGTATCTGTTTAGCGGCGCATGGCGTGAAGGGAAAGTGGGCGCTGCCACCGGGCTGTATGCCACGCTCTACAGCTTTATGAAATATTTCAAAGCCTGGTATGCCCACAAGGAAGAGAAATTCTCTGCAACGACGGAAGATCATGAGAAAAGAACAACTTAAGGCAGCCACTCCGCCCAGAGCCGTGAAGCACATTTCAACAATAAAAGGGGCCGCGGCCCCTTTGTCATTTCTGTAACTTCTCTTGATCGGTCAGGTAGCGCACTTTACGCGTATAGTCCTGACCTTTGAAAAGCAATTTATTATCTGTCGAGTCGAGATATTTTTGCCATTCGGAGAGCGGAAAACCACCATGGGCGCCAATAACCTCTTTGGGAATAACCGCTTCCTGACCGCCGATTTTCTTGGAAACCGGCCAGTTCATCCAGTCACCCAAATTAATCGTCTTTAGGTCCAGCAAATCCAGTAACGCTGCGAGCGGCAGCTGATCGGTTGGCGGCTGGCTATCGTCCATCAGTTCCCAGGTATCCTGGAACAACGTCAGCCAAAGCGGACAAATACGCCGCCAGGTTTTTTTTGTTGCCGCAAGAAAAGCGCCGTTAACGTGATCCACTAAATACGGGCGCACGGTCTCTTTATAGTAGGCAGGAACCTTTTCTGTGGGCGCGCCGTCCAGCTTGGCAATCATTTTTCCCTGCCGGAAGCTGGAATATATATGCATATCCGTCATACGGATTTCAGGCATTTTGAGTAAATTCAGATCGGAATCGATCATCAAAATACCTTCTCCTTTGGCCTGCAAAGGCGCATTCAGCTTAATCAGGCGGCTCAGGTAAATTTGTTTGTAGCGATATTGCTCTTCACGTTTCGGCAGATCGAGCGTCACGACGCGCGTTTTAGCGGGCAACTGACCAAATGCGGATGCCGGCTGATCGCTGACAATGACAATTTCCGTTATCTCTGGCGCATAACGTTCGGCAAAGGTTGCCGATAACAGCGCTTCCTCAATGTAATCCGCGCCTGTACAGGGAATGACGACGGAATCCACCGCAACACGTTTCTCATTCGGAGAAAGCGTCGCATAAGGAATATTGTGGCGGCCGGTAATATGGCGGTATCGGGAGTTGAGAAATTTAAACATGACGCTCTCGTTCTGAAGAAGGGGTTTCTAGCACGGCTTCAACACCAGCCACGTAATGCTCAATGGCGTAATGACGGCATACGTTTTCGTAGGCTCTGGTGACCAGCTGTGAGCGCAGCGTTTCGCTTGCCCATACCTGCTCCAGATGTGATGAAAGCAGGCCGATATCACTCCACGGAAACAATAATCCTGTTACCTGATCTTCGATAAGCTCGGCCGTACCAGTCACGGCGGATCCAATAACGGGAATTTTTAACAGCATGGCTTCCAGAACAACGCGCGGTAGACCCTCGCTTTGCGATGCCAGAATAAAGGCATCGAAAGTGGAAAGGTAGTCAAAAGGCTGGTTCTGAAAACCGGTAAACACGATCCGTTCCGCAATCCCCAGTGATTTTGCCTGATTAAGCAACGCACCGCGTTCCACGCCTTCGCCAACAATGATCATCTTCCATTTAGCCTGCGGGTTGCGCTGGCTAAATGCGCTTAATGCGCTGAGAGTATGATGGTTCGCTTTGCGCGGGATCAGCGAGCCGATACTGCCAAAAATAAACGTTTCATCATCCAGCCCCAACTGTTGGCGCATTGCGCGGCGGTCCGGCATTTTCTGATGGATATCAATCGCGTTATTTACCGTCGTACAGAGCTCCGGCTTAACGCCATGCTGAAGCAAAACGCGTTCAACGCCGTGGGATACGGCAATGATCTGCGTGGCATAGCGGTTCACCAGGGCCACCAAAGGTTCATTCAGCACTGGCTCGATACGGCAGTGTTGAATCAGGCGCACTGGCAGCCTCGCCGCGGCAAGGTAGCCTTCTTCGTTGGAGCCCGGCTGGTTGTTCATGTACAGCGTATCGTAGCCGCCCTGTTTCAATAAGCTCTCAATACTGTGGACATTCGGCTGGATACGCCACAGCCGATCGATATAACGGGTATAAGATTTACGTGCAGTTCTGGAAAAAAAGAGTAACCCGCGGCCCGTTTCTTTGGCGAGTTTTGCCCACCAGGGCTGCCTGCGTTGCGGGATGACAATAAGCGGAATGCCGATGCTGTGTAAAACCTGCTCGATAGTTTGTCCCTGGGCGCGGCTGTAATTATTGTAAAAACAGCACGTAATATCGAACTTCTGGCGATCGATACGCTTCAGAAGTTCGAGCATGCTGTTTGTACCACCACCCCACTCTTTACCCGTATCAAGCAGGAGAATCTTATGTCGTTGCGGCATTTCTTAACCTTTTGGCTTGCACAATAGTGATGCTTAAAACACAGGCACCGTGTGCTGAATCTCAGTTAACCGGCGCGAAATTATTGTTTTTGACCCCAGCCGCGCCACTGGTTTTGCATATAGTGAACCAACGAACTGTCGAGAATGCTTTCACCCACCACGCTAAAGAAGCGGCTGGCATAAACCGGCTGCGGTTTTTGCTTCGTTTTACACTGTTTAACACCGCGGAACGGGTTACGTGGTGGCGGAGTGATGCCGCCGGGCGCTGTGGTATTTGGTGTTGAGGTATCGATCTGCGGCTCATTCAGCAGGCTGCTCGGGCGCACCAGCGTGATATCCGCAGGCAGGCTGGACAGCGCCTGTTGCAGGACGCGGACGGTCGCCGGATGCGGATGACCGATAGCAATGGCGGAACCGTTGCGGCGAGCCAGCTCAACGGCGCGGTTAAACTGACGACGAATATCGCCTTCGTTTTGCGTATCGTCGAGAAACACTTTGCGTTTCAACACCTTCACGCCGGTTCCCGTCGCTGCGCGCATCGCCTGGCTGTTGCCAATGGTCATGCTGTCGAGAAAGTAGAGGTTATAGCGCTCCAGCGCCTGCATCACTTTCTGCATGCCGAACAGGCTCGACGTCATGGCGCTGCCCATGTGGTTATTCAGCCCCACGGCGTAGGGCACTTTGCTGACGGCATCGCTGATAATACGTTCAATCTCCGCGCTGCTCATTTCCGGACGCAGCGTGTCCTTTTCCAGCGGTTGTTTGCTGAGCGGCGCCATCGGCAGGTGAATCAGCACTTCATGGCCGCTGTTATGGGCTTTGGTCGCCATTTCCCGCGCATGTGTGGCGTTGGGCAATACCGCAACGGAAATCGCCTGTGGCATCGCCAGCACCTGATTTTCAGTCTGAGGACGATAACCAAAGTCATCGATAACGATAGCCAGTTTTCCAGCGAGAACCGGCGCAGAAAAAACCAGCGCAACGGCGAGAGAAAGCGCAAGATGACGAAACTGAAGCAAAACTTATCTTCCCAACCACGGCTGTGGATTGACCGCCTGACCCTGACGGCGAATTTCGAAATAGAGTGAAGGCCGGCCCTGACCGCCACTGCTGCCTACGAGGGCTATCGGTTGGCCTGCGCGCACCTGCGTGCCGACGCTGACCAGCGCGCTCTGGTTATAACCGTAGAGGCTCATGTCGCCTTTACCGTGCTCAACCACGACCACCAGGCCGTAACCCTGTAGCCAGTCGGCCAGGATCACACGTCCATCGGCGATCGCTTTAACTTCGCTGCCTTCAGACGCACCGATAACAATCCCTTTCCACCGTAGCTCACCCTGCAACTGTTCGCCATAACGATGCAACAACGGACCGCGAACCGGCCAGATTGCCTGGCCCGATGGCGAGCCTAACCCGCCGGTACGGGACATCAGCGAGCGTTCGCTTTCGGTGGGTTTGTAGGTGGTGCCTTTGCTGCTGGCTTCTTTCTGGCGATCGCGCACGGCCTGCGCTTCACGCGCTTCACGATCGGCGCGCGCTTTGGCTGCCGCTTCCGCACGGGCTAAGCGGTCACGCAAGCGGGATTCGTTGGCGCGCATCTCGCTGAGCTGCTGTTGTCCTTCCTGGATAGAGGATTCCAGCCCGGAAAGGGTTTTCTGCCGCTCATTACGGGCTTGTTCAAGCTTGGCCTGCTGCGCTTTTTGCTCGTAAAGCAGGGTTTGTTGCTGGCTCTGTTTCTCTTCCAGCTCGGTTTTCTGCGTCGCCACTTCTTCACGCGTTTGCTTCAACTGGGCGATCGTTTCCTGGCGTGCCTTGTTGAGATAGCCGAAGTAAGCCTGTAAACGCTGGCCGCGCTGGCTCTCTTCACCGCTTAAAAGCAACTGAATGCCCGTGTGCGGCCCTTGGCGGAACGCGGCATCAAGTTGCGCTGCCAGATTGCGTTCCTGCGCCGCGCGCTGGCGTTCCAGTTTGGCGATTGAGGCATTCATCTCATCGATTTGGCGGTTGAGTTGCGCAAGTGTGTTCTGGGTTTCCCGCAGCTGGCGGGCGGCGGCGGAAATAGCCTGTTCCTGCGCTTTAAGCTGGGCAAGAAGGCCGGAGCGTTGCTGTTGTTGCTGGCGTACCGCGCGCTCTTTCTCGGCGATATCGGCCTGAATGGATTTGAGCTGGTCGCGGTCATCCGCATGGGCGGAAACGGCGCACAGCAATGCGCCAGCGCTGAGTGCGCTGGCGCAGAGAAGGGGCCGGAACCTGCCCCATGTAATTGAAAAAATCGCCTTTCCCCTCATGGGGAGCGATTATTCCACGATGAACAGCGGCTTACCAGTCATCTCTTGCGGGATTTCCATGCCCATCAGCGTCAGCATGGTCGGTGCGATATCGGAAAGTTTTCCGCCTGCAACAGCCTTCACTGACTTATCGCCAACGTAGATCAGCGGCACTGGCAGGTTGGTGTGCGCGGTATGCGCCTGGCCGGTTGCCGGGTCGCGCATCTGTTCTGCGTTACCGTGATCGGCGGTGATCAGCAATTGACCGCCCACAGCTTCGACCGCTTTGGTCACTTCCGCCACGCAATGATCCAGCGCTTCAACTGCGGCAACTGCTGCATCGAATACGCCGGTATGACCAACCATATCACCGTTCGGGTAGTTACAGATGATGGTGTCGTATTTGCCGCTGGCGATCGCCGCAACCAGTTTTTCGGTCAGCTCGGCGGAGCTCATCTCCGGCTGCAAATCGTAAGTCGCCACTTTTGGCGAGTTGATCAGAATACGGTCTTCGCCCGGGAACGGCTCTTCAACACCGCCGTTAAAGAAGAAGGTCACATGCGCATATTTTTCTGTTTCAGAGATGCGTAACTGCGTTTTGTTGTGCTTCGCCATCCACTCGCCAAGCGTGTTAGCGAGAGAGGCTGGTGGGTAAGCCACGGCGGTTTTGATGTCTGCGGCATATTCCGTCAGCATCACGAAATCCACATTAACCACTTTCTTACGTGCGAAGCCGTCGAAATCCGCGTTGACGAAAGCGCGGGTAATCTCACGCGCGCGGTCAGCACGGAAGTTCATGAAAATCAGCGCATCGCCATCCTGCATCGAGGCATCAGCCTGACCCGCAGCACGGATCACGGTCGCTTTGACGAATTCATCGTTTTCATCGCGGGCGTAAGCCGCTTGCAGGCCAGCCACCGCGCTGTCGACAGTAAACTCGCCTTTCGCTTGCGTCATCAGATCATATGCCTGCTCTACGCGATCCCAGCGGTTGTCGCGATCCATGGCGTAGTAACGGCCGATGATTGAAGCGACGCGGCCTTTGCCCAGCGCGGCAAACTTGTCTTCGAATTTTTTCAGTGAAGATTCCGCGCTGCGCGGCGGCGTATCGCGACCGTCGAGGAACGCATGCAGGTAGATTTTGTCAGCGCCGCGCTCTGCGGCCAGTTCTACCATCGCCATAATATGGTCTTCGTGGCTGTGCACGCCGCCAGCGGAAAGCAGGCCCATAATGTGCACGGCTTTACCGGCTGCTACGGCTTTATCCACCGCGCCGCTCAGCACCGGGTTGCTGAAAAAGGTACGTTCTTTAATTTCAACGTCCAGACGGGTCAGATCCTGATAAACAATGCGACCCGCGCCGAGGTTGACGTGGCCGACTTCGGAGTTCCCCATCTGGCGATCCGGCAGACCGACTTCGAGGCCTGACGCATCAATCAGGGTGTGCGGACGTTTTGCCCACAGCTGGTCCATTACCGGGGTCTTTGCGTTGAAAATAGCGTTATCCTGCTGGTCTTCGCGGTAGCCGTAGCCATCCAGAATCACCAGTACCATAGGTTTTTTAGAAACCGACATTGCGACACCCTCTTGCTCAGAAGACAAAAAAATTTTGCGTAATTTTACTACAGCTGAATCGATAAAATAGCCGCAGAAGATCAAAGAAAGCGGCTGCCTGTGGAGCTGATTTACGGGTGTTTCTTTCTTTTTTTCGTAACACTCCGCAGAAAATGCATTCCATCGCGCTCGCTGGCTGTATTTGCCACACTGCGCAGGTATACTCCTTTCCTGGTTTTTTAATCACTAAGTCGGGAGCTGTTACCCCAGATGCAAGAAATTATGCAATTTATTAGCCGCAACCCCATACTGTGTATCGCCTGGATTGCGTTATTCGGGGCTGTATTATTCACTACTTTCAAAGGCCTGGCGTCGAAAGTAAAAGTGATTTCTCGCGGCGAAGCCACACGCCTGATCAACAAAGAAGAGGCTGTCGTTGTGGATTTGCGTCAGCGTGATGATTTCCGAAAAGGGCACATTGCAGGCTCAGTTAATTTGCTGCCAAACGAGATCAAAGCCAATAATGTAGGTGAGCTTGAGAAACACAAAAGCGCGCCAATTATCGTTGTTGACGGTAGTGGCATGCAGGCGCAGGCGCCGGCAAATGAGCTGGTGAAAGCGGGCTTCGAGAAAGTCTTTGTGCTGAAAGATGGCATCTCTGGCTGGATCGGTGAGAATCTGCCACTGGTTCGCGGTAAATAATTGCTCCGGCGAGCTGCGGCTCGCAGGGGAGATCAGGAGACTAAAGTCATGGCCAATATTGAGATCTACACGAAAGCAACCTGCCCGTTCTGCCATCGCGCAAAAGCGCTGCTGAGCAGCAAAGGCGTCGCTTTTGCTGAGCTGCCTATCGATGGCGACATGGTAAAACGTGAAGAGATGATTCAACGTAGTGGCCGTACAACGGTTCCGCAGATTTTTATTGATGCACAGCACATTGGCGGCTGTGACGATTTATATGCGCTGGATGCGCGTGGCGGGCTGGATCCGCTTTTACGTTAATGCTTTTAAAGCACTACAACACTTAAGGGTTATTCACTCATGTCTGAACAAAACAACACCGAAATGACTTTCCAGATTCAGCGTATTTATACGAAAGATATCTCTTTCGAAGCGCCGAATGCACCGCACGTCTTCCAGAAAGAGTGGCAGCCGGAAGTGAAACTGGATCTCGACACAGCCTCCACGCAGCTGGCTGAAGGCGTTTATGAAGTCGTATTGCGCGTTACTGTCACGGCTTCTCTTGGTGAAGAAACCGGCTTCCTGTGCGAAGTGCAGCAGGGCGGTATCTTCTCTATCGACGGTATCGAAGGAACGCAGATGGCGCATTGCCTGGGTGCATACTGCCCGAACATTCTGTTCCCGTATGCCCGTGAATGCATCACCAGCCTGGTATCCCGCGGTACATTCCCGCAACTGAACCTTGCGCCGGTTAACTTTGATGCGCTGTTCATGAACTACCTGCAACAGCAGACTGGCGAAGGTGCTGAACAACATCAGGATGCCTGATGAACGCACTTAATGCTGCAATGACTGTGATCGGTGCCGGCTCTTACGGCACCGCTCTTGCCATCACGCTGGCAAGAAATGGCCACCAGGTTGTGCTGTGGGGTCATGACCCGAAACATATCGCGACCCTGCAACACGATCGTTGCAATGCCGCATTTCTTCCCGATGTGCCTTTTCCTGATTCGCTGCAATTAGAAAGCGACCTTGCGCGTGCGCTGGCCGCCAGCCGCAATATTCTGGTGGTCGTACCCAGCCATGTGTTTGGCGATGTGCTGTCACAGATAAAGCCGCTGATGCGCGATGATGCACGCATTGTGTGGGCAACGAAAGGTCTGGAAGCGGAAACCGGACGACTGCTACAGGACGTGGCGCGTGAAGTTTTAGGTTCGGCGATCCCGCTGGCGGTAATCTCCGGTCCGACATTTGCCAAAGAACTGGCGGCAGGTTTGCCGACGGCTATCTCGCTGGCTTCTACCGATCCGCAATTTTCTGAAGATCTTCAGCAACTTCTCCACTGCGGCAAAAGCTTCCGTGTTTACAGCAACCCGGATTTCATCGGCGTGCAGCTTGGCGGCGCGGTGAAAAACGTGATTGCGATCGGCGCGGGAATGTCTGATGGCATTGGTTTTGGCGCGAATGCTCGTACGGCGCTGATTACTCGCGGTCTGACGGAAATGTCGCGTCTTGGCGCGGCGCTGGGGGCCGATCCGTCCACCTTTATGGGCATGGCGGGTTTAGGCGATCTGGTGCTGACCTGTACCGACAACCAGTCGCGCAACCGTCGCTTCGGCATGATGCTTGGCCAGGGAATGGATGTGCAAAGCGCACAGGACAAAATTGGCCAGGTGGTGGAAGGTTATCGCAATACCAAAGAAGTTCGCGCTCTGGCGCACCGGTTTGGCGTTGAAATGCCAATAACCGAGGAAATTTATCAGGTATTGTATTGCGGAAAGAATGCACGCGAGGCAGCATTGACACTATTGGGTCGTGCTCGCAAAGACGAACGCAGCAATCACTAAATACACTTCTTCTTGTTGCCTCTTTGTTGGCTAAGCCTGTGTCCCCGGTGGCTTGTATAAGTACCAGGGCGCACGGGCTTACTGCTTTGACGCATCCTGAATACTTTTGTTTATTGAAACGCAGATATTCCTGGAGTAAGCAATGCCGTGTGAAGAACTGGATCTGGTCTGGAATAATATCAAAGCCGAAGCCCGGGCGCTGGCGGAGTGTGAGCCGATGCTTGCCAGTTTTTATCATGCAACGCTACTCAAGCACGAGAATCTGGGCAGCGCCCTGAGTTATATGCTGGCGAACAAACTGGCTTCGCCGATTATGCCGGCGATTGCCATCCGTGAAGTGGTGGAAGAAGCCTACGCTGCCGACCCGGAAATGATCGCCTCCGCCGCCTGCGATATTCAGGCCGTGCGCACGCGCGACCCGGCGGTGGATAAATACTCCACGCCGCTGCTCTATCTGAAAGGTTTTCACGCCTTACAGGCCTATCGCATTGGTCATTGGCTGTGGTCACAGGGCCGTCAGGCGCTGGCAATTTTCCTGCAAAATCAGGTGTCGGTGAGCTTCCAGGTGGATATTCACCCGGCGGCGAAAATCGGTCGTGGCATTATGCTCGATCACGCCACCGGTATTGTGGTTGGTGAAACCGCCGTCATTGAAGACGACGTCTCGATTCTCCAGTCGGTTACTCTCGGCGGTACCGGGAAAACCAGCGGCGATCGCCATCCGAAGATCCGCGAAGGGGTGATGATTGGTGCCGGAGCGAAAATTCTCGGTAATATTGAAGTCGGACGCGGCGCGAAAATCGGTGCCGGTTCGGTGGTGCTACAACCCGTGCCGCCGCACACCACTGCGGCCGGGGTTCCGGCGCGCATCGTGGGCAAACCCGAAAGCGATAAACCGTCGATGGATATGGATCAGCATTTTAATGGGATCAACCACGGGTTCGAGTACGGCGACGGCATCTAATTTTCCGGCTATTTTACTCGCCAGTTTGAACCAGGGCAGTGCTCAAAATCCTCACGTACATTGTGTACGCTCCGATTTTTCCGCGCTGTCCGTGTTCTGTCTGCCCTCGCCAATAACGCCAGAAAAATTGACGCGTTAACACCAACTTCCAGGTCGGATAAGGCATTGCCGCTATCCGACAATCCGTTAACTCCGCAGCACCGCGCCGGGATAGCCCAGCTGGCGCCAGGCTTCATACACCACCACGGATACGGCATTTGACAGGTTCATGCTGCGGCTGTCCGGCATCATCGGAATACGGATTTTTTGCTGTGGCGGCAGCGCATCAAGGATCGTGGCGGGCAGGCCGCGCGTTTCCGGGCCAAACATCAGATAATCCCCGTCCTGAAAACTAACCGCGCTGTGTGCAGGGGTACCTTTAGTGGTGAGCGCAAACAGGCGCTGCGGCTGCTGAGTTTCGACAAACGCAGCGTAATCCGCGTGGCGCTTCACGGCAGCGAACTCATGATAATCCAGCCCCGCGCGGCGCAGACGTTTATCGTCCCAGGTAAAACCCATCGGTTCGATAATGTGCAGGCTGAAACCGGTATTGGCGCACAGGCGAATAATGTTCCCGGTATTGGGTGGGATTTCTGGTTCAAATAATACGATGTTTAACATACTGCCCCCTTAATAGCGGGGGCAGGATAGCACTCTCTAAGCCGCATCGCCATGCGTCAGCGGCGCCAGCGCGGCGGGTAGCTGGTGGAGCGTTTGTACCAGCGATTCTTTGCTGATTTCGCGAATCGATTTCGCGCCGGTCAGCGTCATTGCCACTTTCATTTCTTTCTCGATCAGATCCAGCAAGTTCGCCACGCCCTTGCGGCCATGCGTTGCCAGCGCATACAGATACGCGCGGCCCAGCAGCACGGAATCGGCACCGAGTGCAATCATACGCACTACATCAAGACCGTTGCGAATACCGCTGTCAGCCAGAATGGTGATATCGCCTTTTACCGCATCGGCAATCGCTGGTAATGCACGGGCGGAAGAGAGTACGCCATCCAGCTGGCGGCCACCGTGGTTGGAAACCACAATGCCATCAGCGCCGAAACGCACCGCATCGCGGGCATCTTCCGGATCGAGGATCCCTTTGATCACCATCGGGCCGTCCCAGAATTCGCGGATCCACTCCAGGTCTTTCCAGGAAATGGAGGGATCGAAGTTCTTCGCCAGCCAGCCAATATAGTCTTCCAGCCCGGTCGGTTTGCCGAGATAGGCGGAAATATTACCCAAATCATGCGGACGGCCATTTACCCCCACATCCCACGCCCATTGTGGATGCAATACCGATTGCACATAGCGGCGCAGGGCGGCATTGGGGCCGCTCATTCCGGAATGGGCATCGCGGTAGCGCGCGCCCGGCGTCGGCATATCCACGGTGAAGACCAGCGTCGAGCAGCCTGCGGCTTTTGCCCGCTCCAGCGCGTTACGCATAAAACCGCGATCGCGCAGCACATAGAGCTGGAACCACATCGGGCGTTTGATGGTTGGTGCCACTTCTTCAATCGGGCACACCGAAACGGTGGAGAGTGTGAATGGAATGCCTTTCGCATCGGCAGCGCCTGCGGCCTGCACTTCGCCACGACGGGCATACATACCGCACAGCCCGACCGGTCCCAGCGCCACCGGCATACTGAGCTTCTCATTGAATAGCGTGGTGTCGAGGCTGAGCGTGGACATATCCTTCAACACCCGCTGGCGCAGCGCCACCTGTGACAAATCTTCCACGTTGCGGCGCAGGGTATATTCGGCATATGCGCCACCGTCGATATAGTGAAACAGGAACGGCGGCAAAATGCGTTTTGCCGCTGCGCGATAGTCGCTGGCTGCGGAAATAATCATGCTTTTTTCTCCCTTGAATGCGAATTCTGCTCGTCGGGCAGGCGGGTGATGCGCGCCTGGCGGGCCTGATCTTCATCAAATTGTCGGATAGTGGTATGCACAAAACCGAGGTGCGCCATCATCGCCTGACGCGCGCCATCAGCATCGCCCGCGAAAATGGCGTCCATCACCGCGCGGTGCTGTTCGGTCAGACGGGCAAAAACGGGCGGCACGAGATACATGCGCTGGCGGCTCTGTTTTACCGAGGATTGCAGCAGGTCGAAGAAGCCGCGCATCGTTTGCAGCAGCACCACATTATGCGAGGCTTCTGCAATGGCGAGATGGAAACGCACATCCGCCTGCGACGCGAGATCGGGGTCATCCGACTGCGAGGCGTCAAAGCACAGGGCAATCTTCTCTTTATCCGCTTCGGTGGCGCGCATGGCGGCATGCCATGCGGTGCTGGCTTCAATGGCGTGACGGGCTTCGAGGATATCAAAGCTGTAATCGGGGTCATCGCTGAGCAGCGTTTTCAGCGGCTGAACAATATTCTGTTCTGACCAGGTTTCGTGCTGCCAGCGTACAAAAGTACCGCCGCCGCGACGGCTCAGCAGCACGCCTTCGCTGACCAGTTTCGCAAGGGCTTCACGCAACGAATTGCGCGAAACCCCAAGCTGTACGGCCAGCTGGCGTTCGGCGGGCAGTTTCATGCCCGCTTCCAGTTGTTGTTCAGCAATCAGCGCCCGAACGCGGTCTGCAACCTCGTCAGCCAGGCGTCGGGGTAAGACCGTCATGGGATCATCCAGGTCAGTACATAAGCCTGAAGTGTGGTGATCACACCCACCATGCAGGTGAAAATCAGGCTGTGTTTAACGGTAAAGCGGAACAGGTCCGACTCTTTGCCAACCAGTCCGACCGCCGCACAAGCAATGGCGATCGACTGCGGCGAGATCATTTTGCCGGTGACACCGCCGGTGGTGTTGGCTGCGACCATCAGCACATCCGAGACGCCGATCTGCTGAGCGGCGGTCGCTTGCAGCGCGGCAAACAGCGCATTCGATGACGTGTCGGAACCGGTGAGAAATACCCCCAGCCAGCCGAGGAATGGCGAGAAGAAGGTGAAGGCGCTGCCGGTATGTGCCAGCGCGAGTGCCAGCGTCGACGACAGCCCGGAATAGTTCGAGATAAAGGCGAAGGCCAGCACCATACCGATCGAGTAAATCGGCAGCGCCAGATCTTTCAGCGTACTGACAAAGGTGCTGACCGCCTCTTTTGGTTTCATGCGCAGCCAGACAATTGACAGGATCGCCGCGAACAGAATGGCGGTGCCGGTGGCAGAGAACCAGTCGAATTTATACACCGCGGCATACGGCGTGGCGGCACTGACAACCGGCGGCATGCGGGCAACCAGCTTGTCGAGATGCGGCACGGAAATATTGAATACCCAGTCATACAGCGCGCCGCCTGGTGCAAACAGCGCTTTGAACGGCGGTACGCTCCACAGCGTGACGGTTGCTGTCAGGAACAGGAACGGCGACCAGGCGCGCAGAACCTGCCCGGCACTGTAGTGCGTGCGTTTTAAATCGAGATCAACCTGCGCCGCACTCATATCGCCAAAGCGGAAGATGCGCACCGGCCGCCAGCGTTTCAGGAACAGCGTCAGGCACACCAGCGAAACCAGCGACGAAATGATATCCGGCAGTTCCGGGCCGATAAAGTTGGAGCTCAGATATTGGGCAACAGCAAACGAGCCGCCCGCCACCAGCACCGCAGGCCAGGTCTCTTTCACGCCGCGCCAGCCATCCATAATCGCCATGATCCAGAACAGCACGATAATGGTCAGGAACGGCAACTGGCGGCCTACCATCTGGCCAATCTCAAAGCTCTCCAGCCCGGTGACCTGGCCTGCGACCAGAATCGGAATACCCATCGCGCCAAACGCCACGGGCGCAGTATTCACAATCAGGCATAAACCGGCGGCATACAGTGGATTAAAGCCCAGCCCGACCAGCAATGCGGCGGTGATTGCCACCGGCGCGCCGAACCCGGCCGCCCCTTCGAGAAACGCGCCAAACGAGAAGCCAACAATTAACATTTGCAGGCGCTGGTCGGGCGTAATCGAGAGGATTGATGAGCGGATAATGTCGAACTGCCCGGTTTTCACCGAGATCTTGTAGACAAATACTGCCGCCACGATGATCCACGCAATCGGCCACAGGCCATAGAAGAAGCCGTAAACCACCGAGGCAAGGGCGTGATCCACGGGCATATGGTAAAACAGCAGCGCCACCGCAAGGGCGATGGCGACCGTCCAGCTCGCGGCCACATAGCCTTTGAGCTTGAGTTTTATCAGAGCAAAAAAGAAAAACAGGATCGGTAGCGATGCGATCAGACTTGATAGCCAGAGGTTCCCGGCCGGGTCGTAATTCTGTTGCCAGAGGCTCATGCAGGTGTCTCCCGAGAACCACAACAAAGCCGGTACGCGGTAAGTCTGTGCTTAACGCTGCGTCACAAGTTTTGTAAAAGTGGTCCTGCCAATGCGATGGTGTAGGGTTGGTGATAACGAATGGTTATCCAAATGTTGCATTTGGGCAATGGCTATGTGACGGGATTTGATGGAACTGTGAAGCAGGGAGAGAATCAAAGTGAAATTGGTAGGGCCAATTCAGATCGCCCCCGCGCTCAGCACGCGACAAGGGCGATACCGATTAGAATTCGCTTTTGGCAAAGCCAGTCATCACGTCGAGACCCATTTCGCGGCCCAGCGCCGTCATCGGGTGCACAACCACCAGCCCACGAACGCTTTTTTTCAGCTTACCGAGATCGGCCTGCTCTTTTTTGCTGATGGCGCGGCTGAACGGCATTTTCAGTAGCTTTTGCGCTTCTTTGCTCAGCTTCTGATTGTGCTGCTCGCGTAGGCGGGCAATTTCCGTCTCCAGCGTGGATTTCTCTTTTTCCAGTTCGGCGTATTTTTCTGCCGCATCGACTAAAGAGAGGTCAGCCTGCTGGTGGTGAATTGCATCGAGGCGGTCGCTCAGGCGCTTGATTTCGTTCTTTTCAACGTCTTTCATGGTGCTCAGTTTTGTTGGGGGAAAATGCAAGGATACAACATTTGCGGCGGCGCTTACTTATGGAATGCCTTTTTTAAGCTGATGCGGGAGATGAGCTCAGTCAATGAAAGCACCATGGTAGAGCGCACCACTTGCTGGTAGCGCTGTTTCTGCATGGCAAACAGATCGGCATCGCTGGTATCAAATTGCGGGGTTGGCGGCAGGGCGGCCACGCAATGCAGTTCGCCGAACGGACCGAGAATTTCATCGTCGGTAAAGGCGTATTCCGTACCGTCGTGATTCAGCTCTTCACGCAGCGCCATCAGGAGCTCCGCGTCTTCATACTCCGCACGGGAAATCACGCCCAGGCCGTAAATCAGCTTCAGCCGTACGGATAAATTGCCCAGCGGTCCATCTCCGTCAAGCAGCGGCTCTACAGCATATTTCACCGCGTAGTCATCTTTGCGAAATACCTGCAACACCAGAATATTGATGGCTTCATTGAGCAGTTCAACGGCAGCAATCAAAAAGCTTCGTACGGTTTTGCCCGCATTCAGACGCTCGAGTACACGGTTTTCGAAAGCCTGCGTTTGTTCCATTATTGCCTGCATATCTGACAATTTCGTTAACTGGCGCGGGGATTCCCGCGCCAAAACCGGCATCATGCCTTTGCGTTATATGCGTCGATGGCTTCGGTAACGACCGGGCTGTTAGCATCCAGGCCAGAAATTTGCGCCAGCGCAGCCTGCGGGCCTTTCTCTTCGATAAGCTGGGCCAGCTCCTGCGCCTGCGGATCCTGCTCACTGCGGTAGTGCATCGCAGCGGCGATACCTTTCACCAGGTTTGCGTGCGGCAGGTTGTACTCCAGCGTACCGAGCAGCGGTTTAATCAGACGGTCGCCGGCGCTCAGTTTACGCAGCGGCTGACGGCCAACGCGTTCCACATCGTCTTTCAGCCACGGGTTTTCAAAACGACCGAGGATTTTCTGAATGTACGCAGCGTGCTTTTCGGGATCGAAGCCATAACGCTTGATCAGTACCGCGCCGCTCTCTTCCATTGCGCCTTTCACTACGGCGCGGATAGCGTCGTCGAGGATGGCATCGCGAATGGTCTGATGGCCGGTCTGTTTTCCAAGGTACGCGGTTATAGCATGCCCGGTATTCAGCGTGAAGAGCTTGCGCTCAACAAATGCCATCAGGTTATCGGTTAACTCCATGCCAGGAATGGCTGGCAGCGCGCCTTTGAACTGGGTTTTATCAACAATCCACTCGCTGAAGGTTTCCACTGTCACTTCCAGCGGATCGTTGGTGGCGGATTCCGCTGGCGGAACGATGCGGTCAACGGCCGAGTCGACAAAACCGACATGCTCTTCCACCCACGCTTTATCGGCATCGGCCAGTGCGGCGATCACATGGCCTTTCAGTTGGGTGGTGCCGCGTACCATGTTTTCACAGGCAATGATATTCAGCGGCGTGTTGATGCCCTGCGCTTTGCGCTTCGCCAGACCTTTGGCAATCGCCGGGGCGATACGCTCCAGAACAACCGGTCCCACGGCAGTGGTAACCAGGTCGACGTGCGCTATCAGGTCAATCACTTCATCACCGATGCTGCTGACAGCGTTGACGCCGGAAACGGTATCAATCTGCTGTTTTTCTCCCACAACGTGAACCTGATAGCTATGACGGGCATTCAGGGCGTCGAGCACCACCTGATTCACATCGGCGAATGTCAGTTCAATCCCCGCGTCGGCAAGCAGTTTGCCGATGAAGCCACGTCCGATATTACCTGCGCCAAAATGTAATGCTTTCATAGAATTAACCTTCATAAATGTTTTACCCGAGAGGGCCTGGGTGAAGGAACATATACCGTTCTCCTCACCCTGACCCTCTCCCCGAAGGGAGAGGACAAAAGCCCGGTAAGCATTTTGCTACCGGGCTTTGGGGATTACTTGTTCAGCAACGCCAGCACTTCTTCAACGCTGGAAGTCTGAGCCAGACGTTCAATGACCGTCTCATCGTCCAGTGCGTTCGTCAGGCTGGTGATCACCTGGATATGCTCGTTGTTACGTGCGGCGATACCGATGACCAGACGGGCGATGTCATCTTCTTCTTCGCCGAAACGTACACCTTGCGGATACTGGCAGAACACCACGCCGGTTTTCAGTACGCGGTCTTTGGCTTCCACCGTACCGTGCGGAACGGCGATCGACTCACCCAGATAGGTCGGGGTTAGTTTTTCACGATCCAGCATTGCTTGCACGTATTCCGGCTCAACATAGCCGCCTTTCACCAGTTGCTCACCGGCAAAACGAATCGCTTCTTCTTTGGTGCTCGCGCTGAGACCAAGGAAGATATTCTCTGCGCCCAGCTTGAACAGGTTGCTGTTGGCCTCATCAAAGCTGTCTTTCAGGCTGGTCGTCACCTTTGCTTCGTTGTCCGTGTGGCGCTGCGCGGCGACCAGACGTTCAGTCAGGCTGGTGTACAGGCCGCTGTCGAGGAAGTTGGTCAGCGAAATATGCTGCGCCTGCGGTACCTGACGCATTGCACGCTCGGTCAGATCGCGGTGCGTGATCACCAGGTCGACATCCGGCGGCAGGCTGTTAATTGCGCTGTTGGTCACTGAGATGTTGGTCAGGCCAGCATCCTGCACTTTCTTACGCAGTACGCCTGCGCCCATGGCGCTGGAACCCATACCGGCATCACAGGCCACGATGATTTTACGTACGTGGCTCAGGTCGTTGGTGACATCGCCAGCCGACAGCGGAGTTGCGCCTTTGGACTCAGCTTTCATGTCCTGTACGCGACGGGTAGCGGCTTCAATATCTTCATCTTCTTCTTTCACTTTGCTGGTTTTCAGCAGGATAGAAGAGATAACGAAGGAGACGACCAGCGCAGCCAGAATTGCCGTGATGTTAGCGAAGTAGGCACCTTTCGGCGTCATCGCCAGCACTGCCAGGATGGAACCCGGAGAAGCCGGAGAAACCAGACCGCCGTTCAGCACGCTCAGCGTAAACACGCCAGTCATACCGCCGAGGATCACCGCCAGCAGCAGACGCGGGTTCATCAGCACATACGGGAAGTAAATTTCGTGGATACCACCCAGGAAGTGGATGATTGCCGCGCCGCCCGCAGACTGTTTCGCGCTGCCGCGACCGAAGAACATATATGCCATCAGCACGCCCATACCCGGACCCGGGTTTGCTTCAATCAGGAAGAAGATGGACTTGCCGAGTTCGTGAGACTGCTGAATACCCAGCGGCGAGAAGATACCGTGGTTGATGGCGTTGTTGAGGAACAGGATTTTCGCCGGTTCAACAAAGATGGACGCCAGCGGCAGCATGTCATGCACAACCATGAAGTTAACGCCCGCAGCCAACGCTTTGGACAGCACTTCAACGGCCGGGCCGATGCCCAGGAACGCCAGAATGGCGAGGATCATACCGATGATGCCAGCGGAGAAGTTATTCACCAGCATTTCGAAACCGGATTTGATCTTGCCGTCTACAGCGGCGTCAAATTTCTTGATGCAGTAGCCGCCCAGCGGGCCGGCAATCATCGCGCCGAGGAACATCGGCATATCCGCACCGACGATAACCCCCATTGTGGTGATAGCACCCACCACGCCGCCGCGATCGCCGCCAACCAGACGACCACCGGTGAAACCGATGAGCAGCGGCAGCAAATACGTAATCATGGGGCCGACGAGTTTCGCCAGCGTCTCGTTTGGTAACCACCCTGTAGGAATAAACAATGCGGTAATGATACCCCACGCGATAAACGCGCCGATGTTGGGCATCACCATATTGCTGAGAAAGCGACCAAAGCTTTGCACCTTGATCTTGATATCGGATGACATAAAACACCCCTTCTTATGTTTACTATCGCACAGGCCGGAAGCCCGAGGTTTTGTTGTTAACGTGGCGGCAGAGGTAGCCGGACCTGGGTTATCTGTGAGGCGAAATCTCGCACCGAATTGCGTAACTGTCCAGACGATGGCCTTTAACGTGATGTTGATCACGCTAATGAGGGGGATACCCTGCCACTTAGAGTGATGTTCATCACAAAAAATCAGTGTAAAAAAAGAACAAAGGATAAAAACTGAACGATTAAGGGGGGTAAATGTGATCCTGTTCACAATTGATGGGCGCGACTTTGTTATTTATTTGTGACCTAAATCACAAGATATTTTTGTCAGGAGTTTTCCGAGTGTGATCGCCAGCAAACTGTATTTTTTACACTCAGGACAACCTGTAACTTCCTTTCACGTCGTCTGGCGAGGCTTAATCTAGTATCGGAAGTTTTCACATTGATGAAACAATTTACGACGACTAGTACATAATTAGGTTTTTGTTGGCAAAAAAGGACCCAAAAATGAAACTTATCGGCAGCTACACCAGCCCTTTTGTCCGCAAAATCTCCGTGATGCTGCTGGAAAAGGGGATCACCTTTGAATTTATCAACGAGCAGCCTTACAACGCGGTCAACGGCGTGGCGCAATACAACCCGCTCGGTAAGGTCCCCGCGCTGATTACGGATGAGGGTGAAGTCTGGTTCGACTCGCCGATCATCGCGCAATACATTGAGTTACTGGCTATCGCACCGGCGTTATTGCCGACGGAGCCTGTGGCTGCGCTAAAAATTCGCCAGCTGGAAGCGCTGGCCGACGGCATTATGGATGCTGCGCTGGTCTCGGTGCGTGAACTGGCGCGCCCGGTTGAGCAGCAATCGCAAAGCGAGCTGCTGCGCCAGCGGGAGAAAGTTTCGCAGGGCCTGGATACGCTGGAACGCTACCTGCAAGAGGGAACGCTCAGCGTGGATACGCTGAACCTGGCGACCATTGCCATCGCCTGCGCGATTGGTTATCTCAACTTCCGCCATGTCTCGCCGGGCTGGTGCGTGAATCGCCCGCTGCTGGTGAAGCTGGTCGAGAACCTCTTCCAGCGTGAGAGTTTCGCCCGTACGGAGCCGCCAAGGGCCTGATAAGCATGGTGTCGGCCTGAGCAAAGTCGCTGTACAATCCCCTCACGTCAATCCCCCTGACGGGAGGGGGCAACTCATAGCCAGGCCTTTTCATGACAACTCTTTACAGCCAGATCCCATCGACCGATCGCCTGTTACGTGACGAGGCGTTCGCCACTTTATTAACGCTTTTCGGCCATAGCCGCGTAACGCAGATGCTGCACCAGCTACAGGATGAAGCGCGTGAGCAAATCCGTCAGCAGCAGACATTACCCGACTGGTGCGATGCCTGGGCCAGTGAAACGCAAAAGCGGCTGGAACAGAGCAACGCCAGGGCGCTGCGCCCGGTGTTTAATCTGAGCGGCACCGTGCTGCATACCAACTTAGGCCGCGCGGTGCAGCCGCAGGCAGCGGTCGATGCCGTTGCGGCGGTAATGGGTTCTGCGGTGACGCTGGAATACGATCTCGACGGCGCCGGGCGGGGGCATCGCGATCGCGCGCTGGCGGATTTACTCTGCCAGCTAACCGGCGCGGAAGACGCCTGCATCGTCAATAACAACGCTGCTGCCGTGTTGCTGATGCTGGCAGCCACGGCGGCGGGGCGTGAAGTGGTGGTGTCGCGCGGCGAGCTGGTGGAGATTGGCGGCGCGTTCCGCATTCCGGACGTGATGCGCCAGGCGGGCTGCGTGCTGCATGAAGTGGGAACCACTAACCGCACGCATGCTAAAGATTACCGCCAGGCGATCAACGACAACACGGCGCTGCTGATGAAGGTGCATACCAGCAATTATCATATTGACGGTTTTACCGCTGCGGTGGACGAAGCGGAGCTGGTGACCCTTGCCGAAGCGGCTGGTCTGCCGGTGATTGTCGATCTGGGTAGCGGCTCGCTGGTGGATTTAACCTGTTACGGCCTGCCAAAAGAGCCGATGCCGCAGGCGCTGATCGCCGCAGGCGTCAGCCTGGTGAGCTTCTCCGGTGATAAGCTGCTCGGCGGCCCGCAAGCGGGGATTATCGTCGGTAAAAAAGCGCTGATTGCGCAGTTGCAGCAGCACCCGCTGAAACGGGCGCTGCGGGCGGACAAAATGACGCTGGCGGCGCTGGAAGCTACGCTGCGTCTCTATCTGCACCCGGAAAAGTTACCGCAGAGCCTGCCGACGCTACGTTATCTGACGCGCCCGGAGCCGGAGATCCGCGAGCAGGCGTTGCGGCTGTGCGCGGCGCTGAATGCGCGATATAGCGAGTTCGACCTGCGTGTCGAAGCCTGTTTGTCACAGATTGGCAGCGGCTCTTTGCCGGTCGATCGCCTGCCTGGCGCAGCCGTGACCTTTACGCCGCGTAATGGCAGCGGGCGTCGGCTGGAAGCGCTGGCGGCGCAGTGGCGGGCGTTGCCGCAGCCGGTGATTGGCCGCATTTACGATGGTCGCTTGTGGCTGGACTGCCGCTGTCTTGATGATGAATCCCGCTTGCTGGAGATGTTGCTGAAATGATTATTGCCACTGCCGGGCATGTTGACCACGGCAAAACAACTCTGATCGAGGCGCTGACCGGCGTGAATGCCGATCGTTTGCCGGAAGAGAAAAAACGCGGCATGACTATCGATCTGGGCTACGCCTACTGGCCGCAGCCGGACGGGCGCGTACCGGGGTTTATTGATGTGCCGGGGCACGAAAAATTCCTCTCGAACATGCTGGCGGGCGTCGGCGGCATCGATCATGCGCTGCTGGTGGTTGCCTGCGATGATGGTGTGATGGCGCAGACTCGCGAGCATCTGGCCATTTTGCAGCTCACCGGTAACCCGGCGCTGACCGTGGCGCTAACGAAGGCCGATCGCGTGGATGGCGCACGAATTGAGCAGGTGCGCGCAGAAGTACAAGAAACGCTGAAAGCCTTTGGTTATCCGCAGGCAACCCTGTTTATCACTGCCGCAACAGAGATGCGTGGCATCGCTGAATTACGTGCGCATCTGTTGCAGTTGCCGGAGCGCGCGCACCCGGAAAATCAACGTTTTCGTCTTGCGCTGGATCGCGCGTTTACCGTCAAAGGTGCCGGGCTGGTGGTGACCGGTACAGCGCTCTCTGGCGATGTGCGCGTGGGCGATACGTTGTGGCTGACCGGAGTGAATAAACCGATGCGCGTGCGCGGCCTGCATGCGCAGAATCAGCCGGTTGATCATGCTCATGCCGGGCAGCGTATTGCGCTCAATATTGCCGGAGACGCGGAAAAAGAGGCGCTCAGCCGCGGTGACTGGTTGCTGTCACAGCAACCGCCGGAGCCAACGGAGCGGGTGATTGTCGCGCTGCAAACGCACACGCCGCTGACCCAGTGGCAGCCGGTGCATATCCACCATGCCGCCAGCCATGTTACCGGCCGCGTTTCGCTGCTGGAAAACGGTCTCGCCGAGCTGGTGCTGGATACGCCGCTGTGGCTGGCCGATAACGATCGGCTGGTGCTGCGTGATATCTCTGCGCGCAGTACGCTGGCCGGAGCGCGCGTGGTAACACTCAACTCACCGCGCCGCGGCAAACGTAAAACCGAGTATCTGCAATGGATCGCGGAGCTGGCGCAGGCGGGCGATGATGCGCAGGCGCTGCTGGCGCATTTATCGCGCGGCGCTGTTGATCTGACGGCGTTTGGCTGGGCGCGGCAGCTCAGCGCGCGCGGGCTGGAAGCGCTGCTGGATAACCCCGGTTTTATTCGCGCTGGTAATAACCTGTTGAATGCGCCGGTAGCGGCGCGCTGGCAGCGGAAGCTGCTGGAGACGTTGGCAATCTACCATGAGCAGCACCGCGAAGAGCCAGGCCCTGGGCGCGAGCGTCTGCGGCGCATGGCGTTGCCGATGGAAGATGAAGCGCTGGTGCTCACCCTTATCGAACGGATGCGCGAGGCGGGCGACATTCACAGCCATCATGGCTGGCTGCATCTGCCGGATCATAAAACTGGCTTCAGCGATGAACAGGAGCATCTGTGGCAAAAGGTGGCTCCGCTGTTTGGTGACGAACCATGGTGGGTGCGCGATCTGGCACGCGAAACCGCAAGCGACGAACAGGTGATGCGCGGCGTGCTGCGACAGGCGGCTCAGCAGGGGCTCATTACGGCGATCGTGAAAGATCGTTATTACCGTAACGATCGGATTGTCACTTTTGCCAGCATGATCCGCGATCTGGATCAGGCGCGCGGTTCCACCAGCGCCGCCGATTTCCGCGATACGCTGAACGTGGGACGCAAACTGGCGATTCAGATTCTGGAATATTTTGACCGCATTGGTTTTACCCGCCGACGCGGCAATGACCATATCCTGCGCGACAAAGCCCTTTTCCTGAAGGAATAAACCCCAGGCAGAGCGCCAGAAATGTTCATGCAAATGACAAATCTGGCGCCTTTCCCCTCTGCGATCAAAGCGCAGCAGCGACGCTTTCGGCACTCTTGGCTTTTTTAACGCCTGCTGGAGTGGAAAATGAACCGTTTTATTATCGCCGATTCGGCAAAATGCATTGGCTGTCGCACCTGCGAAGTGGCCTGCGTGGTGTCGCACCAGGATAATCAGGACTGCTCAACCCTCTCGGCCTCTACCTTTTCTGCCCGCATTCGGGTGGTTAAAACCGGTACATTTTCCACGGCAGTAACCTGCCATCACTGCGAAGATGCGCCCTGTGCAAATGTCTGCCCGGTTGGTGCGATTCATCGCGCCGACGGTGCGGTACGGGTGGAACAATCCCGCTGTATCGGCTGTAAAAGCTGCATGATCGCCTGCCCGTTTGGCGCGATGCAGGTGACGCGAATTGACGCGAGGGCGCAGGCGCTGAAGTGCGATCTGTGCCAGCACCGCGAAACCGGGCCCGCCTGTGTGGAAGCCTGCCCGACCAGCGCTCTCAGCTGTGTGAACCCGTCGCAACTGCGCGAGTATCGTCTGCGAAGCCAGTTAGCGTAAGTCGTTAAAGTTCTACGTCAGCGTGTTGGCGCGCGTTCGCCAGGAGCGGGCTGCGGCACAATAAGCGTTTCATCACGCAATCCCTTTTCAATCAGTGCGCTGAACGGCGATGACAAGTATTGCTGTGAAGACGTGCCCCCTTGCGGGGGCACAAAAATTTTTACTGCTGGGTTGGTTTTTATCTGCCGCCGACGATACCACTCATACCGCTGAGAGGCTTCGAGGTGGTGCTTCCCCGGTGCTGGTGGAATTGCTGATAGTTGAGCCTGTATGACCGTATTCGGGGGGGATTGATGTTCGCCAGCAGCCCGGAGGCCTTGGCAGAAACACCGTCGTCGCCGCAATTGCGCTGAGGTGGCGAATGTTATTAGTTGCCATGCTGATACTCCGCTCAATTAACACGCCGGACGACGCATGAATTAAGTGTAAATCGCATTTATAGACCAGCAACGTTGGCGCATTAATATTTTGCAAAAAAATGAAAAATATGATTATTCCTAAAGTGCCAGTTTTTTCCTTTTGTATGTGATTTAAAATCAATTAGTTAGGTTTGTGACTTTAATTTAATTCATACTTAACAAAGATTTGCGTTTTTAGATTTTATTAAAAATAGATATATCCTTGACAATTATTTTGATTAACAGAAAGCAAGTTTAGTTTTTATTTATGGAATATATCCATGTAAAAACAAATCTCTGTTTAATTAAAATTAACCTTTGTGTGGTTATCTGGCAGGCATAAAAAAGCCATCCTGATGATGGCTTTTTTTAATTCTTTTCAGGCCTCGTTTTCTTGCCAGGCTTTTTCAACCTCTTCGGCGAGAATTTTTACCCCGGCTTCGATAAGCGCCAGTTCCGGCACATAGTTCATGCGCATGCACTGGTGCGTGTGCGGCCAGGGTTTATCCAGCCCCGGGAAGAAGTAATCGCCCGGCACCATCAGCACGCCGCGTTTTTTCAGGCGCTGATAAAGTAATTCGGTACTGATAGGCAGATCCTTGAACCACAGCCAGAGGAAAATCGCCCCTTCCGGTTTATGGATCAGACAGCGCTCTTCGGGCAGGTAGCGGCGCAGAACGGCGATGGTTTCCTGAACTCGCTGGTAATAGAACGGTTTGATCACGTTTTCAGAGAGGCGCAGCAGATCTTTGCGCTTAATCATCTCGCACATCATTGCCGGGCCGATGCCGCCAGGCGCAAGGCTGATGATGCCGTTCATGTTGCGAATGGCGGAGATAATTTTGTCGTTGGCAATGATAATTCCGCAGCGGCTGCCTGGCAGGCCCAGCTTCGACAGGCTCATGCACAGGATAATATTCGGGTTCCACAGCGGACGCGCTTCGCTAAAGATGATGCCCGGGAAAGGTACGCCGTAAGCGTTATCGATCACCAGCGGAATGTTGTGCTGATTCGCCAGCACATCGAGTTTCATTAACTCTTCGTCGGTGATCACGTTGCCGGTAGGGTTGGTTGGCCGCGAGACGCAAATCATCCCGGTCTCTTCGCCGATATGCAGATGTTCGAAATCGACATGGTATTTAAACTGGCCATCAGGCAGCAGTTCAATATTGGGTCGCGCCGAAACAAACATCTCCTCTTCCAGCCCGGAATCCGCATAGCCGATGTACTCCGGCGCCAGCGGAAATAATACTTTTCTGGTACTTCCATCGGCACGACGGCCTGCAAACAGATTGAACAAGTAGAAAAACGCGCTCTGGCTGCCATTTGTCAGTGCAATATTCTGCGGTTCAATATCCCAACCCAGCTCTTCGCGCAGCATCGCGGCCAGCGCCGTCAGCAGCTCGGTTTTGCCTTGCGGACCGTCATAATTGCACAGCGCATCAATCGCTTTGCCGTTTTCTACCATCCCGGCAAGCAGGTTATGGAAGTAATCGGTCATGGCCGGGATTTGTGCCGGGTTACCGCCGCCGAGCATGATAGCGCCAGGGGTGCGTAAACCGTCGTTGAGATCCTCCATCAGGCGCGTAATGCCTGCATGGCGGGTAAATTTGTCGCCGAAAAGTGAAAATGTCATCGCTACTGCTCTGTCGGGCTACTGTTCAAAGTGGCTAACCATAACGCTCCGCAGAGCAGTGTGCAAATTGCCGCGTCGTGACGATTTTCGCTGTTTATACTAACTCTGTATTTTTTGTCAGCATAATATGCTGATATTTGCCTTATGGCTCAGCGCGTGGCCGCACCCGCCCAGACAACCATGACTTTGTCTTCTCCTTGCTCGCGTACGAACCCGTATCCTTGCGGCAATGTCAGCGTGGTTTGTTTTCCTGCGCCCAGTGCCGGATGGCGCGCGCGGAACTGGCCAAGCGTTTGCCAGTGGCGCACGCTTTGCGCGGCTTTGCCGTCAAGATCCTGCCAGTTCATGTCCGATCGCGTGCCTTGCAGCGGATCGGATCCCGTGGGGCCAAACGGACGGGCGGATTCATCACCGTAGAAGATCTGCACCGCGCCTGGCGCAAGCAATAACAGCTCTGCCGATTGCTGACCGCCTTCGCGGAACAGGCGGGTATCATGCGAGGAGAGATAACTCAGGGCGTTAAAGCTTTGCAGTTTGTCCGCCATTTGCTGCCAGACAGTATCCATATTCGCCAGGCACGGCACGGCGCTGGCGGCCTGCTCCTGATAATCAAAATTGATCATCGCGTCGAAACCGTGGTCGTAGTAAGCGCTGCGCATGACGCCGTGGCCCCAGGATTCGCCGGTCATCCAGAATGGCGCATCATCAATTTTCTTCTGCGGGTTGGCTTTTTTCCACTCGGCCAGCGCCTCTGTCGCCTGGGTTTTCAGTTGCTGCCAGGCCGCCAGCTCAACGTGTTTGGCAGTATCAACGCGAAAACCGTCGATACCATAATCACGCACCCACTGGCTGAGCCAGTGAGTCAGATAATCGCGCGGCGTGTAACCGGCAATCTCCCGCGCGTGGGTGTCCGGTTTATGTTGGTAGAAGACGGGCAAGCCGGATGGCGTGGTCGATTCTGTTTTCAGGTCAGGCAAGAACGCCAGCGACATGGTCAGATCGTCAAAGCCGGGGTTGTCATAATCGCCAATATCGGTGCGGATCCAGTTTTTGCCCCACCAGTTTTGCCACGCCGTTTTATCGCTGAAGTTGATGTAATCATTGAAACTGTGCCAGGTCTGGCCAGCGGCGGGCTTCCAGTCTGTCCAGTGCTCGCCGAGGATTTTGCGCCGTTCATCCTCTTTCAGATAAAGCGCGCCAAACTGATACGTCTGCATATCCGCAAGTGTGGCGTAGCCGGTGTGGTTCATCACCACGTCAAACAACACGCGGATGCCGCGTCGGTGCGCTTCATCTACCAGCGTGCGCAAATCCTCTTCGCGGCCCATATTGGCATCCAGGCGCGTCCAGTCTTGCGTGTAGTAGCCGTGGTAAGCGTAATGGGGAAAATCGCCTTTCGTGCCGCCGCCTACCCAGCCGTGGATCTGCTCCAGCGGTGAGCTTATCCATAACGCGTTCACGCCCAGTTGCTGCAAATAATCAAGTTTGCTGGTTAGCCCTTTCAGATCGCCGCCGTGGAAGGTGCCGATCTCCTGCATGCCATCTTTGTGTCGCCCGTAGCTGTTGTCGTTTGACGGGTCGCCATTCACATAACGGTCAGTTAAAACAAAATAAACGGTGGCGTTATGCCACTGGAAAGGCGCGGGACCATTGGTTTCCGCACGTTCTAACAACAGCAACCCGTCACTCTCTGCCGCAGGCTGAAGGGTAATTTTGCCGTTGCGGACGGTGGTGATTTGCTGGCTGTAGAAATCGCGCACCTGGCTGCCTTCCGGGAACGTTGCGCCGACGTCTATCGTCAGTGGCTTATCGCTGCGTACCGGGCACTGGCGCGCCACGTTTGCGCGGGCGTCGGTATTCTCGCTTTTCACGCTCAGTAACAGAGTGGGCGTGCCGGAACGGGTATCGAGCTGCAACTGGTAATCGCCGTCGCGGAAAATGCGCCACTGCGGTGGGCTGCCTGTGCAGGGAACCAGGGATAACATCTGGTTGAGCTTCACCCCTTCAGCAGGCTGCCAGCATTGCTGCCCCTCCTGCAATGTGAGTGGATAAGCCCCTTTTTTCAGCGTCGCCTGGCTGCGCCACAGACCGGTACCATCGTTGGTTAAGGCGGGAAAACGGCTGGCGGACCAGTCGGCGAAGGCGAAGCAGGGTATAAAAAGCAGTGAAAGCGCGGCGTGTTTCATCTGATGTCCCGTTAACGGCGGTTTCTTTCAGTTTGCCATGCCGAAAACAGGGCCGACTCATCCTGTGCGCGTTATCGCCAGGGAGGAGAGCAACGGGTGAGTGATAAGCCACACAGAACGTCACGGATTTGCGATAACCACCACATTTATCACTCTCTGTCCATTTTCTACACAATTTCCTGGTGACATGGTTTCGGAATTGGATTATTTCTGTACGTGCTCTTGTAAGCTATTTTTGGTATGATTTGAGATTCAGCTCTCAAATTTATGCAAAAAAGAAGGTGTTGGAATGTTCATATCCGACCAGGAGACCTAATGATATCGATACCCATGCGACGACCTGGGGCTACGATACTCATGTTTTTCACCCTTATATTTTCGGGTGGGGTGCTGGCAAAGACGCACACAGAAACAGCGAGTCACAAAGCCCACGTCACTAAGGCAAACGTAAAGAAGCAGGCAAGCAGTAAACAAGAGTATTCTCGCAATAGTGTAAATAGCAGTTCACTTCCTGATTTGCGAAAATACCCTTCCGGAACCCCAAGGAAAAAAGCGTTTCTCCGGACAGTAATGCCTTATATCACCAGTAAAAACTCAGCGATTACCGCTGAGCGTAACTGGCTGCAAAAGAAACAGTACGACAGCCAATGGTCGCCTGCTGAACGCACGCGCCTGAAGGATATTGCCAAACGCTACAAAGTGAGCTGGTCCGGGAATACGCGCCGTATCCCCTGGAACACGCTGCTGGAGCGCGTTGACATTATTCCTGACAGCATGGTCGCCACCATGGCGGCGGCGGAAAGCGGTTGGGGCACCTCCAAACTGGCGCGTACCAACAACAATCTGTTTGGTATGAAGTGTGCCAAAGGTGCCTGTAAAAATGGCCCGGGTAAGGTGAAAGGCTATTCCCACTTTGAATCCTTGCAGGAGTCGGTGGATGCCTACGTCACCAATCTGAACACGCATGCTGCTTATGCGTCGTTCCGTAAATCCCGCGCACAGTTACGCAAGGCCGATCAGGAAGTGACGGCTTCAAACATGATTCATAAGCTGAAGGGTTACTCGACCCGCGGTGCGAGTTACAACAACTATCTGTTTGCCATGTATCAGGACAATCAGCAGTTAATCGCCGCACACATGTAACTGTTTTCGCTGCTAAAACGCCTTCCCTGTGGAAGGCGTTTTTCTTTGCGCGTTATATCAGCACTTCGCTGTAGCGGTCGCGGTAGTCTTTCGGCGTGCTGTTGTACTCTTTGCGGAAGACGGAATAGAAATATTGCAACGACGGGTAGCCGCACATTTGTGAAATCTCGTTGATCGAGAGTGACGTTGAAATCAGCAGGCTGCGCGCTTTTTCCAGTTTCTCCGCGTGGATCACCGCGTGGATAGTTTCCCCCACTTCCTCTTTAAAGCGCTTCTCCAGATTGGAACGTGAAATACCAACAGCATCCAGCACCTGATCGACCTTGATCCCCTTGCAGGCATGATTACGGATGTAGTGCATCGCCTGGATGACCGCCGGATCGTTCAGCGACCGGTAATCAGTCGAACGTCGTTCCACCACCCGCACCGGCGGCACCAGTAGTCGCTGAAGCGGCAGGGTTTCGCTATCCAGCAGACGATGCAGTAATTTTGCCGCCTGATAGCCCATCTGCCGCGTACCCTGCGCCACCGACGAGAGCGCGACGCGTGAGAGATAACGGGTCAGCTCTTCATTATCGATGCCAATGACGCACAACTTTTCCGGCACCGGAATATGCAGATGGTCGCACACTTGCAGCACGTGGCGGGCGCGGGCGTCGGTAACGGCAATGATGCCGGTTTGCGGCGGGAGCGTTTGTAGCCAGTCGGCGAGCCGGTTCTGTGCGTGCTGCCAGTTTTCTGGCGCGGTGGTCAGCCCCTGATAGACCACACCGCGGTATTTCTCCTGCGCGACAAGCCGGCAAAAAGCATATTCACGTTCAGCAGCCCAGCGTTTACCGCTGGAAACGGGCAGGCCGTAAAAAGCAAAACGGTGTACACCTTTCTCTTTCAAATGCAGGAATGCGCTCTCAACCAGCGCGTGATTGTCGGTGGCGATGTAATGGACCGCAGGGTAGCTTTCCGGCGTGTGATAGGAGCCGCCAACGCCGACGATCGGAACGTCAACATCGGCCAGTACCTGTTCTATTTCCGGGTCGTCGTAATCGGCAATAACACCGTCGCCAACCCACTCTTTAATATTTTCAATGCGCGCGCGGAAATCTTCCTCGATAAAGATGTCCCACTCGGATTGCGACGCCTGCAAATACTCGCCGACGCCCTCGACAACCTGGCGGTCATAGGCTTTATTCGCATTAAATAACAGCGTGATGCGATGGCGTTTTTCAAACATGTCTCTATGATTCCTGGCTTTCGACCTGTTCTGATTATCATATTCAGGACACTGCCGGATAAAAAAGATCCGGCAGTGTGATCGCGCCTGTATTCACTCCTTTCAGGCCCGGCGTTTGGTCGCGGAATCCATCCACACCGCCAGCAGTAAAATCGCACCTTTGACGATGTATTGCCAGAAGGTGGGCACATCCATCATGCTCATGCCGTTATCCAGCGAAGCCATAATAAACGCTCCCATTACGGCACCCGCAACGCTACCGATCCCGCCTGCGAGGCTGGTGCCGCCAATGACACAAGCAGCAATGGCGTCCAGCTCGGCGATATTCCCGGCCGAAGGCGAACCCGCGCCGAGGCGTGAACTGAGGATTAACCCGGCGATAGCCACCATCAAACCATTGATGGCGAATACCGCCAGCTTGGTTCGCTCAACGTTGATACCGGAAAGCCGGGCAGCTTCCAGATTGCCGCCGATGGCGTAAATCCGGCGGCCAAACGCGGTTCGCGTAGCCATAAACATCCCGGCCAGCAGCAGAAATGCCAGCAGCAGCACGGGTGTAGGAACACCGCGATAATCATTGAGCAGCCAGATAGCACCCAGCACAATCACTGCGATAAGCGCCTGACGGCCAATCGCGCTGGTGGAGGCGGGTGTTGCGAGGCCGAGCGACTGGCGGCGCAACCGCCCGCGCCATTGCCAGAGCACAAACACCACCATGCCCAGAACGCCGACGCCGAAACCGACGCCGTCTGGCAGGTAGCTCTGGCCGATTTGCGACATCGCCGCGCTGGTAGGAGAAACAGTGGTGCCGTTGGTGATGCCGATTAACACGCCGCGAAACGCCAGCATACCGGCGAGAGTGACGATGAATGACGGTACCTTGCGGTAGGCCACCCACCAGCCGTTCCATGCGCCCAGCAGCAGGCCTAGCACCAGCGTTACTGCCACTGTGAGCGGCAGCGGCCAGCCAAGCCAGACATCAAAAATCGCCGCTGCGCCGCCGAGCAGACCCATCATTGAGCCAACGGAAAGGTCAATTTCAGCGGAAATAATGACGAACACCATGCCGACCGCCAGAATGCCGGTGATGGCGGTCTGGCGTAGCAGGTTAGAAATATTGCGTGCGCTCAGGTAAGCACCATCGGTCATACCGGTGAAAAACAGCATGATCACCACGATGGCCGCGATCATGACAAAGACCTGTAAGTTGAGGGATTTCAGACCGGAAAATACGCCCGGTGAGACCGTGGATAGCTTCATTTCAGACGGGTTGCTTTTCGACATGATGTTCGCTCCTCAGTGCCGCTTCCATGACCTGCTCTTGGGTCAGATTACGATTGATAAGATCGGCTTTCAGCTTGCCTTCATGCATCACCAGCACCCGGTCACTTAAGCCCAGTACTTCGGGTAGCTCGGATGAGATAACGATGACGGCAATCCCTTGCTGCACCAGTTGGTTAATGAGTTTGTAGATTTCGTATTTCGCGCCGATATCAATACCGCGCGTCGGTTCGTCGAGGATTAAAATGCGCGGGTTAAGCAGCAGGCAGCGGGCTAAAATCGCCTTTTGCTGATTGCCGCCGCTGAGGCGACCGATGGCAAGTGCTGGCGATGAGGTTTTCACTTTCAGCCGCTGCAGAGACTGTAAAATGCAGGCTTGTTCTGCGGCATCGTCCAGGCTGCTGAGCACGCCGGTAAACTGATCCAGCGCCGCAAGGGTAATATTTTTTCCCACCGCCATAACCGGCACGATGCCGTCTTTTTTGCGATCTTCCGGCACCATTGCAATGCCGTGCGCGATGGCCTGCTGGCAGTTGTGGATCTCCACCTGCTTGCCATCAAGGTAAATCGCGCCCTCCCAGCGGCCAGGCCACACACCGAACAGGCACTGCACGGCTTCGGTTCTGCCTGCGCCGACTAACCCGGCAATACCGAGGATTTCGCCGCGTTTCAGGCTGAAGGAGACGTCGTTGACGCGTTTAATATGGCGATTAACCGGGTGCCAGGCGGTCAGATGTTCAACGCGCAGGATCTCCGTGCCGGTAGTATGTGGCTCACTGGGATAAAGCGCCGTAAGCTCGCGGCCGACCATCATGGTGATGATGTCATCTTCACTCATGCCCGTCGCATCGCGGGTGCCGATATGTTTGCCATCGCGAATGACGCAAATCATGTCAGATATCGCTTTGACTTCATTGAGTTTGTGGGAAATGTAGATACAGGCGATATCATGGTTACGCAGGTCGCGGATGATATCCAGCAGCACCGCGGTTTCCTGTTCGGTAAGCGAGGCCGTCGGTTCATCCAGAATAAGCAGCCGCACCTGCTTATTCAGCGCCTTGGCAATTTCCACCAGTTGCTGTTGCCCCAGCCCTAAATCGCCCACCCGGGTGTCCGGTGAAATGGCCAGGCTCACCTGGTTAAGGAGTTTTTCGCAGCGCAGTGTCATCAGGTCGTAATCCATCACGCCATTACGGGTGATTTCCGCGCCGAGGAAGATATTTTCCAGCACCGTCAGGTGCTTCACCAGCGCCAGTTCCTGGTGAATGATGGCGATACCTTTACGTTCGGTGTCGCGGATATGGCTGGCCTGCAAGGTTTCGCCGGCAAACACGATCTCCCCGTCGTAGCTGCCCGCCGGGTAGATCCCGCACAGAACTTTCATCAGTGTTGATTTACCGGAACCATTCTCGCCGCACAGTGATAACACTTCGCCGGCATTCAGTCGCAGGCTGACATTATCAATGGCTTTCACAGCACCAAAGGCTTTGGTGATGTTTTTCATTTCGAGTAAATAAGGCATAGCTGCTCCACGTCATTTGCTGGTCTGACAACGCCTGAAAGAGGAGGCGGAGGGCGCGCCCGCAATGGAGAGGCGCGCCGAACGTGCTAGAGCTGGTTTTTCTGATGGAAACCATCTTTGATGACGGTGGCGTCGATATTGTCTTTCGTCACCTCAATAGGCGTCAGCAAGCGGGACGGAACATCCTTCAGACCGTTGTTGAGCGTGGTATCTGCTTTCGGCTGCTGGCCGTTGCCCAGTTCAACGGCAATTTCCGCCGCGGTGTTGGCAAGCTGTGTAATCGGCTTGTAGACGGTCATGGTCTGGCTGCCGTTAATCAGCCGTTTTACCCCGGCGAGATCCGCATCCTGGCCTGAGATGGCGACTTTCCCTGCCAGCCCCTGGGCGCTAAGCGCCTGGATTGCGCCGCCAGCGGTGGCATCATTTGAGGCGACGACAGCATCAATCTTGTTGTTGTTAGCGGTGAGCGCGTTTTCCATTATTTTCAGCGCATTTTCCGGCAGCCAGCCATCGACCCACTGATCGCCGACAATTTTGATTTTTCCGCTATCGATATACGGTTTTAAAACTTTCATCTGCCCGGCGCGGAACAGCTTAGCGTTATTATCCACCGGTGAGCCGCCCATTAAAAAGTAATTCCCTTGCGGCACTTTCTTGACCAGGCTTTGCGCCTGTAATTCCCCGACTTTTTCATTGTCGAAGGAAATATAGAAGTCGATGTCGGCATTATTAATCATGCGATCGTAAGCCAGAACTTTAATTCCTTCCTGTTTGGCTTCTTTTATTACGTTACTTAATACCTGACCGTTGTAGGGAATAATAACCAGCACATCAACGCCACGGTTTATCATATTTTCAATTTGCGACATTTGTGTTTCTTCATTGCCGTTGGCGGATTGAACAAACACATCAGCGCCGAGCGATTCGGCTTTTTTAACAAAAATATCGCGATCTTTTTGCCAACGTTCAAGGCGCAGATCGTCAATCGCCATGCCAATCTTCACTTCTTTGGCGTGACCAACGGCGCTGGCAAGGAGCAGGGAGGCGCAGAGTGTAAGGCAAAGGTTCTTTATCTTCATAATAGTAATACCTTTCGTAGGGTGATGAGCGAGATAAAAGAAACATGCAATGCTTTGGACGAGCAAATTTTTAACACGGAACGTTAAGTTGGCAATTACTGATTTTTATCCACGCATTACGTTTTTTGGTTTATTTGCTGATTTATGACCGCGATCTTATTTTAAAAAAAGCAAAACCGATTTTGCATAAAAAAGAGGAAGGCGACACGCAACAATTGTCGGCGTTATTTTGCGAGCCAGCGCACGTTTGTGCATTCTCTTAATAGCGGTGTGAAATAACGTAATTGAGCAAGCCAGAGAGAGAATCCAGTATTACTTCAGAATTGTTCACTCGCCAATGGAGCTCATTATGCAAGCTTATTTCGATCAGCTGGATCGGGTTCGTTATGAAGGCCCAAAAACCACGAATCCTTTAGCGTTTCGTCATTACAATCCGGATGAGCTAGTGCTCGGTAAGCGCATGGAAGATCACCTGCGTTTTGCCGCCTGCTACTGGCACACTTTCTGCTGGAATGGCGCGGATATGTTCGGTGTGGGCTCTTTCGATCGCCCGTGGCAACACCCCGGCGAGGCTATGGAACAGGCGAAACGCAAAGCTGATGTCGCCTTTGAGTTTTTCCATAAGCTGAACGTCCCCTATTACTGCTTCCATGACGTCGATGTCTCTCCTGAAGGCGCATCGCTGAAAGAGTACCTCAACAACTTTGCGCAGATGGTGGATGTGCTGGCTGAGAAACAGCAGCAGAGCGGCGTGAAGCTGCTGTGGGGCACGGCGAACTGCTTTACCAACCCGCGCTATGGCGCAGGCGCGGCGACCAATCCCGATCCGGAAGTCTTTAGTTGGGCCGCCACGCAGGTGGTGACGGCGATGAATGCCACCCATAAGCTCGGCGGCGAAAACTATGTGCTGTGGGGCGGGCGTGAAGGGTATGAAACCCTGCTGAACACCGATTTGCGCCAGGAGCGCGAACAAATCGGCCGCTTTATGCATATGGTGGTTGAGCACAAACACAAAATTGGTTTTCACGGCACGCTGCTTATCGAACCGAAACCGCAGGAGCCGACCAAGCATCAATACGATTATGACGCAGCTACCGTGTATGGCTTCCTGAAACAGTTTGGTCTGGAGAAAGAGATCAAGCTCAATATCGAAGCCAACCACGCCACGCTGGCGGGCCACTCTTTCCATCACGAAATCGCCACCGCCATTGCGCTGGGGCTGTTCGGCTCGGTGGATGCGAACCGCGGTGACCCGCAGCTCGGCTGGGATACCGATCAGTTCCCGAACAGCGTGGAAGAGAATGCGTTGGTGATGTATGAAATTCTCAAAGCTGGTGGTTTCACTACTGGTGGGCTGAACTTTGACGCCAAAGTGCGTCGCCAGAGCACCGATAAATATGACCTTTTCTACGGACATATCGGCGCAATGGATACCATGGCGCTGGCGCTGAAAGTGGCCGCTCGCATGGTGGAAGATGGCGAGCTGGATAAACGTGTTGCGAAGCGCTATGCCGGCTGGAATGGTGAGCTGGGCCAGCAAATTTTGCAGGGACAGCTTAGCCTGGCGGAGCTGGCGAAGTACGCTGAGCAGCAAAACCTGGCGCCGCGCCATCAGAGCGGTCATCAGGAACAACTGGAAAATCTGGTCAATCATTACCTCTTTGACAAGTAACCGGTGCCGCGCCGCGGATAACGCGGCGCACATCAACAGGAGTGGTCACTATGTATATCGGGATCGATCTCGGCACCTCAGGCGTGAAAGCTATTCTGCTCGGTGAGCAGGGGGATGTGCTGGCCTCTCATACGGAAAAACTCAGCGTATCGCGCCCGCAGCCATTATGGTCCGAGCAGGATCCTGAACAGTGGTGGCAGGCAACGGATCGTGCAATTCAGGCGCTGGCCGCCGCGCATTCGTTACAGCAGGTGAAAGCCATCGGGCTTGCCGGGCAGATGCACGGCGCCACGCTGCTGGATAACGAAAACCGCGTGCTGCGCCCGGCTATTTTGTGGAATGACGGCCGCTGCGGCGAAGAGTGCAAGCTACTGGAAGCGCAGGTGAAAAATTCCCGCGCCATTACCGGCAACCTGATGATGCCTGGTTTCACCGCGCCGAAGCTGCTGTGGGTTCAGCGCCACGAGCCGGACGTCTTCGCCAGAGTCGCGAAAGTATTGCTGCCCAAAGATTATCTGCGTCTGAAAATGTCCGGTGTTTTTGCCAGCGATATGTCGGATGCGGCGGGCACTATGTGGCTGGATGTCGCGAAGCGCGACTGGAGCGATGAGATGCTGGCGGCCTGCTCGCTCACCCGCGCACATATGCCGGCGCTGTTTGAAGGCAGCGAAATAACCGGCGAACTGCTGCCGGAGATTGCCCGACGCTGGTCAATGCCCGTTGTTCCCGTGGTGGCGGGCGGCGGTGATAATGCGGCAGGCGCCGTGGGTGTGGGCATGGCCGATGCCGGGCAGGCGATGCTCTCGCTGGGGACGTCCGGTGTTTATTTCGCGGTCAGCGAAGGATTTCTGAGCAAGCCGGAGAGCGCGGTACACAGCTTTTGCCACGCGCTGCCGGGGCGCTGGCATCTGATGTCGGTGATGCTTAGCGCTGCTTCCTGTCTGGACTGGGCCGCAAGACTTACGGGGCTGGAATCGGTGCCCGCGCTGATTCACGCGGCGGAGCAGGCGGACGACAAGGCGGGCGATCTCTGGTTTTTGCCCTATCTTTCTGGCGAACGCACACCGCACAACAACCCGCAGGCGAAGGGCGTTTTCTTCGGCCTGACGCATCAGCACGGGCAGGGCGAACTGGCGCGCGCAGTGCTGGAAGGTGTCGGTTATGCGCTGGCGGATGGTATGGATGTGGTGCATGCCTGCGGCGTGACGCCTAAGAGTATTACGCTTATCGGCGGCGGCGCACGCAGCGCCTGGTGGCGGCAAATGCTGGCGGATATCAGCGGCCTGCAACTCGATTACCGTACTGGTGGCGATGTTGGCCCGGCGCTGGGTGCGGCGCGGCTGGCGCAGGTCGCGGTGAACCCGGATGTTCCGCTGGCAACGTTGCTACCACAGCTTCCCATTGAACAACAACACCTGCCGAACGCTGAACGTCATGGTGGATACGCTTCGCGTCGCGAGACGTTCCGGCGCATCTATCAGCAGCTGTTGCCGCTAATGTCCTGACCGTTCCGGCTCACTTTCTTCAGTGGGCCGGAATCACCCTGAGGTTGTCCTTTTTTGGTCTTAGCAGACGTAACACTCCTTGCCAGAATAGCATTATCCCCACTGAGCAAGGAGTCCTGAAATGTCACGTACCGCCCTTATCAATATCGATACACAACAATCTTTCTTTCATCGTGAATACTGGCAGGAGAAGGATTTTCCTGCTTTCCAGCAGGCCATTTCTGCTCTGATTTCCGGCTGTGAAGCGCGCGGCATTCCGGTTGTCGATATCTTTCACGTTGCAGACAGCGGCCCCTTCTCGCTGGAAAGCGGTTTTGTTGTGCCGATGCCTTTTCTGACGCATCAACCAGCCGTTACCTTTTACAAGCATGTGCACAATGCCTTTACCGATACTGGCCTGGATCACTGGCTGCGCGCGCGTGATATAAATCATCTGATTATTTGCGGTATTCGCACTGAACAGTGCTGCGAAACCACGGCGCGCGTGGCGTCGGATTTGGGCTATCGTGTGACGTTTGCCAGCGAAGCGACGCTGACCTTTCCGATGACGCATAAAGGGATTACGCTGGATTGCGATGCGTTGCGTCATCGTACTGAAACGGTGCTGGAAGGCCGCTTCGCCACGATTCAAACTGTCCACGAAATTCTGGAACGCTAATGACGACAGATGTCTGGTTTGTGATGTTGCCGGGAGTGCTGGCGCTGGATATGACCGGCCCGGCGGAAACATTCGTGCTGGCGCAGGATGCTTTCCGCCTGCATTACATCGGGCCAGACGCCGAAGTGCCCACGTCGATTGGCCTGAATATGGGCAACATCTCGCCGCTGCCGGAAACCCTGCCGGCAGGCAGTTTGCTGGTGTTGCCTGGCGTCAGCGATTCGGCGAATTTTTTCAACACGCCGCAGGCCAGTCTTGTGCTGCACTGGCTGATGCGCCTGCAACCGCAGATCCACAACCAGAGCATTACCCTGATGTGCGTCTGTTCGGGCGCAGTGCTGGCAGCGAAAGCAGGGTTGTTGAGCGGCGTGCAGTGCACCACGCATCATGACGTGATTGCGCGTTTAAAAGCGGCAGCGCCGACGGCGCAGGTGAAAGAGAACCGTATTTTTATTGAAGATCGCGGTATCTGGACCAGCGCGGGTATCACCTCCGGCATCGATCTGGCCCTACATCTGATCAACCGCCTGCGGGGGCCGGAAACGGCGCTGGCGGTAGCACGTGAGATGGTGGTCTGGTTCCGCCGTTCCGGCGACGATCCGCAGATTTCGCCGTGGCTGCGTTACCGCAATCATCTTCACCCGGCAGTGCATCGTGCGCAGGATGCGCTTACCGCCGAGCCGCAAAAAGCGTGGCAATTGGCGGAAATCGCCGAATGTGCGCACGTCAGCCCGCGCCATTTGACGCGCCTGTTCCAGCAACATCTGGGTATCAGCGTGCGTGACTACCTTGAACAGTTACGTCTGGTGATTGCTGAGCAGTGCTTATTGCAGGGGCACGGTGCGGAGCAGGCGGCGTTGGCCGCCGGGTTCTCTTCGCCGCGCCAGTTGCACCGGGCGCGGGCGCGAACGGCTAGCTAACGAAACGCCGTCGGTCGAGGCGCTGAACCAGCATCGACAGCGCCAGGCTTGCCAGCAGCGTGGCGACAAAAATCCACACGATATCGAGTAGCGGCCAGTTGCGCAGCTCCATGCCGCGCGTGCGCAGCGCATGGATAATGAGCGCATGGAAACCATAAATCCCCAGCGAGTGGCGCGAAATCAGCGCCAGGCCGGGCAGCGTGCGATCGTTCAGCGTATTTTTAACCAGCGTGAACAGCGCGATGGCGCAGAGGAACACCAGCGGACCGCAGTAGAGATACCAGGTGTCGGCAAAGTTGCCGCGCCACTTCAACTCGTGCAGCGTACCGCGCGAAATTCCCCATATCGCCAGCAAAAAGATCGCCGCGCTGAAAAGCGTCAGCTGCCGTCTTTGCGTCTCCATCATGCCGATCGCCCGCCCCAGCATGCCGTAAAGGATGTAGTAAAACGTGTCGCCACTGATGTAGAGGTTGATGGGTAACCATTCAAAATGGCCGATCTTCTGCGACACCGTATTCGGGTTAGCCACGATGCCAATCACTATGACCAGCGCCAGCAGCATTTTGCCGCTGAGCGCTTTCACCTGAATCAACGGCGAAACCAGGTAGATAACGATAATCGCAAAGAAAAACCACAGATGGTAGAACACCGGTTTTTGCAGCAGGTAGCGCAGAGATAACTCGCTGTTAATCGAGGTAAATAGCACGATATAGAGCAGGGCGATAAGGCTATAAAACATCAGACATAGTGCGATGCGCAGGAAATGGCGCGGCTGCGCGCTGCGTTCGCCAAAAAAGAGATAACCTGAAATCATAAAAAACAGCGGTACGCTGACGCGGGAGGCGGAATTCAGCAGATTCGCGACATTCCAGTCGAAAGTGGTAATGCTGGCCGGGTTGGTGATGTACCAGGTGGTGGTATGGATCATCACCACCATCAAACAGGCTATCCCTCGCAGATTATCTATCCAGTAAATTTTCGACTGCATCAGTTCCTCTGTTTCAATGTTAAATATCCTCTGACCTGCCATTTATCCACCTGACGCTCTGGATAATTCTGAGTTTTCCCGCATCCGCTTGTGCAGTTTTCCACAGATTTGCAAAACTAGTGTTCTTCCCCTTTAAAAATAACAGCCAGCGAACAGGGCAGTGATAAAAATGATGAAATCTCTTGTACCGATGTTGCTGCTGTTAGTGGCAGGATGCAGCGCTGCACCGGGCACGCCCGTGCAGCGCGCGCAAAACGCCAGACCGGACCCCGTTCACTCCCTCGATATGGAGCAGTTATGCCGGCAAAACGCTGCGCATCGCTACAATACCGCAGCGCAAAAAATTGCCGTTACTGGTTTTGAACAATTTCGCGGCAGCTACGAAATGCGTGGTATGACACCCCGTAGCGAGGCGTTTGTCTGCACTTTTGACGCAGAAGGTCAGTTTCTACATCTTTCGATGCGCTAAGCGTCCAGAATGCGGCCTGCGGCCGTGTGATTTTCCCAATTTTCCGTAAACACCTCCGTTTCATACTGTATATCTTGCAGTCAGCGGGTATACTGGTCGCTTCCTTTAAATCCACACGTATCCAGCACGAAAGAATATGCAAAAGTTTGATACCAGGACCTTTCAGGGTCTGATCCTGACCTTACAGGATTATTGGGCCCGTCAGGGCTGCACCATCGTTCAACCTCTGGACATGGAAGTTGGCGCTGGCACCTCCCACCCAATGACCAGTCTGCGCGCGCTGGGGCCAGAACCGATGGCGACTGCTTATGTCCAGCCATCCCGCCGCCCGACCGATGGCCGTTATGGCGAAAACCCGAACCGCTTACAGCACTATTACCAGTTCCAGGTGGTGATTAAACCCTCCCCGGATAACATTCAGGAGCTGTACCTCGGGTCACTGAAAGAGCTGGGCATGGATCCGACGATTCACGATATTCGTTTCGTGGAAGATAACTGGGAAAACCCGACGCTGGGTGCCTGGGGTCTCGGCTGGGAAGTGTGGCTGAACGGCATGGAAGTGACGCAGTTCACTTACTTCCAGCAGGTAGGCGGTCTGGAGTGCAAACCGGTTACCGGTGAGATCACGTACGGTCTGGAACGTCTGGCCATGTACATTCAGGGCGTAGACAGTGTTTACGACCTGGTCTGGAGCGATGGCCCGCTGGGTAAAACCACTTACGGCGACGTTTTCCATCAGAACGAAGTGGAGCAGTCCACTTACAACTTTGAATACGCAGACGTCGATTTCCTCTTTAGCTGCTTCGAGCAATATGAAAAAGAAGCGCAGAAGCTGCTGGCGCTGGAAAACCCGCTGCCGCTGCCTGCGTACGAACGCATTCTGAAGGCCGCCCATAGCTTCAACCTGCTGGATGCGCGTAAAGCCATCTCCGTAACGGAACGTCAGCGCTATATCCTGCGTATCCGTACGCTGACCAAAGCAGTCGCTGAAGCGTATTACGCTTCCCGTGAAGCCCTTGGCTTCCCGATGTGCAACAGAAATAAATAAGAGGCGGCCATGTCTGAGAAAACATTCCTGGTGGAAATCGGCACCGAAGAGCTGCCACCAAAAGCACTGCGCAGCCTGGCCGAGTCCTTCGCTGCCAATTTTACCGCTGAACTGGATGCCGCGGGCCTGGCTCACGGCGACGTACAGTGGTTTGCCGCGCCGCGCCGTCTGGCGCTGAAAGTGGCAAAACTTGCCGCATCGCAGCCGGATCGTGAAGTTGAAAAACGCGGCCCGGCGATTGCGCAGGCGTTTGATGCCGAAGGCAAACCAAGCAAAGCTGCTGAAGGCTGGGCGCGTGGTTGCGGTATTACTGTCGATCAGGCCGAGCGTCTGACCACCGACAAAGGCGAGTGGCTGCTCTATCGCGCCCATGTAAAAGGCGAAAGCGTCGAAACGCTGCTGCCGAACATGGTTGCCACCTCGCTTGCTAAGCTGCCGATCCCGAAACTGATGCGCTGGGGCGCGTCGGAAGTGACGTTTGTGCGTCCGGTGCACACCGTTACGCTGCTGCTGGGCGACACCGTTGTTCCGGCGACGATTCTGGGCATCAATTCCGATCGTGTGATCCGCGGCCATCGCTTTATGGGCGAGCCGGAATTCACTATCGATAATGCCGATCAGTATCCGCAAATTCTGCTCGAGCGCGGCAAAGTGATCGCCGATTACGACGCGCGTAAAGCCAAAATCAAAGCGGATGCTGAAGAAGCGGCGCGCAAAATCGGCGGTAATGCCGATCTGAGCGACAGCCTGCTGGAAGAGGTCACTTCGCTGGTGGAATGGCCGGTGGTGCTGACGGCGAAGTTCGAAGAGAAATTCCTCGCGGTTCCGGCGGAAGCGCTGGTCTACACCATGAAAGGTGACCAGAAGTACTTCCCGGTTTACGGTAACGACGGCAAACTGCTGCCGAACTTTATCTTCGTCGCCAACATCGAATCGAAAGATCCGCAGCAGATTATCTCCGGTAACGAGAAAGTAGTGCGCCCGCGTCTGGCGGATGCCGAGTTCTTCTTCAATACCGACCGCAAAAAACGTCTTGAGGATCATCTGCCGCGCCTGCAAACCGTGCTGTTCCAGCAGCAACTGGGTACGCTGCGCGACAAAACCGACCGCATTCAGGCGCTGGCAGGCTGGATCGCCGGGCAGATTGGCGCTGACGTCAATCATGCCACCCGCGCGGGTCTGCTCTCCAAGTGCGACCTGATGACCAACATGGTGTTTGAATTTACCGACACCCAGGGCGTGATGGGCATGCACTACGCGCGTCACGACGGCGAAGCAGAAGATGTTGCTGTTGCGCTGAACGAGCAGTATCAGCCGCGTTTCGCCGGTGATGAACTGCCGTCGAACCCAATTGCCTGCGCGCTGGCGATTGCCGATAAAATGGACACGCTGGCGGGTATCTTTGGTATCGGCCAGCATCCAAAAGGCGATAAAGACCCGTTCGCACTGCGCCGCGCCGCTCTGGGCGTGCTGCGTATTATCGTTGAGAAGAACCTGGCGCTGGATCTGCAAACGCTGACCGAAGAAGCGGTGCGTCTGTACGGCGACAAGCTGACCAATGCTAACGTGGTGGATGATGTGATCGACTTTATGCTGGGTCGCTTCCGCGCCTGGTATCAGGACGAAGGTTTCAGCGTTGACACCATTCAGGCCGTACTGGCGCGCCGTCCGACCAAACCGGCGGACTTCGATGCGCGCATGAAGGCGGTTTCGCACTTCCGTACCCTGGAAGAAGCGGCGGCGCTGGCGGCAGCCAATAAGCGTGTCTCCAACATTCTGGCGAAGTCTGATGAAACGCTGAACGACATCGTTCATGCTTCGGTGCTGAAAGAAGCGGCCGAAATCAAGCTGGCCGGTAATCTGGTGGTGCTGCGCGATAAGCTGGAGCCGTTCTTTGCAGAAGGTCGCTATCAGGAAGCACTGATCGAACTGGCGCAACTGCGTGAGCCGGTTGATGAGTTCTTCGAAAAGGTAATGGTAAACGCCGACGACAAAGACGTGCGTATTAACCGCCTGACGCTGCTGGCGAAACTGCGTGAACTGTTCCTGCAGGTAGCGGATATCTCCCTGCTGCAATAGGTCATCTGCAACGAAAAAACCCGCTCCGGCGGGTTTTTTTATAGCCCCACTTCATCAGCTCTTAACCGGTTGCGATTGTCTGGTGGCGGATTTTACGCGCACCGTATTGCGGCCCGCGCGTTTGGCTACGTACAGCGCGTCATCCGCACTCTGAATAAGCTGGCCGTATTCTGTGTGTTGTTGCTGGTTGAGACTGGCGACACCAATGCTCACGCTGACGATGCGGTCGGGCGAGTTAGCATGGGGTAAATCCAGCAGTTGAACACTGGTGCGCAACCGTTCGGCAATTTCCACCGCATCGGCGGAGCGCGTTTCCGGCAGCAGGGCGCAGAACTCTTCGCCGCCATAGCGAAACAGAATGTCGTTTGGGCGATCCAGTGCATTACGCATAGCGGTCGCGATCTGTTGCAGGCACTCATCTCCGCGCTGGTGGCCGTAGCAATCATTATAGCGTTTGAAGTGATCGACATCGATAAGCAGTAGCGACAGCGATTTGTTGTTGCGCTTGCTGGCGCGCCATTCGCGGTCAATGCAGAGATCGAAGTAACGCCGGTTGCCCACGCCGGTAAGGCCGTCCGACAGCGATTGTGATAACAGTTCGTGCGCCTGGTCGCGCAGCAGGGATTCGCGGCGGACTGCGGCCGTAACGTCCACAATCTGGATCAGGCAAAACCGTTCAGTATCACCCAGCGGAACAATAGTCACGGCCTGGCTCAGCCGGGCAGCAGGCCGTGCCGGTTCGGCATAAAGCGGAAACGGAGAACGGTGCAGCGACTGCGACAGCAGGGCTGATAAATTGTGGCCAATCGCCTGGCGGATAGCATCGCCCACGCGGTGATACTGCAAGTCAGGAAAGACAGTAAAAAAATCCTCCCCCAGCGTTTCGCTGGCGGCAAGGCCGGTATGGGCTTCCAGCCAGGCGTTCCACAACGTAATGCGGTATTGCGCATCAACGATGATCACGCCGAGGCTGAGCGCAGAGAATGCATCCAGTAGCAACTTATCTTTCATGATTACATTCCGTCGGGAACACAACCGGATTCAAGGCGGCTGATATAGAGCCGGATTTGCTCACGTAAGTCTTGCAGCGCAGACATATCCAGGATAAACGCGAGATACCCCTGAATTTGCTGGCGCTCCAGCGCAAAATCGATGCGCAGCATCATCACTATCGGATCGTTTTCATCTTTGTCCGGATTGAGGATCTCCTTGCTGGTGCCGACGCGCACTTCGGGCAGTGAGCCCTGTAGCTCTTTCTGGAACATATTCGCCAGCGTACCGACACAGGCGTTGAGCACGATATTACCGATTTCGCTCATCGCTTCACGTTCCATCTCCCCCAGTTCGTGGGCGGGGATCAGATCGCCAACCATCATGCGTACGATTTCAAAACTGGCGGCTTCCGGAAACATCAAAATCGCTTCCGTAGCATACGCGCCCTCATAATGCTGACTGATACCAAACAGCGAGACACCTGCGCCCAGCTCATCGGCAGCGTCGGAGCGGGTGGTAAAGCGGATGGTTGGTACCGACATTCGTACTTCTTCATTGACGATATTGCTCATCGCTGCAGCCGCATGGCCGACGCCAATGTTGAAGATCTCCATCAGGCTGTCAGCTTCGATATCGCTGATATCCGTCAGCGCGTTCATGAATTCGTCTCCAGGCTATTCAGCAATGCATGGAGCTGCGGCTCTTTCAGCGGTTTCGGCAGAAAACCAAGGCCAAGTTCTTCGGCGGCGGCTTGCACGGAATGCTGCACATTGGCAGTGAGCAGAACAATGTGGGTTTGCGGGTGGCTTTTACGAATGCGCGAAGCCGTCTCCAGCCCGCCAATGCCCGGCATATTAACGTCCAGCAAGATCAGATACGGTGGCGTCGTCGCGGCCAGAGCGATCGCCTCTTCGCCCGTGCCGGCCTCGTCAATTTTCCAGTCGTTATGCAAATTAGTGACAAACTGCCGTGAAATCATGCGCGACAGGCGGCTGTCGTCAACAATCAGAATATATCTGGACATCATTCATTCTCTTTTAGTGGTTCGTTGCCGTAACACCAGAACAATGCTTCTCTATGGAACGGCCTTCCCTGATTATTGCTTGCACTTGCCGCAGCGTTGCGCTTTGCGCTAATGCCTTGTGTAGTCGTTTCCTTTGTGAAATTGCGTACCTGGATTACACGCCCTGTCTGCTGCTTTTAGTTAAGTCATCATATTCATCGGCAATCGCGCGCAAAAAATTAGCGCTGAATAACAGCATCACGTGAAATTTAATCCTGAAGCGCAGAGAGTCAGGCCTGTCGTTGTGGGGGCTTCAATCGTGGGTATGGGTTGTCTGGGGGACTTTACTTTAAAGCAGAAACAACAAACCCCCGGCTCAGCGGGGGTTCTGGTGGTAAATACGTTCAATCAATAAGCTGTTTGCTGAGCGTCGGGTTAGCATTAATCAGACGCATCAGTTTCATTTCAGTCGCGGTGGGTTTTATTCGTTGTGATTCCCACTCATGCACCATTGATACTGAGACTCCCATTACACGAGCGAAGTCATCAATTTGAAGCCCGGTTCCGCGTCGCAATTGTTCAAAGTCACTAAAGGAATTCGGATTTTTGCTCAGAGTTACCGGCTGCGTTACTTCATTTTTCAAAACAATCTGTTCCAGACTGCTCAGCAGTTCAAACATAGGATCTTTATACTCCATTGAGAACTCCTCGTAAAAATCACACAGCGGGATCGTGATACAGCTTATTAAGAATAGTCGTGAAAATTCCTGGTGTGTGGTTTTGGCTGTGATTAATTAGACGGTAAATGACTTTTCATACGCTTCAGATGCATCTTAAGTGAGTTTTCTGCCGCTTAATTGTTTGATTCATATGCATCTGTCGGCGCTCAGTATTTTTGTGTAAAACCTTTCGTTTAATTTGGATTAAGAATTATCTGCACGCCTTCCGGGAAATTTTCATGCCAGGTCGAATTCATCGTATTAAGAATGTAAGGAAAGGGTATCTTGCGAGGCGGACCTGGACTATCCTTGTAAGCCGTCAGGCACGCGTGTGCCGGTGTGCGCTTTTATGGGTGAAAGGAGTAATAAAATGGCGACAGGAAAGTCCTGCTCTCGCTGGTTTGCGCCTCTTGCGGCGTTATTAATGGTAGTTAGCCTGAGTGGGTGTTTCGATAAAGAAGGCGATCAGCGCAAGGCGTTTATCGACTTCCTGCAAAATACGGCGATGCGTAGCAGTGAACGTCTGCCCGCTCTGACAGCAGATCAGAAAAAACAGTTCGGTCCGTTTGTCTCTGATTATGCTGTGATTTATGGCTATTCCCAGCAGGTGAACCAGGCGATGGACTCCGGTCTGCGTCCGGTAGTGGACAGCGTTAACGCCATCCGGGTACCGCAGGATTATATGACCCAGCGTGAACCGCTTCGTCAGGCCAATGGCTCGCTCGGCGTACTTAGCCAGCAACTGCAGAATGCGAAAATGCAGGCGGATGCTTCCCACGCGGCGTTAAAACAGGCGGACGATCTCAAGCCGGTGTTTGACCAGGTGTATACCAAAGTGGTTACCAATCCGGCCAACGCACTGCAACCGCTGATCCCGGCGGCGCAGGTCTTCACTCAGCAACTGGTGCAGGTGGGCGACTTTATTGCCCAGCAGGATACGCAGGTGAGCTTTGTTGCTAACGGCATCCAGTTCCCGACGTCCCAGCAGGCCAGCCAGTATAACGCGCTGATTGCTCCGCTGGCGGCGCAGCATCAGGCGTTCAACCAGGCCTGGACCGCGACCGTTAACGCCACGCAGCAGTAAGCGGGCGCAGACAAAAAAAGAGGCGATTAATCGCCTCTTTTTTTATGTCCGCAGCAGGGTGAATCGTCAGCCTGCGACCTGCGGGTTGACGCAGTTTTTCTCCACCTTGCCATTGAGCGCGTCAATCAGGTTATCCACCGCGCAGGCCGCCATGTTGTAGCGTGTCTCGTGCGTTGCGGAGCCGATGTGCGGTAGCGCCACGACGTTGGGCAGTGACAGCAGCGGTGAATCAACGGGCAGCGGCTCTTTCTCGAAGACGTCCAGCCCGGCCGCATGGATTTCGCCGTTTTGCAGGGCTTCCACCAGCGCATTTTCATCCACTACCGGGCCGCGTCCGGCGTTAATGAAGATCGCCGATTTTTTCATCATTTCAAACTGCGCTTTACCGATCAGATGATGCGTCTCTTCGGTCAGAGGCAGCACCAGACACACAAAGTCGGACTCCTGCAACAGGGTATCGAGATCGCAATAGCGCGCCTGGAAGCGCGCTTCTGCTTCGGCGTGATGGCGACGCGCGTTATAGAGAATCGGCATGCCGAAACCAAAGTGCGCGCGTTGCGCCAGCGCCAGCCCGATACGACCCATCCCGATGATGCCCATTGTTTTGTGATGCACATCGATGCCGAACCAGTCTGCGCCAATACCGGATGTCCATTCCCCCGCTTTTACCCGCCCGGCGACCTCTACCACGCGGCGGGCGCTGCTCAGTACCAGCGCCATAATGGTATCGGCGACCGTTTCCGTCAGCACGGTCGGGGTATGCATCAATAAAATCTTACGTGCGTTCAGCGCGTCCACATCAAAGTTGTCATAGCCTACCGAGACCGTTGACGTTGCGCGCAACTGCGGCATTTTCTCCAGCAGCGCGGCATCGACTTTCTCACTGGAACCCAGCAGCCCTTGCGCAGTAGCGAAAGCCTCAGCGTGCTGTTGCACCGTTTCCGGTTTCAGGTTGGCAACCTGGGTTACGGTGAAGTGCTCGGCCAGACGTTGTTGCAGGTCATCGGGTAAGGCTTTGTACAGGATGATAGACGGCTTCATGCGGTTCTCCCTTGTGATGATGCGCCTGCCGGAATCTGCTTATTGTTAGCAGGCTTAACAATTAAAGTAAGCCACACAGAGGTGAAAAGTGCTACCCCCATGAAAATGTACGAGGCCGACGGGCTGCCGGTTGCGCCATTCAGGTAACCTACCACCCATGAGCCGCAGAATGAGCCGAGCGCGCCCATGCTGTTAATCAGCGCCATTGCGCCACCAGCGACGTTGCGCGGCAGCATTTCCGGGATAATGGCGAAGAACGGCCCGTATGGGGCATACATTGCGGCACCGGCAATCACCAGCAGGGTATAAGAGATCCAGAAATGGTTGGCGCCCACTGCCCATGAACCGATAAAGGCGAATGCGCCAATCAGCAGCAGCGGCCAGACAAACAGTTTACGGTTTTGCAGCTTATCGGAAGCCCAGGAGGCCAGGATCATTGCCAGCGTTGCGGCAAGGTACGGAACGGCAGAGAGCCAGCCTACTTCGACCATGCCGAGGTTTTCGCCGCCGCTGCGAATAATTGACGGCAGCCACAGTACAAAACCGTATACGCCAATGCTCCAGGCAAAATATTGCAGGCACAGCAGAACGACATTACGCGAGCGGAAGGCTTCACTGTAATTACGTACGGCTTTGATGCCCTGCTGCTCTTTTTCAAGCTGGGCCTGCAACGCCGCTTTCTCATCGCTGGAGAGCCACGCTACCTGCGCCGGTTTGTCTTTCACCAGCACCCACCAGCAAAACGCCCAGATCACTGCCGGAATGCCTTCAATAATGAACATTTCGCGCCAACCGAAAGCCTGGATCAGATAGCCGGACACCACCGACATCCACAGTACTGTCACCGGGTTGCCGAGGATTAAGAAGGTATTGGCGCGTGAGCGTTCCGATTTGGTAAACCAGTTGCTGATGTAGATAAGCATCGCGGGCATGACCGCCGCTTCCACCACGCCGAGAATAAAGCGGATGGCGGCCAGCATTGGGATATTGCTGACGATACCGGTTAATGATGCACAGCCGCCCCACAAAATCAGGCAGATAAAAATCAGTTTGCGGACGCTGCGGCGCTCTGCATAAATCGCGCCGGGGATCTGGAAAAAGAAGTAGCCGAGAAAGAAGAGTGCGCCGAGCAGCGAAGAGATGCCTTTGGTGATGCCCAGGTCGTCATTGATACCGGCGGCGGAGGCGAAACTGAAGTTTGCACGGTCGAGATACGCCAGACTGTAGGTGATAAATACAATCGGCATGATGTACAGCCAGCGTTTGGACGAATTTGTCGCGTTACTCATAAGATTGCCTCTATGGTTGAGGTTACTTACCGCCTGTGTGTAGGGCACAGTGCGGCGGATGTTTTTGGTTGAATAACTTTCAGGCTTTACAACTACAACGCGCCTAACTGTGCGCGTGTCGGCAATCCTTCGCTGTCGCCCGGCACCTGAATGGCCATCGCGCCGATGGCGTTACCCCGGCGTACCGCTTCAGGCAGGGTTTTACCTTCCAGCAGAGCGCTCAGTACGCCCACGGCGAAACCATCTCCGGCACCGACCGTATCGACAACATTTTCCACTTTGACCGGCGGCACCGCGCCCTGCTCACCGCTGGCGGTTTTAAACCATGCACCATCGGCGCCCGTTTTGATCACCACCGCCTGAACGCCGCGCTGCAGATAGAAATCGGCGATCCCTTCAGGTGTGCGCTGGCCGGTCAGAATGACACCCTCTTTCAGCCCCGGCAGAACCCAGTCGGACTGAAAGGCGAGGCGGTTCAGTTTCTCCACCATCTCCGCTTCGCTGTTCCACAACACCGGGCGCAGATTCGGATCGAACGAAATGGTTTTGTTTTGTGCTTTCATCCGCGCGACGGCATGTTCCAGCAGAGCATATGAGGTTGCCGACAGCGCAGCCGCCACGCCGCTGATGTGCAAATGGCGCGCCTGGCTAAAGATGTCGGCGTTAAAATCCTCCGGCGACAGATGGCTGGCCGCCGAGCCCTTACGGAAATACTCCACGATGGGATCGGTTCCATTTTCGGCTTTAGATTTAAGCTGAAACCCGGTAGCGAAGCGCCCATCCAGCGTCACGCAACGGGTATCAATTCCCTCCTGGCGCAGCGTATTGAGGATGAAACGCCCGAAGCTGTCATCGCCGACGCGGCTGACCCAACTGACTTTCAAACCCAGCCGCGACAGGCCCGTCGCCACATTCAGTTCTGCGCCTGCCGCGCGTTTAATAAAGTGTCCGGCCCCGGCGAGGTCGCCGGTTTCGGTGGCGACAAACATGGCCATTGCTTCGCCAATAGTGATGACATCCAGCGCGTTATGCATGGCGTGGCTCCTTACATAACAGTTCAACGTAATGACGGGTAACGGCGATCAGGTCGTCGCCCTGCAGGGGGAATTCAATACCGCGCGGCGCGTCGGCGGGCAGGTTATCCAGCAGCGCCAGCCAGCGGGCATCGGCTTCATCCGGCGGTACGGCGCGAAAAGTGTGCCCATGAACGACAGCCGCTTTGACGTGGATATAGCTGACCGCTGGCGCCAGATGGCGGGCAGCTTCTTCGGGTGAATCACCGACCCACAACCAGTTGCCAGTATCGAATGTCAGCGTCACCGGCAGCGAGAGGGTATGGCAGGCAGCTTTAAAGCGCAGCATCGGCGCAAGTTTGCCGCAGTCCGTCTGGTCGTTTTCCACCACCAGCGGCACCGGGCCGGTCAGTAGCCAGTCGCGCAGCGTTGCCAGTACCGCCTGATCGGTAAAATGGCCCAGCGAGACTTTCAACCAGCGGGCTTTAAGCGTATGGGCTTCGTGCAGCAAAGCGGGTAAACGAGGATTGAGCGCGCCATCCGCCAGGCACAGTGGCTCCGGCGCGGAGTAACAAGCTTGCAGATTGTGCATTTCAATGGCGAACGCCAGCGAGGACAAATGGCCGATCTCTTCGCTGCTCAGCAGCTCGCGGCGGATTTCTACGCCGTCAGCTCCGGCGGCGGCGATAACGGGCAGCAGGGCCATCTGCCCGCCCATTGCGTGGATCGTGTCATGACCGTATGCGGCGGTAACAACGATAATTTTTCTCGGCATACTCCGGCTCCCCGGCAAAGACAGCAAATAGGTTCTGTCTTTAACGCTAGATGGAACCGGTTCCAAAGAAAAGCGCGGTATGTTGAATTTATGATCGCTATCACGCAGTGTCGTTAACGAGACGTGGAGCCGCGGACGATCAGTTCGCCGGAAAATACCTGCTCGCGCACCGTGTCGCTCTGGCCTTCAATGCGTCGTACCACCTGCTCTACAGCGGCGTAACCGATTTGCCAGGTTGGCTGTTTAAGCGTGGTAATGCCCACGCCCGCCAGCTCAGCCCACTCCAGCTCGTCAAAACCGAGCAGGCCGATGTCGCTGCCCCAGTTCAGGCCGATGCGTTTGAGTGAACGCGCTACCTGTAAGGTCAGCGCGCCGTTGGCGGAGATCACCGCTTTGCGCATCCCGCGGTGGCGGGCATGGAACTGGCGCAGGGCATTGTCCAGTAGTGCAGCTTCATGCAGCGGCACTTCGGCGTTTTCCGCCACCACGCCCGGATAGCGGGCAAGGGTAGCGCGAAAGGCGCTGAGCCGCTCGCGGCGGGTGTTCACCGTTCCCAGCGGTTCGCTGAGGAAGAGTAACGCCTCAAAACCTTGTTCAATCAGGTGCTCTGTGGCCGTGGTGGCGGCCTGGGTGTTATCCAGCCCAACCACATCGCAGGCGAAATCAGGGATTTTACGGTCAATCAGTACCATCGGCAGGGCGGATTGTTGCAGCCGGTTTAATCCCTCTTCGCGCATGCCGACCGCATTCACCACGATGCCTTCTACCTGATAACTACGCAGCAGGTCGAGGTAATGCAGTTCCTGATCCAGCTCGTTGTTGGTATTACAGACCAGTGGTGTAAACCCTTTTTCCCGGCAGGCCGCTTCGATACCGCTTAGCACATGCACTGAATAGGGGTTGGTGATATCGGCGATAATCAGGCCGATAAGGCGGGTTCGGCCGCGCTTAAGGCCGCGCGCCATCAGGCTGGGGCGATAATCCAAATCGGCAATGGCCTGCTCAATACGCGCCAACAAGTCAGCCGACAGCAGATGCCTTTCACCGTTAAGGTAACGTGAAATGCTGGTTTTCCCGGTTTTCGCTGCTTTTGCCACATCGCTGATGGTTGGGCGCGCCATTTTCGCCATTGCTGCTTCCCTCGCCGTAAATGATTGTCCACACCTTAGCGCGAAATCGCGGGCAATCAAGCACTAACACAGGCATATCACCCGGAGTGTGCGCGTAATGACGTTTAATTCTTTGCGATTACACCGCGGCTGTGGATGATAGAGCGAACAGAACATCAGAGCGGCATCGTGCCGCCATCACCTGCAAGCTATTCAGGAGCGCGCTTTGGCAAACCCTGCTATCAAAACAGTTCTTACGGCGGCCCACTGGGGGCCGATGCTGGTCGATACCGACGGTGAAAACGTGCTCGCTTCGCGCGGTGCGCTACCGACTCGCCATCCGAACTCACTGCAAACCGTGGTGCAGGAGCAGGTGCACAGCCCGACGCGCGTGCGCTATCCGATGGTGCGCAAAGGCTTTCTCGCTTCGCCGTCCAATCCGCAGGGTGTGCGCGGGCAGGACGAATTTGTGCGTGTGAGCTGGGAGGATGCGCTGGCGCTGATCCACGCCCAGCACAAACGGATTCGCGACAGCTACGGCCCGTCGTCTATTTTTGCCGGCTCCTACGGCTGGCGCTCCAATGGCGTGCTGCATAAAGCGGCGACGCTGCTGCAACGCTATATGAGCCTGGCGGGCGGTTACACGGGCCATCTGGGTGATTATTCCACTGGCGCGGCGCAGGCCATCATGCCGCACGTCGTCGGCAGCAACGAAGTCTATCAGCAGCAAACCAGTTGGCCGTTGATTCTGGAGCACAGCGAAGTGGTGGTGCTGTGGAGCGCAAACCCGCTCAACACCCTGAAAATTGCCTGGAATGCGACCGACGAACAGGGCATTCCTTACTTTGATGCGCTGCGTAAAAGCAGCAAGCGGGTGATCTGTATCGATCCGATGCGATCGGAGACCGTTGATTTCTTTGGCGAGAGCATGGAGTGGATTGCTCCGCATATGGGAACCGATGTTGCCCTGATGCTGGGCATCGCCCATACGCTGGTGGAAAATGGCTGGCAGGATGACGATTTCCTGGCCCGCTGCACAGAAGGTTACCCCACGTTTGCCGCCTACCTGACCGGCGAGCAGGACGGCGTCGCGAAAACGGCAGAATGGGCAGCGGCAATTTGCGGCATTGATGCGGCGAAAATCCGCGAACTGGCGCAACTTTTTCATGAAAATACCACAATGCTGATGTCCGGCTGGGGTATGCAGCGCCAGCAGTATGGTGAGCAGAAACACTGGATGCTGGTCACGCTCGCCGCCATGATCGGGCAGATTGGTACGCCCGGCGGCGGTTTTGGTCTCTCTTACCATTTTGCCAACGGCGGTAACCCGACGCGGCGCGCAGCCGTGCTGGCATCGATGCAGGGCACGGTGCAGGGCGGCGTTGACGCGGTGGATAAAATCCCGGTCGCCCGCATTGTGGAAGCGCTGGAAAACCCCGGCGCACCGTATCAGCACAATGGCATGGACAGGCACTTCCCGCAGATCCGTTTTGTCTGGTGGGCCGGCGGTGCGAACTTTACCCATCATCAGGATACCAATCGCCTGATCCGCGCCTGGCAGAAGCCGGAGCTGGTGGTGATTTCGGAGTGTTTCTGGACAGCAGCGGCGAAGCATGCGGACATCGTTCTGCCTGCCACCACCTCGTTCGAGCGCAACGATCTGACGATGACCGGCGATTACAGCAATCAACATCTGGTGCCGATGAAGCGCGTGGTTGCTCCGCAGTATGAAGCGCGCGATGACTGGGAGGTGTTTGCCGAACTGAGCGAGCGCTGGGAAACGGGCGGCCGCGAGCGCTTTACCGAAGGCAAAAGCGAGCTTCAGTGGCTGGAAACCTTTTACAATATTGCCGCTGAGCGCGGTGCCAGCCAGCAGGTGACGCTACCGCCGTTTGCCGAATTCTGGGAAGCAAACCAGCTCATTGAGATGCCGGAAAGCGAGCAGAATGCCCGGTTTGTGCGCTTTGCCGATTTCCGTCGTGATCCTGCACAGTTCCCGCTGAAGACGCCGAGCGGCAAAATCGAAATCTTCTCGGAGCGCATTCGTAGCTTTGGTTACGCTGATTGTCCGCCGCATCCGATGTGGCTGGAGCCGGACGAATGGCACGGTAATGCCGAACCGGATCAGTTGCAGGTGCTGTCGGCTCATCCGGCGCATCGTCTGCACAGTCAGCTTAACTTTACCCGTTTGCGTGAACAGTATGCTGTTGCTGGCCACGAACCCATTACCCTGCATCCTGCCGATGCGCAGGCGCGCGGAATTGTCGCGGGCGATGTTGTGCGCGTATGGAATGCGCGTGGGCAGGTTCTGGCGGGGGCGGTGGTGACCGAGGGTATCAAGCCTGGCGTGATCTGTATTCACGAAGGCGCCTGGCCGGACCTGGAGCCTGCGGCGGGCGGCATCTGTAAAAACGGCGCCGTGAACGTGCTGGCCAAAGATCTGCCCAGCTCGCGCCTGGGCAATGGTTGTGCAGGAAACACGGCGCTGGCGTGGGTAGAGAAATATACCGGCCCGGCGCTTACGCTGACGGCTTTTGATCCGCCTGCCAGTTCATGATCCACGTCGGGTGGCGGGTCTCTTCCTGCCAGGCGCTCTCTTCAATACGAAAGCCCTGCGCATGGTAGAACTTCACCGCCCGTTCGTTTTTCTGGTACACCTCGAGGCTTAGCCAACGAAAGCGCTGTTTGACGTGATTCATCAGCGCTTTGCCAATTCCCTGGCCAATGGCGGCAGGGCGCACGAACAGCGCCCCGATAAATTGTTCATCCATCACGCTGATAAACCCTTCCAGCTCGCCATGCGCTTCCCAGACCCAGGTTTTCGCCGACGGGAGATAGGCATTACGCACCAGCGCTTCGCTCTCCTGCCAGTAGCGTGTGTCGATAAACGGGTGAGCAAAACAGGTGCTTTCCATCCACAGCGTCAGCAGAGGCGATAAATCCCGGCTATGCCACGCGCGGATCATGCATGCCTCCGGGGTGGCAAAAGCAGCCGGTAATATGGTCATTGACCAGACCGCAGGCCTGCATAAACGAGTAGCAAATGGTGGTGCCGACGAATTTAAAGCCGCGCTTTTTCAGCGCCTTTGATAAAGCATCTGACGCTGCTGTCGAAGTTGGAATCTCGCCGAGCGTCGCCGCCTGGGTGATTTGCGGCGTGTTATCGACAAACCCCCAGACAAATTCTGAAAATGACTCGCCGTTTTGCGCCATTGCCACGTATGCGCGGGCGTTGCCAATAATGGCTTCTATCTTGCCGCGATGGCGAATGATGCCGGCATTTTGCAGCAGAATCTCCACATCTTCTGCGCTCATCGCCGCTACGCGTTCAGGATCGAATTGATGAAAAGCCGCGCGATAATTCTCCCGTTTTTTCAATACGGTAATCCATGACAGCCCGGCTTGTTGCCCTTCCAGGCAGATCATTTCAAACAGCTTTTTACCATCCCTTTGCGCGACGCCCCACTCGGTATCATGGTACGTGAGATACAGAGGATCCTGAGTAACCCAACCACAACGCTGCATATTCTTACTCCATTTATGCCTGGTAAAATAAACGTCCGCCTGCCTTGACGCGCACAACAGAAAGACAATATTTAGTAAAGGGCTTTAGCCCATAAACAATCATAACGAATACGCCGGATTCGGCTCTTCTCTGGAGTCGCAACTTGATGAAAATAAAAAACAGTGGCCTTCCGCTGGCGCTGCTGCCTGCGTGTCTGCTTTTTGCTCAGACAGCGGCGGCGTGGCAGCAAGAATATATAGTTACCGACCCGCAAAGTACCGCGACCGAACGCTATACCTGGGATAGCGAACGACAACCACGTTATAACGATATTCTGGAAGAGCGTATCCGCTCTGCGCAAAATTCGCCGGGTATTGCGCTGAATTTGCCGGATGACACACCGCTAGATCCGATCACTACCATGAGTATTGGCTGGAATATTCCGCTGGTCAGCAGCGTTACCACCGGCCCGGTTGCGGCCTGGCATTACGATGGCTCAACCACGTCAATGTATAACGAATTTGGCGACAGCGCGACCACCGCGCAGTACAGCGATCCCTTGTGGCATGCCAGTATTAGCTCGCTTGGATGGCGCGTAGACAGCCGCTTTGGCGATCTTCGCCCGTGGGCGCAAATCAGCTTCAATCAGCAGTTCGGCGATAATGTCTGGAAAAACCAGTCCGGGCTTAATCGCTTAACGGCGGCGAATCAGTACGGTAACTGGATGGATGTGACTTTAGGCGCCGATATGCTGCTGAATCCACACCTTGCCGCTTATGCGTCGTTATCGCAGTCGGAAAATGTAACGCTGGGGCAACATTATTTATACAGTATGGGCGTTAGTGCACGTTTTTGAAGCACGCTTAAAACAAACTATTTACACTTAAGAAACAATAGCTGGCGCGTTTCTTATTGATAGTATGTACTAACTTACCTTGATTTATTGATGGCATGAAATTTCACTGTGTCATTCATTCCCGCTTAGATGCATTTCATTCCTCCTCTGCTGCATTTCATGCCTTTTTTCACCAGGCATGAAATGCGCTTCGTTATGGTTGTCGGCAGTGAAACTTCTCATTTATTTCTGCAGGACAACTGCCATGAAAACTTCAACTGCTAATCACACTCGCTGGCTGACGCTGATCGGGACCATTATTACGCAATTCGCGTTAGGGTCTGTTTATACCTGGAGCCTGTTCAACAGCTCGCTGGCGGAAAAACTGAACGAGCCCGTCAGTCAGATTGCGTTCTCTTTCGGTTTGTTGAGCCTTGGCCTTGCGCTTTCCTCCTCTATTGCCGGGAAATTGCAGGAGCGCTTTGGCGTGAAACGCGTCACCATAGCTTCCGGTATTCTGCTGGGTCTGGGGTTCTTCCTGACCGCGCACTCCAACAACCTGTTGATGCTGTGGATGAGCGCAGGCGTGCTGGTGGGTTTGGCAGATGGCGCGGGTTATCTGTTAACGCTCTCGAACTGCGTGAAATGGTTCCCGGAACGTAAGGGCCTGATTTCTGCCTTCTCTATTGGTTCTTACGGCCTTGGCAGCCTCGGTTTTAAATTCATCGACAGCCACTTGCTGGCAAGTGTTGGCCTGGAAAAAACCTTTATGATCTGGGGCCTGATTACGCTGGTGATGATTGTCTTCGGCGCAACCCTGATGACCGATGCGCCGCTGCAGAAAGCTGCGACCGTGAATGGTGTTGTTGCAAACGACTTCACCCTGGCGCAGTCCATGCGTAAACCGCAATACTGGATGCTGGCTGTTATGTTCCTCACCGCCTGCATGAGCGGCCTGTATGTGATTGGTGTTGCGAAAGATATCGCCCAGGGCATGGTTCATCTGGATGTCGCAACAGCGGCGAATGCGGTTACCATTATCGCCATTGCTAACCTCAGCGGTCGCCTGGTGCTCGGCATTCTCTCTGATAAAATTGCCCGTATCCGTGTGATTACTATCGGTCAGGTGATTTCGCTGGTCGGTATGGCGGCTCTGCTGTTCGCACCGCTGAATGCGACTACATTCTTTGCAGCCATTGCCTGTGTTGCCTTTAACTTCGGCGGTACGATCACCGTCTTCCCGTCGCTGGTCAGCGAGTTCTTCGGCCTCAACAACCTGGCGAAAAACTACGGTGTGATTTACCTGGGCTTCGGTATCGGCAGTATCTGTGGTTCGCTGATTGCGTCGGTGTTCGGCGGCTTCTATGTCACTTTCTGCGTTATCTTCGCACTGCTGATTCTTTCGCTGGCGCTCTCCACCACCATTCGTCAGCCGCAGCGTAGCGTGTATAAAGAAGCGCACGCCTGATCGCGAACCGGCAACATGAAAAGCCGCCGTTTTGGCGGTTTTTCTGTCTCTGCCGCCAACCTTCTCCAGAGCGTCTATCCTTATTGGTCAGGTTCTTCCCTACTGAAGGAGTCTATAGATGTCTTTAGAAAAAGTAGTTTATCGCGCTAAAGCAAAAGCAACCGGTGGCCGTGATGGTCGTGCCACCTCCTCTGACGGCGTTCTGGATGTAAAACTTGGCGTACCCAAAGAGATGGGCGGTGCTGGCGGTGAAGTCACTAACCCGGAGCAGCTTTTTGCCGCAGGTTATTCAGCCTGTTTCCTTGGAGCGCTGAAACATGTTGCCTCGGTAGAGAAAAAGAAAGTACCGCAGGATGCTTACATTGAAGGACAAGTTGGCATTGGGCCACTACCGACCGGGTTTGGTATTGAAGCGCAGCTGGATATTCACTTGCCGGGTATGGATCATCAGGAAGCCGAAGCGCTGGTACAAAAAGCCCATATTGTGTGTCCTTACTCCAACGCAACGCGTGGCAACATTGACGTAAAACTTAACGTGATTACCTCCTGATAACGCTCTTTCGTGCTAAATTTCTGACGCCAGCCATATATTTTGTAAATATATGGCTGGTTAAGCTTTCCGCATGACACTTTTCCGCCCCGCTATGGTCTACTTACCACGCTTCAGAAGTTTCCGCTGTTAACTTCCGCTGCCAATTAATAGCCTGCCTGAGTCAGGATTTTTCCCCTTAGTTGTAGAGTTGCTTGCATGAGTTATATCAAAACAATGACGCAGCAGAAGCTGAGCTTCCTGCTAGCGCTATATATCGGTCTGTTTATGAATAGCGCGGTTTTTTTCCGTCGGTTTGATGGATATGCGCAATCCTTCACTGCGTTGAAAGGTATCTCCGCAGTTGTTGAACTCGTTGGTACGGTACTGGTCACTTTCTTTTTATTACGCCTGTTGTCGCTGACGGGGCGCCGTGTCTGGCGCGTGCTGGCTTCGCTGGTGGTTGTGTGCTCTGCGGCTGCCAGCTATTACATGACGTTTCTCAACGTGGTGATTGGCTATGGCATCATTGCTTCGGTCATGACCACGGATATCGATCTCTCCAAAGAAGTGGTGGGCTGGCAGCTTATTGTCTGGATGGTGGCAGTGAGCGCGCTGCCGTTGCTGCTGATTTGGGGCAACCGCTGCCGCTTCACGCTGCTGAACGAGCTGCGTACGCCGGGGATGCGCATTCGCAGTCTGGGCCTGGTGCTGTTGGCGGGGTTGCTGGTCTGGGGGCCAATCCGTCTGCTGGACATGGAGCAGAAACAGGCCGAGCGGACGTCAAAGGTTGATATGCCGAGCTATGGCGGGGTAGTGGCGAACTCCTATCTGCCGTCAAACTGGCTCTCTGCGCTGGGGCTGTATGCCTGGGCACAGGTGGATGAATCCTCCGGCAATAAATCGCTGATCAACCCGGCGACGAAGTTTACCTATGTCGCGCCAAAAGATATCGATGATACCTGGGTGGTATTCATTATTGGCGAGACCACGCGTTGGGATCATATGGGGCTGCTGGGTTACTCCCGCGATACCACGCCGAAGCTGGCGAAGGAGAAGAACCTCGTGGCGTTTCGCGGTTACTCATGCGACACCGCGACCAAGCTCTCTCTGCGCTGTATGTTTGTGCGTGAAGGCGGCGCGGAAGATAACCCGCAGCGCACGCTGAAAGAGCAAAACGTCTTTGCCGTGCTTAAACAACTGGGCTTCGCCAGCGATTTGTACGCCATGCAGAGCGAGATGTGGTTCTACAGCAATACCATGGCCGACAACATTGCTTATCGCGAGCAGATTGGCGCGGAGCCGCGTAACCGTGGCAGAAGCGTGGACGATATGCTGCTTGTCGATGAAATGCAGAATTCGCTGGACAATAAATCCGCAGGTAAACATTTGATTATTATGCATACCAAAGGCTCACACTTTAACTATACCCAGCGTTATCCGCGCAACTTTGCGCAGTGGACGCCAGAGTGTGTCGGCGTCGATGACAAGTGCAGCAAAGCAGAGCTGATTAACTCCTTCGATAACTCTGTCAGTTATGTGGATTACTTTATTGATAGCGTGATTGATAAGATGCGCGACCGGAAAGCGATCATTTTCTATGCCGCTGACCACGGGGAGTCGATCAATGAAAAGGAGCATCTGCACGGTACGCCGCGCAAAATGGCGCCACCGGAGCAGTTCCGCGTGCCGATGATGGTGTGGATGTCCGACAAGTATCTTGAGGATCCGCAAAAGGCGCAGATGTTTGCTCAGCTTAAGCAGCAGGCAGCGTTTAAAACGCCGCGTCGCCATGTTGAACTGTACGACACCATTATGGGTTGCCTCGGTTATACCTCGCCAAATGGCGGTATTAACGAGAACAATAACTGGTGCCATTTGCCGGCTCAGGCGGCGAAGTAAGCGCTCTGCTGGCTTTATCGCCAGTCAGTATGCTTTTTTACATTAGGGGATTGACGGGGTAGCTTCACGGCAGTAAGATGCGCCCCGCATTCGGTGATTGGCGCAGCCTGGTAGCGCACTTCGTTCGGGACGAAGGGGTCGGAGGTTCGAATCCTCTATCACCGACCAAATTCAAAAAAGCCCAACCGCAAGGTTGGGTTTTTTGCTTTCCGGCCTCGAAAAGAGGATGAGAACCTCCGGGGGAAGAGGTTCGACTCGAGCATCGCGAGAGAACGTTGCTTCAGAAACGGCCCGCAGGGCGAGCCACACAGTGGCGAGTCATCCTCTATCACCGACCAAATTCAGAAAAACCCAACCGCAAGGTTGGGTTTTTTGCTTTCTGCATCCTGGAAAATAGCCTGAAGGCCGCTTCGCCTTACCGGCCTTGGCGCGATCCCGTAGACCAGATAATCGCAGCGCCAGCCGGCGAAATTATCGAAAATCTCCGTTATCCCCACTTCTCGCTGCCAGTTCACAATTTTGTACGATATTCCATTGTATTTTTTTATATATGTTTGGATCTTTTTTCGCGTTGCTTATGGATAATGACAGCATTTTTCGCTGTGCGTTTTAGCGTTCATGGCATTAATCGCTCAGATAATCATCATTCTGCAAGAAATTTTTCATAATCTGCATGAAAGTTAAGCACTGGATTTTGGTGGTTAATGAGCGAATTATTCTGCTGCGTCGGCGCTAGCACAAATTTCCCTGCTGAAAATAGAGGCTTGAAGTTTTTTTAAACTTTGTTTACCGATTCTCACCGTCGTTGTAAATCCCGATTACCTGTATTGACGTTTTGACATTCTGTTGACAGATTGTAGGGCATGAGGGGCATTTCAAGGAGAATCTGCACTGCAACTCAGTCAACCTTGTGAAAGGAATCCCCATCTCTCATAACGCCTTCGGGCACAACCGACCAGACCGGGTAAAAAACTAATAAAGGTCTGTCGGACATACCCACTGCATGGGTAACAACACATATCACATTGGAGCAGAATCAATGAGTATTTCCTTGAAGAAGTCAGGGATGCTGAAGCTCGGTCTTAGCCTGGTGGCCATGACCGTCGCGGCAAGCGTGCAGGCTAAAACCCTGGTTTATTGTTCTGAAGGCTCGCCTGAAGGCTTTAACCCACAGCTTTTCACCTCTGGTACCACCTATGATGCCAGCTCCGTACCGATTTATAACCGTCTGGTGGAATTCAAAATCGGCACCACGGAAGTGATTCCTGGCCTGGCTGAGAAGTGGGAAATCAGCGCTGATGGCAAAACCTACACTTTCCACCTGCGTAAAGGCGTGAAGTGGCAGGACAACAAAGACTTCAAACCGACGCGCGATTTCAACGCGGATGACGTGGTGTTCTCCTTTGACCGTCAGAAAAACGATCAGAACCCGTACCATAAAGTCTCTGGCGGCAGCTACGAATATTTCGAAGGCATGGGTCTGCCTGACCTGATTAGCGAAGTGAAGAAAGTCGACGACAATACCGTTCAGTTCGTGCTGACCCGTCCGGAATCGCCGTTCCTGGCCGACCTGGCAATGGACTTCGCTTCTATTCTCTCCAAAGAGTACGCGGACAACATGCTGAAAGCCGGTACGCCGGAGAAAGTGGACCTCGACCCGATCGGTACCGGTCCGTTCCAGTTGCTGCAATATCAGAAAGATTCCCGCATCCTGTACAAAGCGTTTGACGGTTTCTGGGGCACCAAGCCGAAAATCGATCGTCTGGTCTTCTCCATCACCCCGGATGCTTCCGTACGTTATGCCAAACTGCAGAAAAACGAGTGCCAGGTTATGCCGTACCCGAACCCGGCGGATATCGCTCGTATGAAGCAGGACAAAAACATCACGCTGATGGAACAGGCTGGCCTGAACGTTGGCTACATGTCCTTCAACACCGAGAAGAAACCGTTTGATGACGTGAAAGTGCGTCAGGCGCTGACTTACGCGGTGAACAAAGAAGCGATCATCAAAGCGGTATACCAGGGCGCTGGCGTGGCGGCGAAAAACCTGATCCCGCCGACCATGTGGGGCTATAACGACGACGTTAAAGACTACACCTACGATCCGGAGAAGGCGAAACAGCTGCTGAAAGAAGCCGGTCAGGATAAAGGCTTTACCGTTGAACTGTGGGCGATGCCAGTACAGCGTCCGTACAACCCGAACGCTCGTCGTATGGCTGAGATGATTCAGGCTGACTGGGCGAAAGTCGGCGTACAAGCCAAAATCGTGACCTACGAGTGGGGTGAATACCTGAAGCGCGCGAAAGCGGGCGAACACCAGGCAGTCATGATGGGCTGGACCGGCGACAACGGGGATCCGGATAACTTCTTCGCCACCCTGTTCAGTTGCGCAGCGGCGAAAGACGGTTCTAACTACTCTCGCTGGTGCTACAAGCCGTTTGAAGATCTGATTCAACCGGCTCGCGCAACCGACGATCACAACAAGCGTGTTGAACTCTACAAGCAGGCTCAGGTAGTGATGCATGACCAGGCTCCGGCGCTGATCGTCGCTCACTCCACCGTGTATGAGCCGGTGCGTAAAGAAGTCAAAGGCTATGTTGTTGATCCGTTAGGCAAACACCACTTCGAAAACGTGTCTGTCGAATAATAAGCACGATAGCTACCCTCTCTCCTTTCCGGGAGAGGGGGTAAAGCGTTTTCCCTCTGCGGAGGGAATTCCTGTTTGTGAGCAATACAGACGCGCCGCCGCCAGGCGCTGCGTCACTACTGAGAATCCGGGTTATGTTGCAGTTCATTCTCCGACGTCTGGGGCTGGTTATCCCAACGTTTATCGGTATCACCCTTCTCACCTTTGCCTTTGTCCATATGATCCCCGGCGACCCGGTAATGATCATGGCGGGTGAGCGTGGTATCTCTCCTGAGCGTCACGCTCAATTGCTGGCTGAGCTTGGTCTTGATAAGCCGCTTTGGGAACAATATGTCCACTATGTTTGGGGCGTATTGCACGGTGACTTAGGCATCTCTCTGAAGAGCCGACTTCCGGTGTGGGACGAGTTTGTGCCGCGTTTTAAAGCGACGCTGGAACTCGGTATCTGCGCCATGATTTTTGCGGTCGCTGTGGGTATTCCGGTGGGCGTACTGGCCGCCGTCAAACGTGGCTCTATTTTCGATCATACTGCGGTGAGCCTTGCGCTGACCGGCTACTCCATGCCTATCTTCTGGTGGGGCATGATGCTGATCATGCTGGTTTCGGTGCAGCTCAACCTGACGCCGGTTTCCGGACGCGTCAGCGATATGGTGTTCCTTGACGACAGCAATCCTTTGACCGGATTTATGCTGATAGATACCGCCATCTGGGGCGAGCAGGGCAACTTTATCGATGCCCTTGCGCATATGATCCTGCCAGCCATTGTGCTCGGCACCATTCCGCTGGCGGTGATCGTGCGTATGACCCGCTCCTCTATGCTGGAAGTTTTGGGTGAAGATTACATCCGTACCGCGCGCGCAAAAGGGCTGACCCGCATGCGCGTGATCATCGTGCATGCGCTGCGCAACGCCATGCTGCCGGTGGTGACGGTTATCGGCTTGCAGGTCGGCACGCTGCTGGCGGGCGCAATCCTGACGGAAACCATCTTCTCCTGGCCGGGTCTGGGTCGTTGGTTGATTGATGCGCTGCAACGCCGCGACTATCCGGTGGTGCAGGGCGGGGTATTGCTGGTCGCGACGATGATTATCCTCGTCAACCTGCTGGTCGACCTGCTCTACGGCGTGGTGAACCCGCGTATTCGGCATAAGAAGTAAGGGGCCATCATGTCACAAGTTACTGAAAATAAAGTTATTGCTGCACCGGTGCCAATGACGCCGTTGCAGGAGTTCTGGCACTATTTCAAACGCAACAAAGGTGCGGTTGTTGGCCTGGCTTACGTGGTGATCATGCTGATTATCGCCGTATTTGCTAACTTCCTTGCGCCGCACAACCCGGCCGATCAGTTCCGCGATGCGCTGCTGGCGCCACCGGTCTGGCAGGACGGCGGCACCTGGACGCACATTCTGGGTACCGATGATGTGGGCCGCGATACGCTGTCGCGCCTGATGTTTGGCGCTCGTCTGTCGCTGCTGGTGGGCTGTCTGGTGGTCGTGCTGTCGTTGATTGCGGGCATCGTGCTCGGCCTGGTGGCCGGTTACTTTGGCGGCGTTATCGGCAGCATCATTATGCGTGTCGTCGACATTATGCTGGCGCTGCCGAGCTTGCTGCTGGCGCTGGTGCTGGTGGCTATCTTCGGCCCGTCGATCGTCAACGCCTCGCTGGCGCTGACGTTTGTCGCCCTGCCGCACTATGTGCGACTCACGCGCGCCGCCGTACTGGTGGAGGTGAATCGCGACTACGTGACCGCTTCTCGCGTTGCTGGTGCGGGCGCGATGCGCCAGATGTTCGTCAATATTTTCCCCAACTGCCTCGCGCCGCTGATCGTTCAGGCGTCGCTGGGCTTCTCGAACGCCATTCTCGACATGGCCGCCCTTGGCTTCCTTGGCATGGGTGCGCAGCCGCCAACACCGGAGTGGGGCACGATGCTCTCCGACGTGTTGCAGTTCGCGCAGAGTGCCTGGTGGGTCGTGACCTTCCCGGGTCTGGCGATCCTGCTGACGGTGCTGGCATTTAACCTGATGGGTGACGGACTGCGTGATGCGCTCGACCCCAAACTGAAGCAGTAAGAGGTTCGAGATGGCGTTATTAAATGTAGATAAATTATCGGTGCACTTCGGCGACGTTGGCTCCGAGTTCCGCGCCGTAGACCGCGTAAGTTATAGCGTGAACCAGGGCGAAGTGGTTGGCATCGTCGGTGAATCTGGCTCCGGTAAATCCGTCAGTTCACTGGCGATTATGGGATTGATTGATTTCCCCGGTCGCGTAATGGCCGAAAACCTGGAGTTCAACGGCCAGGATCTGAAACGCATTTCTGAAAAAGAGCGCCGCAGTCTGGTGGGCTCCGAAGTCGCGATGATTTTCCAGGATCCGATGACCAGCCTGAACCCGTGCTACACGGTCGGTTTCCAGATAATGGAAGCGATTAAGGTGCATCAGGGCGGGAATAAGAAAACCCGTCGTCAGCGCGCAATTGACCTGCTGACGCAGGTCGGTATTCCCGATCCGGCCTCGCGTCTGGACGTATACCCGCACCAGCTCTCCGGTGGGATGAGTCAGCGCGTGATGATTGCTATGGCGATTGCCTGTCAGCCAAAACTGCTGATTGCCGATGAACCGACCACCGCGCTGGATGTGACCATCCAGGCGCAGATCATCGAGCTTTTGCTGGAGTTGCAGCAAAAAGAGAATATGGCGCTGATCCTGATCACTCACGATCTGGCGCTGGTGGCGGAAGCGGCGCACAAAATCATTGTGATGTACGCAGGCCAGGTGGTGGAAACCGGCGAAGCGAAAGATATCTTCCGCGCGCCGCGTCATCCTTACACCCAGGCGCTGCTACGCGCGCTGCCGGAGTTTGCACAGGACAAAGCGCGTCTGGCTTCGCTGTCGGGCGTTGTTCCGGGCAAATATGACCGCCCCACTGGCTGCCTGCTGAATCCGCGCTGCCCGTATGCAACGGACAAATGCCGCGAGCAGGAACCGGCACTGAATACCGTCGATGGCGGCCGTCAGTCCAAATGTCACTACCCACTCGATGACGCCGGGAGGCCGACACTATGAGTACGCACGAGGCCACCTCGCAGCAGCCGCTGTTGCAGGCTATCGACCTGAAAAAATACTACCCGGTGAAGAAGGGAATGTTTGCCCCGGAACGCCTGGTGAAAGCACTGGATGGCGTATCGTTCAACCTGGAACGCGGTAAAACGCTGGCAGTGGTGGGCGAATCCGGCTGTGGTAAATCCACGCTCGGCCGTCTGCTGACGATGATTGAAACCCCGACCGGCGGCGAGCTGTATTACCAGGGTCAGGATCTACTGAAACACGATCCCCATGCGCAGAAGCTGCGTCGGCAGAAGATTCAGATCGTCTTCCAGAACCCGTATGGCTCGCTGAACCCGCGTAAAAAAGTAGGGCAGATCCTCGAAGAACCTCTGCTGATTAACACTTCTCTCAGCAAAGAGGCGCGTCGGGAAAAAGCGCTGGCGATGATGGCGAAAGTTGGCCTGAAAACCGAGCATTACGATCGTTATCCGCATATGTTCTCCGGCGGTCAGCGTCAGCGTATCGCTATCGCCCGTGGTCTGATGCTCGATCCGGATGTCGTGATTGCCGACGAACCCGTTTCCGCGCTGGACGTCTCCGTGCGCGCTCAGGTGCTCAACCTGATGATGGATTTGCAGCAGGATTTGGGGCTCTCTTACGTCTTTATCTCCCACGATCTCTCTGTGGTTGAGCACATCGCCGATGAAGTGATGGTGATGTATCTCGGCCGCTGCGTGGAAAAAGGCACGAAAGACCAGATCTTTTCCAACCCGCGTCACCCGTACACTCAGGCGCTGCTCTCTGCAACGCCGCGCCTGAATCCGGATGAGCGCCGCGAGCGTATTAAACTGACCGGCGAGCTGCCAAGCCCGCTGAATCCACCGCCGGGCTGCGCGTTTAACGCCCGCTGCTCCCGTCGTTTCGGCCCCTGCACGCAGCTGCAGCCGCAGCTGAAAGATTACGGCGGTCAATTGGTTGCCTGCTTTGCCGTCGACCAGGATGAGAACGGCGAGAAACCGCACGCGTAATCCTCATGTGCCCGGCAGCGTTCAGGTTGCCGGGCCTGTCACTTTACTCTGAACCCGACAATCGATATTCTCCGCTGCTGACAATCCTTATAAACGTTCCGGCTTAATTTTGAAATTTTCAATAAATTTACCTTAAAACGAACGGAGAGATAATTTCAGTAGGAATAATGGGTTAGCGGAATAAAACAGTTTTATGACTCCCAATAATTATTTCTAAATATTTCTCTGAGTAAGCAAAAATTAAGGTTATTATTTCTTTGTCTGGATTATTACTCTTTTAATCAAGGTAAAAATGACATTTATTAATATAAATTTAGGTTAAGCTGGTTTTTATCACCGTAATATCCCTACATTTTTGGACGTTAATACTTTAATAGATACAGCAGCAAAAAAAGATGGCACATGTATGGGTATTGTTTATATATTTACCGGAAATAAACACCGTGTTAGCAATGCTGAAATGTAACACGTAAAAACAGGCGGAAGATCATCGCCGAAACATTATCTTGTACCCGCGCAAACACAGCACAGCCAAAATAAAAAGCCACAACTCGACCAATATCCGGGCGCTGAGATCTTTAGCGGTGGTGGGTACAATATTATTTTGTAAATCATGAGATTAACAATGAATCATTATGATGATTTGCAGAGGTTTAAGGATAAAACCCGCAACCAGAAACACGATTTTAAGGATCTTTCCGCGCAAAACCCTGGCAGCGACCAGGGAAACTGGGCACTGATCCAGCAGCTCTCTCCGGCAACGGATGAATCGACGCTGACCATGGGCGGCCATGTTTCTCTTCCTGTCCCGCAATCCGTTGAACCGGATCTCTTTGCCCGCACAGAGAATGCGCCCGCAGTCGACGTCAGCGAACCTGCGTCAATACCGGCTCCTTCCATTTTTCAAGGAGTTGCCAGCCAGCTTGCGACGGTCATTCCGCCCCCGGCGCCTGTGCCCGCTCCCACACCGGTGAGAGCGTTGCCTGCCGAGGGGGTAAAATCTGCCACCGTCAATTACGCGCAACTCTTCGCCGCCAAAGTGCCGGAAGCAAAGCCGAAAACAGAAAAAAACCAGCCATTACACTCGTTGTTAGAAAGGATCGCGTCATGCCGTTGATTTGTGTTTGTTCACCGAAAGGCGGTGTCGGAAAAACGACCCTGACGGCGAATCTGGCGTACGCGCTGGCCCGTTCGGGCAGCAAAGTTCTGGCGCTCGATTTTGACGTGCAGAATGCGCTGCGCCTGCATTTTGGCGTACCGCTAACGGACGGACGCGGCTACGTTGCCAAAGCGGCGGAATCGTCGGACTGGAGCCAGTTTGTCCTCACCGCAGGCGGCAATATCTTCGTCCTGCCTTATGGCGACGCCACGGAAGAGCAGCGACTCACATTTGAAGAGCGGCTGGCGAATGACGAGCACTTTTTAACGCGTGGACTGAATACGCTGTTGAACTATCCGGGTCTGATTATCGTCGCGGATTTTCCGCCAGGGCCGTCGGCTGCGTTAAAAGCCATGTCGCGGCTGGCCGATGTGCATCTGGTGACGTTGCTGGCGGATACCGCATCGCTCTCCCTGCTGCCGCAAATCGAAAACAACCGCCTGACGGGGGACGTGCTCAACCGTAAAGCTGGTCACTATTTTGTGGTCAACCAGAGTGATAACCGCCGCCAGATCAGCCGTGATGTCACCACGTTTCTTGAGCAGCGCCTGGGCAACCAGCTCCTGGGTGTGCTGCACCGCGATGAAAGCGTTGCCGAAGCGAATGCCTCACAGCAATCGGTGTTCGATTTTAGCCCGGCTTCCGCAGCCGCTTTCGATATTGAACTCATTGCAAAACGCGTCGCCGGCATCTTAGGCGTCAAAATCGGTGACGGGACGGTTCACAACTCGCCGCGCATGTCAGGTTTCTAACGCTCACGGGCAACCTATGAAAAAGCTTCTTTCTGTTTTGCTGGTACTGGCAATGGTTCCTGTCGCCCTGCTGGTGGTCATTACGCCGATGGACAGCCAAAAGCAGTATATTTTTGGCCTGATCAGCATGGGTATTTTGTTCCTGCTTGGATTCAGCAAAAAGCGCAGTGTTTCGGTGATTATGGTCGTGATGTCAGCGCTGTTGTCGACACGCTACATGTATTTCCGCCTGACCCAAACCCTGCATTTTAACTCTGAGATTGAAACCCTGCTCGGCATGGGACTGTTCCTTGCGGAAGTCTATGTCTGGGTGATGCTGCTGCTGAGCTACCTGCAAACTGTGTGGCCGCTGAAGCGTGAAATAGTGCAACTGCCGGATGATATGAGCCAGTGGCCGACGGTGGATGTCTACATTCCGACCTACAACGAACCGCTGGATGTGGTGCGTGATACGGTGCTCGCCGCGCAATGTATTGATTACCCGCGTGATAAGATGAAAATCTACCTGCTTGATGACGGTAAACGCCGGGAGTTTGCGGTGTTCGCCGCCGATGTCGGCGTTGGGTATATCACCCGTAACGACAATGCGCACGCCAAAGCCGGCAACCTGAACCACGCGATGAAGCTTACCCACGGCGAGCTGATCTGCGTCTTCGACTGCGACCATGTTGCCACGCGAATTTTCCTGCAAGCTACGGTCGGCGGTTTCCTGAAAGATCCGAAACTGGCGCTGGTACAGACGCCGCACTACTTCTATTCACCGGATCCGTTCGAACGCAACCTGTCGGTAGGCCGCAACATTCCTAATGAAGGCTCACTGTTCTACGGCCCGATCCAGCAAGGCAACGACAACTGGAACGCCACCTTTTTCTGCGGCTCGTGCGCGGTGATCCGCCGTAGCGCGCTGGAGGAGATTGGCGGTTTTGCCGTGGAAACGGTGACCGAAGATGCACATACCGCGCTGAAATTGCAGCGCCTGGGCTGGGGCACAGCGTTTATCGATATCCCGCTGGCGGCCGGTCTGGCGACCGAACGCCTGGTACTGCATGTGATCCAGCGTACCCGCTGGGCGCGCGGCATGACGCAGATTTTCCGCCTCGATAACCCGCTGCTGGGACGTGGGCTGACCCTTCCGCAGCGTCTGTGCTACCTGAGCGCGATGCTTTATTACCAGTTTGCGCTGCCGCGAATCGCCTTTTTGACCGCGCCGCTGGCTTATTTGCTGTTTAACCTGAACATTATTCACTCTTCGGCCACGTTGGTCTTCGCCTACGCGCTGCCGCATTTGTTCCTTGCCGTGTTCGTTAACTCGCGTCTGAACGGACGTTTCCGTTACAGCTTCTGGGGAGAGATTTATGACATCGTGCTGGCGTTCCATATTGTCCTGCCGACCGTCGTCACCATGCTGTTCCCGAAACGCGGGAAATTTAACGTCACCGATAAAGGCGGCCTGCTGAACGTTGGCTATTTCGATTTCAGCGTGGTGCGCCCGCATTTGATTATCGCGGTGTTGCTGGCAGCTGGCGTGGTGGCCGGGATTGTCCGCGCCTGCGCCCATGATTACTTCGGCGTCGATCCGCGCGTTATCGCCCTTAACGTCGGCTGGGGGCTGTACAGCCTGATCTTCCTGCTGGCGGCAATTGCCGTGGCGCGGGAAACCCGTCAAACCCGCAAAACCATCCGTATTGATGTCGATATTCCGGTGTTGATCCACTATGCCAGCGGTATTACCTCGCGCAGCCAGACCGCCGATTTATCGATGGGCGGCTGCCGTATCGTGGTACCGGACGAGCGCCACCAGAGCGATGAAATCGAAGAGATTGAGCTGCTGCTGCAATCGGGTGCGATTGCCATTCCGGCTCGCATCATCGCCAGCGATGCAGAGTATATCCGCCTGATGTTCGACGATATTCCGCTGTCGCGCCGCCGTGAACTGGTGCGCGTGGTGCTTTCCCGCGCGGATGCGTGGATCCATCCGCCGAAACCGCAGGACAACCCGTTCCGCTCGATGCTGACCATTGTGCGCTGCGTCTTTGATCTCTTCTGGCTGACCTGGACATCGCGTCGGGAAAACCGCCGCCTGCGGGCAGAGCTGGCGGCGAAGGCGACGTCGGAGGAGGGCGGCGTATGAAACGTCTGACAACGCTGGCTATGCTGGTCGGTATGCTGTTTATGGCGCCGCTGCACAGTGAGGAAACAACGGTTTCATCGCTGCTGCCGGTTGATTTACCCCCGCCGACAACGACGCAAAGCGCATCGGCCTTTGTGCCGTCGGTGGTCAACAGCGTGAGTCTGGCGCAGATGGGGCAACCGCAGGGATTAACCCTGAGCGGCGGCCAGTTCCAGAGCGGCATCGATTTTACCCTACCGATGGATCAGGTGATCACCAACGCCCGGCTGGCGCTGAATCTAAAGATCTCCCCGGCAATGGCGGCGCGTAATGCCACCCTGCAATTGATGCTTAATGGCCAGCCGCTGGGCACCGTACCACTGACCGCTACTGATAGTGATCTGTCGCGCTACCAGCTGGATATTCCGGCAGCGCTGATGGTTTCCAGCAACAACCTGAGCTTCAAAATCAATGATGGCGATGCGATGCAGTGCCAGCGCGATCTGAACGATAAGTATCGTGTCACCGTCCTGCCGGATTCGCGTTTTGAGCTGGAAGGGCAGCAACTGGATATCGGTGCCGATCTGAGCCACTTCCCGCGCCCGTTCTTTGACAGCATGCAGATGTCGCCCACCAGCATTGCGATGGCGTTCGGCGCGACGCTGAGCGCCGATGCCATTAGCGCCGGCGCATTGATCTCCTCGTGGATGGGGATCCAGGCCGATTATCGCGGCATCTCGTTTGCGGCGTATCACGATCGTCTGCCGGAACAGAACGGCATCCTGATCGGCCATCCCGGCGAGCAGATCGGCGGCCTGACGCTGCCGCAAACCACGCAGCCGCTGCTGAAAATTATCGATAACCCGGCGAACCCGGTGTACAAGCTGCTACTGGTTGTCGGCAAAGATGAACATGAACTGCGTGCGGCGGCCTGGCGGCTGACGCGGGGCAATTTCACGCCGCAAACGCCTGCGTTTGATGTTACGGCGCAGACCATTCCGTTGAGCAAACCCTATGATGCGCCGCGCTGGATCCCAACCGATCGTCCCATCAAGCTTCATGAGTTGATCCGCAAAGATCAAAGCCTGACCGCCACCGGGATCTGGCACTCGCCGTTGCAGGTGGCATTTCGCGCCGCGCCGGATCTGTTTTTGTGGGACGGAGAAACCATCCCGCTGCATATTGGTTACCGCTTCCCGACGGAAAACTGGATCGACGAGCAGCGCTCCTGGCTGAGCATGACCATGAACGACACTTTCCTGCACAACCTGCCGGTCAATAAACAGGGCGCGCTGGAAACGCTGTGGCACAAACTGGGCGGCGATGCGCGTCAGGAGTCGTTCGATATGCCGCTGGAGCCGTACATGATCTACGGCGATAACCAGCTCTCGCTCTACTTCAATATCGTGCCGAAAGAGAATGCGCCGTGCAGCACCTTGCTCAACAACAACATCAAGAGCCGCATTGATGATGATTCATGGATCGATTTAAGCCACACGCGTCACTTTGCGCTATTGCCGAACCTCTCCTATTTCGTTGGCGCGTCGTTCCCGTTTACCCGCATGGCGGACTACGCGGAAACGGTGCTGATGCTGCCGCAGAATCCGTCGGAAACGCAACTCGCCACGCTACTGGATATGGCTGCTCGCTCCGGTAATGCCACCGGAACGGCGCTGGGACATAACCGCGTGGTGCTTGGCGTTCCCACCGGCGGCGGCCTGCAAGAGCTGGTGCGCGATCGCGACGTGCTGGCGGTCACGGGCATGGATCAGCACGACTTCAACCATGCGCTGCTGGCTGACTCGCCGTTTATCACCCATGACAACACGCTGGGCGTGCGCGCGCCCTCCCTGTGGCAGAAAGTGCAGCGCTGGATGGCGGGCGACTGGGCGGCCGAAGGGCTGGAGGCCGACCGCTACTTCTCCTCTAACGAAGCATGGCGCGGTTTTATCAGTTTCCGCTCACCGTGGAACGATGAGCGTCTGGTGGTACTGGCGCTGGGCAGCAGCGATGAACAGCTTTCGCACCTGCATAGCGATCTGGCCTCAGCGCGTATTAACGCCGGTATTCGCGGCGATGCCGCCATCATCACCAATGAAAACGGGGTACGCAGCTTCCGCGTCGGCGAACAGTTCCCGAGCGGTCAAATGCCACCGCAGATGATGGTGGTCTGGTATGCCAACCAGCACTCAGCGCTGCTGGCCATTCTGGGACTGCTGGTCGGTTCGCTGGCGGGCTGGCTGTTCTATCTGGCGCTGAAAAAGCGCGAGCGTAAACGTCTGCATCCGGAGAACAGCAAGTGAAAAGGGTGACCACAATGCGAAACAAAACCGCCCGCCGGTGGACGACCGTTTGCCTCTCCGGCGCACTTGCGCTCAGCGCTGCCGGGCAGGCACAGGCCGCGCCGAATGATGCGGCCTTAAAAGCGCTGTTCGATCAGGCCAACTACTGGCATGAAAAATCCCATGACGACCTGGCGATGGAGTCGCTGAAAAAGGTGTTAATGGTTGATGCCAATAACACCCGGGCGATGTATCTGATGGCGCTGTGGGCGCAGCAAAATGGCGATTTGCAGACCGCCGCGCAGTGGCGTTCACGGCTGGCGCAAACCGCGCCCGGCGATGGCGAATTGCAGGCGCTGGATAACGCCAAACAGATGGCGCAGGTGCCGCAAGGGCAGCTCACGCTGGCGCGTCAGCAGGCGCGGAGCGGCAACATTCCGGCCGCGCTGGAGACCTGGCGCAGCCTGTTTAACGGCAATACGCCGCCGCCGGGTCTGGCACCGGAATATTACCTGACGATGGCGAGCGACAAAGCGCTCTATCCGCAGGCGCTGGCGCAGATGCAGCACATTGTGGCGCAGAATCCGCAGGACAATGCCGCGCGCGTGGCGCTGGGCAAGATGCTCACCTGGCGTGAAGAGACGCGCCGCGACGGGATTTTAATGCTCGAACCGATGGCCAGCGGCAGCAAAGATGCCGATGCCGGTGTACGACAGGCGCTGCTGTGGCTTGGGCCGCAGTCCGGCGATGAGCGCTTCTACGACACTTGGTTGCAGCGCCATCCGCAGGACAGCGAAGTTCAGGATTACTACCGCAAAAACATCGGCGGCGCAGCGAAAGGCGCGGGCTTTACCGCCCTGAACAGCGGCGACAGCAGTACGGCGAAGCGGCAGTTTGAACAGGTGCTGCAAACCAATCCGCAGGATGCCGATGCGCTGGCGGGCATGGGTTATATCGCCCAGCGCAATGGTGACTATCAGGCGGCGGCGCAATACCTGAATCGGGCGGCGAGCCTGGGTGGTGATGCCTCTGCCGAGCGCAAAACGCAGGCGGAGGACGCGGCGTTTTACGGCCAACTGGCGCAGGCGCAACAGGCGCTGAAAGAGGGCAATGTCAGCCAGGCGCTGGCCTTATCCGCACCGCTGGCGCAGCAGAGCGGCGAGCGGGGAACGGCGGCAAAACTGTTCCGCGCCGATGTGTTACGCCAGAACAAAGATTACCCGCAGGCGGAGCAGGCACTGCGCGCTATTCTGAACGACCAACCGCAGAATGCCCCGGCGCGCGAAAACCTCTATTACGTTCTGCGCGATCAAAACAAAACGGCAGAAGCTCAGAGCATGCTGCGAACCCTACCGGCCAGCTTGCAGGCGAAGCTGCAACCGCGCGTAGTCACCGGCGCGCCGGGCGATCCGCTGCGCCGTCAGGCGCAACAACTGGCTGCCAGCGGCAATACGCCGCAGGCGATTGCGCTGTTGCGTCAGGGCGTTGAGCGGTTGCCGGACGATCCGTGGCTGCGCCTCGATCTGGCGCGATTATTACAGCAATCCGGCCAGCAGAATGAAGCGGCGAGCGTTATGCTTCCGGCACAAAGCAGCGGCTCGGGCGCAAGCTCCCTGTATGCCGCCGCGCTGTTCGCCAGTGAAAATGGCGGCTGGCAGCAGGCCAGTTCGTTGTTGTCGCGGATCTCGCCCGCGGGGCAAAACAGCCAGACGCGCGATCTCGCCCGCCGGGTGAACTACAACCTGCAAATGGCGACCGCCGATCGTTACCTGGCACAGGGCAATACTGTTGCCGCGTCGAATACCCTGAAAGCGCTCGCCAGCACGCCACCGGAAAGCCCGGCCGATGCCGGGAAACTGGCGCGGATGCTGGCGCAAACCGGCGATCTGACAACGGCGGTTTCGCTGGTGCGGGCCAATATGCAGCAGGGCGTGCAGGGCAATGCCGGGGATTACGCCGATCAAATTGCCGTGCTGAATCAGGCCGGGCTGAACCAGGAAGCACAGGCCTTTGTTTCCAGCCCCGAGATGCAGGCGCGCAGCACCCCGGCGCAACTGGCGGGCGTGCGTAACGGTTATGTGATTAATGAAGCCGATCGTCTGCGTGAGCAGGGCAACTATGCCGCCGCCTATGACAAGCTGATTCGCGCGTTGCAAAGCGATCCGCAGAATACCGATTTGATGTTCGCCATGGGCCGTCTCTACCAGAGCGGCAAAATGAACAAAGAAGCAGGCGTGCTGTATGACTATCTGATGACCCGCGACAGCGATGATCAGGCCGCGCGTGTCGGTGCGATTGATGTGGCGCTGGCGGAAAATAATATTGATAAAGCCCAGACCCTGGCGAATGGTCTGCGCAGTAACAGTTCACCGGAACGCCTGCTACTGCTGGCGCGGCTGGAAGAAGCAAAGGGTAACCATCAGCAGGCGATGACCCTGTTGCGTAGCGCCCGCGGCAAGCTGGTGGGGCTGGAATCGACCAACAGCGCGGCCACGCCAACAATTGGCGGCGTTTTGTTGGCTGATAACCCGTTTATGACTACCAGTAAAACCACGGCTGACACGGCTGCGCCTCAGTCGCTGTATGGGCAGACGTTGCCGTGGCAGGTGGCGCAGGTGGCCCGTGAGCCGGGCAGTAATCTGCCGGGCACTACGCGTACCGATCTGCCGGTAGAAACGGCGCAAAGCCGTACGCTGCGCCAGGTGGATGACATGATGCAGCAGATGAACGAAAAAACCGGCATGTGGCTGCAAGGTGAAGTGGATATTCGCGGTCGCGACGGGGAAACCGGCACCAGCAAGTTAACGGAAGCGAAAGCGCCGCTGACCTGGTCCAGCTCGCCGTTCGGCGATGCGCGCTTTGAATTTACTGCCACGCCAGTCAGCCTCAGTTCCGGTAGCGCTTCGGGCGATGCCTGGCGTCGTTATGGTTCAAACCCGCTGGCAGATGCGGCGAGCAATATTGCCACCTCCATCAGCAATGCCAACAGTTCTACGGCAACGGACGGCAGCGATAAATTTACCGATCTGGCAAGTTACGCCGATGCCAGCAAACTGACACCGTTTACCGATGAGGGTTACAACAACCTGACCTCTTTATTGGGTTCGAGCCGCCTGAAAAGCCTGAGCGCATCGAACTACAAGAAGAATTACAACGATGCAATTAACGCCTCTACCGATTCGCAAAACGCCAGCGGCGTGGAGCTGAATATGGCGCTCAGCGGCGACAGCTACAAGCTGGATATCGGCAGTACGCCGCTCGGGCAGGATCTCACCTCGCTGGTGGGCGGCGTGAAGTGGTCGCCGAAACTGACCAACTACCTGACGCTGATCTTCACCGGCGAGCGCCGCGCGATCACCGACAGCCTGCTGTCGTATGTCGGACTACAGGATAAATACTCCGGCCAGCGCTGGGGGCAGGTCACCAAAAACGGCGGATCGGTACAGTTAAGTTACGATGATGGCGATGCCGGGTTTTACGTCGGCGGCGGAGGTTACAGTTATCTCGGGACGGATGTTGCCAGCAACACCAGCATGAACGCCAATGCCGGGGTCTATTTACGCCCGTGGCATGACGATTTCCGCCAGTTGCAGGCCGGGTTGAGCGTGAGCTGGATGGATTTCTCGAAAAACCTCAGCTACTTCACTTACGGCCAGGGCGGTTATTTCAGTCCGCAGAACTATGTCAGCGTCTCTTTACCGGTCGATCTTTCGCAGAAAATCGATAACTGGAAGCTGAGCATCGGCGGCGCTGTGGGATATCAGTCTTATACCCAGGATAAAAGCGACTATTTCCCGACCGAGCCTGAGGCACAGAAGATGCTCCAGCAACTGGCGGATCTTGGCTTTATCAAAGAGGCGCAGTACCAGGGCACTTCGCAAAACGGTATCGGCTACAACTTCCATGCGGGGCTGGATTACAACGTGAATAAAAATATGACGGTGGGCGGCAAAGTCGGCTACGACACCTTCGGCAATTATAACGAAAGCACCGCCGGGATTTGGCTCCGGTACATGTTGGGAGACAAATGATGACACACACTTCTGATACGCCGTTGCTCTTGTGGTTTCAGCAGCAGCAAACCGCGCCGGGCTGGTTTGATTTGCTGAGCGTAATGATTGACGGCATGGTAAACAACGTCGGTGAAGCGGAAAGCCTGCCGTTCCTGCGACAGATGGGTGATGCAATGGCGGAACGCACGCCGCTTCCGCCGTCGGAAACCGTGGGCGAACTGGAAGCCAATATCAATGCGCAACTGGCGCTGTTCAACTGGGGTTTTATCGATATCGATACCCGTGATGACGGGCTGGCATTTCGTCATCAGGGCTTGCCGGTCGCGCGGGAAGAAGCGCACCGGAAGCGCTGGTGCTTTGCTCTTTGCGCCGTGCTTGAGGGGCTGTATACCCGCTGGATGCAAGAGCAGGGTGGTGCGGCAGGTCTCGTTTTTACCCGCGAAAGGCTCTATTCTGTGTCGGATGTTCTCTTCCGTTACGCTAACCCAAGTGAGTAAACCCATGTTGAAGCGCGTATTCGCCGCTCTGGTGGTGATGGTGAGTCTGTTGTTTACGTCATTTTCCCAGGCTTCTGCGGCCTGGGATAGTTATAAAGCCCGTTTTTTAATGCCGGATGGACGCGTCGTCGATACCGGTAATAAAAGTGTTTCCCATACTGAAGGCCAGGGTTACGCCATGTTGATGGCGGTGGCCAGTGATGACAGAGCTGCCTTTGACAGCATGTGGAACTGGACGAATAAGACCCTGAGAAATAAAGATAACGGCCTCTTTTTCTGGCGTTATAACCCGGTGGAAGCCGATCCTGTTGCTGATAAAAACGATGCGACGGATGGCGATGTTCTGCTGGCCTGGGCGCTGCTGAAAGCGGGGCAGCGCTGGAATGTTCCGGCTTATACCAGCGCGTCGGACGCTATTACGCAGGCCGTGCTGAAACATACCGTGGTGAGTTATGCCGGTTACCGCGTGATGCTGCCAGGCGCGAACGGCTTCAACCTCAACACCTATGTGAACCTGAATCCCGCCTATTTCATCTTCCCGGCGTGGCAGGATTTCGCGAAACGAAGCCATCAAGTGGTGTGGCGCGATTTGATCGCCGACGGGCAAAAGCTGCTGGGGAAAATGCGCTTTGGCAAAGCACAGCTCCCGACAGACTGGGTTTCGCTGGCGGCGGATGGCAAGCTTTCCCCGGCAAAAGAGTGGCCGCCACGCATGAGTTATGATGCTATCCGTATTCCGCTGTATATCAGCTGGCAGGATCCGCAAAGCGCGCTGCTGATGCCGTGGCGTAGCTGGTGGCAGGGCTTTAGCCGCAATCAGACGCCGGCCTGGGTGAATGTGGCGACCAACGAAACGGCGCCGTATATGATGAATGACGGTCTGCTGGCGGTACGTGATTTAACGCTGGGAGAACCGCTGGCCGAGCCGCAAATCACCGCGCAGGATGATTACTACTCTGCCAGCCTGAAGATGCTGGTGTGGCTGGCGCAGCAGCGCTAACCGATTGACCCTCTCCCTTGCGGGAGAGGGCGCAGGACGTTACTGCGGATACGGTACCCAGTCGCCGCCGTTCAGGCGAACATACGGCTTGTTCTGGTACTGCAACACAATGGCGTTGGCGTTTTCAGAAACCGGTGCCGTTTGCGGCAGATTGCTGGTGAGCTGCTGCCAGTTGACGCTGTCCTCGGTGAAGATTTTGCCATCCAGCACCCGTGTCACCAGTTCTGATATCGCCAGGAAGCTGCTCGGCTGGTTAATCTCAATCGGCGCGCCCTGATGCGGCGCTTTCATGCCGAAGAATTTAATCGCTGTCGGTACATTGGTAATTGACGGGCTGGGGATATCACGCAGGCCGGAAACCTGCATTTTGTCGCCCTTCAGCGCCGCGCCGTGTTCCGGCACCAGCACCACCATCACTTTCCGCCCGGATTTCTCCAGCTGCGTGAAGAAGGCATCCAGCTCATCAAACAGTTTCTGCGCGCGCAGTTTGTAATCCGCCGTTTTACGATCGCCGGGATAGTGGTTCCCGTCGTGCAGCGGCAGCAGGTTGTAGAAGGTTGCGGTGCGTTGCCCCTGTTTGAAGCTGTCCGACTCCATCCAGCGGTTCAGCACGGCAGTATCGTCATAGACCGGCGAACCATCAAAAGAGAGCAGTACAGGCGGCAGGCCAGACTGATCCATCAATGGTACCTGCACGCCGCCGTTATCGCGGATCTCTTTCAGGAAACCGCCGAACTCGCCGTTATGGTCCATCATCAACTGCTGGGTAAAGCCCAGTTTCGCCAGATTATCAAACAGATAGCATTGGTTATTGGCCTGCTGATAGAGGTTTTTGTGCGACGACTGGCCGCAGCTGGCGCGCAACAGACGAATCGCCGCCGGGCCGCTGTAAGCGGTGGCAGAGTTGAAGTGTTTAAATACGATGTCGAAGTGCGACCACAGCGGGTGCGACATCAGCCCTGCTGCTTCAATATCATCCCACGAAAGGGAACAGATATTGATGACCAGCAGATCAAACGGCTGGGCGTCAGCGGGAAGCTGCGCCGGGAAAGTGCTCTGGCGCTTCTCTTCTGAGGCGTAGAAACTGGCAAGATAAGCATTCAGGTTTTCCGTGGTCGGCGGCGCGGTTTGCGCAGGCATATCGCCCACTACCGGGGTATCGCCTGCCGCCGCGACGGTTGCTGCCGCACCGCCGCCGGTTGTGGTCACCGTGGTGGTTGGCTGGCCGCCTGGCCACAAGTTAAATGCCGGTCCGGTCAGGGTCAGCACGTTCAGCCAGATCATAATGGCAACGACAAACACAGTAACGCGGATCCACTGTGATAAAAACAGCCACGCCACCAGCAGGACAAAAACCCCGCCAATCATTTGCCAGTTGATAAAACGGGTCACCAGATCAAGCAGATAGTCGGCGCTGAAACCCGCGACCTGCGAGCCCTGGCTCATCATACTTTCCGGGCCAGGCAGCCAGGTGTCATGCCAGAAGAGACCAAAACCAATCGGCAGTGCGATCCAGTGACGCAGACGATGTAACCTCATGCGCGGCAACGGCATCAGCAGGAATGCCATAAAAACCAGGTTCAGCAACGGATGAAAGTTAAGGTAGCCCGCCCATAACAGACCGAATTTCAGCAGAAAATAGAAGTTCCAGCCGGAGAGGCCGCGCCAGTATTGCCACAGCGGCGAAGGCGTTGAAGTGGTCATCGATGAATTAGTCATGTTTGCGGTCTGCCTTGACGAACGATTCCCGGCGCAATATTCCTGCCGGTTTTACATAGCGAGGTCTGGTAAACAAGATCCGAAATGCGGACCGGATAGGGCGTATCCAGTGGCGCGCAAGATAACCCAGCGGAAAAAAGATCAGTGCGCAGAAGATGATAAGCTGAACGATATCGCTGACTGACATCATGATGTGCGCTCCGTGGTGTCACTGAATAAGCGGTAAGGCTCCGGAATACGGCGCCAGCCTGTACCGTCATGTTCGGCGTTAATGACTTTCTTCATTCCGGCAGTGTCAGGCAGCGGTTTAGCCAGTTTTTCCGGCGTCAGCATACGCATCTGCACCAGTTCCGCGGCAATCTGATTATCTTCAAACCACACCATCCGGTTTGAGAAGATATCCGCCGTTGGCAGCGGGAAAATGTGGTTCAGGGCGGTATCAAGATCGTTGACACGGCAAAAGGACAAAAACAGCACCAGCCGGTTGTCGCTCATGCTGACAATATCCCCCACGCGATTAGGGCGACAAAGGGTAAGTGCTTGTTCGACGCGAATACCCGGTACCGGGCGCAGCGCAACCATTACCCCTTTGCCATCCGGCGGCAACAGTTGGTTATTGACCATATTGCTTATCGCATCGCAGAAGATATTCCACGGCTGGTAGCCGCGCAGCTTCAGAGGCTGGGTCATGGAAAGCAGGGTGGTGATATCTTCCGGCACCAGCCGGTTGAATTGTTGCCCCTGCACGCTTTCAATCAGAGTCAGGCAGCGCGATAGCGGCGCGTTCCAGGGAATAACCATATTCGCGCCGCAGCCCAGCAATAATCGCTCATCGGTCGCGCGCAGGCTGGCCTGACTTTCACGGACGATAATTTTTAAACCGCTGCCGCGCTGGCGGCGCAGGGTATGTACCTGGCGGGCGATACTGTCGATCTGGTTGTTTTGCGCCAGGGAAAAAATCAGCGTTGCCGCCTGGCTTGAACGGGCTTCTTCAAACAGCGCTTCGTTTGTTTCAAATAAAGACCAATATTCGGAAAGCGGCGGCGCACCTTCCAGAACCGCCACATTACTTAATATTCTTTTTTCATCGCTGCGCGGTTGTACGGCGGTTTCTTCCTGCTTCGCTAATTGCCACCGGTCATCATGATGATGAAGAATCAGTTGCTGGCGGGCGCTGATCCCTTTTTCATTACACCACCAGGCAACATCATAAAGATGCATACCGTTTTGATAGCGTAAACTTGCCAGACCAAACAGTGAGCGATATTCACTCATCAAAATCGAGGCTTGTTTGTCATTGTTATTGCCGGGATTAATAACCAGCAAAGTACAATTATGATATTTCGCCCACTCATGCGTTTTTTCTAACCATTGATGTATTTTGGGACCAGGAACATTCTGCCAGGCATTATTAGCACAGAGCAGTATAAGTAAATAATTCTCAGGCTCAATGGTGCAGAGTAAATCGCGGGCGAAAAAGTATAGGCTATTACTCTGGTTTGGCATGGAAAATAGACGAATTTTTTGGGGGCCGTGATCTTTATCCAGTTTAAGGATGCCCCGTAGATCGTGGTCCATACCGATAACCGCGACATTTGCCTCGGTATCTTGTTGTGCAATAGTTTGATTAATAAGGCTAACTGCATCAGTTTCGCGATCGGCATTTAACCACCAAACGCCGCCTGTAGGCATATGACGCAATTCGTCCCATAAAGACTGAATGCCAATAGAAAATATGGGGTCCACGATGTCCCTCTTGAAACAAATTTATCTGTATCTCAGTTTACTAGCGAAAGCTGAGAAATAAACCTAACATTGAAATTAAAGAACATCAGTTTTAGCATGTAAATGAATTTTGTCGGGCATGATGCCTTGCTACAATCAGTGCATGTGTTTTCTATTCAAAGGGATCGGGCCAGAATGCATAACAATGAACCAAAAACGCAAACAGACCCAACTCTGGGTTATACATTCCAGAATGATTTTTTGGCGCTGAGCAAGGCTTTTTCTCTACCCGAAATAGATTACGCCGATATTTCCCAGCGTGAACAGTTGGCTGCGGCTATTAAGCGCTGGCCGTTGCTGGCTGAATTATCCCGTCAACAATAAGGCAACAGTAGATGGCCATTTTGGGATTACAGGGGATCCGCGGCGGTGTGGGTACAACATCGATTACAGCGGCTCTGGCCTGGTCATTGCAATTATTAGGCGAATCGGTGCTGGTTATTGATGCCAGCCCTGACAATCTGCTGCGCCTTTCATTTAATGTCGATTTTGCCAGCCGTGGCGGCTGGGCGCGCTCCGTGCTTGATGGTCAGGACTGGCGCGATGCCGGTTTGCGCTACACTTCGCAGCTTGATGTATTGCCGTTCGGCCAACTCACGACGAACGAGTGGGATGTTATTCATCAGCATGACGCGTTAAACCAACTTGCTGCTCTTTTACAGGCGTTAAAAACGCAGCAACAGTATCACTGGGTGCTCATCGATCTGCCGCACGGTTTTTCACCGTTGACGCGGCAATTCGTCGCCGCGTGCGATCATGTTTTCACCATTATCAAACCCGATATCAATTGCCATATTCGCCTGCATCAGCAGCCGCTGCCTGCGGGGTCGCATATTCTGATTAACGACCTGCGGATCGGTAGCCAGTTGCAGGACGATTTGTGGCAGGTCTGGTTGCAAAGCCAGACGCGCATCCTGCCGACCACTATCCATCGTGATGAAGCGCTGGCGGAGTGTCTGGCATCGAAACAACCGCTGGGGGAATACCGCAGCGACTCGCTGGCCGCAGAAGAGATGGTGACGCTGGCGAACTGGTGCCTGCTACATTGCGCAAAGCCGCGCGAAGGTGGTGAGCGAGAGGGGAGCCGGCCATGAGCGGTCCCGCCAGCTGGTTGTTGATTCCGCCGGTCAGCGCACGCTTACGCGCGCGCTATCAGCACTATCGCCAGCATGGCGCCTCGTGGTTCAGCGCAGCTTCTGGCTGCTTCTGGGTGATCCTCGCCTGGCTGTTTATCCCGCTTGAACATCCGCGCTGGCAGCAGTTACGGGCACAACAGCAGCACTGGTTTCCGCATATCGATCCTGACCGGCCGCGCCCGCTTGATCCGGCGCGCTACCTGCTGCAAAGCCTCTGGCTGCTGGTGACATTACCCTGGGGACCGCCGAAATCGGCGCGGCGCCAGCGTTTTGCCCGTATCCGCGCATTGCGTGGACGCTGGTATCACTGGCTTGATACCTTGCCGGAACGCGTGACGCATCGTACGGGTCATCTCGATCACAAAAAAGAGCTTAGCCATATCAGCCCGCACCTGCGGCGCTTTATTTTAGGCGTCATTGTGGTGTTTTCGCTGATCCTCGCCCTGCTGTGCATTACGCAGCCGTTTAACCCGCTGGCGCAGTTTGTTTTCCTGGTGTTGCTGTGGGGTGTTGCACTGCTGGTGCGCCGTATTCCGGGACGCTTTTCAGCGCTGATGCTGATTGTGCTGTCGCTGACTGTCTCTTGTCGCTATATCTGGTGGCGCTATACCTCAACCCTCAACTGGGACGATCCGGTCAGCCTGGTGTGCGGCCTGGTGCTGCTGTTTGCCGAAACTTACGCCTGGATAGTGCTGGTGCTGGGCTATTTCCAGGTCGCCTGGCCGCTGAACCGCCAGCCGGTGCCGCTGCCGAAAGATATGTCGTTGTGGCCGTCGGTAGATATTTTCGTGCCGACCTATAACGAAGATCTCAGTGTGGTGAAAAACACCATTTACGCGTCGCTCGGTATCGACTGGCCGAAAGACAAACTTAAAATCTGGATCCTCGATGATGGCGGCCGCGAAGAGTTTCGCCAGTTCGCCAGCATGGTGGGCGTGGAGTATATCGCCCGCACGACGCATGAACATGCGAAAGCCGGGAACATCAATAACGCGCTGAAATATGCGAAGGGCGAGTTTGTCTCGATTTTCGACTGCGACCACGTTCCGACGCGCTCTTTCCTGCAAATGACTATGGGCTGGTTCCTGAAAGAGAAAAAGCTGGCGATGATGCAGACGCCGCACCACTTCTTCTCGCCGGATCCGTTTGAACGTAACCTCGGACGCTTTCGTAAAACGCCTAACGAAGGCACGCTGTTCTATGGTCTGGTGCAGGACGGCAACGACATGTGGGATGCCACTTTCTTCTGCGGCTCCTGCGCGGTTATTCGTCGTGGGCCGCTGGATCAGATTGGCGGGATTGCGGTGGAAACCGTCACTGAAGATGCACATACCTCACTGCGTTTACACCGCCTTGGGCATACCTCTGCGTATATGCGTATTCCGCAGGCGGCAGGGCTGGCGACCGAGAGCCTTTCGGCGCACATTGGTCAGCGTATTCGCTGGGCGCGCGGCATGGTGCAGATTTTCCGCCTCGATAACCCACTGTTTGGTAAAGGGCTGAAACTGCCGCAGCGGCTGTGTTACGTCAACGCCATGTTCCACTTCTTATCGGGCATCCCGCGGCTGATCTTTCTGACTGCGCCACTGGCGTTTCTGCTGTTGCATGCCTACATCATTTACGCCCCGGCGCTGATGATCGCCCTGTTCGTGCTGCCGCATATGATTCACGCCAGCCTGACGAACTCGAAGATTCAGGGGAAATATCGCCACTCTTTCTGGAGCGAGATCTACGAAACGGTGCTGGCATGGTATATCGCGCCGCCTACGCTGGTGGCGTTGTTCAACCCACACAAAGGCAAATTTAACGTCACCGCCAAAGGCGGGCTGGTGGAAGAGGAGTACGTGGACTGGGTGATCTCCCGTCCTTACATCTTCCTGGTACTGCTTAACCTGGTAGGTGTGCTGGTGGGGATCTGGCGCTATTTCTACGGCCCGGAGAACGAAGTGCTCACCGTGTTCGTCAGTATGGCCTGGGTGTTCTACAACATGGTTATTCTTGGCGGTGCGGTGGCGGTATCGGTCGAAAGCAAACAGGTGCGACGCGCGCACCGTGTCGAAATCTCCATGCCAGCGGCCATTGCCCGCGAAGATGGTCATCTCTTCTCCTGTACCGTCCATGACTTCTCCGACGGCGGTCTGGGCATCAAGATTAATGGCCAGGCGCAGGTGCTGGAAGGGCAGAAAGTGAACCTGCTGCTGAAGCGTGGTCAGCAAGAGTATGCGTTTCCGACTACGGTAGCGCGTGTCATTGGCAATGAGGTCGGTCTGCAACTGATGCCGCTCACCACCAAACAACATATCGATTTTGTGCAGTGTACCTTTGCCCGTGCAGACACATGGGCGCTGTGGCAGGACAGCTTCCCGGAAGATAAACCTCTGGAAAGTCTGTTTGATATTTTAAAACTGGGTTTCCGCGGCTATCGCCATCTCGCGGAATTTGCTCCGCCGTCCGTCAAAGTGATTTTCCGCTCATTCACCGATCTGGTGGCCTGGGTGGTGTCATTTATTCCGCGTCGCCCGGCACGGAATATGGCCGTGCAGCAACCAACGACGTGACTGGCTCAACAATGATGAAAACGCGATGAAAAGAAAACTTTCCTGGATTTGTGCTGTGGCGGTAGGGGTAAGCGCCCTGACTCCGATGATGACTTCTGCCGCGCCCTCGCTTCCGGCGCCTAATGTCCCGGCTGTCGCACCGGCTACGGATCCGGTTGCAACGCCTGCACCGCAGCAAGCTGAATCGCTAACGCCAACAACGCCGACCGCAGGAAATGTTGTGGGCCAGGTGATGCCGGGCCTGCCAGGCGCTAATGCGCCAGTGGTGGCGACAGATTCGCCATCCCGCGACGTCAAACTCACCTTCGCGCAGATCGCACCGCCGCCGGGCAGCATGGTGTTGCGCGGCATTAACCCGGACGGTGGCGTTGAGTTTGGCGTTCGTAGCGACGAAGTGGTGTCAAAAGCGGTATTGAACCTTGAGTACACGCCATCGCCATCGCTGTTGCCGGTACAATCCCAGTTAAAGGTTTATCTGAATGATGAGTTGATGGGCGTTTTGCCGGTCACCAAAGAGCAGCTCGGTAAGAAAACGCTGGCGCAGGTGCCGATCAACCCGCTGTTTATTAGCGATTTCAACCGCGTGCGGCTGGAGTTTGTCGGCCACTATCGTGATGTTTGTGAAAATCCGGCCAGCAGCACGCTGTGGCTGGATATCGGTCGCAGCAGTTCGCTGGAGATGACCTACCAAAGTCTGCCGCTGAAAAACGATCTCTCCCACTTCCCGGTACCGTTCTTCGACCCGCGTGATAACCGGGCGTTAACTCTGCCGATGGTCTTTGCCGGTGCGCCGGACATCGCGCAGCAGCAGGCTGCGGCGATCATCGCTTCGTGGTTCGGTTCACGTGCCGGCTGGCGCGGCCAGACTTTCCCGGTCTCTTACAACAGTCTGCCGGATCGTAATGCTATTGTTTTCGCCACTAACGATAAACGCCCGGATTTCCTGCGTGATGCGCCTGCGGTGAAAGGGCCGACCATCAGCATGATCAACCATCCGGATAACCCGTATGTGAAGTTGCTGATCGTGATGGGGCGTGACGATAAAGATCTGTTGCAGGCGGCAAAAGGTATCGCTCAGGGGAACGTGCTGTTCCGTGGCGATAGCGTCACGGTGGATGACGTGAAACCGCTGCTGGCTCGCCAGCCGTATGACGCGCCGAACTGGGTGCGTACTGACCGCCCGGTGACCTTCGGCGAGCTGAAAACCTATGAGGAACAGTTGCAGTCCACCGGGCTGGAGCCGTCGTCCATCAACGTGTCGCTGAACTTGCCGCCGGACCTCTATCTGCTGCGCAGCACCGGTATCGATATGAATCTCAACTATCGTTATACCGCGCCGTTGACCAAAGATAGCTCGCGCATGGATATCAGCCTGAATAACCAGTTCCTGCAATATTTCAACCTGACCAGCAACCAGGACACGAACCGTCTGTTGCTGCGCCTGCCGGTACTGCAAGGTCTGCTGGACAGCAAAACGGATGTGTCGATTCCGGCGCTGAAACTGGGGGCGGTCAACCAGTTGCGCTTCGACTTCCAGTATATGAATCCCATGCCGGGCGGCAGCATCGATAACTGTGTGACGTTCCAGCAAGTACCGAACCGCGTGGTGATTGGCGACGACTCAACTATCGATTTCTCGAAGTATTACCACTTTATCGCCATGCCGGATCTGCGTGCCTTTGCTAATGCAGGCTTCCCGTTTAGCCGGATGGCGGATCTGTCGCAAACCCTCATTGTCACTCCGGTGCAGCCGACGACAGCACAGGTTGGTACGCTGCTGGATACGCTTGGCACCATCGGCGCGCAAACCGGCTTCCCGGCCATTAATATGCAACTGACCAGCGATGCCAGCCAGCTGCAGGGCAAAGATGCCGACATCATGATCATCGGCTCGATTCCGCAACCGTTGAAGAATGACGAGAAGATCGACCTGCTGGTGAATGCGACGCAAAGCTGGGTGAAAACGCCGCTGCGCCAGTCGCCATTCATGGCGAGTGAAACGGATGCCGCCGACCGCAAAGCCGATACGAAAACGGCAGTCAGTTCCGATGGCCCAATGGCGGCAGTGATTAGCTTCCAGTCGCCATTTAACGATCAGCGCAGCATTGTGGCGTTGCTGGCGGACAGCCCGCGCGGCTACGAACTGCTGAACAATGCCATGAACGACAGCGGTAAACGCGCGGCGATTTTTGGTTCAGTGACGGTGATCCGTGAATCCGGTGTTAACGGTCTGCGCGTGGGCGATGTTTACTATGTCGGTCACTTGCCGTGGTTTGAGCGTATCTGGTATGCGCTGGCGAACCACCCGGTACTGCTGGCCATTCTGGCTGCGGTCAGCGTTGTATTGCTGGCATGGGTACTGTGGCGCTTGCTGCGGATTATCAGCCGCCGCCGCCTTGATTCGGACCATGAGTAATCAGTAATGAAGGCGCTACGTTGGGTGGTGATGATGGCGCTGATGCTGGCGGCGGTGAGTACGCGCGCCGCCTGCACCTGGCCTGCCTGGGAGCATTTTAAACAGGCCTATATCAGCGATAGCGGACGGGTGGTGGACCCAAGCGATGCGCGCAAAATCACCACATCGGAAGGGCAAAGCTATGCGATGTTCTTCGCGCTGGCCGCCAACGATCGCAAGGCATTCGATAACTTGCTGCAATGGACGCAAAACAACCTGGCGCAAGGCTCGCTCAGCGACCATCTTCCTGCCTGGCTGTGGGGGAAAAAAGACGAAGAGAGCTGGACGGTGCTGGATACCAACTCGGCTTCCGATGCCGATCTCTGGATCGCCTGGTCACTGCTGGAAGCCGGGCGCTTGTGGAAAAACGATGCTTACACCCGCCTGGGGAAATCGCTGTTAGACCGCATCGCCAAAGAAGAGGTGGTGAAGGTGCCAGGGCCTGGATTGATGCTGCTGCCGGGAAAAATCGGCTTTGCCGATGACAGCGCATGGCGTTTTAACCCCAGCTATTTGCCGCCGCAACTGGCGAGCTATTTCACCCGTTTCGGCGCGCCCTGGACAACGCTGCGCGAAACCAATCTGCGGCTGTTGCTGGAGACCGCGCCAAAAGGCTTTTCGCCGGACTGGGTGCGGTATCAAAAGGGGCAGGGCTGGCAACTTAAAAGCGAAAAGACGCTGATCGGAAGCTACGATGCGATTCGCGTCTATTTGTGGGCTGGCATGCTGAATGACAACGACACGCAGAAAGCGCGGTTGCTGGCGAAGTTTAAACCGATGGCGACGGTCACAAAGAAAAATAACGTGCCCCCGGAAAAAGTGGATATAGCGACCGGCAAGATCCAGGGTAACGGGCCGGTCGGTTTTGCCGCGGCACTGTTGCCATTTTTACAGGATCGTGATGCCCAGGCCCGGCAGCGGCAGAACGTCGCAGACCATTTTCCCGGTGACGATGCCTACTACAGCTATGTTCTCACCCTGTTTGGACAAGGGTGGGATGAGCACCGTTTTCGTTTCACCCCTCGTGGTGAGTTACAACCTGACTGGGGCCAGGAATGCGTAAGTTCACAGTAAGTCTTCTCTGTTTCTCACTTGGCCTCGCGCTGGCGCCAGCCGCGCGCGCGGCGGATACCGCCGCGCAGCAACAGTTGCTGGATCAGGTGCGCCTGGGGGAAACAACCAAACGCGAAGATTTAGTTCGTCAGTCGCTCTATCGCCTTGAACTGATCGATCCGAACAACCCGGAGGTGATTGCCGCCCGTTTCCGCTATTTGCTGCGCCAGGGCGACAATGCCGGCGCGCAGCAGCAGCTCGATCGGATGAAGCAACTGGCACCGGAATCCGCGGCTTACCAGTCCTCTCTGCTTGCGATGTCGCTCTCCACGGCGGAGGGGCGTCAGGCGTTGCAGCAGGCGCGTTTGCAGGCCACCACCGGGCATACGCAGGAGGCAATTGCCGCCTACGATGCGCTGTTTAAAGGTCATACGCCGGATGGCGATTTGGCGGTCGAGTACTGGGTACTGGTGTCGAAAGTCCCGGCGCGCCGTGCGGAAGCCGTGAATCAGTTGAAACGGCTGAACGCCCGTTATCCCGGCAACGATCAGTTGCAAAACTCGCTGGCGCAGCTGCTGTTTGCCGATGGTCATGACGTGGAAGGCTATGCTGTGCTGGAGCAGATGGCGAAATCGAGCAATGGACGCAATGCTGCCGCCACACTCTGGTATCAGCAACTTCAGAACATGCCGGTCAGTGATGCCAGCGTGAAAGCGTTGCAGCATTTTCTGACGATCTTCAGTACGGGCGATGCCGTTGACAGCGCCCGTACGCTGCTGGCTACGCAGCAAAAACAGATGGCCGATCCGGCGTTTCGCGCTCGCGCCACGGGTCTTGCGGCAGTGGATGCCGGTAAAGGTGCGCAGGCGGTGGGGGAATTGCAGCAAGCGGTTAACGCTAACCATAACGACAGTGAAGCCGTGGGCGCGCTGGGGCAGGCGTATTCCCAGCGGGGCGATCGCGCCCGTGCGGTCACGCAGTTTGAGAAAGCCATCGCCATGGATCCAACGAGCGGCAGCCGCAGCAAATGGGAAAGTTTGCTGAAAGTGAACCGCTACTGGCTGCTGATCCAGCAGGGTGATGCGGCGCTGAAAGCCAATAATCCGGCGCAGGCCGAGCGGCTTTACCAGCAAGCACGCAGCATTGATAACACCGACAGCTATGCGGTGCTGGGCCTCGGCGATGCGGCGGTGGCACGCAAGGATAACGCGGCGGCAGAGGGTTTCTATCGTCAGGCATTGCGCATGGACAGCGGCAACAGCAATGCGGTGCGCGGCCTGGCGAACATTTACCGCGCCCAGTCGCCGGAAAAAGCAGAACGCTTTATTCAGTCGCTCTCTGCCAGCCAGCGGCGCAGCATTGACGATATTGAACGCGGCATGACCAACGATCGTTTGTCGCAGCAGGCCGAAGCGCTGGAAAACCAGGGGCAATGGGCGCAGGCAGCGGAGTTGCAACGTAAACGGCTGGCACTCTCGCCCGGCGACGTCTGGATAACTTATCGACTGGCCAGTGATTTACGCCAGTCCGGAAGGCGTGGCGAAGCCGATTCGCTGATGAGCCAGCTGGCTGTGCAAAAGCCGGACGATCCGGAGCAGGTCTTTGCCTACGGGCTCTATCTGTCGGGCAATAATCAGGAATTGGCGGCGCTGAACCATCTCAACGGGCTGCCGAAAGCAAAATGGAACAGCAATATTCAGGAGCTGGCCGACCGGCTGCAAGCTAACCAGTTACTGGAGAAGGCGAACAGGTTACGGGACAACGGCGACGAAGTGCAGGCGATTGCCTTCTTAAACCAGCAACCCGCTTCCACTCGTATTGATTCAACACTGGCTGACTGGGCGCAGCAGCGCGGTGACTTCAGCGCGGCGCGGCAATATTACCAGCGCGTACTTGACCGTGAACCGGCCAATGAGGACGCATTACTTGGCCTTGCGGAAGTGTATACCGCAGAAGGCAATAAGATGGCGGCGCGCGATCAACTGGCAAAACTGCCTGCGCCGACAGCGGCGCAGCCGCGTTCCATCAATACCCAGCGGCGGATTGCGCTGATGCAGGCGTCGCTTGGTGATAGCGCCAGCGCGCAGCAGGCTTTCAGTGCGCTTGTACCGCAGGCTAAATCCCGGCCGCCATCCATGGAGAATGCGCTGGTACTGCGCGATGCCGCTCGTTTCGAAGCGCAAAATGGCGAACCGCAGCAGGCGCTGGAAATCTGGAAAGATGCGATGGTCGCCTCCGGTATTACCACTACGCGCCCGGCGGATAACGACAGCTTTACCCAACTGACGCGCAACGATGAAAAAGATGACTGGCTGAAGCGCGGCGTGCGCAGCGATGCGGCGGATCTTTACCGCCAGCAAGATGTTAACGCCACCCTGCAACATGACTACTGGGGTTCCAGCGGTACGGGCGGTTATTCTGACCTGAAAGCGCACACCACCATGTTGCAGGTTGATGCGCCGCTATCGGACGGGCGCATGTTTTTCCGTACCGACGTCGTCAATATGGATGCCGGGAGTTTTGCCACAACCAATGGCACTTACGATCCAACATGGGGGACATGTTCCGCTACACCGTGTAGCGGCAGCACCAGCCAGACCGCGAACGGCGCGAGCGTTGCCGTCGGTTGGCAAAACCGTACCTGGGCGGCGGATATCGGCACCACGCCGATGGGATTTGATGTGGTCGATGTGGTCGGCGGCGTGAGTTACAGCAGCGATCTCGGCCCCATTGGTTATACCGTTAACGCGCACCGGCGTCCGATCTCCAGCTCACTGCTGGCCTTTGCCGGGCAGAAAGACCCGAATACCGGCACCACCTGGGGCGGCGTACGCGCGACCGGCGGCGGGGTCAGCATCAGTTACGATAAAGGTGAAGCTAACGGCGTCTGGTCGAGCCTGAACGCCGACACTCTCACCGGTAAAAACGTCGAAGATAACTGGCGCGTTCGCTGGATGACCGGTTACTACTACAAGCTGATCAACAAAAACAACGAGCGGTTGACCATTGGCGTCAACAATATGTTGTGGCACTACGATAAAGATCTGAGCGGTTATTCGTTCGGCCAGGGCGGTTACTACAGTCCGCAGCAATACCTCTCCTTTGCTTTGCCGGTCAACTGGCGCAAACGCACGGAAAACTGGTCGTGGGAGCTGGGTGGTTCGGTCTCGTGGTCGCACTCGAAGACCGATTCGATTCTGCGCTATCCGTTGCAGAACCTGATCCCGGATAACCAGTTCTTCCCGGACGGTACGGCAATGTATGCGGATAAAGATAATTTAGGCGCGGGCAGCAGTTCGAATGGTTTCGGTTATACCGCAAGGTTGCTGGTGGAGCGGCGCGTCACGTCGCACTGGTCAATTGGTGCTGGCATCGATATTCAGCAGGCGAAGGATTACACTCCAAGCCACGGCATTCTGTTCGTGCGGTATTCAATGGCGGGCTGGCAGGGCGATATGGATATGCCTCCGCAGCCGTTGACGCCGTACGCTGACTGGTAATACAAGAACATTCCTGGCGGGATACGCGGTAAAGACAGGCTGTCGATACCGCGCTTAACCGCCAGATATTCAAACTGTTATCTTCCTTTTCTGCCGTTGTTTCGCCCGCGAAAACGATCTATCAGCCCGTTTATCTAACCGCATTGCGATCGAGTATACTCTGGCGTCAGAGTTTACTGTGTTAGCTCTGAACTCATGGCTTTGTGTCTCTGGAGAAGTAATTTTGCGTGTCAGCCGTTCTTTAACCATTAAACAGATGGCCATGGTTGCCTGTGTTTCCATGGTGTTTGTTTTTATTTTCTGCGTTATTTTGCTGTTTCACTTCTTACAGCAGAATCGCTATAACACGGCTACGCAACTGGAAAGCATTGCCCGCTCTGTGCGTGAACCGCTCTCGGCGGCCATTTTGAAAGCCGATATCCCCGAAGCGGAAACCATCCTGAAACAGATTAAACCGGCGGGCGTGGTCAGCCGGGCGGATGTGGTGTTGCCGAATCAATTTCAGGCGCTGCGCGTACGCTTTATTGCGGAACATCCGGTGCCGATCACCATCACCCGCTTTTTCGAATTACCGATCCAGATTACGCTGCCGATTTACTCGCTTGAGCGTCCGGCGAACCCGCAGCCGCTGGCGTATCTGGTGTTGCAGGCGGATTCCTGGCGCACCTACAAATTTATCCTCAGCACGCTCTCTATGTTAGTAACGACTTACTTACTTTTGTCGCTGATGATTACGGTGGCGATTACCTGGTGCATTAACCGGCTGATCGTCCATCCGCTGCGCAAACTCTCTGCCGAACTGAACGCGTTGTCCGCGCAGGAAAGCATTGGTCACCAGTTAACGCTGCCCGGCCACCACTTTGATGATGAAATCGGCGTTCTGGTGCGCAACTACAACCGCAACCAGCAGATGCTGCTGCGCCAGCTTGAAGAGATGAATATCCAGTCTACCCGCTTCCCGGTTTCGGAGCTGCCCAACAAGGCGTTCCTGATGGCGATGCTGGAGCAAACCGTGGCCCGGCAAAAGCCGACGGCGCTGATGATTGTCTCCTGCGAAACGCTGCGCGACACCGCCGGTGTGTTGCAGGAATCCCAACGTGAAGCACTGCTGGTCACGCTGGTTGAGAAGCTGAAATCGGTGCTTTCTCCACACATGATGCTGGCGCAGGTCAGCGGTTATGACTTTGCCATTATTGCCAACGGCGTTCAGGAACCGTGGCATGCGATGACGTTAGGTAAGCAAGCACTCACTGTCATTAATGAACGTGTTCCACTGAACGGTATTCAATTGCGGCCTAACGCCAATATCGGCGTGGCAATGTTTTATGGCGATCTGAGCGCCGGGCAGATTTACCATCGCGCCATGTCCGCGGTGACCAGCGCACAGCGTAAAGGGAAAAACCAGATCCAGTTCTTCGATCCTGAGCAGATGGAGCTGGCGCAGCAGCGGTTAACGCAGGAGAGCGATATCCTCACCGCCCTCGATCAGGGAGAATTTGCGCTCTGGCTTCAGCCGCAGGTGGCGATCGACAGCGGTGAACTGGTTAGCGCGGAAGCGTTGCTGCGGGTTCGCCAGCCTGATGGGAGCTGGGATTTACCGCAGGGGTTGATTGAACGCATTGAATCCTGCGGCCTGATGGTGACCGTTGGTTACTGGGTGCTGGAAGAGTCCTGCCGTCTGCTGGCCGCCTGGCAGTCGCGCGGCATTATGTTGCCGCTGTCGGTCAATCTCTCGGCAATCCAACTGCTGCATCACGATATGGTACCGGACATGCTGGCGCTGTTGAATCGCTACCGAATCGCCCCGCAGACGATGATCCTTGAAGTGACGGAAAGTCGCCATATTGATGACCCGAAAGCCGCCGTGGAGATCCTGCGTCCGCTGCGTAATGCCGGGGTACGCATTGCGCTGGATGATTTCGGCATGGGCTATGCTGGTCTGAGTCAACTTCATCATATGAAATCACTACCGGTGGATATGCTGAAGATCGATAAAATGTTTGTTGAAGGTTTGCCGGAAGACGACAGCATGGTGTCGGCCATCATTCATCTGGCGCGTAGCCTGGAGCTGCACATTATCGCCGAAGGCGTAGAAACGCAGGCGCAGCGGGAGTGGCTGGCGGCGGCTGGCGTGGAAGTGGCGCAGGGCTTTTTATTTGATCGTGCAACGTCGGCGGATCAGTTTGAACATCGCTACCTTGCCGCTTCGGAAAGGGTTGAAAAATCCTAAATTGTTACGAGGTTGTGCGAGTCAGTTCAAACTTTTAACATTGTTGTTTCTGATTTGATGTAAGTTCATTTCTGTCATGTTTATCGGGTGTTATTTTTAAACCGCAGGCTTAATGAAAGCCCTAAAAAGCCTGAGGTTTTAATTTCAAGGACACCTTATGAAAACCTCCCTGTTTAAAAGTCTCTACTTTCAGGTTCTGACGGCAATCGCCATCGGTATTTTACTTGGCCACTTCTACCCTGACATCGGGGCGCAGATGAAACCTCTTGGTGACGGCTTCGTGAAGCTCATCAAGATGATCATCGCCCCCGTGATCTTCTGTACGGTTGTTACCGGTATTGCCGGTATGGAAAGCATGAAGGCTGTAGGTCGCACCGGTGCGGTTGCGCTTCTGTACTTTGAAGTCGTCAGTACGCTGGCGCTGATCATCGGCCTGATTATTGTTAACGTGGTGCAACCCGGCGCAGGAATGAACGTTGATCCGGCGACGCTGGATGCAAAAGCCGTGGCCGTTTATGCCGAGCAGGCAAAACAGCAGGGGATTATCGACTTCCTGCTGGATGTGATCCCGTCCAGCGTTATCGGTGCCTTCGCCAGCGGTAATATCCTGCAGGTGCTGCTGTTTGCCGTGCTGTTTGGTTTTGCGCTGCACCGTTTGGGCCACAAAGGCCAGCTGATTTTTAACGTTATTGAAAGCTTCTCGCAGGTTATTTTCGGCATCATCAATATGATCATGCGCCTGGCACCAATTGGCGCTTTCGGCGCGATGGCTTTCACCATCGGTAAATACGGCGTCGGTACGCTGGTGCAACTGGGGCAGCTCATTATCTGCTTCTACGTCACCTGTATCCTGTTCGTGGTGGTGGTGCTGGGGTCGATTGCCCGCGTGACCGGATTCAATATCTTTAAATTTATCCGCTACATCCGCGAAGAGCTGCTGATTGTGTTGGGCACTTCCTCGTCGGAGTCTGCGCTGCCGCGCATGCTGGAGAAGATGGAGCGGCTGGGCTGCCGTAAATCGGTGGTGGGGCTGGTGATCCCAACGGGTTACTCGTTCAACCTCGACGGAACCTCCATTTACCTGACGATGGCGGCGGTATTTATCGCGCAGGCCACCAACAGCCATATGGATATTGTCCACCAGATTACGCTGCTGGTGGTGTTGCTGCTCTCTTCCAAAGGCGCAGCAGGAGTGACGGGCAGCGGGTTTATCGTGCTGGCGGCGACGCTTTCTGCGGTCGGCCATCTGCCGGTGGCCGGGCTGGCGTTGATTCTGGGTATCGACCGTTTTATGTCCGAAGCGCGTGCGTTGACCAACCTGGTCGGTAACGGTGTGGCGACGATCGTGGTGGCTAAATGGGTAAAAGAGCTCGATCAAAAACAGCTTGTCGATACGCTGGATAATCGTACAAGCACCGCGAAAACGCGCGAAATCTCCTCGTAATTTCAGCACTTAAGCCAGCAGCCCTTGTCGGACTGCTGGCTCCTGCGCATAATTGACCCCTGTCTCCGTTACCATTCATGATGAGTTTTCGGGAAAATTCGCTTCGTGTTGTGACGTTTTGCGTTTCCTGCGGTCTAAAAGCGAAGTGTTTTTATCTCTCTTTAGCCTCCTTCTGGCGGGCATACTTTTTAACCAGGAATGTTGATTAGGGGTTCACATGCAGGGCACAAAAATTCGACTGTTAACGGGCGGTTTGCTGATGCTGGCAGCTGTCGGTTATGTGCAGGCAGATGCGCTCCAGCCCGACCCGGCCTGGCAACAGGGGACACTGGCGAACGGTTTTCAGTGGCAGGTATTGGCCACGCCGCAGCGTCCCAGCGATCGCATTGAAATTCGCCTGTCTATTGATACCGGTTCGCTCGCCGAAAGCACGCAGCAGAGCGGCTACACCCATTTTATTCCCCGCGTCGCACTGACCCACAGCGGTAGTCTTGAACCGGCGCAGGTTCGTTCGCTGTGGCAACAAGGGATCGACCCTAAACGCCCGCTGCCGCCGGCGCTGGTCTCCTATGAATACACGCAGTACAACCTGAGCCTGCCGAATAACCGCACGGACCTGCTGAAAGAAGCGCTGGTCTATCTGGCGGATGCGACGGGCAAACTCACCATTACGCCTGCCACCATCAGTCACGCGCTCGCCAGTAACGATATGGTGGCAACCTGGCCTGCGGATACCAAAGATAGCTGGTGGCGCTACCGTCTGAAGGGTTCGTCGCTGCTGGGACACGATCCCGCCGAAACGCTGAAAGAGCCGATTGATGCGGCACAGCTGAAAGCGTACTACGAAAAATGGTACACGCCGGACGCGATGACGCTGGTAGTGGTCGGCAATGTGGACAGCCGCGCGGTGGCCGAGCAAATTAGCAAAACCTTCGGCGAGCTGAAAGGTAAACGCCAGACGCCAACGCCGGTGGCCACACTTTCTCCGCTGCCGCGCCAGGCGGTCAGCCTGATGAGCGAGTCGGTGACCCAGGATCGATTGTCGATTATGTGGGATTCCGCCTGGCAGCCAATCCGCGAATCCGCAGCGCTGGAACGCTACTGGCGTGCAGATTTGGCGCGCGAAGCGCTGTTCTGGCATATCCAGCAGAACCTGACGAAAAATAACGCCAAAGAGATCGGCCTGGGCTTTGATTGCCGCGTGCTGTTCCAGCGCGCGCAGTGCGCCATTAATGTCGATACGCCAAACGACAAGCTCAGCGCCAATGTCGGTGTGATCGCGCGTGAACTGGCGAAAGTCCGTGAAAAAGGTCTGCCGGAAGAGGAGTTTAAGGCGCTGATTGCGCAGAAAAACCTTGAACTGCAAAAGCTTTTCGCGACCTACGCCCGCGCCGATACCGATATTTTGATCGGCCAGCGGCTGCGATCGTGGCAGAACCAGGTGGTGGATATCGCGCCGGAGCAGTACCAAAAGCTGCGTCAGAGCTTCTTAAATGGCCTTACGCCGGAGATGCTGAATCAGGATCTGCATCAGCAGTTGTCGCAGGATATGGCGTTGATTCTGATGCAGCCGAAAGGCGAGCCGGAATACAACATGAAAGAGTTGCAGGCAACGTGGGATGACGTGATGCGCCCGGCGGGTTCCGCAGCAGCGCCTGCAGCGGGTGACGACGGGCATACCGATGTGTCGGATATCCCGCCGCAGCAGTAATGTGTGCCCTCTCTCTTCCGCAAGGTTGAGAGGGGGCAGAAGCTTTACTCTGACTTTGGCATTGCTTCGCGCGGAATAATCGCCCCGCGATACTGAATGACCGTACTGGCCGTTAAGTGACCACGTTTTGCCGCTGCCGTGGCATCGCCGCCGGTCAAGCGTACGGCCAGGTAGCCCGCGCTGAAGGAGTCACCTGCCGCCGTTGTATCGATCACTTTCTCTTTCGGCAGTTTCACGGCCGGCACTTCAACCAGCGCTTCACCGGCAATCGCCACCAGGCAAGAGTCTGCGCCGCGCTTAATCACCACTTCTTTTACGCCTGCGCGCTGCGTGCGTTCGATAACCTCTTCGACCGGTTTTTCGCCCCACAACAGATCTTCATCGTCCAGCGTCAGGAACGCGATGTCGGTGCAGGCCAGCATTTGCTGATAGACCTGGCGCGTCTCTTCTTTGCTGGCCCACAGGCGCGGACGGTAGTTGTTATCAAAGATGACTTTGCCGCCGTTGGCGCGGCAGGTTTGCATCAGAGACAGCAGCTTGTTGCGGCTGGCCGGGCTTAAAATCGCCAGGCTGATACCGCTCAGATAGAGATAGTCGAATGACGCCAGTTCTTCGCAGATTGCCGCAGACTGCTCGCTCTCCAGCCAGAATTTCGCCGCTGCTTCGTTGCGCCAGTAATAGAACGTGCGCTCGCCAGTGCTGTCGGTTTCGATGTAGTACAGGCCCGGCAGGCGGTTTTCCATGCGCTGCGTCAGACGGGTATCGACATCTTCGCTCTGCCAGGCGTCGAGCATCTGCTGGCTGAAATTGTCGGTGCCAAGTGCCGTAACGTAGTGCACAGAAAGCGCTGACGGATTGACCTGGCGGGCGATATAAACGGAGGTGTTAAGGGTATCGCCACCAAAGCCACGATTAACTTCTGCGCCTTTTTGTGACAATTCGATCATGCATTCGCCGATAACGGCAATTTTCCTGGACATAGTCGTGAACCTGGATCAGATAAATTAACAGTAGTGTGCGTTTTGCGTGAAGCGCGGTCAATCATATTAAAACAACGTTCCAGTATTTTTTTGAGCTAAACCCTGTTCTGCGCAGATTCCTGCATCCTGGTTTTTAATTTTGCCGAAAAGCAGGACATAAAGTTCTTAGTCGTAGCGCCGATAACCCATTGACGAGTTGTTCCAGCTCATCCCCATCGACAGGACACCAGACATGAAGTTAAAGCAGGTCATCCAGCGGCTAAACATTCCTGAAGCGAGCATTGAAAGCCTTGAGGAGCGTCGCTATTGGCTGCAATGCGAACGTGCTTATACTTATCAACCCATCTATAAAACCGATGGTCGTCTGATGGCTGTTGAAGTATTGACCATTGTGACGCATCCGTCACAGCCGGATCAGCGAATTGCCCCCGATTGTTATTTCAGCCAAATCCCCGTGCGCCTGCGCGTAGAAGTGGTACATGAGCAGGTCGAATTGCTGGCAGAACAGCGCACTTTCTTCGCTGATAACGATGTGCTGGCTTCGGTCAATGTCGATGGCCCGACGCTGCTGGCGATGCGCGAGAATACGCGACTGATGGCGCTGGTCGAGTCGCTGCCGTGGATCCGTTTTGAACTGGTGGAGCACATTCGTTTACCGCAGGATTCTACCTTTGCGTCGATCAGCGAAATTGGCCCGCTGTGGCTGGATGATTTCGGCACCGGAATGGCGAATTTCTCGGCGCTGAGCGAAGTGCGTTACGACTACATCAAAGTGGCGCGCGACCTGTTTATCATGCTGCGTAAAACTCCGGAAGGGCAAAACCTGTTCACCATGCTGTTGCAGTTGATGAACCGCTACTGTCAGGGCGTTATCGTTGAAGGGGTTGAAACCCTTGAAGAGTGGCGCGATGTGCAGGAGTCTCCGGCTTTTGCGGCGCAGGGCTATTTTCTGTCGCGTCCGGTTCCTCTGGCCCGACTTGAACATGTGATACTCGATTTGTAATTCCGCCCTTTCAGTGAGCCTAAACTATCTTTATGAGAGGTAAGGCTTAAGAGGAAAGGGAAACAATGACAAAAACGCGTAAAGCGATCACCGCTGTTATAGCCACCGTACTGTTACTGATTGTGGTTGCCGTCGTTATCATCGCCACTTTCGACTGGAACCGCCTGAAACCCACCATTAATGAAAAAGTCTCCGCCGAACTGAATCGTCCGTTTGCCATTCGTGGCGATCTGGGCGTGGTCTGGGAGCGGCAAAAAGAGGAGACCGGCTGGCGCAGTTGGGTGCCGTGGCCGCATGTTCACGCTGACGATATTATGCTGGGCAATCCGCCGGGCATTGATGAAGTGGCCATGGTGCATCTGCCGCGTGTAGAAGCCACGCTGGCACCGCTGGCGCTGCTCAGCAAAACGGTCTATCTGCCGTGGATCAAACTGCAACAGCCGGATGCCCGCCTTATTCGCCGCTCAGAAAAACTCAATAACTGGACCTTCACCCTCGCCAGCGACACCAATAAAGAGACGAATGCACAGCCCTCTTCATGGTCATTTCGCCTTGATAACATTCTCTTCGATCGCGGGCGTATTGCCATTGATGATGCGGTGACGCGCGCTGATATCGAGATCCTCGTCGATCCACTCGGTAAGCCGTTGCCATTTAGCGAAGTGACCGGCAAAAACGATGGTAAAACGAAAGCGGGCGATTATGTCTTTGGCCTGACGGCAAAAGGGCGCTACAACGGACAGCCGCTCTCCGGGACGGGGAAAATCGGCGGCATGCTGTCGCTGCGTAGCGAAGGAACGCCTTTCCCGGTGCAGGCGGATTTTCGCTCCGGCAATACCCGCGTCGCGTTTGTTGGTACGGTCAACGATCCGCTGAACATCGGTGGCGTCGATCTGCAACTGAAGTTCGGCGGCGATTCGCTGGGCGATCTGTATGACTTAACCGGCGTGCTGTTGCCGGATACGCCGCCGTTCGAGACCGACGGTCATCTGGTGGCGAAGATCGACAGTGAAAAAGGCTCGGCATTTGATTACCGCGATTTCAACGGCCATATCGGCGACAGCGACATTCACGGCTCGCTCAATTACACCACCGGTAAACCGCGCCCGAAACTGGAAGGCGATGTCGAGTCGCGCCAGTTGCGGCTGGCGGATTTGGGGCCGCTCATTGGCGTTGATTCCGGCAAAGGGGGACAGCACTCCATACACAGTGAGCAGCAAAAAGGGGAAAAATCGGTGCAACCAGCGGGCAAAGTGCTGCCGTACGATCGTTTTGAAACCGATAAATGGGATGTGATGGATGCCGATGTCCGCTTTAAAGGCCGTCGTATTGAGCATGGTTCAACGTTGCCCATCAGCGACCTCTCCACGCACATCATCCTTAATAACGCTGACCTGCGCCTGCAACCGCTGAAATTTGGCCTCGCGGGCGGCACTATCTCATCGAACCTCCATTTTGAAGGGGATAAAAAACCGATGCAGGGCCGCGCAGAGATCCAGGCGCGGCGGCTGAAGTTAAAACAACTGATGCCGAACGTTGAGCTGATGCAAAAAACACTTGGCGAGATGAACGGCGATGCGGACATTCGTGGCGTCGGGAACTCGGTCGCCGCGCTGCTCGGCACCAGTAATGGCAATCTCAAGCTGCTGATGAATGACGGGCTGGTGAGCCGCAATTTGATGGAGATCCTCGGCCTGAACGTGGGCAACTATGTTATCGGCCAGTTGTTTGGCGATGACGAAGTGCGGGTCAACTGCGCGGCGGCCAATCTGGATCTGACGAACGGCGTGGCGCGTCCGCAAATCTTCGCTTTCGACACTGAAAATGCGCTGATTAATGTCACCGGCACCGCCAGCTTTGCTTCTGAGCAACTGGATTTAACCATCGATCCGGAGAGTAAAGGCATTCGTATCGTGACGCTGCGCTCGCCGTTGTATGTGCGCGGTAGCTTCAAAAATCCGCAGGCCGGGGTTAAAGCCGGGCCGCTGATTGCGCGCGGCGCAGTAGCCGCGGCGCTGGCGACGTTAGTGACTCCGGCGGCCGCGTTGCTGGCGCTGATCTCGCCCTCAGAAGGGGAGCAAAATCAGTGCCAGACGATTTTGACGCAGATGAAACATTAAGAATTGACCCTCTCGCCGGTGGCGAGAGGGAGAAAGGATTACAGCGACTGGTGTTTAGTTTCGTGGGTCAGCAGCAGTGCAATCAGCGTTAACCCCGCCATGGCCGCCAGGTAGAACCCGACATACATCAGGCCGTAATTCGCCTGCAACCAGGTGGCGATATACGGTGCCACGGACGCGCCGAGAATGGACGACACGTTATAGGAGAATGACGCACCGGTATAACGCACTTCGGTCGGGAACAGTTCCGGCAGCAGTGCGCCCATCGGGCCGAAAGTCAGCCCCATCAGGCTTAAGCCAATCAGCAGGTAAGTCATCACCAGCGCCGGGTTACCGGAACCCAGCAGCGGCGGGAAGACAAACAGCGCGAACAGAATGATAAGCGTGGTGATGATCACCATGCTTTTGCGACGGCCAAACGCATCGGCCAGCAGGCCCGCCACCGGCACCATCACGCCGAAGCCAATCACTGCCATCATCAGCATCCACAGCACTTCATTACGCGGCATGCCAAGCCCCTGCGGCGAGGTGCTGAACGTCATTGAATAGACCGTCATGATGTAGAACAGCGTGTAGGTTGCCAGCATGATAAAGGTACCCAGCACCGTCACGCGGACGTGTTTGGTCAGCAGCGTACCTAGCGGAATTTTGACCTGTTTTTTCGCTGCCGCGACTTTAGCGAACACCGGCGTTTCATGCAGCGAAACGCGTACATACAGGCCGATCAGCACCAGTACCGCAGAGAAGATAAACGGTACGCGCCAACCCCAGTTCATAAACTGTTCGTCGGTCAGCAGCCAGGAGAGCAGCAGGAACGTGCCGTTCGCGAAGAAGAAGCCGATTGGCGCGCCCAACTGCGGGAAAGAACCGTACAGCGCGCGTTTGCGCGGCGGGGCGTTTTCCGTGGCCAGCAGAGCTGCGCCGCCCCACTCGCCGCCAAGCCCCAGACCCTGGCCAAAACGGGCCAACGCCAGCAGCAACGGCGCCATTACGCCGATCGTTTCGTAGCCCGGCAGCAGGCCGATCACCACGGTAGAGATGCCCATGGTCAGCAGCGATGCCACCAGCGTCACTTTGCGGCCAACGCGGTCGCCGAAGTGGCCAAACACTGCAGAGCCGATCGGACGCGCGATAAAGGCAATGGCGAAGGTCGCCAGCGATTGCAGCGTGGCTGCCGTTGGGTCGCCCTGCGGGAAGAAGATATGCGGGAACACAATCACCGCAGCGGTCGCGTAAATATAGAAGTCGAAGAACTCGATGGCGGTGCCGATCAGAGAAGCAACGACGACTTTATTGCGTGAGTTTACCGGTGGGTTTTCCTGCTCGTTGTCGAAAGTGGTAGCTGTAGCTTGCATAGAATTTTCTTATTTTTGCGCGAACGAACAGCCATATTAGCCACAGCAAAAGCGACATTTCAATCTGTAACAAAACGGCAGATCGCATGAAAAATACGCAAAAAGCGGATAATTTTCACACGTGCGATTTCTCTTCCATGAAATGCTTCACATATTTTATAAATTAGTGGATAAAACTGGTTTTCGGTTAAATAAAAGTTACGGCCTGGATTTTCATGCTAAAAAGCGAGAGCGGGCTGATATTTTACATTTTCACTCAGCCCGATCGCGAATTTAGTGGCGGGTTTTATCCGGCATGCGCTGATCACCTTTGTATTGCGCGGTGGCAATCCATGCGGCGCAGAACAGCGTCAGGCGGGCAAAGAAGTAGAAGAACGCCATCAGCCCAAGGACTGAACCAAACGCCGCGCCGGAGGGCGATTTCACCAGCGATGGCAGCGTCCAGGTCATCACGATTTTGATCACCTCAAAACCAATGGCAGCGATAAAGGTGCCGCGGATCAGCGCTTTTTTGCGCGGGCGATGACGCGGCAAGCGCCAGAAAATCCAGAAAAAGAGCAGATAGTTGGCGAATATCGAGATCACCAGGCCAATCAGCCGCCAGGCTGGTTTTAGCCACTCGATATTGTCGAGATAGAGCGCCGAGATAATCATCTGCTGCGCTGAACCGGCAATCGAGGTGATCGACAATGTGATAATCAGGGCTATCAGCAGACCAATCAGCGAAATAAAGTCGCGGAAATATTTCACCCAGATTTTCTCCGCGTCCTGGGCATTACGCTCCCAGACATCGCGCGACTGGGCGCGAATTGCCTCGCGCAGGTTGCCCATCCAGTTCACGCCGGAGTAGAGGGCGATGGCCAGCCCGACAATCCCCACCGTAGTGCGCTGTTGTACGGCAATATTGATGGTGTTCTTCAGCATTGCCGCCATGGTCGGATCGCTGACGCTCAACACAATTTTGTCGAAGATGTCCTGTAACAATGTTGGATGCGAGGCCAGCACAAACCCGGCGGCGGCAAACGAGACCATCAGAATCGGGATCATCGACAGAAAAGAGAAGTAGGTGATGGCCGCGCCAAACTGGTTTCCCATACGATCATTAAAGCGTTCTGCGGCGCGGATCAGGTGCGCGATGACGGGAAGGCGCTGGAGTTTTTGCGCCGTGCTGGTCACGGTCGCCAGCGTGCTGCTGACTTTTCCTTCCGTGGCGTTCTTCTGCTGTGCAGGCTGTTCCGTCATTTTCCTTACGGGTTCATAGTCGAGGTCTTGCGTCGGGCGTTTTTCATGATTTTCCGGCGTCATCAGCGCTTTTTTCCTTCTCCTGAATATGTCTGTAACGGAAATTATAGCCTGGCGCTAATCGACATAATCTTTCAGCGCTGTCACCAGCCACTCCATAAACAGATGTACGCGGCGGGAGAGATTGCGGCGGTGCGGGTAAATCAGCGAGACCGGCATCGGCTCGGCGCGATATTGTGGCAGGATCTCCACCAGCTTTCCGGCGCGCAGCGCTTCGCGCACGCCGATACGAGGCACCTGAATAATCCCCAGCCCGGCAAGGCAGGCGGCCTGATAGGTTTCGGTGCTGTTGACTGTCAGAATGCCGCCGGTTTTTACCCACCGCGTCTGCTTATCCTGCCAGACTTCAAAACCTTGCGGACGCGTACCGAGATTCACCGTGTAATGCACCAACGCATGAGAGGACAAATCATCCAGATTTTCCGGGTAACCGAAACGCGCCAGATAATCGGGGCTGGCGCAATTAATGACCGATAACCGACCCAGTTGGCGGGCGATTAAGCCGGAATCTTTCAGCGTACCAACGCGTACCACGCAGTCGAAGCCTTCGCGGATGATATCCACCAGCCGATCGCTGCTGCTCAACTCCAGTTCAATACCGGGGTACTGCTGCACGAAAGCGGGCAAGCGCGGCACCAGATTCTTCGCCACACCGACCGGCATATCCACGCGCAATCGCCCGCTGATGCTGGAAGGGTCGTGCAAAAACAGGCCGTCCAGCTCGTCCATATTCGCTAACAGATCTTTTGCCCGCTCGTAATAGACCATGCCGTCCTGCGTGAGCTGTACCCGGCGGGTGGTGCGGTGCAACAATTGGGTGCCGAGATGGGTTTCCAGCGCCTGAATCTGGCGAGATACGCTACCTTTAGGTAATCCCATTGAATCCGCCGCCCGGGAAAAACTCTCCAGTTCCGCGACGCGGATGAACAGTTGCATTGCGTAAATTTTATCCATGTCGACACTCTATTGTTGTCGTGAACGAAACAGTGAAGCTTAATTTAGCATCTTTATTGTTTCTGTCTCAGTTAATAAGCTTTTCTCACTCTCTACATCAGCGAAAACGAGGTTCCTTATGACACAACCTATTGCATTAGTGACAGGTGGCAGCCGTGGGCTGGGTAAAAATGCGGCCCTGAAGCTGGCAGCGAAGGGAACGGGCATTATCCTGACCTACAACAGCAATGCCGAAGAAGCACAGAAAGTCGTACGCGAAATTGAACAAAAAGGCGTGAAAGCTGTAGCATTGCAATTGAACGTCGGCGATATTTCGAGTTTTGCTGCCTTTACCCATGAAGTCCATGAACAGTTGAAACAGGTCTGGCAGCGTGAGACGTTCGATTGTTTATTGAACAATGCCGGAATCGGCATTCGCGCGGCGTTTGCTGAAACCACCGAAGCGCAGTTTGACCAACTGGTGAACATCCACATGAAAGGGCCATTCTTCCTGACGCAGAATCTGCTGCCGCTGCTGAAAAATGGCGGTCGCATTCTTAATGTTTCCAGCGGCCTGACGCGTTTTTGCCAGTCAGGATATGCCGTTTATGCGTCAATGAAAGGGGCGATGGAAGTATTGACCCGTTATCAGGCAAAAGAGCTTGGCGCGCGCGGAATTGCAGTGAATATCATCGCGCCGGGCGCTATCGAAACCGATTTTGGCGGCGGCCAGGTGCGTGATAATGAGCAGATTAATCAGTATATCGCTGCGCAAACCGCACTGGGGCGCGTAGGTCTGCCGGACGATATTGGCGATGCGATGGCAGCGTTGCTGAGCGATGAGCTGGGCTGGATGAACGCGCAGCGCGTGGAAGTTTCTGGCGGTATGTTCCTGTAAAATAACGACGCCCGGCGGGCTTCTGGCTGCCGGGCGCGCATTGGCTACTGTTTCTGAAAATGCGTAACCCGGATAAACGCGGGCTGCTGCTTTTTATCCAGCGAGCCGCTGATACCGACGAGTTCATCCGGCGATACGGATTTGCCGTCAAATAGCGTCAGCGGAATCACTACGTTTATCTCGCCTGTTTTATCGCGAAGCAGGTAGCGATCCTCGCTCTCCTTTTTCACCAGGTTGCCGCGTAGCGAGACGGATGCGCCGTCATGCATGGCTTTTACGTCTTTGATGGTGGAACTTCGCGCATCTTCCATTCCACGGTAGCCATCCTCCATTTTGTGTGGTGGCGGCGGGGCTTTATCGGTTTTCAGGCCGGGTGAATCTTCGGCGAATGCCGTCATGGAGAACAGTGTTGCTACACAGAGGGTGAGCACAGTTTTCTTCATAACTTCTCCTGTCAGTTGCCGGAACACGTCTTTAAGCCTGGCAGAAGGGCGTGCGATGTGCTGATAAATTAGCCTTTTTCTGTATATTCATGGCGCAGTAAGCCAAACAGCCAGTCGTTATGCCACGCTCCCGCCAGCCACCAGGCCTCCCGCAGTTCACCTTCCAGTACAAACCCTGTTTTTTCCAGTAAACGGCGCGAAGCCAGATTCCCGGCGGTAACTGTGGCGACCAGCCGACGAATACCGCCCTGGTTAAACGCGTAATGACACAGGGCGGTAAGGGATTCCTGGCCGTAACCTCTGCCCTGCGCTTGCGGCGCAAACAGGAACCCCACTTCGGCGCAATCATCCTCACGGTGGATATAGCCGGTCACCCCCAGTGGCGCGTTGGTGGCGTTATCGCGTACCAGCAAACAGAGCCAGTGCGGGCTGCCGGGGTGCCATTCAGGCAGACGGGCGTCAAACGCCGCGCGGATCTCCTGTTCACTGCGGGTATCCGAAACGTAACGCATCACATCGGGGTGCTGTTGCAGCGCAAGAAAAAAGGGCCAGTCCTCTTCAGACAGCGGCGAACAGGTCAGTCTGGGCGTATGAAATATAAGCATGATGAATGTCTCCAGCCGTTTTTTTTTAGGCGTTGAAACCAGTATCACTGATCATAATCCTTAAGTGGTCTATCTTTTAACTACACGTAATTAAAGAAAAAATTCAGCGCTGACATTGGCCAGATAATTATTTCTTAAGTTGTACTTAAAGGAAAATAATGACAAGTAACGCCCCTGTTAATACGGGTGAACAGTTTGAAAAATGCATTGCCGTGATTCGCCAGGCGTCCGTCGAAATTCTGTTATTACTGAATGTCCGTTTCGACGAGGGTAAAGATCCGCGCTGGTTTTTAGAACAACTTGATATTGCGCGCCTGAGTATGGGTGGCTGGGGCGCGGTGGCTAAACGACTTAAACTCAACGATGCGGAATTAACACAGTTCACTTTGCAGCTCCGTCATTTGCAGCAGCTTGTCCCGCGCTATGAGAGCGGGCAGAACGTGACGGAAAATCAACTGATTGCCGCGCTCCGCTTTGTTAGTGCGCTGGAAAATCTGCGCACCCGGCAGCCGTTACTCAGCTACAGCACGTCGCTCGAAGTGGAGGAGAACCAGCAGCAGCGCGCTCAGCAGCAACTGCGCGCGCTGGAGATAATGATCACCTCGCTGGTGGCGCAGGCGTGGCCGGATACGGAACGACTGCGTAACCATTTGAAAATGCAGTTTGGCGCCGATCATGTGCGCCGCTGGCTGCGGCTGGGCGATCGCGACGATGTTTTGAGCGGGATGCGCTTTAGCGAGCTGGCGTTGTTGCTGGTGGATAAAAAAGAGTTCAGCCAGCATTACGCCCGTTTGTTTAACGATAACGCGGTATTAAACCTGTATCTGGAAACGCGTAAAACGTTGCACACGTTCCTCGACGATGTGCGGCACATGCGCGCTTTGGTCGTGGCGGGACAGCCGCTGACCTCCAGTCAACTCAGTTTACTGGATAGCTACTATCCGCAGATTACGGGGCCGGTACAACGCGCATGGGAAGAGGGGCGCACCACAACTAATCCCGCTGAAATATTGCGCGAGGCGGGCGATAACTTAGACGCTTTCTGGGAGCAGGCGCGGAAAAAAGACCGCGCCGCAGGAGGTGATGCGATGCCAATGCGTGACAGTATCGACAGACCGGCTAAACGCCCGGTACGTAGCCGTGAAGAGCGGGAGCAGCTGTTTGTCAGCATGTTATGGGGTTCGGTGGCCGTGGTGGCGCTGATCGTGGCGATTGGCGGCTTCTGGCTGTTCCTCAGTGATGTTCAGGCACCGATGGCGCGCGGCAGTGGCATTACGGTGCCCATTTCGCAGGATAAGGAAAAAATCTCGCCGAAAGAGGAGCTGAGCCGCATGGGGCTGCCGCGCGACGAGAACAACTTCCGCGCGGCAATCGATCGTAACGATACGCGCGTGGTGTCGCTGTTTTTGCGTACCGGAATGAACTGGAAACTGTCGTGGACGGAGCAGGCGGTGGCGGCCAATTATACCGAGGTGCTGGATATGCTGCTGCGTTACCGGATACAAATGGATGAGAGTCGCCCCTGCCGTCGGTTTATCAGCACGTTGACCCATGAAATGGCGGTGAATAACAAGGGGTTGTCATCGATCGGGAAAAGTTATTTACGGGCATTTTGCACCATAAAACCGGTGGTTGAGCGTCAGCGTTATGAGATGGAACAGGCGCAGTTGCGTTACCAGGCAGAGCCGGGTGACGAAAACCGTAAGTGGGCGGATATTCAGACCGCCATTTATAACGCCATCAATTAAGATGGCCTGATAAGCGAAGCGCCATCAGGCGTTTAGCCCGATGGCGCAATTAACGAAAGGCGGCGAGCATTACGGCTCGCCGTACAGCCCGATTAACCGGCGCACCACGCCGTTTGTCCAGCCGAAACCGTCCTGCAACGGGTATTCCCCCCCGCCCCCTTCGCGCGGTGTGCTGCTGGCAATATGGTACTTCTCGATCAGCTTGTGGTGATTCTGGTAGTAGTGATTCACCGTTTTCAGCCAACTGCGGGCGATCTCGTCACCCAGCGCGTCGTTACCGTAAAGCTTAAAGCCCTGCACCGCCATCCACTGTAATGGCGCCCAGCCGTTGGGTTTATCCCACTGTTCGCCAGTTTCATATTCCGTCGCCAGAATGCCGCCAGGTGTGAGCAGACGATTTTTCACCGATTCTGCCAGCCGATCCGCCTGTTCATGCGTCGCCATACCGACGTACAGCGGCACGATACTGGCGGCGGAGAACAGCGCCATCTCTTCTCGGCGCCAGTCGTAATCGCGGTAGCAGCCATTCTCCTCATCCCACAGATAGCGGTTAACCGCCGCCCGGCGATCGCTCGCTTTCTGGCGGAATTCCGCTTCACGCTCGCGATCGCCTTTCAGCCCGGAAATATTGGCGATCGCGCTTTCCAGTTTGAACAGAAAGGCGTTCAAATCGATGGGAATAAACTGCGTGGTGCGAATGCTCGCCAGCCGGTGCGCGTCACGGAGCCAGCGGGAAGAGTAATCCCAGCCGGAGGCGGCACCTGCGCGCAAGTCGCGATAAACTTCATTCGCCGGGCGACCGGAGTGGCGGGCGGTTTCCACGTCCTCCAGCCAGGATTCGTCTCGTGGCGTATCGCGATCGTCCCAGTAACGGTTAAGCAGCGAACCGTCCGGCATCCGCACGACATGGCGGTAAGCCTGGTTCAGCACCAGCGATTCCGCGCCATCCATCCAGAAAGCGTACTCCATCAGCAGATGTTCAAGGTAGCGCCGCGCGCCGCGCACGCCATCCTCTTCGAACAGTTCCACCATCAGAGCGAAAACCGGCGGCTGCGAACGGCTCAGATAGTAAGTCCGGTTGCCGTTCGGAATATGGCCGTAGCGTTCGATCATCCACGCGAAGTTATCGGCCATACAGCGCAGCAGATCGTCACGGCCGCTCTCCGCCAGCCCCAGCATGGTGAAGTAAGAGTCCCAGTAGTAGGTCTCTCTGAATCGACCGCCCGGCACAATGTATGCCTGCGGCAGCGCCAGCAGCGATGACCACGGAATATGATCCTGTGGCTCGCGGGTCAGCACCGGCCACAGATTGTCGATATGCTCTTTCAGCGAATGCTCTGGATTGGAAACATACTCTTTAGTCGTGTTTTCCGGCAGCCAGAAATGCGCTTTCACGAACTGCTTCAGGTCGAACTCGGGTTTGCGTTTAATTTTGCGATAGCGAATCAGAATGTCGAGCGGATCCCGTTTCGGCGCACAGTCGGGGAAGGTTTTGCTGTCGGCAAAGAGACGTGACGACTGCACGTGTTCAAACAATTCAAGGTAACGATCGGCAGGCGTCAGCGCATCGGACGCCGGCAGCCCTTCGATCATTTCGGGTTCCGGCTCCGCTTCAATCATTTCATCCAGTTTTAACTCGCACGGATCGGTTTCATAGAGAAGCTCTTCTTCGATGATAAACTCGACGTTTTCTGCGCTTTGTAGTTTCTGGTTGAACATAGTGGCTCTGGCCTCCGGATGTCGTCGTAAAAAATGACGGGTGTGTCCCGGCTATCTATAAAGCGTAGACATTCGCTTCGATCTCTGGGGGATGAAATGTGCGTTAGATCACGTTTTGTTTCCCGTTACGCGCAAGCAAAAATTAAGCAACCTATTGATTAATTTTATTAAAATTGCAAAACGGATCGGATAACGCAGCGGCGGCTTTCAGAGTAATCAATTTGCAACGATTTATGAATAATCGCCCCTGCACGCTTATATTGCCCGGAAGCCCCATTAAAGGGAGAGAGAACCCGTGAATTTCGCCACTATTACGTTAGAGCAATGTCTGGATATTCGCCAGGCGGTACTGTGGCCGCATCTGGAGCGCAATGCTTCACGCGTGGAGGGCGACGAAAGCGCCGCACATTTTGGCGCGCTGTTCAATGCTCAGGTGGTGAGTTGCCTGTCGGTGTTCATCATCGGTGAGAAGCGTTGCCAGATCCGCAAATTCGCCACTTTGCAGGCGTATCAGCAGCAGGGGTTTGGCGGTTTTCTGTTTCAGTCGGTGCTGGATAAGCTGATGCAGGACGGGGTGAAAACGGTCACTCTGGACGCCAGAACTTCGGCGGCAGGGTTTTATACGCGCTTCGGTTTTACCCCAGAGGGTGAGACGTTTTATAAAAAAGAGGTGCAGTACATTCGGATGTCGCGCACGCTGTAAAACACCCGGCGGCATTCACCGCCGGGCTGTGGATCAACGCGGGATTTGCTGAGTGATGCAGTGAATATTGCCGCCGCCGAGCAGAATTTCGCGCGCCGGAACGCCAGTGATGACGAAATCCGGGAACATCTCCTCAAACAGCGCCTGCGCCGCGCCATCGGTGGCCGGGTGCAACTGCGGATAGATAATCTGCTGGTTGCTGACCAGATAGTTGACGTAGGAACCCGCCAGACGATTGCCTTCGTGGCGCTCAATCGCCGTGCCTTTTTCCACATCATTGGTCTCTTCCGCACTGGCGTACAGCGCCGGCGGCGACGGGACTTTCCACACTTTCAGCGTACGACCCTGCGCATCTTTGGTGTTTTCCAGCACCTGCAACGCCGCTGCGGAGCGGGCGTACTGCGGGTCATTCTGGTCATCAGTCCAGTGCAGCGCCACTTCGCCGGGGCGCACGAAGCAGCAAATATTGTCGATGTGACCGTCGGTCTCATCGTTAAACACGCCTTCCGGCAACCAGATGATTTGTGACACGCCAAGGTAATCGCGCAGCTGTTGCTCGATCTCCGCCTGGCTCAGATTCGGGTTGCGGTTCGGGTTCAGTAGACACTCGGCAGTGGTCAGCAGGGTGCCTTCACCGTCAACGTGAATGGAGCCGCCTTCCAGCACTAAGTCCGTGTTGTAGCATGGCATTTGGTGGTAATTCGCCACCTGGCCTGCCACTAACTGATCGCGATCCCAGCTGGCATAAAGCCCGCCGTTCAGGCCGCCCCACGCGTTGAACGTCCAGCTAATACCGCGCTGTTCGCCCGCCTGATTCAGCACTACGGTCGGGCCGGTATCGCGCATCCAGGCGTCGTCGCTCTCCATTTCAATCAGCGTCACTTCCGCTGGCATGGTGCTGCGCGCTTTCGCCATTTCGACCGCAGGAACGCCCATGATGACCGGCGTATTGCGGGAAATCGCTTTTGCCACGGCCGCAAACGCCTGCTGGGCTGGTGCAGCATTGGCGCGCCAGTTATCGGTACGATAAGGCCAGATCATCCACACAGCCTGATGCGGCGCCCACTCTGCCGGCATTGCGAACCCGTCTTTTACGGGCGTGGTCAGCTGCGCCATCGCTTAGCTCCTCACGCTACCGTCAGAGGTCGCAATCGCGCCGTACATGTTCGGGCGGCGGTCGCGGAACAGACCCCAGGAGGCGCGCTGCGCGGCAACGGCATCCAGATCGAAGGTGTGCACCAGCACCGCTTCGTCGGTTTTATTGGCCTGCGCTACCAGTTCACCGGTCTGATCGGCGATGAATGAAGAACCGTAGAAGGTCATTTCCAGGCCTTCAATGTATTTACTGGCTTCGGTGCCGATACGGTTCGAGGCAATCACCGGAATGACGTTGGCGGCAGCGTGGCCCTGCTGAACACGGGTCCAGTGCGGCTGGCTGTCGATATCCGGGTAGGCCGGTTCAGAACCGATAGCGGTCGGGTAGAAGATCAACTCTGCGCCCTGCAATGCCAGGCAACGCGCGGTTTCCGGGAACCACTGATCCCAGCAAATGCCGACGCCGATTTTGGCGTAGCGGGTGTTCCAGACTTTGAATCCGGTATCGCCAGGGATGAAGAACTGTTTTTCCTGGTAAGCCGGACCGTTCGGAATATGGGTTTTACGGTAGGTGTCCAGCACGCTGCCGTCGGCATCGATCATCACCAGCGAGTTGTAGTACGCGTTATTGCATTTTTCGAACAGGCTCAGCGGCAGCACCACTTCCAGCTCTTTCGCCAGCGCTGAGAAATGCTTAATCAGCGGGCTGGTTGCGACTTCCTGCGCCAGCGCATAGTGCTCCGGGCTCTGATCGATGCAGAAATAAGGGGCAGCAAAAAGCTCCTGGATCAGGATCACCTGTGCGCCCTGGCGGTGCGCTTCGCGAACTAAACGTTCCGCGTTCTGTACGTTTTTTTCCAGTTCCCAGGTGCAAGCCATCTGGGTCGCGGCAACAGTTACATTTCTCATCAATTCTCTCCCGTTGGTCTCGGTTCAGACAGTGCAAATCATCCGCACTTCTTTTGCTGCAAACTATAGCAACGATCTTCGTTATGCATAAAATGTATTGTTATCATGAAAACATGAAAAGGGTGCATAGTGGTGGTCGATCTGAATTTGCTGCGGCTGGTGCCGATCCTGGCGAAAGAGAAAAACGTGACCCGGGCGGCGCAGAAGGCCAATCTTTCACAATCTGCGTTTAGCCATGCGTTGAACCGTCTGCGCGAGCAGCTCAAAGACGAAATGTTTATTCGCACGCGCAACGGCATGGAGCCGACGCCGTACGCAGCGATGATGATCCCGGTGATTGAGAATGCGCTCAGCAAGCTGGATACCGCCACGCGCGGGCCAAGCCACTTCGATCCCGCCCGCGATGCACATACTTTTTATATCGGCGCGGTGGATTACTTCGAATTTATGTTTATGCCAGTGCTGACCGCCCGCTTTAAAACCATCGCCCCGAATGTGCGGTTGTCGGTCGATATTCTTTCGGAAACCATCAAGGTTGAACGGGTAGAAAAAGGGCAACTCGACGCGTTTATCGGCGTTGATACCGTGCAGCATATTCCGCACTACTTTAATCGATACCCGCTGATTTCCGACCATTTCGTGGCAATTGCTTCTATGGAGCGCACCGATTTGCCGGAAACCCTGACGCTTAAACATCTGGTCAGCGAGTCACAAATCCATTTACCGGCGGTTAGCTCTGGCGCGGATCATATTGATAGCTGGCTGCTGTCGCAGCATCTCTACCGTCCGCTGGCGACGGTAGTGCAAAGTTATGCTGTTGGAGGACGTGTGGCCGTCGCGACCGGTTATTTGATGTGCGTTCCGTTCCGTATTGCCCAGGAGATGGCAAAGATGTTGCCGCTGCGCATCATGGCGCTGCCGGACGGCGCGCCCTCTTACGATTTACTGCTGCTTACCCACCGGCTTTATGATTATCAGCCTGCGGTGCAGTGGCTGATCAATGAGTTGAAGGCGGTGCGGGTTTAGCGAATCTACAGGCGAAAAAAAACCGACTGGTGAGGTCGGCTTTTTTACATCCGGAACAGCCAACTGCTCTGGCCGGTTTTGAACTGTCTCTGACTAACCGCTGCAGTATAAAACAAGGGGGATAAGCGAGCAAATTTTGAACTCGTCGGATGCCCTGAGGGTGGTTATAATCTGCCCGTTAGTGCTGGTGACAAGACTACTCCGGGGCCGCTTTTACGCTTTTTAAGTCCTGGCCGGATGTACGGGTGGTGCCGCATCGGGTGCTCTGGCCGGAGTAGAACTGTCTCTGACTAACACTGAGATCAACCTCTGTGACAGGCAGTCCACGAGTAAGCAGCGGCGTTCTCACTCCGTTTTATGGAGAAAACGGGTGATTGATAAAGCAATCATCATTCTGGGAGCGTTAATCGCGCTGCTGGAATTGATCCGTTATCTACTTCAGTTGCTGAACTGATAACGGAAACGTACCTAAGGGCAGGGAGTTAACCACTTCCTGCCTTTTAATATTTCAGGCCGATAAGCCGCGAGCTTCGAAAATGAACGTGTTTTTAATTCGCCATCCGCAAACCGAGTGGAACCGCGCCGGAATTATCCAGGGGCGTCTCGATAGCCCGTGGACATTGCGCGGACAGGAAGAGTGCAACGCACTGATTGCCGGGTTGCAGGCCGAGGAGGTAACGCCTGGCGCTGTTATCTCCTCTCCGGCAGGCCGGGCACAGCAGATGGCGGCGCGGATAGCCGCGCATTTCGCCTGCGATTTTCAGTTGCACGACGCGCTACAGGAGCAACATTTTGGCGAGCTTGAAGGTCGCAGTCTGAGCGAAATACAGCGCGCATATCCGCCGTTTATCGATGATGAACATTTCTGTCCGCCGCAGGGCGAATCTTTGGCGCAGGCGGTGCAGCGGCTACTCACTTTTCTGCACAGATTGCCGGATATTTGCTCGCAGGAAACAGTGGCACTGGTCTCGCATGGTCATGTGATTCAGGCGGTTATTGCGCAACTGATGGAAAACTCGCTGAGCAATGTTGCGCGTTACCACCACCCGAATGCCAGCTTTTCGCTGCTGGCGATAGAGGAGAAATCTTGTCGGGTGATGCGCTGGGGAATCGCCAGCCATTTATTGAGGCTGCCCGCGTGACACGTTTTGTGGTTCAGCTTGCTTCTTAAAAAAGTGGGTGATTTCTTGCATCAGTGACGGTTCGCTTTCTGACCAACATTCCGACCTGGTGATATGCATTTCTCCGCTCATCTGATGCAGGCGACACCGATGAAAAAAAAGAAGCCCCGTTTGGGGCTTCTCTGGTGTGTCGTTTTTACCGCTGATGCTTAGCGCATCGTGACAAACTCTTCTGCGGCAGTCGGGTGAATGGCGACGGTGTTGTCGAAGTCTTTTTTGGTGGCGCCCATCTTCAGCGCAACCGCAAAGCCCTGCAACATCTCGTCCATGCCGGAGCCGATACCGTGGATACCGACGATTTTCTCTTCCGGACCGACGCAGACCAGCTTCATGCGACACGGCTGGCGGTGAGAGGTGACGGCGGTGTACATCGCGGTGAACGACGATTTATAGATTTTCACCTGATCGTCGCCGTACTGCTCGCGCGCCTGCGGCTCGGTTAAACCGACGGTGCCAATCGGTGGGTGGCTGAACACAACGGTAGGAATATTGGTGTAGTCGAGATGCTCATCCGGCTTGTTGTTAAACAGGCGTTCGGAGAGACGACGGCCAGCGGCAACGGCAACCGGAGTCAGTTCTACCGCGCCGGTATTATCGCCCACCGCGTAAATCCCCGGCACGCTGGTGTTCTGGAATTTATCGACTTCAATATAACCTTTGTCATTGGTTTTCACGCCAGTGGCTGCAAGGTTGAAGTTATCGGTCGCCGGTTCACGGCCAATCGCCCAGATCAGGCAATCAACGGTTTGCGAGCGGTCATCTTCCAGGGTGATGGTCAGGCTGCCGTCAGCGTTTTTCACTACCGTTTTCGGAATCGCGTGGGTATGCAGCGTCGGGCCTTCCGCCGCCATCACTTCGACCAGCGTTTCAGTGATCAGCGGATCGAAGTTGCGCAGCGGCGCATGTTTACGCACGAACAGATGTGTTTCAGCTCCAAGGCCGTTCACCACGCCCGCCAGCTCAACGGCGATGTACCCTGCGCCAACAATGGCAACGCGCTTTGGCAGCGCGGGCAGGGCGAAGAAACCATCGGAATCAATGCCGTATTCCGAGCCCGGAATGTCCGGGTGGCTCGGACGGCCGCCAGTGGCGATCAGAATATGATCGGCGGTGATCGTTTCACCGTTCACTTCCACGGTTTTGGCATCAACAAAACGGGCAAAACCACGGATCACATCGACGTTATTTTTACCCAGCACGTTCTCGTAAGAGGTATGGATACGGTCGATGTAAGCGCTGCGGCTGGCAACCAGTTTGCTCCAGTCGAAATGGTTGACGGTGGTGTCAAAGCCGTAGTCCGGGCCATAGAGATGAATGGCTTCAGCGATCTGTGCGGCGTGCCACATCACTTTTTTCGGAACACAACCCACGTTCACACAGGTGCCGCCAAGATCTTTGGCCTCAATCAGCGCGCATTTTTGACCGTACATGGCTGCACGGTTGATCGAGGCAATACCGCCGCTGCCGCCGCCAATGGCGATGTAGTCGTAATGTTTGCTCATGGTTTTTTCCTTAATCCTGAACGAAGTCGAAAATTGTCGCGATTGTAACGCGCAATCCGAAAGGTTCCACCGATGGCTGCGATTACTCCGGGACGATCTGGTGAACCAGCGTGTGCCCGGTACCGGCCGGCACCAGCTTGCTGTGCAACCACGGCAGCACACTGTTCATCTGTGCTTCCAGCTTCCACGGCGGGTTAATGACGATCATGCCGGAAGCCGTCATGCCGCGCTGATCGCTGTCCGGCCGCACGGCCAGTTCAATTTGCAGAATATTGCGAATGCCGGTCTCTTCCAGATCGCGCAGCATGCGTTTGATCTGCTGGCGCAGCACCACCGGATACCAAAGCGCGTAAATGCCTGTGGCAAAACGTTTATGGCCTTCCAGAATACCGCTCACTACTGCCTGGTAGTCGGTTTTAATCTCATACGGCGGGTCGATAAGAATCAGACCACGACGGGAAACCGGCGGCAGTTTGGCCTTCAACTGCTGATAACCGTCGGCGCGTTCAACGCGGGCGCGGCTGTCTTTCTGGAACTCCTGGCGCAGCAGCGGGTAATCGCTTGGGTGCAGCTCGGTTAATTGCAGGCTGTCCTGCTCGCGCAGTAATTCACGGGCAATCAGCGGTGAACCCGGGTAATAGCGCAGTTGCTCACCGCGGTTGAAGTGGCGCACTGCAGTCATGTATGGCTCAAGCTCGGCCGGTAAATCGTCCTGCTGCCAGATGCGGGCGATGCCTTCCAGATATTCGCCCGTGCGCTCCGCATGTTCGCCAGAGAGCTGATAGCGTCCGGCACCTGCATGGGTGTCGAGATAGAGAAACGGTTTCTCTTTTTCTTTCAGCGCTTCAATGATCAGGCTCTGAACGGTGTGTTTAAGGACGTCGGCGTGGTTGCCAGCGTGAAAGCTGTGGCGATAACTGAGCATGGGGACTGAGATTCCGGAAAATAAACGAGATTCTGCACAGTTTACCGTAGATTGCCGCAGATTACCGCTGCACCGCGGGCTTGTTTCATTTCAGCGGAAAAGGTTTCAAAACATAACGGTGTCATGAAAATGTCAAACTGCCGCGCTAGCGTCGGGTTCAGGCAAGGTAATTCTTTGAATAAAAGGATAAAAAATGAAAATCCGTCTCACTCTTTTAACTGCCGCGCTGCTGTTGGCTAACCAGGCGATGGCAAAAGATATTCCGCTGGTGCAGGCGCGCGATATTGCCAATACCACCACGCCAGCCTCGGACAGCCAGGCGTATGTTGCGCTGGAAGCACAATCACTGGCCGGGCTGCGCCAGGCCTTGCAGGGTAACGCTGCGTCGCTGACCCGCGATCAACTGGAGCACGCCGCGCAGAGCGCTAAACAGGCGGATAGCGCCTGGCTGAAGGCGCGCGGTTATGATTTCCAGACTAAAGCAAATCAGCAGGCGGGTATCGCGCTACTCTCCAGTTTTAGCGCTCTGCCAAAGCCGGTGCTGGATACCAATCTGCATACCGTTGAGGCGATTAACCGCGATGCCACGCAGGGTTTGCGCCGTCAGGCGCTGGCTGATGCTGAGGGAATCAGCTATCTCTATTTTATTGCCGATGCGCTGGGGCCAAAACTGGGCAACGCTTTTCTCACTGCCTATGACAAAGGCGAGTTAGGCAAAGCGGCGGCGTTAATCAAAGCCAGCGAAGTGAGTACTGGCGCGGCGAAAAAGCATTTTGACTATAAGCGTCCGTTCCTGATCCAGAACAACAGCATTCACCTGGTGCCGGACGACGTGGTGGTGAAAGATAACAAAGCCTATACCGCGGATGGTGGCTCGTTCCCCAGCGGCCATACCAACACCGGTTATACTGATTCGTTGCTGATGGCGGAGATGATCCCGGAACGTTTTGACGCACTGCTGACGCGCGGCGCGCGCTACGGTTATTCCCGCGTGGTGTTGGGTGTGCACTATCCGCTGGATGTCATCGGTTCCAGGATGGTGGCGGAGCGTAACGTCGCACATTACCTGAATGATGCGAAATACCGTGCCCTGTTCAATGAAGCCCGCGACCAGCTTCGCGCCGCGCTGGAAAAAGAGTGCGGCACGTCGCTTGCGCAATGTGCGCAGAGCGCCGGGAAAGACGATCCGTATCGCGACCCGGCAATGCGCGATTTCTACCGTTTCACCATGACTTACAATTTGCCGCAGCAGAAAGGGACAGAGAAAAAACTGAAAGTACCGGAAGGGGCTGATGTGCTTTTGGAAGCGGCGTTGCCGAATCTTTCCGCCAGCCAGCGCCGTGCGCTGATGGTGAAAACGGCGATACCGGCGGGTTACCCGCTTTCTGGCGATAACGATGAACAGAGCTTCTGGCAGCGCCTGAACCTGTCTGCGGCCTATGAGATGGCGCATAAATCCCGCTGAGGTTTGCGTGTGTAATACCCGGCGAGCGCAATGCCGCCGGGCGTTTTCTTCGTTGTTGCTTATTGCAGCGATACCCTGGCACGCGGAGCGCACGGGATTGAAATCTGCGGGACTTGGCCCCATTCTTAACCAATACTTCATACCAAGGACTGCGCTATGACCAACCCATTATTGACGCCTTTTGTGCTCCCCCCTTTTTCTAAAATTCTTCCTGAGCATGTTGTTCCTGCGGTGACCAAAGCGCTGGACGACTGCCGGAGCGCAGTGGAACGCGTTGTTGCGCAGGGCGGCCCCTACACCTGGGACAATCTTTGTCAGCCGCTGGCTGAAGTGGACGATCGCCTTGGCCGTCTCTTCTCGCCGGTCAGCCACCTGAATTCAGTGAAAAACAGCCCGGAACTGCGCGAAGCGTACGAACAAACGCTGCCGCTGCTGTCGGAATACAGCACCTGGGTCGGGCAGAACGAAGGGTTGTACAACGCCTATCGCGATCTGCGTGACGGCCCGCATTACGCTGCGCTGAGCGTGGCGGAGAAAAAAGCGGTGGATAACGCGCTGCGCGACTTCAAACTGTCGGGCATCGGCCTGCCAAAAGAGAAACAGCAGCGCTATGGCGAAATCGCCTCACGCCTCTCTGAACTGGGTAACCTTTACAGCAACAATGTGCTCGATGCCACTATGGGCTGGAGCAAGCTGGTCACTGACGAATCTGAACTCTCCGGCATGCCGGAAAGCGCCCTGGCGGCGGCGAAAGCGCAGGCAGAAGCCAAAGAGCAGCAAGGCTGGTTGCTGACGCTGGATATCCCGAGCTATCTGCCGGTGATGACCTATTGCGATAACCAGGCGCTGCGTGAAGAGATGTATCGCGCTTACAGCACCCGTGCTTCCGATCAGGGGCCGAATGCGGGTAAGTGGGACAATAGCCCGATCATGGCCGAGATCCTCGCGCTGCGTCATGAACTGGCGCAACTGCTCGGTTTTGAAAGCTATGCCTTTAAATCGCTGGCCACCAAAATGGCGGAAAACCCGGCGCAGGTGCTGGAATTCTTAACCGATCTTGCCAAACGTGCGCGTCCGCAGGGCGAAAAAGAGCTGGCGCAACTGCGCGCCTTCGCTAAAGCCGAATTTGGTGTTGATGAGCTGCAACCGTGGGATATCGGTTACTACAGCGAAAAACAGAAGCAGCACCTCTACAGCATCAGCGATGAGCAACTGCGTCCGTACTTCCCGGAAAACCGCGCGGTGAACGGCCTGTTTGAAGTGGTGAAACGCATTTACGGCATCACCGCCAAAGAACGCAAGGATATTGATGTCTGGCATCCGGACGTACGTTTCTTCGAGCTTTACGATGAGAACAACGAGCTGCGCGGCAGCTTCTACCTCGATCTTTATGCCCGCGAACACAAACGTGGTGGCGCGTGGATGGATGACTGCGTTGGCCAGATGCGCCGCGCCGACGGTTCGCTGCAAAAACCCGTCGCGTACCTCACCTGTAACTTTAACCGCCCGGTCAACGGCAAACCGGCGCTGTTCACTCATGACGAAGTGATCACACTGTTCCATGAGTTTGGCCACGGTCTGCACCATATGCTGACGCGCGTTGAAACCGCCGGGGTGGCAGGGATCAGCGGTGTGCCGTGGGATGCGGTCGAGCTGCCGAGCCAGTTTATGGAAAACTGGTGCTGGGAGCCGGAAGCGCTGGCGTTTATCTCCGGTCATTATGAAACCGGCGAGCCGTTGCCGCAGGAGTTGCTGGACAAAATGCTGGCGGCGAAAAACTACCAGGCGGCGATGTTTATCCTGCGTCAGCTGGAGTTCGGCCTGTTCGACTTCCGTCTGCACGCCGAATTTAGCCCGGAGCAGGGGGCAAAAATCCTCGAAACGCTGGCCGAAATCAAACGTCAGGTCGCCGTGGTGCCGGGGCCGTCGTGGGGCCGCTTCCCGCATGCCTTCAGCCATATTTTCGCGGGCGGATATGCGGCGGGTTACTACAGCTATCTGTGGGCCGATGTGCTGGCGGCAGATGCCTTCTCCCGCTTTGAAGAAGAGGGCATCTTCAACCGCGAAACCGGGCAGTCGTTCCTCGATAACATCCTGACCCGTGGTGGTTCGGAAGAGCCGATGGAGCTGTTCAAACGCTTCCGTGGCCGCGAGCCGCAGATTGACGCCATGCTTGAGCATTACGGTATCGAAGGCTGATGCAGTGAAAATCTGTTTGCTGGATGAAACAGGCGCCGGAGACGGCGCCTTATCTGTTCTTGCGGCCCGCTTCGGGCTGGAGCCGGATGACGATAACCTGATGGCGCTGGTGTTAACGCCGACGCATCTGGAACTGCGTAAGCGCGATGAGCCGAAACTGGGCGGTATCTTTGTCGATTTTGTCGCGGGCGGTATGGCGCACCGGCGTAAGTTTGGCGGTGGTCGCGGTGAAGCTGTCGCCAAAGCGGTTGGTATCAAAGGCAGCTATTTACCGGAGGTGGTGGATGCCACGGCAGGGCTGGGTCGCGATGCGTTTGTGCTGGCCTCGGTGGGTTGCCGCGTGCGGATGCTGGAGCGTAACCCGGTCGTTGCTGCGCTGCTGGAGGATGGTCTTCATCGTGGCTATGCCGATGCGGAAATCGGCCCGTGGCTGCGCGAACGGCTGCAACTGATTCACGCGTCCAGTCTGACGAGCCTGGCGGATATCACGCCGCGCCCGCAGGTGGTTTATCTCGATCCGATGTTCCCGCATAAGCAAAAAAGCGCGCTGGTGAAGAAGGAGATGCGGGTATTCCAGTCGCTGGTTGGCCCGGATCTTGACGCCGATGGTTTGCTGGAGCCTGCGCGCAAGCTTGCCATCAAGCGTGTAGTGGTGAAACGCCCGGATTACGCGCCGCCGCTGGCCGGTGTCGCCACACAGTCGGCGGTAGTGACCAAAAGCCATCGTTTCGATATCTACCCCGGTTCCGGGGAATAAAAAAGCCCGGTCGCGTTGCGCGTACCGGGCTATGTTCAGGCTAACGGTTAATTGTTAGCGGGAATATCAATCCTCTTCTTCATCCCGCAACGGGACAATCAGCATATCAACGTGAACCGTGTTGATAAGCTGGCGCGCGGAGGACATCAGTTTGCTCCAGAAATCCTGGTGATGGCCGCACACCACCAGATCCATATCGTATTTTTTAATCGCATCAACCAGTACCTGGCCCAGGTCGCCGCTGCCGCTCAGAGTTTCGGTGATCGGATAGCCCGCGTTAGTGGACAGCTCGGTCAGCGCCTGGTGAGTTTCATCAGAAATGCGTTTTTGCATATCGCCGAGATTAACGTCGATAAGACCGGTATAAAGATCGGAGTAGTTTACATCGACATGAATCAGGGAAATCTTCGCGTTGTATGGCCGCGCCATGGATACTGCTTTCTCAACCAGCAATTTGCTTTCGGGGGAGAGATCGACTGCGATGAGGATATGTTTGTAAGCCATAGTGGTACTCCTTCCATAAGTTGTCGATGACCATCGGGGTGATTGCCCCTGATACAGTTGCACTGCGCCCGCATCCTGCGTTTCACGTGAGCGTAGCGCCCGGCCTTAAGGATCTTTTTCAGAAGATATTTCTACCTTATAACGCTCTTTTCACACCGTCAATTAACCTGGATCACGAATCACTTAAGCAATATTTACAGCCAGATGCATTGATGGTGATTAAGCTTGTGGTAAAAAAATAAACGGATCTCCTACACTATAAATAAACCGTACGGAAACAGACGGCGTCCCCCAGTTATCCGCGTAAGGAAATGCGGTCAATTGCGGGACTCCGCCTGTGTTTGTCTTCCCGTCCGGGGATTGGTAACACTATTCGTTGTCAGACTTGGTTGGGTATCCAGGCGCGAGCGTTCCGGAGGCTTTCTCCGCGGGCGATCGCCGGGGAGGGGATATGGTGATCAACACTGTTGCGCTGTTTTGGGCTTTATGTGTGGTGTGTTTGGTTAACATGGCGCGTTATTACTCATCACTACGCGCGCTGTTAGTGGTACTTCGTGGTTGTGATCCCTTACTCTATCAGTACGTGGATGGCGGCGGCTTTTTTACCGCGCACGGCCAGCCCAGTAAGCAGATGCGTCTGGTTTGGTATATCTATGCCCAGCGCTACCGCGATCACCATGATGACGAATTCATCCGCCGCTGTGAGCGCGTTCGCCGCCAGTTTATTTTAACCAGTTCGCTGTGTGGTCTGGTGGTCATCAGCCTGATTGCGTTGATGATTTGGCATTGAGCGCTGCGCTAATCAGAGAATAAAAAAAACGGACCAGTTTCCTGACCCGTTTTTTTATTGCGCCTGCGCTGCGTTAAATCAGATGCAGCGAGAGCCAGTACAGTGCGCCGGACAAAATAATCGAGGCTGGCAGGGTGAAGATCCAGGCCATCAAAATATTGGTTACGGTTTTGCGCTGCAAACCGCCGCCGTCGACAATCATTGTCCCGGCCACGGAAGATGAGAGCACATGCGTGGTGGAAACCGGCATCCCGGTATAACTTGCCAGCCCGATAGATACCGCTGCAGTCATCTGCGCGGACATTCCCTGAGCGTAGGTCATACCTTTCTTACCAATTTTCTCGCCGATGGTGGTCGCCACGCGGCGCCAGCCGATCATTGTGCCAATACCTAACGCCAGCGCTACCGCCATGATGATCCAGATTGGCGCATACTCAATGGTGCTCAGCATATCGCCTTTCAGTTTCTTCAGCAGACGCTGGTCGTCCGTGCTGATCTCCGGCTGCTTCGCCACTTTATCCGTAATATCGGAGAGGCAGAGCATAATACGGCGCAGCTGGCTACGCTGCTCCAGCGGAATCTGCTCGTAGTTTTCGATACCGGTCAGCATCACCTTCGCACGATCCAGCGCCACAATTGCGCGACCCGGATGGCAGTGGAACTCGCCAGGCTGCGTGTTCACTTCTTCCGGTGCCGGAATCAGCGGATCAACGCCGGTGGCTTTTTGCAGCAGCGCCGGATGTTGCTGGAAGTAAGTTTCTACGTTGTTGACGGCATCACGCGTACGAGTGATGTCATAACCTGACGCGTTCATATTCACCACGAAGCCTGCAGGCGCAACGCCAATCAGCACCAGCATAATCAGGCCGATGCCTTTCTGACCATCGTTCGCGCCATGGGAGAAACTCACGCCGATAGCGGAAAGAATCAAGGCGATACGCGTCCAGAACGGCGGCTTTTTCTTACCATCGATCTTCTCGCGTTCAGCTGGCGTCATATGAATACGCGCGCGTTTTTTGGTATTGCTCCAGTAGCGGCGCAGGATAAATATCAGACCACCAGCAATTACCAGCCCGACAATCGGCGAAAGGATGAGGGAGGCGAAGATATCCAGCACTTTCGGGATATTTAAGGCATCCACTACTGAAGTACCGGACATCAGCGCATTAGTTAAACCAATGCCGATAATCGCGCCAATCAGAGTGTGGGAGCTGGAAGCCGGCAGACCCAGATACCAGGTACCAAGGTTCCAGATAATCGCCGCCAGCAGCATGGAGAAGACCATCGCCAGGCCGTGCGCGGAGCTGACATTCAGCAACAGATCGGTTGGCAACATATGCACAATTGCATAGGCAACGCTTAACCCGCCCAGCAAAACGCCGAAGAAGTTAAACACCGCCGCCATCACAACCGCCAGCTGAGAACGCATAGCGCGTGTATAAATTACGGTTGCCACGGCGTTTGCTGTGTCATGGAAGCCATTGATTGCTTCGTAGAACAGAACAAAAACCAGAGCAAGCAAGAGTAATAACCCGGTATGAAGATCCAGGCCAGCAAACAAATGTAACATAGGACGTTAAGCCATTTTGAGGACATGAACGCGGCGCATTATCAGGGACATTAGCGGTGTCGGCAAAGTGAAATATGTATTTTTTTTGACATTATTTCTTACATTCCGCTGAAACTTTAAAATTATCGTATATTTTTCAATGCCATGTTGTTTTTAGCTCTCTTCGCGCTGGTGTGACCAGCGTGAACTCTTTACAATCCGCCACGATTTTTTGATGAGGGTGCAGGTGTGGAAAGGTTTGATGTCATTGTTATCGGCGCGGGTGCGGCGGGTATGTTCTGTGCGGCGCTGGCCGGGCAGGCGGGCTGTCGTGTGCTGTTACTGGACAACGGCAAAAAACCGGGGCGCAAAATCCTGATGTCCGGCGGTGGTCGCTGCAATTTCACTAACCTTTATGTCGAACCCGCAGCCTATTTGAGCCAGAACCCGCATTTTTGTAAATCTGCTCTCGCGCGTTATACCCAGTGGGATTTTATCGATCTGGTCGGCAAGCACGGTATCGCCTGGCATGAGAAGACGCTGGGACAACTTTTCTGCGACGATTCGGCGCAACAGATTGTCGATATGCTGGTGGCAGAGTGCGAAAAAGGCAATGTCACACAGCGCCTGCGCAGCGAAGTGCTGAGCGTAACGCGCGATGATCAGGGTTACACGCTGCAACTGAATGGCGACAGCGTGCAGGCTGCGAAGCTGGTCATTGCTTCCGGCGGGCTGTCGATGCCGGGGCTTGGCGCTTCACCATTTGGCTATAAAATCGCCGAACAGTTCGGCCTGAAAGTGCTGCCGACACGCGCCGGTCTGGTGCCTTTTACCCTGCATAAGCCGCTGCTGGAGCAGATGCAGACGCTCTCCGGCGTGTCAGTGCCTTCGGTTATTACCGCTGAAGACGGCACGGTTTTCCGGGAAAATCTGCTCTTTACCCACCGCGGGCTTTCAGGTCCGGCAGTTCTGCAAATTTCCAGCTACTGGCAGCCAGGCGAATTCGTCAGCATTAACCTGTTACCGGAGTGCGATCTGGCAAGCTTCCTGGATGAACAGCGCGAAGCGCACCCGAATCAAAGCCTGAAAAACACGCTGGCGATGCAGTTACCGAAACGGCTGGTTGAATGCTTGCAGCAGTTGGGGCAGATCCCGGATGTCACGCTGAAGCAGCTCAACAGTCGCGAACAGGAGTCACTGGTCGAATTACTCACGCACTGGCGCGTTCAACCGAACGGCACGGAAGGGTACCGTACCGCGGAAGTGACGCTGGGCGGCGTTGATACCCACGAACTCTCTTCCCGCACGATGGAAGCCCGCAATGTGCCGGGGCTCTACTTTATCGGCGAGGTGATGGATGTCACCGGCTGGCTGGGCGGCTATAACTTCCAGTGGGCGTGGTCCAGCGCATGGGCCTGCGCGCAGGCGCTGGCGGAGTAATCTTTCCGCCGTAAACGACGGCGTTGCCAGAGGGGTGAATCGTACTACCGGGTTCATCCATCACTATCATTTTTGGTGACTTTCAGCCTCCCCTTTAAGACCTTTATATTTCCTGCCTTCTGCCGATAACCTCATCACTACACATCTGTTGCGCTACTCCATTTGCGCTGACAAAGGAATGAAAATGAAAACGGGCAAGATTCTTCTGCCAGCATTACTGGCCGTGACGTTAAGCAGCCATGCGGCTGACGGGCAAGGCAAAAAAGTCGTTAGCAGCACGGTAAATCCGCTGGTAATGATTCGGCTTAACGATCGCATTACGGCAATGAATCATATTGTTTTTGAAGATGGGCAAAACATTAACCGTTGGGACGGCTTCGATTGCTCCACGCAAAAAGCGGTGAAACTCTACTGGGAAATGCTCGACGATAAAGAGGCGGTCGTGCGCCGTTTTTATGGCGATAGCTACGGACGTTATGCCGCCCCCAGCCCGAACAGCGAACTGAATGATGTCGCCGCCAGCCTCTGCAAATCCCCCGGGCTGAAAAATGCCAGTTGGGTCTACATTGAAAAAAAATCGCAATATGACACGCCGATCCTGCTGGATACCGCTTCGGTTATCCGCGCCAAAGATCTGTTGATTGCGAAAATCGGCTTCGAGTACAACGAGATACAGTACGATCCGCCGTATGATGCGCCGTACGACATGAAAATCGAAGTACACGCATATAACTGCGCAACCAATAAAGACAGTGTGCTCGCCGGGCTGGATATGACGCCGGAAGGTTATGTATCCGATAGTCTGAGCGGGAAAGCGGCGCTGCGCCGGGCGGCGGATTTTACCAATACGCCTGCCACCGCTGCGGCGTTTAAGCAGCTATGCGCAATGAGCACGCCTTCTGCTTTTAAAGGGGAAGGGGCTTATGTTCCCCAGGCGAAGAAAAAAAGCGTCTCCTCCAGGGTTGGCCCGATGCTGCCGGATATGAGCAGCAATTCGCCACAATGGCTGGCGCAATTCCCGTTGCCTGCGGAGATCGACAAACAAGCGCAGCAGATTGTTAACCCGTGGGCGACGCCTCGCTTCAAAAAAATGCAGTGGACTCTGAGCTGGGGGAGTGATGAAGGCGTGCCGATGGAGCTGGATGTTCAACCCAACGGGCTGATGCTGCTGCTGGAAAATTACAACGTGTTTAAGGCGCAGCGCCTGACTTTAGGTAACCTTGGGCAGTTAAAAGGCGGTATCAGCCTGGATAGCTCGCCGAGTATCATCAGCGAACTGCACACCAACCTGCGTTTCCCGCTGCATCAGGGACAGAAATTCACCTTTGATACAGTGCTGCCTGCGAAGGGCAAAGATGGTGATAAAACCGCGATCAACCGCCGTTGCGAAGTGACCGGTAGCGATGAGGCTCGCCAGATCAGCAGTGCGCTGAGTGGCCGCTACTGGAAAGTCGCATGCGAAATGCAGAGTGGCGATAAAGGCGAGAAACAGACGCTGGCCTGGCTTGTCGATTACAATGTTTTTCTGCCATTAACGCAGTGGAAAGACGGCGCGGAACTGCCCGTCACCATCAAAGATCTGCAGATAACACGCTAGTCCTGAATCAACCTGAGCCGAAAGGCTCAGGTTTTCATATCCCGAAGATGCACGATTTACCTGTGCTAACGAAGCGGCTAAAGCCGAAATATTTCATTATATTTCCTGTCAGACGTGTCGTTATTTATTGATTGTTTTTATTAATTATTTTTTTTGAGTTTTACTTTTACTTATTCACCGCGTAACTGATTTGGCCGGTTTACGCTCAGTTATCCCGACAACTAAGGCCGCTATTCCGCGAATTGTTTGTTGGCGTTATGTCGCATCATAAGCGATATGCACCATACAAACAGGATTAACCACCATGCCACTAACGACTGAATCAGGCGTTTCGTCGGCGCGATTCCTCGGAATGGCGCCTTTTTTGCGTATGAGTATTGCGGGCGTTGACTTCACCTCCGCCACGCAGGAGATGATCGCGCAGGCGCAAAATGCCCCTGAAGATGCCGTGTTATGGATGAATCTCGCGACTGCGATGATGAGCCTGAAGCACGAAGAGCTGGGCCTGCAAATCCAGGCGCAGGCGCTGGATATGCAGCGCGTTTATCACTGGCCGGCGCGTCAGCCGACAAAATTACGCCTGCTGATGTTAATGGTACCGGGCAATCTCTCGGCAAATATTCCGCTCGACTGCCTGATGGAAGACAGCGATATCGACCTCATCTACTACTACGTCGATCCGCTGAACGACAATCCGCTGACGGCACCGGTGCCGGAACATGACGTGGTTATGGTGGCGATTGGCGCCAGCGATGAGCAGGAATCCGTGCTGCTGCGTCTTGAATATGCTCTGCGTAACTGGCCAAAACCGGTACTGAACCCGCCGAAAAATGTCCCGACTTCTGAACGCCATAACGCCAGCCTGCTGCTGCAAAATGTCCCCGGTTTAGTGATTTGTCCGGCGCTGCATGTCTCCCGCCAGGCGCTGCATGATGTCGCTTGTGGTCAGAAAGCGCTGGCAGATATCGCCGCTGATCACGACTTCCCGATTATTGTTCGCCCGGTAGGCAGCCACGGTGGTCACGGCCTGCAAAAAATCGACTCTGCCGCTGCTGTTACAGCCTACCTGGAAGAGACGGCCGGAGAGGAGTTTTTCGTTTCGCGCTTTGTCGATTACAGCGGCGAAGATGGCCTGTTCCGCAAAATGCGCGTGGTGCTGATCGACGGTAAACCGTTCGCCTGCCATATGGGTGTCTCTTCGCACTGGATGATCCACTACGTTAACGCCGGGATGTACGAAGATGCGGACAAACGTGCGCAGGAAGGCCGTTTCTTCAATGAGTTTGCTGACTTTGCTGAACGTCATCGCGAAGCGCTGGACGCCATCAGCCAGCGTACCGGGCTTGAGTATATCGGCATCGACTGCGCGGAAACGCGCGACGGCGAACTGCTGATTTTTGAAATCGATCCGGCGATGGTTGTTCATGCGATGGACGATGAAGAGATGTTCCCGAATAAGCAAGTTCACATGCTGAAAGTGAAAACCGCGATGCGGGAAATGCTGCTTAAGTACGCCGGTCAGGCCCTTTAAAACGATAACTATGACTCAGGAAATAACATGTCATTAAATCCTAACAACACCCTTAATTTCTCCGGCGGGCCGGGCGCATTACCTGACGTCGTATTAAACCAGGTACAGCAGGCTATTATTAATGTCCCGGAAGTGGGCCTGTCGATTCTGGGTATCAGCCATCGCTCCGCATGGTTCGAAAATGTGGTTCGCGAAACCGAAAATAATATTCGCACCCTGCTGGGACTGCCTGCGGATTATCACATTCTGTTTTTACAGGGCGGCGCAACGCAGCAATTCTCGATGGTGCCAATGACCATGCTGCGCGGCAAAAAGCACCCGGCTGAGTATTTCGATACCGGTTACTGGAGCCGCAAAGTGATCACCGAAGCAATGCGCGAAGGGCCGGTACGCGTGATCTGGAGCGGTGAAAAAGAGGGCTACCGTCGTCTGCCGACCGACGAAGAGCTGGATTTCTCCCCGGACGCGCCTTACATCCACTATGTTTCCAACGAAACGGTAGAAGGCTTACAGTTCGATCGCGTGCTGGGCCGTGATGATGTGCCACGCGTTTGCGATATGTCTTCTGATTTTCTCTCCAAACCGTGCGATGCCGGTAAATTCTCGCTGATTTATGCCCACGCGCAGAAAAACATCGGCCCGGCGGGCGTGACCATCGTACTGGTTCGCGACAGTGTGGTGCAAAACGGCCCGACTAACCTGCCAGCGTTTCTTGATTATCGTCGCCAGGTGGAAGCGCACTCTAACCTGAATACACCGCCGGTATTCGCCATTTACGTGGTGATGCTGGTGACCCGCTGGTTGCTGAATGATATTGGCGGTCTGGAAAACATGGCGCGCATCAACCAGCAGAAATCGGCGCTGCTCTACAGCACCATTGATAACAGCGACGGTTTCTATCGTAACTGGGGCGATGCGGCCTTCCGTTCAGATATGAACGCCGCGTTTACACTGCCGACGGCGGCGCTGGAGGATAAATTCCTGCAGGAAGCGGAGCTGGCGGGTTTCTCTGGTCTGACGGGACACCGCGCGATCGGCGGCATCCGTGCCTCGATCTATAACGCGCTGACGCTTGGTGCAGTGGAAAAACTGAGCAACTTTATGGACGATTTCCGTTTCAAACAGCACGGAAAATAAGCCCTAAAGCCATGCGTTGCGCGGTAAGCCAACGCATGGCAACCTCAGTAGCGGCGAAACGACGCCAGCTTGTGCAACTGGCGGCTGCGGTCGTCGAAGTTATCTGCGCGCAGCCAGCCAGTTATCATTGACGAGATCGCCGGCCATTCCCGTAAGGTAATCGAGAACACCGAAATATCCGTCAGATGGCCTTTGCGAATTCGCTTATCCCTTAATACGCCTTCTTTCACAAAACCAATTCGTTCTGCCGACTTAATCGCTTCCGTATTATAACTGCTGGTGCGCCATTCACAGCGGCGGTATTTTAATTGATCAAAGAAATAAGCCAGAACCAAATAAAGGCTTTCGGTGCTGATGCGCGTCCTTTTCATTAATGGCGTCCAGTTAACGCCGCCAATATCGAAGGAGCCATTCTCCGGATCAAATTTACCGGCATAAAATATCCCTTTTATTTGCTGATCGGCTTTATCCTGTACGGCATAATAAATTCTTTCTTTGTGTGTAGACAGATTTCTTAAATAGGAATAACAGGCCGTCATATCCTTTGGCCTGACATCCTCAAGGTAGGTCCAGTCGCGATCGTCGTCGATACTCTGCCATTCCGGGAAGAGGTCTTCGGCGTGATCAACCGCCAGTGGAACAACGTTACAGTATTGACCAGCAAGAGCGACTTTCTCGGGCATCGCCCGTTTTGTCCATTCCGAAAATTCCTGACCAATACGTTGTCCATACTGATTATACGTTTCCATTATTCCCTCCAGTTTAGTACTGATTTAATCCTGCTTAACGACCATTAAATGGGTATTAAATATTCGTAGGGTCTATGCCTTGGGCATATAATGGCTTAATTTGATATAAGTAAAAAATAAGGATGCGATAGTAATGAAAACGTTATACCGTGTTTCCGGTCGGCTGTCTCATCTTTAATGTTAAAGTGCGAGAATAGGCGAGAAAACGTTATCACCGGTATAGTTTTATCTGTGGTAAATAACACCTGTATGACATGTTTCCGCGTGAATAAATGTCATAAAAATTTCGTATAAGTATTATTTCCAGATTGTGCTACGTGGCTAACCCTCTAAAAATTGGCGGGTTTTCTGGTTTTTAGATACCTGATTAGGACTATTCCTGGCATTTCTCGCGCCGAAAAATCAGACAATAACGTCCTTTTACATTTACAGAAATTGTGCGGTAGCGTGTCAATTATTCTGTAACGTTAAACTTACAGGCGAAGCCCGGAGCGGCTTGCGTCGTTATGTCAGGATTCGATTTATGAGCAATCGTATTACTGTTCAGTTACCCGTCGAAGGACTGCTTTTCTGGAAATTTTCAGGTCGTGAGGCGTTATCCGAGGCGTTTGCATTCAACCTGCAATTGCTGGGCACCGACGCGCGCATGGATCGCAGCCAGTTGCTCGGCAAAGCGGTCACCGTTACCGTGCCCACGCAATCGCTTTCCGGCTCCCGCTACTTCAACGGCAAAATTACCCGCGTCGCAGTCAGCGCGGTGGAACTGAGCGGGACACGCTACGCCGTCTATCAGCTTACCGTCGAGCCGGATCTGTGGCCAATGAAACGCGACCGTAACCTGCGCATCTTCCAGGGGCAGACGGTGCCACAAATCGTCAAAACCCTGCTTGGCGAATACCAGGTCAATCTGGAAGATAAGCTGAGCGGCAGTTACCGCGTCTGGGAGTATTGCGTTCAGTACCAGGAGAGCAGCTTCGATTTCCTCAGCCGCCTGATGGAGCTGGAAGGGATTGCTTACCACTTTAAGCATGAAGCAGATAAACACACGCTGGTGCTGACCGACGCCGCTACGCAACATCAACCCTTCAGCGGCTATGAAACCATTCCTTATCACCAGACGCCGTCCGGCGGCAGCACGGATGAAGAGGGCATCAGCCAGTGGGCGCTGGAAGACAGCGTCACGCCGGGCATCTACAGCCTTGACGATTATGATTTCCGCAAGCCGAATGCATGGCTGTTCCAGGCGCGGCAAAACCCTTCATCGCCACAGCCGGGCAGCATTGACGTTTACGACTGGCCAGGGCGTTTTGTCGAACATGGCCACGGCGAGTTTTATGCCCGCATCCGCCAGGAACGCTGGCAGGTGGAACATCAGCAAATCGAAGGCACCGCCACGGCGATCGGCATCGTGCCGGGCAGCACTTTCCAGTTGACCAACGCCGCGTTTTTCAATGATAACGGCGAATATCTGGTAACCGCCGCGCATTACAACTTTGAAGAGAACCGCTATGCCAGCGGTGCGGATAGCCAGACGGTGCACCGCATTGATTTCAGCGTCATTCCCTCCTCGGTGGTCTTCCGCCCCGCGCAGCAAACCGCCTGGCCGCGAACTTATGGCCCACAAACCGCGCGCGTCGTCGGTCCGCAGGGCGAAAGCATCTGGACGGACAAATATGGCCGGGTGAAGGTGAAGTTTCACTGGGATCGACTGGCGAAGGGCGACGACACCAGCTCCTGCTGGGTGCGCGTCTCCAGCGCCTGGGCGGGCCAGGGTTTTGGCGGGATGCAAATTCCGCGCGTCGGCGATGAAGTGGTGATCGACTTTATCAACGGCGACCCGGACAGGCCAATCATCACCGGGCGCGTCTATAACGAAGCCAGTATGCCGCCGTGGGCGCTGCCCGCCGCCGCGACGCAAATGGGCTTCCTCAGCCGTTCGAAAGATGGCTCAGTCGATAACGCCAACGCCCTGCGCTTTGAAGATAAAGCCGGGGAAGAGCAGGTGTGGATTCAGGCCGAGCGCAATCTTGATACCAACGTGAAAAACGACGAAACGCATACCGTTGGCGGTTCGCAGACCGTTAATGTGACGCGGGATTACACCGGCGCGGTGGCGGGATCGCATACCCAGGCCACGCAACTGGCGCATGAACAACTGGTCGGCGGCGGTTTTACCCAAAAAGTGCAGGGCGCGCTGGTGCAGGCTTCCGACAGCGGCATCATGCTGGTGGCGGGCAAATCGGTGCTGACGCTTGGCGCTAACGGCACGGTTTCACTGCAATGCCTGAACTTCAGCATTGATGCGCTGAGCAATGGTGAAATCAACACCGGCGGAACGCTGGATCTGAATATTACGCGGCCAGAGAGCCTGCCGACTGTCGAGCCGACGCCGGAACAAATTCAGGCCGCGGTAAAAGCCGCATTTAATCAAGGGACGGATAAATAATGGCGACATTTACACTCTCAGAAGGCGTGCTGGCGCTGCCGGGCGCGTATCAGGATCACAGCATCAACGTGCTGAAATTCAAAGAACAGGGCGCAACGCTTGTCATCACCCGCGCGTGGGATATCAAACCCGGCGAGGAAGAGAATTTCCTCCAGCAACAGTTGGCGAAAGTGAAGCGCAGCATGAAAAAGGTGGTGCTGGACGAGGTGCAGGATAGCGTCATCGGCGGGCTGCCCGCCCGTGAGGTCGCACTGCGTTTTGAAAATCAACACGTCACGGTGTATGAAAAACTCGCCGTCGCTCGCGTGGAAGATCACCTGATGGCGTTCACGCTCAGCCGTGTCGCCCCGTTTGATGCTGATGCAGAGGCGTTCTGGACGGCGGTAAAAAGCGGTGTGCAGCCGGGGGCGTAACGGATGACGGATTACCTTGCAGCGCGCATTGATGACCCGCTGATCCATAGCTCTGCGCTGGCAGATTTTGTCGGCGGATTAGTGGAAGGGGCGATTGTCGCCGCGATCTTTATTGCCGCTACCACGCCTATCGGTATCGTCGTCGCCGGTGTGGCGGTGGCTGGCTTGATGTTCAGCGGCGCGCTGGAGAGCGTGGGCAATGCGGCGGGAAAACTCGTCGATAGCCTGATAGACCCTGGGCCTCCCGATGCGCAAATTATCTCTGGTTCGGATAACGTGCTGATCATGGGCAAAAAGGCGGCACGTGCCGCTGGCACCGTCGATCGCGATTATCTGAACGCGACCGCTTCTGCGGACGAGAGCAGCTTCGACTGGGCCGGGTTCGGCATGATGGCGCTGGCGGGCGTCGCCGCAACGCTGAAAACGGCGCTGATGCCGGGCGAAGCGCTGATGGCGATGGCTGAACGCGCCAGCAAGCTGACCCTCGACGATGTCAAACAGTGGGGAAAAAACACCTGGAACGACCTGACGCAGCCGCTGGTGGAGAGCGCCAGCCCGTATGCGTCTCCCGCGCCGCACGATAACGTGGCCTGCAAAAAAGGCCATATGGTTACCAGCAGCAACTTTATCGCCCAGGGTTCAAAAGCGGTGCTGATCAACAACCAGCCCGCTGCCCGCAATGGTCACCTCAGCACCTGCGAAGCGGAAATCAAAGTCAGCGAAAACCCGCGCGTGCGTATCGGTGGCGACACCATCACCGTGCGCGATATCCACAGCGGTAAAAACCAACTGGCTTACCTCGCGGGCAACCTGCTTGGCAGCGCGGTCGTGGCGATTATCCCCTCGCTTATCAAGATGGGCTGTAACCGGCTGATCGTGAACCGCCTGATGCGGGAAATTATCTGTCCGCTTGGCGCTTATGTTGCCTCGGCGGGCGTGATGCCGGTACTGGCGGCAGCAGTAAACACCGTACACCCGGTCAATATCCTTACCGGCGCGAAAATCCTCAGCAAAGAAGAGGATCTCGATTTCGTGCTGCCGGACAGAATGCCGCTTTACTGGCAGCGCATTTACCACAGCCGCAACCTGTCAACCGGCATGCTCGGCACCGGCTGGATGCTACCGTTTGAAACCCGCCTTTACCGGCAAGCGGATAATCAGCTGATATTCCTCGATATGACTGGCCGCGAGCTGGGCATGGGAAATGTGCAGCCGGGCGACATGATCGATTACCAGGAAGATGGCATTAAGCTGTTCTGTAGCCCGAACGGGGCGATGGTCATTCAGCAAAATGACGGCGAGCACCAGTTGTACGAACCGGACCCAACGCGTCCCGGCGAGTGGCGCATTCAGCGCATTTATGACCGCCATGAAAACGTACAGCACTTTAGCTGGAACGAGCGCGGGCAACTGGCGCGCATCTCCGGCGATAACGAGGCGCTGGACGTTGAGCTGGAGTATGACGCGCTTTCCGGCCGCCTGTGCGCGGTTTATCAGGCGTACGATGGCGCGCGCCATCTGTTGGTCTCTTACCGTTTTAACGAGCAGGGGCAATTGATCGCCGTCACCGACGCCGACGGCATCGTCACCCGCCAGTTCGGCTGGGATCAGGCCAGCGAGATGATGGCCTGGCATGCCTACGCCACCGGGCTGAAAGTGCAGTACCAGTGGCGGCCCGACGCCAACTCGCGGCACTGGCGCGTTGAGGCGTATCAGGTGCTTGATGATCGTGGCGAGGTGCTGGAACGCTGGCGTATCGATGCCGATGAAACACAGCGTCGCGCGCGCGTCAGCAACGACGAAGGCGTCTCAAGCGAACATCACTGGGATGAACTGTTTCGCATCACCGCTTACACCGATCTGCACGGCGGCAAATGGCAATTTCGCTGGGCGGGCAACACTGAACAACTGCTGGCAATGGTGCAGCCGGACGGCGCGAGCTGGGAATATGCATGGGATGCGCGCGGCAATCTGACCATGGAGCGCGATCCGCTGGGCCGCACGACGCTGACCAGCTGGCATCCGCTGTACGCCTTCCCGTTGAAAGAAGTACTGCCCGATGGCGCAATCTGGCAGTACGAATACAACGTTGCGGGCGATGTGGTGAAACTGACCGATCCGGAAGGTGGCGTAACGCGCTTTGAGTGGAACGCGCAGGGCGATCTGCTGCGGCGCATTGATGCGCTGGAGAACAGCCATCGCTTCTGGTGGGACGCGCTCGGCCAGCTTATCCGTGAAGAAGATTGTTCCGGCTATCAGAGTCGCAACCAGTATGACGCTTCCGGCAAACTGATTAGCACCACCGATCCGCTCGGCAACAGCGAACGCTATATCTGGAGCCCGGCAGGCCGTCTGCAAACCTGGATCCGCGCCGACGGGCGAGAAACCCTGTTCAGCTATAACCACGCCGGGTTGCTGTGCGGGCAGAACATTGATGGCCTGCTGGAGCGTAAAGTGACGCTCAATGCGCGCGGCCAGGTGATTGAGGCTATCGATCCCGCCGGGCAGGTGACGCGTTTTCGCTTCAACCGCGCGGGCCGCCTGGTGACGCTGACCAACGCTAACAACCAGCAATGGCGCTTTGACTATACGCCTGAAGGCTTGCTGACCCGCCAGCACGATTACGCCGGTCGGCAGACGGAGTATCAGTACAACGCCATGCAGCAGGTGGCGACGCTGGTGCGTCATCCCGCCAGCGGTAGCGGTTTGTCGCCGCTGGTGACGAATTATGAATACGATGCGATCGGCCGCATGGTTGTGCGGGAAACCGAGCAACACCGCACCGAGTATCGCTACAACGCCCTGACTACCGAAATTCACTGCTTCCCGTACAGAGCGTGGCGGCAGGCGATGATCGACCAGCGCGAGCCGGAGAATGGCGAAGTGGTGGTTTTCCGCCGCAATAAACTCGGCGATCTGGTGGGGGAAGAGAACCATTCCGGCGCGTATCTGCATCAGTACGATGCATTAAGCAATCTCAGCGCGACCACTTTCCCGGACGGGCGGCAGTTGCAGTATCTGCGCTACGGTACCGGGCATTTGTTGGAGATGCAGCTTGCCGTTGGCGGGAATACGCTGCCGGTTGCCAGTTACCAGCGTGACAAACTGCACCGGGAGGCCCGACGCACCACGGGTGCGGTGGAGCTGGAAACGCACTACGACATCGCCGGGCGCATCAGCCAGCGGCGCTGCGTTGATAATGTGCGCCAGAGGCTGGTGTTTGAGCGCCGCTACCAGTGGGATCGGGCCGATCAGATCATCCGCCAGATGTACACCGATGGCGCGCCGTCGACGCCTGCGGATAAATATCGCCAGTCGCTGTGGGGATACGATGCAGCAGGTCGCATGACGCAGAGTATTCAGCCTTCTGGAGAAGAGCGTTTCTGGTATGACGCGGCAGACAACCGCACAACAGCGGATTTGCCGCCAGTCTGGGACAACCTGCTAAAACGCCTCGACGGCGTGCGCCGCGAATATGACGGCTTCGGGCGCATGACGGAACGCCACGATACGCATCGCGGTATCGTGCAGCGCTTCAGTTATGACGATGAGCAGCGCATCAGCCAGGTCCTCATTGAAGGCGACGCGGAGTTCAGCAAAGCGGAATACCGTTACGACGCACTGGGCCGCCGCACGGAGAAACAGGTGTGGCGACGGCACAGCCGCACGCCGGAACGCACGCAGTACGCATGGTCCGGGCTGCAAATGGTGGGCGAAACTGGCGACCGCGAGCCGGAAGCCGCCGTGCAGTATATCTACACGGAAAACAGCTACGAGCCGCTGGCGCGCGTCGACAGCCGCCAGCAGTACGCGGAAATTTACTGGTATCACAGCGAAATCAACGGGCTGCCGCAATCGGTCACCGACAGTAACGGCGATATCGTCTGGCGCGGCGCGTTCAGCGCATGGGGACGCACGGAGCGGGAAAACGACGCGCTGAGGTGGGACACCCCACAAAACCTGCGCTTCCAGGGACAGTATCTCGACCGCGAAACCGGGCTGCACTACAACACGTTCCGCTACTATGACCCGACCGGTGGCTGCTACACCCAGATGGACCCGATAGGGTTGCTGGGTGGGTTGAATACGTATACCTATGTTGGCGATCCCTTAGCATGGATTGACCCTTTGGGACTTAGTAGCTGTGTGTTAGGGCGTAATATGGGAGCACGGAGTGGTGATGGCATGGCGAACCATCACCTTATTCCGGAAGAATTGATAAAAGATAAAAACTTTAAACCAATTTTTGAAAGGCTTCGAAAAATTGGTTGGAATGGCGATGGCGCTTCAAATGGCATTTTCTTACCTGGCTCTCAAGATCTGGCAGGGAAGATAGGACTCCCTGGCCACTGGTCTAATCACAATCAGTATACCGCTGCTGTTAGAGGCCGATTAACTCAACTTGCAAGTCAGGCCAGCAGAATGAGTGATACTCAACTGGCATTAGGCGTAAAAAACATCCAGGATTGGGCAAGCAAAGGTCTTGAGTCTGGCATGTTTAAAATTGATCCGAATACCGGGAGATTACTATGAGTAATACAACTGAACAATTTTATGTTATGGAATATTTACCAGATGATGTTGGTTCTCCGTATTTTATGGATAAAGAGTGGGACCCGGAATTACCGGATTATGATATTTTTACAGCGCCGCCAAAATCCACTGATTTTTCTCCGGCATATCGTTTAAAAGCGAGTGCTACACAATTAGATGGCGATTTTTTGATTAGTGATAATCTGGTCTCTTTTGATTTTCTTAGACTGTGTGAAGAATATTTGGTACATAGCATACATATCCCAGTTGATATCTCACTCCTTAGAAAGAAAAAACCTGGAAAAGAGTATTATTTATTTTTCTTGCTGGACTATATTGAGATTCTCGATCGAGAAAAGTCTGACTATACGATTTCTCAGGATGTTGAGTCAGGTTTGCTGAATACCCCGGAATCTCGTGGGCTTGATAAAACGTATTATGATACAATTGATTTGTTTATTGTAAAAAAAGAAATAAAAAACAATCTCTTTTTCTGTCAGGAATTATCAAAGCCAGTATGCTCCTGGTCTTTTAAAGAAAAATTTGAAATGCTGGGTTTAAAAGGAGTTGACTTTAAATCTATTGACGAAAATTTCAAATATGATGCCTGGGCTGGCTGGTGATAATTAAAAATAATGCCTGAAAAGCTCGATGGTTATAACGATAGCCTTCGGGCTTTATTAAACATACCAGAGCATTAACAAGGCGATGCGGAGTTCAGCAAAGCGGAATACCGTTACGACGCGCTGGGCCGCCGCACGGAGAAACAGGTGTGGCGACGGCACAGCCGCACGCCGGAACGCACGCAGTACGCATGGTCCGGGCTGCAAATGGTGGGCGAAACTGGCGACCGCGACCCGGAAGCCGCCGTGCCGTATATCTACACGGAAAACAGCTACGAGCCGCTGGCGCGCGTCGACAGCCGCCAGCAGTATGCAGAAATTTACTGGTATCACAGCGAAATCAACGGGCTGCCGCAATCGGTCACCGACAGTAACGGCGATATCGTCTGGCGCGGCGCGTTCAGCGCATAAAATCTATAAATGTTAAAGATTCAGCAGCACTGACCTGGATGACCTATCCTGATATGCCAGAAGTGGGTAAAAGATGGAAAGAAAATAATGCATTCTTTAAATCTGAAGACGACCAAATAAATATCGGCCCAGGAAAAGGTAAAACGTTAGATATATTCAATAATGGCATTCAGAGTTTTGAAAGGTTAAATTAACATAAATGATACCTGAAAAGAAAAAATTGATTGTGTCGTTAATGAAAAACGATATTGACTTTTCACGATTTCTTAATAAATTCAATGAGGCGCATGGAGAACTAGATATATGCAACGAACTTATTTTAGCCCGTGAAGCGAAGGATGGTGAATTCGTTGATCTATTGCTATATCTTGCTGCTGTGGTAAGTTATGAATTCAAATGCATTGATGTCTTAAATGATTTGATTACAGATGATTGGCATGAAAAGCATGAAGAATTGGTTAGACTATTGGATTTTTATAAGAGTGCGTCAAGTGTAAATTCTCTATATTACGCAGCATTATTAAAGCTCAGTTATCGTGATTATGATGAAGATTTCGTGTTGGCAGATAAATGTATAAGAACCTTGGCAAAAATAAATAATAAAGATGCTATTGAAAAATTAAAGTTACTTAGTGCCGCTAATAATGATGCAATAAGTAATAGCGCGAAGAAACAATTAAAAAAGTTGGGAGTAATTGTAAGCCCCCCGTTTTAGTTCCACATCCTTTTTTGAGATTTCCAGGCGCAAGCCATTTCTCACAAAACGGGCGTCAGGCAAGCAGACGTACGCAAAACCATCCCCTATACTGCGGAAAACAAAGAGAAAATCACTTTTATCAATATCAACAGGGTAAGGGATGGATACAGCTGAATTTTTCGGCCAGCTTGTGCAGCAACTTTTGCTCTCTGCGCCGCTCTTTTTACTGATTGCACTGGGATACTCGCTGGGGCGCTTTGCCGGCTGGCCGGAATCGGTCAATGAGGGGTTAAACCGCTTCTGCTTTAACGTGGCGATCCCCTGTATGTTGTTCAAAGTAATGAGTAAATTCTACGAAAGCCCGGCGGTGGATGTGCGGTTGCTGATTGCTTATTTCGGCACTTGCTTTGTGATCTACGTTATCGGGCGGATTCTGGCGAAAGGCATATTTCGCCTGGATTCGGTTTCTGCCTCGGTGTTTGGCCTTGCGGGCATCTTCTCTAACAACGTGATGCTCGGCATTCCTGTCGCGGTGATCCTGCTTGGCCCGGCGAGCCTCGCTTCGGTGGCGCTGGTTTTAGTGTTTAACAGCCTGATCCTGTGGACGCTGGTCACCGTGTCGGTGGAGTGGGCGCAGAACGGCAGCTTCTCGCTGCGCGGGATTGGCAAAACGCTGCTCAGCGTACTGCGTAACCCGATTATCATCGGCATTTTCACCGGTTTTGCCTGGAGCTTTCTGCTGCATCGCCCGGTGCCTGGCTTCCTCGATAGCCCGGTCAGCATGGTGGCGCAGGTGGCCGCGCCGCTGACGCTCATCACCCTCGGCATGAGCCTGTCGCGCTATCAAATCCGCAAAGGGCTGCGCGAAAGCGGCGCTATCTGCCTGTTGAAGCTGATCCTGATGCCGGGGCTGATTTGGGCGATAGCGTATCTGCTGCATCTGCCGCGTCAGGAAAGCCAGGTGGTGGTGCTGTTAGGCTCAATGGCGGTGGGGATCAATGTCTATCTGATGGCGCAAAAGTTCCAGGTATTGCAGGGCGCAACGGCAACCAGCATGCTGCTTTCCACGCTGTTCTCTACCGTAACGACGCCGCTGTGTATGATTTTGATGGCACATTTCTACCCCAACTGGCCCTGAAGATTCTCTCTCTTTCGCCTTCTGGACTTGAATTCATTTGCCGTATGTATGTATATATAATGATTTATATAAGTCATTATATATTTCTGCGGGTGACTAATGGATATTCTCTCTGATATGCCTTACGCCTTTCTCGGTAGCCGGTTAAAACGGCTGGCCGAGCAGTTGCAGGCGGAAGCCAGTGTATTGGTACAAAATACCGGGATTCATGTACCGGCCGGGTTGTACCCGGTTTTGCTGGCGCTCCATCGCCAGCCTGGTTTGACGATTGGCGAACTGGCCCGCTGTTCGCGGGTTAGCCAGCCTGCGATGACCAGCAGTATCAACCGCCTGATCCACGCTGGGTTAGTCACCCGTCAGAGTGACGGTGAAGATCGACGAAAATCGTTTATTCGCTTAACGGACGAGGGGACAAACGCCATTGTGCGGGGTGAAGAGATGGCATGGCCGCTGCTGGGCAAAGTCGTTCAGGAGCTGACGGCAGGCCTTTCGGGCAACTTTATCGAGCAGATCACGCAGCTTGAAAAACGCCTTGCCGAGCGCCCGTTGCCGGTTCGTGGCGCGCGTTACACCAAACTCGATGTTCGCCCCGTGAGGGAAGACGAAATCGCCGATGTCGTCAAATTACTGAACCGCGCTTACCGCAGCGGTGGCGAAGAAGCTGGCTGGACAACCGAAGCGGGTTTACTGGATGGCGATCGCATTAGCGAGCAAACGCTACGTGAAGAGCTGGCGAGCAAACCACAGGCGACGTTGCTGGTCTGGAAAACCGCCAGCGGCATTGATGGCTGTGTCTGGGTAGAGCCGCAGCAGGACGGCGTGTGGTATCTCGGATCGCTGGCGATTTCTCCGTCGCAGCAGAATGCGCAGTATGGCCGACGCCTGCTGGAAGCGGCGGAACAGTGGTGTCAGGCGCGCGGCGGGAAACGTATCCTGATGACGGTGTTGCAGGTGCGGGAGTCGCTGCTGGTCTGGTATCTGCGTCGCGGCTATCGCCGCACCGGGGAAACCGAGCCGTTTCCGGTGGATGATACCCGGTTTGGCATTCCGACCCGGCCCGGTCTGCTGTTCGAAGTACTGGTGAAAACGCTTAATTGAAACAGTGGCTGCCCGGGTTGAGGGCAGCCACCGGCTCAGACAATATCGTCCACCACGCCGCCATCAACGCGCAGCGCCGCGCCGGAAGTGGCCGAAGCCTGTTTCGAACAGACGTAAACCACCATGTTTGCTACCTCTTCGACGGTGGCCGCGCGCTGGATCACCGAGCTCGGGCGGTGTGCCATCACAAACTCTTTCGCCAGCGTTTCCAGCGATTTACCGGTTTTCTCGATCTCGTCTTTCATCATATCGGCAAAACCGTCCGACATCGTCGGCCCCGGCAGCACGCTGTTAACCGTCACACCGCTACCGGCGACGAATTTTGCCAGCCCGCGCGCCAGCGAGAGCTGCGCAGTTTTCGTCACCCCGTAATGAATCATATCCGCCGGAATATTCAGCGCCGATTCCGAAGAGATAAACACCACGCGGCCCCAGCCTTTTTTCACCATGCCCGGCAGCAGCGCGCGGGAAAGGCGCACGCCGGACATCACGTTGGTCTGCCAGTATTTTTCCCAGGTTTCATCATCGGTAGCGTAAAAATCCTGCGGGCCGTAAATCCCGGCGTTATTAACCAGAATGTCGGCTTCCGCCACCGCTTTCAGCAGTGTTTCCACGCCCTGCGCCGAACCGAGATCGGCAATCGCCGTGCGCAGACGCGCGCCCGGCACCTGCTTTGTCAGCGCCTCTTTCGCCTTATTGACCGACCCTTCGCTGCGTCCATTCAGGATCACTTCCGCACCGCTCTGTGCCAGACCTTTCGCAATTGCAAAGCCGATCCCGCCCGTTGAGGCGGTGACCAGCGCGACTTTATCGTGCAGCTCAATCTTCATCGTCCGCTCCTTGCCAGTTGGATTTTACAAATAACTAAGGCTAGCACCTGCGCCGCAGAACCGTTGTCAATTGTTGCGCCATTACGCGTGGAGGCTGGCTTATGCCATTCCTGGCATTGCTTTTCCGGTTTTATTCGTTCCCTCGTTTTCAGCGCTCTACCAGAATGGATTGTACAAAATATATTGGTTTTTTTGCTCATTTCAGGGGACCGACAAACAGATGAATAAATACGGCATATTTTCCCTTCTCCTCGCAATAAGCGGCGTGCAGCAGGCCAATGCGGCGGAAGAGAGTGTACCCGCGCATCCGACATTTACGATTCAGGCGGACAAAACATTAAACGCAAAATTACCCGCCGATATTGCAAAGCGTGGTTATATTATTGCCGGTACCAATCCAAATACGCCGCCAACCACGTTTTATCAGGAAGATAATAAAACGCTGGCCGGGCGTGAAATCGATATTATGACCGCCGTTGCCGAACGTCTCGGCGTGAAAGTGCAATGGCACGATACCGGCGGTTTCGACAATATTATTCCGGGGCTGAAATCAGGCCGCTACGATGTGGCGCTCGCCAATATTAACGCCACGCAAAAACGCCTGGAGCAGGTTGATTTTGTCAGTTATTACGACGCCTCGCGCTTAGGCATTATTTCCCGCCAGGATGCCAATATTCCCGCCTTCACCGAACTCACCCAGGTGTGCGGCAAAGAGATTGGTGCCGGGGCTGGCACTACGCAAATCAACCGCCTGAACGAAGGCAGCAAAGCGTGTGAAGCGCAGGGTAAACCGCCGATTAAAGTCGCCGTCTTCCCGGATCGCCCGGCAGGTGTGCAGGCGGTGGTCAGCGGCCGCGTGCCGATGTTCTTTGGCCCTTACGAAGGCCTGACCTGGCAGGTCAGCAAAGTGAAACCGCTGACCATGAGCGGGCAAATCAGCGTTAACGATGCACCGGTTTCTATCGCCTTCCCGAAAGGTTCCGGGCTGGAAGAGGCCGTTCAGGCCGCGCTCAACTCCTTGATCAAAGATGGCTCTTACCAGAAGATCCTCGACCACTGGTCGATCGGTTTTGGCGCGGTAAAAGAGTCCAAACGTAACGAAGAGATTTTCTAATGGCGCACACCACCGCTTCACAATCGCAGGATGAACTGCGCATCATCGGAAAACGCTACTACGGGCGCTGGTTCAGCGCCCTGTTCGTTTTGCTGCTGCTGGCAGGGCTGCTGCACTCTGTTTTCAATAACCCGCGTTTTGAGTGGGGCGTAGTGGCGCAAAGCTTCACCGAAGAGTCCATCCTCAGCGGCGTGCTGATGACGTTGCAACTGACCGCCATTTCGGTGGTGCTCGGCTTTGCCGGCGGCACTGTGCTGGCGCTGATGCGCCTTTCATCGAATCCGGTGCTGGTCGCTGTTAGCTGGGGCTATACATGGTTTTTCCGTGGCGTGCCGATGCTGGTGCAACTGTTCCTCTGGTACAACATTGCGGCGCTCTATCCAACGATTTCAGTAACCTTGCCAGGGATTGGCGAACTCTACAGTTCTCCGGCGAACGCGCTGATAAGCCCGTTCAGCGCGGCGGTCATTGCGCTGGTGATGCACCAGTCGGCCTATGCGGCGGAGATTATTCGTGCCGGAATTCAGAGCGTCGGCAACGGCCAACTGGAAGCCGCGCGGGCGCTCGGCTATTCGCGCGGGCAGATTTTCCGCCATACCGTACTGCCGCAGGCGATGCGTGCCATTCTGCCGCCTGCCGGTAACGAAGTGATTGGCCAGCTCAAAACCACCGCTGTGGTGTCGGTGATCTCCTTGCAGGACGTGCTTTACTCGGCGCAAATCATCTACCAGCGCACCTATGAAGTGATCCCGCTGTTGCTGGTGGCAACGGCATGGTATCTGCTGCTCACCTCGGTGTTGTCGGTCGGGCAGTTCTATGTTGAGCGCTACTTCTCGCGCGGCGTGAAACGCGTGGAAGCAAAAGTCTGGTTTGCCCGTAAGCTGCCGGTTTATCTGTTGAATGCCAGGAGAGTGAGCAATGGCTGAAGCCATCGAATTACGCAACATTACCAAACGCTTCTCCGGGCAGACGGTGGTCGATAGTGTTGATCTGGATGTCGATGCCGGTTCGGTTACCGTGATCCTCGGCCCGTCGGGTTCCGGGAAATCCACGCTGCTGCGCTGCATTAACCATCTGGAAAAGCTCGATGCGGGCACCATACGTATCGGCGGGGAGCTGGTGGGCTATGAACAAAAAGGCCAGGCGCTGTTTGAAGTTAGCGACAGTAAAATCGCCCGCCAGCGCAGCCGCATTGGCATGGTGTTCCAGCAATTTAATCTGTTCCCGCATCGCACGGTGCTGCAAAACATTATCGACGCGCCGATCCGCGTGAAGAAACAGCCGCGCGCGCAGGCGGTGGCGAAAGCGCGCTTGCTGTTGCAGCAAGTGGGGCTGGCGGGGCGGGAAAACGACTGGCCGCAACAGCTTTCCGGCGGTCAGCAGCAGCGTGTGGCGATTGCCAGAGCGCTGGCGATGGACCCGGAAGTGATGCTGTTTGATGAGCCGACATCGGCGCTGGATCCGGAACTGGTGGGCGAAGTATTGCAGGTGATCAAAGCACTGGCGCACTCCGGCATCACAATGGTCATTGTCACCCACGAGATTGGTTTTGCCCGCGAAGTGGCCGACAACATCGTCTTTATGGAGGCAGGCAAAATCATCGCTTCCGGCCCGGCGCGCCAGTTGCTGGAGAATAACGCCAACGCCCGCGTCAGCCATTTCCTCTCTACGGTGTTGTAATTATGGCTTCTGTTACCCACAGCTCGCACTGGGGGGCATTCACCGCCTCCGATAGCGGCGACGAACTGTAGATTACGCCGTTTCCCGGCGATCCCGATCCCAGCCCGCTGCTGGAAAACCTTGCTGATACGCTGCGCCACCCGGCGCGTGTCACGCAGCCGATGGTACGTAAAGGCTGGCTGGAGAACGGCCCTGGCCCGGATGCGCGCCGCGGCGCAGATGAGTACATCGCTATTAGCTGGGAGCAGGCGCTGGATCTGGCGGCCAGTGAATTGAAACGTGTGGCGGATAATTTTGGCCCGCAGGCGGTGTTCGGCGGCTCTTACGGCTGGTCGAGCGCCGGGCGTTTTCACCATGCGCAAAGCCAGCTTCATCGCTTTCTCAACACCACTATCGGCGGTTATGTGCGCTCGGTGTGGTCGTACAGCTCCGCCGCTGCCTGCGTCATTCTGCCGCACATTGTTGCTCCGCAGGATGAGATCGCCCGGCGCGGCGTAAGTTGGCGCGAGATCGCCGAACACAGCGATATCGTGCTGGCGTTCGGCGGGCTGGCGCTGAAAAACTCGCAGGTCGCCAGCGGTGGAATGAGTGAACATACCGAGCGCGGCTATATGCGCCAGGCCGCCGCGCGTGGCGCGACGTTTATCTCCGTCAGCCCGCTGCGCAGCGACTTACCGCAGGAGGCTGCGGGTGAGTGGCTGCCGGTACGTCCGGGCACCGATGCGGCCTTGATCCTCGCGCTGCTTCACACGTTGTGGCGCGAAGGGCTGAGCGATGAAGCATTTCTTGCCCGTTACTGCACTGGCTGGCCGATGCTGGTGGCTTCGTTATCCGGTGAACAGGATGGCACGGTGCGCGATGCTGCATGGGCAGAAGCCATTTGCGGCGTACCGGCGGAAAAGATTGTCGCGCTGGCACGGCGTCTGCACGGAAAACGGGTGCTGGTGACGGTCGCCCACTCCCTGCAACGGGCGCAATACGGCGAGCAGCCGGTATGGCTGGGCCTGGTGCTGGCCGCCGCCCTGGGGCAACCCGGTCTGCCCGGCGGCGGATACGCCTATGCGCTGGGGGCGCTGGGGCATTACGGTAAAGCGTTTAACCGCGTCTCGTTTCCTGCACTACCGCAGGGCGCCAACGGCGTGGAGGATCTTATTCCGGTGGCGCGCATTGCCGATATGCTGCTCAATCCCGGCGAGCCGTTCGACTTCAACGGCGTGCGTCGCCGTTATCCACACATTAAATTAGCGTGGTGGGCGGGCGGTAATCCGTTCCATCACCATCAGGATCTGGCGCGGCTGCGCCATGCGTTTTGCCAGTTGGATACCTTAATCGTTCATGAGCACAGCCTGACGGCCACGGCCCGCCATGCGGATCTGATTTTGCCCGCCACCATGACGCTGGAGCGTGAAGATATCGGCGGCGCACCGACCGATCGCTATCTGTTCGCCATGCACCCGGTGGCGCAGCCGTGGGGACATGCGCGGGATGACTTTGCTATTTTCCGCGATATTGCCGCCCGTCTGGGGCGTGAAGAGGCGTTTACCGAAGGCCGGACGGTGCGCGAGTGGTTACAACATCTGTACGGTCAGATGCAGGAGAAACTGACGCAGGAAGGGGTCTCCACGCCCGCGTTTGACGATTTCTGGCGGGAAGGCATATTGCAACTGCCGCAGGTGGACGACGGCGGGCGGCTGATGCGCCGCTTCCGCGCCGATCCTGATGCGCATCCGCTACCGACGCCGGACGGGAAAATCCAGATCTACTCGGCGACCATTGCCAGTTTTAATTATCCGGATTGCCCCGGTCTGCCGGTGTGGCTGACGCCGGACGAGCAGCCCGACGCGCAGCATCCGCTTTGGTTGATCGCCAATCAACCCGCCACCCGCCTGCACAGCCAGCTTGATTACGGGCGACACAGCGCACAGCACAAAAAGCAGGGTAAAGAGGTGTGTACGATGCACCCGATAGACGCCGCCGCGCGTGGTATTGATGAGGGCGCGATTGTGATGCTGCATAACACGCGCGGTGCGGTACTGGCCGCGGTGCGGATTGCCGACGATATTATGCCCGGCGTCGTCCAGCTTCCGACAGGCGCCTGGTACGATCCCGTCGACCCGCTGGCGCAGCGTCCACTGTGCCGCCACGGCAACCCCAACGTGTTAACGCGCGATATCGGCACTTCATCATTAGGTCAGGGGTGCAGCGGACAGATCACCGTGGTGCAGGTTTCCCTCTTTACCGGCGATGTCGGCGAAGTGCAGGCCTTTGCGCCGCTCTAAACCAGCAGCAGCGCCTGTAATGCCGGTAACGCCTGCGCGTTTTCCAGACGCGTTAGCACGAGCCAGTGTTCGCGGGTGGTATCATCCACCTGCGGCAGGCAGCGCCGCAGCTTCTCCGTTAAATCCACTCCCTGCGCCAGTAACTGCTGGCGCGTGGCGTGCGCGGTAAACTGCGCGCCGGAGCGGGTGGTTAAAGTCAGGCGATGAAAACGCGCTGACGGGTTAAGGGCATCGGGCGGAGCGCTGTTATCCGGTGTACGGATGATGCGGGCCGCCAGCCCGGCGGTGCGGGTTTTCACTGTACCGGGCCCGAAGCTGCCGAGCGGTAAATCCTTTTCCAGCAAGCATTCTGCAATCACATGTTCCAGGCTGAAACGGGCTTCAACACCGTTCGTGGGTGCGCGAATAAACGCCGCCACATCGCCGCCGGGCGGAAAGGCCACCGCAATCTGTTCCACCTCAGCAAATAACTGTTCGACGGAAAATCCCGCCGCCAGCCACTGCGCTCGCAGATCCAGCGCGGCCAGCGCCGCGCCGTGGGTGCCGCTGCAGGTCGGCCAGGGTTTGAATTCCAGCCCCGGCGTGATAATGCGCCAGGGCGCGCCCCAGCCTGCGGTCAGTTTTGCCGGATCGGCCGTCGCCGGGCTATAGGCGGCGAGAAAACCTGCCAGCGCGCCGTTGGTTTTCGCTTCCACGCCATGCTGTGTCAACTGCACGGCGGTCACCGCCGCTCTTGCTGCCAGCCCGGCGTGCAGCGGTTTGATATCAGCGCCGAACTGCACACGCAGCCCGGCGGCCTGGCTTGCGGCAATCGCGAGGATATTTGCCGTCTGCGCTGCGCTGGCGTTAATCAGCCGTGCGCAGGCGGCGGCTGCAGCCAGCGCGCCCAGCGTGCCGGTATTGTGAAACCCCTGCACATAATGGCCGCTGCCCACTGCCAGCCCGAGGCGACCCGCCATCTCGACCCCCAGCACAAATGCATCGAGAAAACGTGACCCCTCCGTTATATCGTCTGCCGCCGACAACGCCAGCAGCGCCGGGAGGATAACCGTTCCGACGTGGCCGCGAAAATCCGGATGAAAATCATCAAAATCCAGCGCATGCCCGCTGTAGCCCAGACGCAATGCGCGTGACTGGGCATCCTGCCCCGGCCAAATCTTGCGTAACGCCAGCAGCGTGGTGTCGGGCAGCGTGCCGTTCACCAGCGGCAGCGCGACGGCAAAGAAATCGAGTACGCCGCGTCGCGCCTGCTCCCGCGCGTTATCGTCGGGTTGCGCGTCAACAATCAGCCGCGCAACGGCCTGGGTCAGTTCGCTCATTCGGCCGCCTTTTTTAGCGCCTGCACGGCCAGGTTTGCCAACCATTGCGACGTCGGGAACAGCGCCGCGTCATCAACGCGGAATTGCGGGTGGTGCAGGGCATAAGGGCCGCCGGAACCGATCATGATGAACGCGCCGGGCAGATGCTGTTGGTAAAACGCGAAGTCTTCGCCGATCGGGTTGGCGGCAATACGCCGGGCGTCAAAACCGCTCTGGCGTCCGGTTTCCAGCGCCAGATCAACCCACGTTTCGCTGTTGACCACCGACGGCGGTCCGGGCTGCCAGTCGAGAGCGATTTGCGCGTTAAACGCCGTGCCCAACCCGGAGAGTACATCGCGCAGGCGCTGCTCGATTTGCTCGCGCACCTTCTGACTAAAGGTACGCACAGTACCTTCCAGCCAGGCGCTGTCGGGGATTACGTTCCAGGTGCTGCCGCTGTGAACCTGGGTAATCGACAGCACGGCATTTTCCTCTGAGGGAACATTGCGGCTGATTAAGGTTTGCAGCGTGGTGATAAGCTGCCCGGCAATCACCACCGGATCATTGCCTTCGTGCGGCCGCGCGGCGTGGCTGCCGGTGCCGGTAATATCAATGCGGAAACGGTCAACCCCGGCGGTCAGCGCCCCGGCTTTGCTGCCCATTACCCCGACCGGCAGCGCCGGATCGTTGTGAATACCAAAAATGGCCGTTGCGCCATCCAGCGCGCCGGCGGCAATTACTGCTGGCGCACCCTGGCCCGTCTCTTCCGCCGGTTGAAACAGAATGCGCACCCGGCCCGGGAGTTCGGCTTCCTGCGCTTTTAACAAAATGGCTGCGCCGAGCGCGCTGGCGCTGTGGAAGTCGTGGCCGCAGGCATGCATCACGCCGGGATGTTCAGAGCTGAATGGCACACCGGATTTTTCGTCAATCGGCAGCGCATCGATGTCGGCACGTAGCACCACCAGCGGGCCAGGCTGCTGGCCGCCCAGTTCAACGACCAGCCCGGTGGCTAAATCCAGCGGCAGAATATGAATCCGGTGTTTTTCCAGCGCGGCGCGCAGGCGGGCGGTGGTGGCGAACTCCTGGTTAGAGAGTTCAGGGAATCGGTGTAATTCATGGCGAAAGTCGGTCAGCCAGCCGGATAATGCAGCGATATCAGTCATAGGGTTACTCATCAGGGAGATTGACGCGCCAGCCACGCGCTGTGGGCGGCGCTATCAAGGATTTTCTTCATAAACAATGTGATATGGCCTTTGCCCAGATCCGCTTCATGGGAAGGCTCAAAACCATACTGCTGATAAAACGGGATCAGCCACGGATGGCTGATGGCGGTGCCCAGTGATACCGCCGGGGCGCGAAGCTGCTCGCGCAGAATATGCGTTTCCACCCAGTCGTAGATTTGCCGCCCGCGCTGCTCGCCGCGATAGCGTGGATGCGCGCCAAACCAGCCGATATGCGGCAGACCAAATGGCCCCGGCAGCGGCCCCCACGGGTAGCGCAGGGTGATCGAGGCGGCCAGATCGTCATCGACAAACAGCCCCCAGACGCCGTGCTGTTGCAGGTGTTGCGTCACCTGCGCCTTGCTGGTGGTGGCAGCATCAAAATGGATCCCCAGCTCTTTCACCTGCGCGTAGGCTTCCAGCATCAACGCCAGGTAGATCTCGCTGTCGGCAGCGGTAAGCTGGCGGTAGTGTTCGCTCATTGCGGCTCCAGTAATGCGGAGCGATCGGCGGCGCGCAGGACGTCATTCACTTTTTCCACCGCGCTGCCAAGGTAACGCGCCGGATCAAGCCACGCATCAAGATCGGCTCCGCTGATCGCCGCTGCGATTTCCGGCTGCTCCGCCAGCATGCTTTTAAAATCACGACCAGTCTCAAAAGCGGCCATCGCGCAGGTGTAAACCAGGTGATGTGCTGTCTGTTTGCCGAGGGTTTTGCCCGCTTCAAACATCACGCGTTCAGAGAGCAGCAGCCCGGCCTGAATATCCAGGTTAGTACGCATTTTCGCTTCGTTGACCGTCAGGCCGCTGAGAATGCCCTGCGCATTTTGCAGTTGCGCCGAAAGGTAGAGGCAGATTTCCGGCAGCGCCAGCCACTCGGCCCGCCAGCTCATGGCGTCGCGTTCGTGCTCAACGTGCATCGATTCAAAAATCAACCCGGCGCTGTGGCGCACCGGCGCGGTCAGGCTTGCCAGCCCTTCAATCGCGGCCGGGTTGCGTTTATGCGGCATGGTGGTGGAGCCGATTTTCCCGGCGCTGAACGGCTCTTCAACTTCGCCGATTTCGGTGCGCATCAGGTTATAGAGTTCATTGCCAATTTTGCCGAGCGAGCCGCTGATCAGTACCGCCAGCGAGGCGAATTCACTCAGGCGATCGCGCGCCGATTGCCAGCCGATATTCGGGCTTGCCAGCCCCAGTAGCGCCAGTGCGCGGCGTTCCACTTCCGGCCCTTTATCGCCCAGCGCTGCATTGGTGCCGATCGCGCCGTTGATATTGCCGGTCAGCACGCGCGGGCTGATTTCATCAATGCGCGTCAGGTGACGCAGAAATTCATCCAGCCAGACGGCGACCTTAAAACCGAACGTGGTGGGCAATGCCTGCATGCCGTGGGTGCGGCCGACCATCAGCGTGCGCTGATGCCGTTCAGCAAGCTGACGCAGCGCGCGTGCCACCCCCACCGTATCGCGGCGGATAATGGTCAGCGCATCGCGCAGTTGCAGGATCGTGCCGGTATCGACAATATCCTGCGTCGTCGCGCCGTAGTGCAGATACTCGCCCGCCGGACCAATCTGCTGTTGCAGCGCCGTCAGGGTCGGCATAAACGAGTGTTTCATTTGCGCGGCCAGCGTGGCGATATCGCTCAGTTGCAGCGCCTGCGGTTGCGCACGCTCGGCGATCTCCTGCGCCGCCTGCGCGGGAATAACGCCCAGTTCGCCCTGAGCGCGGGCCAGCGCCACTTCCACGGCGGCCTGCTGGCGAAGACGGTTTTCCTCCGACCAGATGGAGCGCATTTCCGGCGTGGCGAAGTTATTGCCGATAATCAGAAAATCGATGGGATGCGATGACATAGACGCTGTTACCTGTCGGTGAAAAATGAAAAAGAAGCATGGTTAAATTTATTTTCTGCTCAGCATCTTCACGGATGAATATATCGGCGGCAAGGTATTTGTCGCTATAGCTAATATTGTTCTATCGATATGAAAATACAGGAAATGGCAAAGATTGTTTTTTATTTTTATTTTTGTAGCATGAGGGAATAACGGCTGTTAATCCCTCTCAATATGGACAATCTCATGCTTGCAATAAAAACGCCGCACACCTGGTTTCATCACGCAGGTATTCGTCATGATGCAGGGGAATATATTGCGCCGCTGACGCAAAATATTTTAATTATTACCAGCGCGCAGGCCTGGGCGCGGGTGAATCCGGCGCTGGAAAACAGTTTGCGCAACAGCGGCATCGCATGGCAGACGGAGATCATGACCGGTTACTGTACCGATGAACGCGTGGCGCACTACGTTAAACGGGCGCACAAACTGGGCGTGCAGTATATCGTTGGCGTTGGCGGCGGGCGCGTGCTGGATACCGCCAAAGCGGTGGCGGATGCCCTTGACGGCGGCGCATCGATCACCATTCCGACTGTGGCATCAACCTGCGCGGCCTGGTCGCCGCTGTCGGTGTTTTACACCGAAGAGGGTGGGCAGATACGCAGCCAGCCATTAAAAACATTGCCGCGGCTGGTGCTGGTAGACAGTGAAATTATTGCGCAAAGCGATGTGCGTTATTTAAAAGCGGGCATCGTTGATGCGCTAGCGAAATGGTATGAATTCCGCCCCTATTTACAACACGCGCCGGATAACTTATCGCTGCAATTAAAAGTACAGACTGCGCGGTTGGCGGTGGATATTTATGAAAAACACGGTCAGCAGGCGTTGCGGGATAATCAGGCGCAGCGGGTCAGCGATGCGCTTATCAGCGTTATTGACGCCAATATTGCCGTTGCCGGTATGGCCAACAGTATTCGTGGTGAAATCCCCACGCCCGGCGTGGCGCACGCGATTCATAACCGTCTGACCTATGAACCGGCGCTGCGCGACTGGCTGCACGGCGAACGCGTTGGCTACAGCCTGCTGGTACAGTCGTTTCTGGAGAATGACAGCGACACGCCGGATGCCACACTGCTGGCGCTGCTGCGCCAGTACGATGCGCCGCTGACGCTGGCGCCGTTAAAGGAGATCCGCCTGGCGGTGATTCAGGCGGTGGCGCGCAGTATCAGTTTCCCGAAGGCGGCGGCCGATCACCTGCCGTTTTCCCTCGATCCGGCACGTATTGAGCGCGCGCTGCGCCAGACGGAGCAGTTTTTCACTCCGCGCTACGCCGTGTAATTATTCTTCTGTCAGGCACTGCAAATGGCCGTGGCGCACGCCGCGCTGGGCAATCACATCGTCGGCGAAATGCTGCATATCGCCCATTTTGCCTTTCAGCACGGCGATCTCCAGACAGTCGTCGTGACTGATATGCACATGCAACGTGGCGACAGAAAGCTCGTGATGGTGATGCTGTGTGGCGACAAGGCGGCTCGCCAGATCGCGCTTTTCATGCTCGTAAACGTAGGAGAGTACGGCATAGCCCTGCTGCTCGCTGTTCTGTGTCGATTCCTGCGTCAGCGCGCTGCGCAGAATATCGCGCAGCGCCTCCGAGCGGTTGTTGTAGCCGCGCTGCTCGCTCAGGTTATCCAGCGTTTCCAGCAGATCATCGTCAAGGGTAATGGTTACGCGTTGCATGGCGCTCTTCTTTGTCGTGGTGAAGGGAAGGCGGGTAGCACCGCCTGTTGTAATGCCTGGCCTGCGGTGGAGGTAAAGCGCAGCGGCGCGGCGACCTCCACGGTTTCAACAATACTGCCGTTTTCCATCACCATCACCCGCTGGCAAAAACGCTCAACCAGCCGCAGGTCGTGGGTGATAAACAGGCACGCCTGGCCAGTACGCTGTTGCAGGCGCTTCAGCAGATTAATCATCCCGGCTTGCAGCACGCCATCAAGGCTGGAGACCGCTTCGTCGAGGATCAATAACCCCGGCTCTACCGCCAGCGCCCGCGCGAGGCAGACGCGCTGAAGCTGGCCGCCGCTAAGCTGCGGCGGGCGCTTATGCTGCAACGCTTCGTCCAGCTCGACATCTTGCAGTAACTGCGCGATACGCGCCTGCTGCTCCGCTCTGTTAAGCGCCAGCAAATGGCGCAGCGGCTCGCGCAGGATCTCGCGTACCGTCTGACGCGGATTCACCGCGCTGAGCGGATCCTGAAACACCATCTGAATATCGCGGCGAAACGCTTTACGTGTACGGGCATTCAGCCGGGAAAGCGGCGCGCCCTGCCAGAAAATTTCGCCTGCGTGCGGCGCTTCCAGCCCGACCAGCAGCCGTGCCAGCGTACTTTTACCGCAACCGCTGCGCCCGAGCAGCGCCACGGTTTCGCCGCGCTTAAGTTGCAGGGAGAGCTGTTGCAACACTGGCTGTTGCTGGTAGCGATGGGATAACCCATTAACCTCAAGAATATTCATTGCGTCAGCTCCATGCCATACAGCGCCAGATGCGCCGCCACTAACTGCCGGGTGACAGGATGCTGCGGCGCCGTAAACAGCGCTGTCACCGGGCCGTGTTCGATAATTCGCCCGTTATCCATCACCGCTACGTCATCGGCCAGACGGGCAACCACGCCCATATCGTGCGTCACCAGCAGCATACCGGGCTGGCGCTGTTGTACGATTTCATCAAGCAGATCGAGGATGTGCGCCTGCGCTACGGCGTCAAGATCGGTGGTGGGTTCGTCGGCGATGATAAACGGCGCATCGCTGAGCAGCGCCATGGCAATCATCATGCGTTGTAACATGCCGCCGCTCATCTCAAAGGGATAACAGGCCAGCACGCGCTGCGGTGATTCAAGCCCGACGCTGCGTAGCGCGGCAATGAATGTCGCGTCATCGGCGGGTTTGCCAAGCGCATGGCAAGTTTCCCGCGCATGCGCGGCCATCGTGCGTAGTGGGTTAAAGGCGCTGCGCGGGTTTTGCATCACCGTGGCGACGGTGATGCCACGCAAGGCCTGCGGGATGACGGGCTGTGCATCCAGCCGCAACTGGCCGCTTACCTGCCGCACACCGGCAGGTAACACGCCGAGCGCTGCCGCGCAGGTCAGTGATTTACCGCTGCCGCTGCCGCCAACCAGCGCCAGTACGCGCCCGCGTTGCAGCGTCAGCGAAACCTCCTGTACCAGCGGCCTTTCGGCATGCAGGGTGAGACTCTCCAGAGACAGTTGTCCAGGCATCAGTGTGCGTGCTCCGTAACCAGATGAGGATCGAGGTGGTCGCGCAGGGCGTCGCCCAGCAGGTTAAACGCCATCACGCTGATAAACAGCGCCAGCCCCGGCCACAGCATTTGCAGGGGCTGCGTCCAGATAAACTGCCGCGCATCGTTGATCATCACGCCCCATTCCGGCGTGGGCGCGGTCACGCCAAGCCCAAGAAATGACATGCCTGCCACATGCAGCATCATATGACCGATATCCAGCGTCGCCAGCACCAGTAACGAGGGGACTACCGCGCCCGCAAGATGGTCGCGAAACAGCGGCAGGTAGCCTGCACCGCTTAAGCGCGCCGCCAGTACATACTCCCGGCTGCGCAGGGAGATCGCCAGGCTGCGTACCATGCGCGCGTACCATGCCCAGTGGGAAAGGGCGATGGCGATAATCACATTGGTCAGCCCGGTGCCGAGCACGCCGACCATAAAAAACGACAGGATCGATGTGGGAAAGGTCATGAAAATATCCGCCACGCGCATAATCGCCTGATCGACGCGCCCGCCCAGCAATCCGGCACAGCCGCCCGCCGCAAGCCCCAACGCCAGCACCAGCAGCAGGCAAATCATCACCGCGCCGAGCGATACGCGAGTGGCGGCCAGCAGCCGGGAGAAAATATCGCGCCCGAGGTGGTCAGTGCCGAGCCAGTGCTGGCTGTCGGGCGGCAGCAGGCGCGAAGGCAGATCAACCGCCTGCGGATCGAACGGCACCCACCACTGACAGGTCAGCGCAATCACCAGCAGCAGGAGCAGGATCAGCATCGCTCCACGTACCGGCCAGCGCGCGGTAAGAAAAAAGTGCATCAGTGCGCTCCTTCATGATGGCGAATGCGGGGATCCAGCGCTGCGCTCAGCAGATCCACCACCAGGTTGCACAGAACAAACACCACCACCATCACCAGCGTAAAGCACTGGATCACCGGGTAGTCGCGGTTAAAAATCGCCGACACCGCATAGCGGCCAATACCGGGCCAGGCGAAGATGTTTTCGATGATCATCGTGCCGCCAATCAGCTCGCCAATATGCATGCCCAGCGCGGTGATCACCGGCAAACCGGCGTTACGCAAGATATGCCCGCGCTCGGTCTGCTTTTCGTTTAAGCCACGCAGCCGCGCCCAGGTGACATGGCGCTGGCCCGCCGCTTCCAGCATGCTGGCGCGCAGCAGACGGGCGTTGATCGAAAGCGACATCAGCGCAATCGACACCGCAGGCAAAATCAGGTGCTGCCAGCCGCCGTAACCCAGCGCAGGTAGCCATTGCAGGTGTACCGAGAAGAACATCACCAGTAAAAAAGCGAGCCAGAAGTTGGGCATCGACACGCCGAGAAAGGCAATTGCGCGCACGATAAAGTCCGGCAGACCGTCGCGGTGGCGAGCAGCCCAGATTCCAAGCGGCACCGAGATGAGCAAAATCAGCGCCAGCGCTGCACCCGCCAGTAGTAATGTGGCGGGCAGAAAGTGCAGCACGTCATCCAGCACCGGGCGCTGGGTGGCGTAGGAGATACCGAAGTCGAGGTGCAGCGCGCGCCACAGCCAGTGGAGATATTGCGCGGCCAGCGGTTGGTCGAGGCCAAGCTGCGCTCGCGTGGCAGCAATCATCTCCGGCGTTGGCGGCAGGCTGGAAAGGCGTAAATAGTCCATTGCCGGATCGCCCGTGCCGAGGCGCAGCAGCAGGAAAATTACCACTGATGCGGCGAGGATCATCGGGATCAGGATAAGCAGACGACGGAGTAAATAGCGGCTCATTGCGCCGCCTCCGGTGCAATCTGATCGAAGGGGATCTCAGAAGCAATCGGCGCGAACGGAATCACACCCAGTTCTGGTTTTGCTACCACCATCGTTGATACATAGCTGATCGGCAGATAAACCGCGTCGTTGTGCAGACGAGTGAGAATATCGCGGTACAACGCCTGACGAGCGTGCTCATCGCGGGTGGTCAGCACTTCGCCGATCTCGCGATCGATGATTGCTTTATCCGCCAGGCCGCGTTGCGCTTGGTAATCAGCATGGGACGGTACACGCATGGAACTCATAAAGGCGTGCGGATCGTACGGCGCGCCCCAGCTTCGGTTGAAAATCATACCGAAACGGCCATCGCGCTGACGGGCGTAAATACTGCTCTCCTCTTCCCCCACCAGCGCCACCTCGACGCCCACCTGGCGCAGGTTGGCCTGGATTATCTCCGCCATCGATTTGCTCAGCGCGTCGGTGCCGATAAACGCCAGTTCGATATGCAGCGGCTGACCGGCTTTTTCACGGATGGTTTTCCCGGCGGGCAGCGTCCAGCCAGCGTTTTCCAGCAATGCCCGCGCCCGATTCGGCGAGTAGCTGCGGGGTTGTAGCCCAACACTGGCGTAAGGCACCGTTGGCGCAAATAGCGTATCGGCAACCTGCTGCGTGCCGTAGAGCGCGCCATCAATCAGCGTTTTTTTATCCACCGCGTAGTTCAGCGCTTCACGTACCGCCTGCTCGCTGGTGGGCGCACGCGTGGAGTTAAGTGCCAGCATCACCGTTTCTACCGGTGCAGAAAGCTGCGTGCGCCAGGCCGGGTTATGGCTGAAGCGGGCAAAGGTATCCAGTGTCAGCAGCCCTTCGTTGCCGTAAAGCAGGTCGATGTCACCGGTTTCGAACGCCACCGCGCGGCTGGTGGCATCGGGGATCACTTTGATAACAACTTTGCCGATGGCCGGTTTTTCGCCCCAGTAACGTTCGTTACGCACCATGACGTCGTATTGATTGAGCCGGGATTCCTGCAACACCCACGGTCCGGTGCCGATCGGCGCGATAATGCCGTTCATGGTTTGCTGGTTTTTAAACTGCGACGGGGCGATAAAGCGAAACGGGCGGGGCAGGGAGAGTTCTTGCAAAAACGGATAGTAGGCGCTTTTCAGGGTGATTTGTAACTGGCTGGGGCTCAGGGCTTTGACGTCAGTTATCTGGTTTACCAGCTCCAGCCAGGCATGGCGCTGGCGGTTCTCCAGTACCGCGCGGAAGTTCTCTGCGGCGGCCTGGGCGTTAAACGGCTCGCCGTTGGAGAACAGCACGCCGTCGCGCAGGGTAAACACCCAGGTTTTGCCATCCTCCGAGTGCGTCCAGTGAGTGGCCAGCCAGGGTTTTACGCTGCCGTCAGCCTGATATTTGACCAGCGGTTCATACACCATGCTCTGGGCGAACATCTGGTTCGGCGTATAAAGGTGCGGGTTGAGCGGGCCGACATTCACCGGCCAGGCGGTGGTCAATGTGGGTAGCGCCGCCCAGGCGGCAAAAGAGGCGCATAACAGCAGCGCGGAGGCGTGGCGAAAGAAGGACACGTTGAATTCCCTGACGAAAGTCGGTAGCGAGAAGGTATGACGATTTTATTTATTCATCATACTTATGGCCTGTCCTGGATCAAAAACCATGTGAATCACAAGGATTTATCTCCCGGCGCGCGGCGCATAAGATGGCTGGCGGCGTTGAGCGCGCAGACCGCGCTGATTGTGGTCAGATTTCGCCCGGTGGCGAATAATGTGCGTGCAGGTGCTATGCCTTAAATAGCTGTAACAGCATCTCAACTTGTTCATCCAGCGGCGCGAGATCTTTTTTTACGATCAGATGCAGCGGCGTGGCGCGTCGCGCGCCGTGGCTGAGCGGCAGAACTTTCAGCACGCCGTTTGTCAGCAAGGGCTGAATGCGCTCTTCCGGCAGCCAGCCATAGCCGACCTGGTACTGCACCGCTTCTATCGCCGCATCGATGGTGGAAAAAGTCCACGACTCCTGCGCGCTCTGGTTTTGCCGGGCATCGCTCTCGGCAATGCGGATTAACGGCCACTCGGCCAGCATCTCTTCGCTCACCTGTTGCGCCGCGCCCAGCGGGTGATCGCGATGCGCGACGGCGACAAAATCGATATTCATCAGCCATTCGCCGCGCCCGGTGGTGTCCTGGCGGCGAGTCAGCACCATCACATCCGCCTGCGCATACACCGGCAGCTCGTTAGAGGCGTTTTCCAGCACCTCGGTCAAGCGCACCTGGGTTTGCGGATAGCGCTGCTGGAACTGGCGCAGGATGGCGAACAGGCGCGCGCGGGGAAAGATGTTATCCACTACCAGATCCAGCCGGGTGCGCATGCCGTTACGCAGCGTTGCCGCGCGGGTTTCGACCCAGTCGAAGGCTTTGAGCAGCGGTTTCACTTGGTTGAGCAGCAGTTCGCCCGCGGGTGTCAGCACCGCGCGACGCCCTTCCTGGACCAGCAAGGCAACGCCCAGCCTCTCCTGCAATAGCGCCAGGTTGTAGCTCACGGATGACTGGCTGCGGTGCGTTTCGTCGGCGGCTTTGGCAAAGCTGCCCAGTTCCACCACTTTTTGCAGCAGCGTCCATTGTTCCAGCGTGGTCTTGTGCATAACTCATCTAAAAATTGAATGAATGTGATGCAAATATAGCGTTATTCATTGGATTTTTACGAGCGTAGGATCACCTTATCGAACAGAGGAGATGAAAAATGAGCACCTTTGATAAACATGATTTGAGCGGTTTTATCGGCAAACATCTGGTTTATACCTACGATAATGGCTGGAATTACGAGATCTACGTGAAAAACGGCGAAACCCTTGATTACCGTATTCATAGCGGCATCGTGGCGAACCGTTGGGTGAAAAACCAGCATGCGTATATTGTTCGCGTGGGGGAAAGTATTTATAAAATTTCCTGGACTGAACCGACCGGCACAGATGTCAGCCTGATTGTGAACCTCGGCGACCGCCTGTTCCACGGCACTATCTTCTTCCCGCGCTGGGTGATCAACAACCCGGAAAAAACCGTCTGCTTCCAGAACGATCACATTCCGCTGATGGAGTCTTACCGCGCGGCAGGCCCGGCTTATCCGACCGAAGTGATCGACGAATTCGCCACCATTACGTTTGTGCGCGATTGCGGCGCGAATAACGATAGCGTGATTGACTGCGCTGCCAGCGAATTACCGGCTAATTTTCCGCAGAATTTATCCTGATTTCTTATTCAGAAAATACATTTAAACAGTAACGATAGAAATAATTAATTGCATAACAATATTAATTTTTTCCGCTTTTGTTGATGTACTGTTTAAATAACAAAGAAAACGCCTTTGTATACAACGCAGAGGCGTTAATTGTTTCATTTTTTTGACAATTGTCACAGCTTAATTTTCTATTCCATCAATTTAACGCTTTGTAAAATAAATATTTTTTATAATTGTTAAATTTGTCACTTCTCAGCTTTCTTAATCTTGTCCTAATATTCCTTTGGTAACATCTATCGACCAACTGTGAATGATGATTAATGCATAAAAAAATGCAGTCATTATATTGTGGTTTAACATTCATCCGCCATTTTACTCACTAGCCGCAAAGTGTCTTTGTGGCGGTCTGTTTATGCGTCTTTGACGCCAAGGAAAAATGATGAGTGATTTTTTACCGTTCTCGCGCCCGTCAATGGGAGATGAAGAGTTCGCAGCCATTCAGCAAGTGCTCTCTTCCGGCTGGATCACGACAGGTCCGAAAAATCAGGCGCTGGAAGAGGCTTTTTGCACGCTGACCGGTAACCGTCATGCGATTGCGGTGAGTTCTGCGACAGGCGGAATGCACGTCACGCTGATGGCGCTGGGGATTGGTGCGGGTGATGAAGTGATCACCCCGTCGATGACCTGGGTTTCCACTCTCAACATGATCGTCCTGCTCGGCGCGACGCCGGTGATGATCGATGTCGATCGCGATACGCTGATGGTCACCCCTGAAGCGGTTGAAGCGGCGATTACTCCACGAACCAAAGCCATTATTCCCGTCCATTACGCAGGCGCGCCTGCTGATATTGATGCCATTCGCGCCATTGGCGAGAAGCACGGTATTCCGGTGATTGAAGATGCGGCACACGCGGCCGGAACTTACTACAAAGGTCAGCATGTGGGTTCGCGCGGTACGGCGATTTTTTCCTTCCACGCCATTAAAAACATGACCTCCGCTGAAGGCGGGTTAGTAGTGACGGATGACGAACAACTGGCCAACCGTATTCGCAGCCTGAAATTCCACGGGCTTGGCGTGGATGCCTACGATCGGCAGACCCACGGCCGCGCGCCGCAGGCGGAAGTGATCTCCCCTGGCTTTAAATACAACCTGGCCGATATCAACGCCGCCATTGCGCTGGTGCAGCTTGGCAAGTTGCCAGCGGCCAATGCCCGCCGCCAGGAGATTGCTCAACGCTATTTGCAGGAACTGGCTGATACCCCGTTCCAGCCGCTGGCGCTGCCGTCATGGCCGCATCAGCACGCCTGGCATCTGTTTATTATTCGCGTTGATGAACAACGTTGCGGTATTTCCCGCGACGCACTGATGGAAACCCTGAAAGCGCAGGGCATTGGCACTGGCCTGCATTTTCGCGCGGCACATACGCAGAAGTACTACCGCGAACGCTTCCCGATTGTTTTACCCAATACGGAGTGGAACAGCGCACGTATCTGTTCCCTGCCGCTTTTCCCGGATATGACCCATGACGACTCAACCCGCGTCATTGATGCGCTCAAAAACATTGCAGGGCGCTGATATGTTTACCTTACCCCTTGTCGAAAAAGTTTCCGTGGTTATCCCGGTTTACAACGAGCAAGAGAGCCTGCCGGAACTGATTCGCCGCACTACGGCGAGCTGCAACCTGCTGGGCATTGATTACGAAATTCTGCTGGTCGATGACGGCAGCAGCGACGACTCCGCGCAGATGTTAACCGCCGCGGCTGAAGAGCCAGGCAGCCGTGTTGTTGCTGTGTTACTGAACCGCAATTATGGCCAGCACTCGGCAATTATGGCCGGTTTCAGCCATGTCACCGGCGATCTGATCATCACGCTGGATGCCGATCTGCAAAACCCGCCGGAAGAGATCCCGCGTCTGGTGGCGAAAGCCAATGAAGGTTATGACGTGGTCGGCACCGTACGCCAGCACCGCCAGGACAGCCTGTTCCGCAAAATGGCGTCACGCACCATCAACCGCCTGATCCAGCGCACCACCGGTAAAGCAATGGGCGATTACGGCTGCATGCTGCGCGCTTACCGCCGCCATATTGTCGATGCCATGTTGCATTGCCACGAGCGCAGTACCTTTATCCCAATCCTCGCCAACACCTTTGCCCGCCGGGCGGTTGAGATCCCGGTGCAGCACGCCGAACGTGAGTTCGGTGATTCGAAATACAGCTTCATGCGACTGATCAATCTGATGTACGACCTGGTGACCTGCCTGACCACCACGCCGCTGCGCTTGCTGAGCGTCTTCGGCAGCGTGATTGCCCTGGCGGGCTTCTCGCTGGCGGTACTGCTGGTGGTGCTGCGTCTGGCGTTTGGCCCGCAGTGGGCGGGGGAAGGGGTGTTCATGCTCTTCGCCATCCTGTTCACCTTTATCGGCGCGCAGTTTATCGGCATGGGGCTGCTTGGGGAGTATATCGGCCGTATCTACAACGATGTGCGCGCTCGTCCCCGCTACTTTATTCAACGTGTTGTCCGTCAAGAATCTGATGATTCGCAAGAGGAAAAAAAACAATGAAAGCCGTAGTTTTTGCTTACCACGATATGGGATGTGTTGGTACACAGGCGTTACTGGATGCCGGATTTGAGATTGCGGCGATTTTTACTCACCCTGACAACGCGAACGAAAACCACTTTTTTGGCTCCGTGGCACGCATTGCCGCTGAGCGCGGCATTCCGGTCTACGCACCGGAGGATGTTAACCACCCGCTGTGGGTGGACCGTATTCGCGACCTCAACGCGGATGTGATTTTCTCGTTCTACTACCGTAACTTGCTGTGCGAAAACATCCTCAACACTGCGCGTTTTGGCGCGTTCAACCTGCATGGCTCTCTGCTGCCGGCTTACCGTGGTCGCGCACCGCTGAACTGGGTGCTGGTGAATGGTGAAACGGAAACCGGCGTTACCCTGCATCGCATGGTCGCGCGGGCCGATGCGGGCGCGATTATCGCGCAGCAGCGCGTGGCGATTGAAGAAAATGATGAAGCCCTCTCGCTGCACCGTAAGCTCTCCGAGGCGGCAAAAGCGATGCTGAGCAGCGTGCTGCCCGACATCAAAGCGCAGCGCTTTAGCGAAACCGCGCAGGACGAAAGCAAAGCCAGCTATGTTGGTCGCCGCACGCCGGAAGATGGCCGTCTTGACTGGGAAAAACCGGCGCAGACGCTGCAAAACCTGGTGCGTGCTGTTTCCGATCCGTGGCCGGGCGCTTACAGCTTTGCCGGTACTCATAAATTTATCGTCTGGAAATCCCGCGTACGTACCGATCTCAGCCCGGCCCGCGCAGGTACCGTGTTGTCTGTTGCGCCGCTGGTTGTCGCCTGTGGTGAAGGCGCGCTGGAAATTTTGACCGGCCAGGCCGACAACGGCGTTTATATGCAGGGCGCGCAACTGGCGCAGTCGCTGGGGCTGGTCGCTGGCGCATTGCTGACCAGCAAACCGGTGGTGGCGGTTAAACGCCGTACCCGCGTGTTGATCCTTGGCGTGAACGGCTTTATCGGCAACCATCTGACCGAGCGTCTGCTGCGTGATGATAATTACGAGATCTACGGCCTGGATATCGGATCGGATGCGATCAGCCGTTTCCTCGATTGCCCGCGTTTCCACTTCGTCGAAGGCGATATCAGCATTCACTCCGAGTGGATCGAGTATCACATCAAAAAATGCGACGTGGTGCTGCCGCTGGTGGCGATCGCCACGCCGATCGAATACACCCGCAATCCGCTGCGCGTGTTCGAGCTGGATTTCGAAGAGAACCTGAAAATCATCCGTGACTGCGTGAAATACAATAAACGCATCATTTTCCCGTCGACGTCGGAAGTGTACGGCATGTGTACCGACAAGAATTTCGACGAAGACAATTCGAACCTGGTGGTCGGCCCGATCAACAAACAGCGCTGGATTTACTCGGTATCGAAGCAACTGCTCGACCGCGTGATCTGGGCATATGGCGACAAGCACGGTCTGAAATTCACCCTGTTCCGTCCGTTTAACTGGATGGGGCCGCGCCTGGATAACCTGAACGCCGCGCGCATCGGTAGCTCCCGCGCTATCACCCAGCTGATCCTCAACCTGGTGGAAGGTTCGCCGATCAAACTGATCGAAGGCGGTAAACAAAAACGTTGCTTCACCGATATCAGCGACGGTATTGAAGCGCTGTTCCGCATTATCGAAAACAAAGATGGTCGCTGCGACGGCGAGATCATCAACATCGGTAACCCGGATAACGAAGCGAGCATCAAAGAGCTGGCCGAAATGCTGCTGGCGAGCTTTGAGAAACACCCGCTGCGCGATCGTTTCCCGCCGTTCGCCGGTTTCCGCGAAGTGGAAAGCAGCAGCTATTACGGCAAAGGCTACCAGGATGTCGAGCACCGCAAACCGAGCATCCGTAACGCTAAACGCTGCCTGCACTGGGAACCGACCGTCGATATGCGCCAGACCATTGACGAGACGCTGGATTTCTTCCTGCGCACTGTCGAACTGACGGATGAGAAATAAGCATGAAATATGTCGGCTTACGCATTGATGTCGATACCTTTCGCGGCACGCGTGATGGCGTACCGCGCCTGCTGGAGCTGTTAAAAAAGCACCATATTCAGGCGAGCTTTTTCTTTAGCGTCGGGCCGGACAACATGGGGCGCCATATCTGGCGCCTGCTTAAGCCGAAGTTTCTGTGGAAGATGCTGCGCTCGCGCGCGGCATCGCTCTACGGCTGGGATATTCTGCTGGCCGGAACGGCCTGGCCGGGACGGTTAATTGGCGAAGGGAATGCGGAGATTATTCGCCAGACCGCGCAGGGCCACGAAGTCGGGCTGCACGCCTGGGATCACCACGGCTGGCAGCGCTGGAGCGGCGTATGGGATCAAAAGCGTTTAGAGGCGGAGATCGAACGCGGCCTGCTGGCGCTGGAAGTGATTATTGGTCGTTCGGTGACCTGTTCGGCCGTCGCGGGCTGGCGCGCCGATCAGCGGATAGTGAAAGCGAAGTCTGCGTTCGACTTCCGTTATAACAGCGATTGTCGCGGTACGCAGCCGTTTCGCCCGCAACTGACGGCCAACACCTGTGCTGCTCCGCAGATCCCGGTGACCTTGCCGACCTGGGATGAAGTGGTCGGCACCACGGTGAGCGCCGCTGAATACAATCGTTATATTCTCGACTGTATCCACAGTGATAACGGGACGCCGGTTTATACCATTCATGCTGAAGTGGAAGGGATCATCGGCGCGGATGGATTTGATGAATTACTGACAATGGCGACCCGCGAGCAAATCGTCTTTTGCCCGTTGAGCCAGCTATTGCCGGATGATGTTGCCACGTTGCCGGTGGGCAAAGTCGTGCGCGGAGAAGTGGTCGGCCGGGAAGGCTGGCTGGGTTGCCAACAACTGTTGAGTTCAGGGTCATGAAATCCCGTTATTTTACGCTGGCGCTGTTCGCGCTATTTGCCCTCTACTATCTCATTCCCATTGAATATCGTTTGCTCTGGCAGCCTGATGAAACCCGCTATGCGGAAATCAGCCGGGAGATGCTGCACAGCGGCGACTGGGTAGTGCCGCATTTCCTCGGCCTGCGCTATTTCGAAAAACCAATTGCCGGTTACTGGATCAACAATATTGGCCAGTGGCTGTTTGGTCACAATAACTTCGCGGTTCGTTTCGGTGCCATTTTTTCGATTGCACTGTCGGCGCTGCTGGTCGGCGGGCTGGCGTGGAAGATGTGGCGCGACAAACGGATTGCGGTGCTCTCCGGTGTGATATTCCTGACGGCGTTTTTGGTTTACGGCATTGGCACTTATGCGGTGCTCGACCCGATGATCACGCTGTGGATGACGCTGGCGATGTTCAGCTTCTGGCTTGCGTCGCAGGCTTCCACGCTGCGCGGTAAGTTTGGCGGTTATGTACTGCTGGGCGTTGCCTGCGGCATGGGGGTGATGACCAAAGGGTTCCTCGCGCTGGCGGTGCCGGTGATCGGTGTTCTGCCGTGGGTGATTGTGCAGAAACGCTGGAAAGAGGTGCTGCTCTGGGGCTGGCTGGCGGTGATCTGTTGCGTCGTGACTGTGCTGCCCTGGGGGATGGCGATTGCTGCCCGCGAGCCGGATTTCTGGCGCTACTTCTTCTGGGTGGAGCATATCCAGCGTTTTGCCCAGCAGGACGCGCAGCACAAAGCACCGTTCTGGTATTACATTCCGTTTCTGGTTGCCGGTTCGCTGCCGTGGCTCGCGCTGTTACCTGGCGCGCTGAAAACGGGCTGGCTGGCGCGTAAAGAGGGGCTGCGCGAAGCTTTCTATCTGCTGGGTTGGGTGGTGATGCCGCTGATTTTCTTCAGCATCGCGAAGGGGAAATTGCCGACCTATATTCTGCCGTGTTTCGGACCACTGGCGATCCTGATGGCGCGCTATGCGGTGGCGGTAGCCAAAGAGCATGGCCGGGCGCTGCGCATTAACGCCTGGATCAACATTGCTTTTGGTTTGATCGGTACGGTTGCCGCGCTGGTGGTGTCGCCGTGGGGCTTTTTGAAGCACCCGGTATGGATGCCGATCGAAGTGTATAAAGCGGCGCTGGCAGCATTTGCCTTTTTCTGCTGGTTGCTGGTCGGGTTGTTTACGTTGCGCGCCAGTCACGAGCGCTGGTCGTACGCCGCGCTGTGTCCGCTGGGGATTGCACTGCTGGTGGGCATTGTTATCCCGGACAAAGTGATGGATTCCAAACAGCCGCAATTTTTAATTAACTTCGTCAACGACTCGCTGACCCCCAGCCGCTATGTGCTGGCCGATAACGTCGGGGTTGCCGCTGGTCTGGCGTGGGAGCTGAAGCGCAAAGATATTATTCTCTTCGGTACTGAGGGTGAGCTTACCTACGGGATGGCGTATCCTGACGGGCAGGGCCGCTTTGTCAGTGAGGATGGTTTTACTGACTGGCTGGCACAACATCGTCAGCAAGGCGTGATATCGCTGGTATTGCACCAGTCTAAACCGGATGATTTCACCCGTTTGCCGATCCCGAAACCTGATAACGTCTATGTGCAGGGGCGTATGGTCTTTATTCAGTACTATCCACAATGACAAGCTGGATCTGGCTCCTCCTCGCCAGCCTGTTGAGCTGCGTAGGGCAATTGTGCCAGAAACAGGCGACACGCCCCGCGCCGCCGGGGCATCGTGGCAGGCATCTCGGTCTGTGGCTGGGGCTGGCGCTGGCATCGCTGGGCGCCGGTATGGCGCTGTGGCTGCTGGTGCTCCAGCGTATTCCGGTCGGCGTGGCGTATCCGATGCTGAGCCTCAATTTTGTCTGGGTTACGCTGGCCGCGCGGTTTATCTGGCATGAGCGAGTTACCGTGCGTCATGCGGTGGGAGTTGCGTTGATCATTGCCGGTATTGTGCTGCTGGGGAGTACACGATGAGAGGCATGGTATGGGCGCTGGCAAGCGTGCTGCTGGTCAGCATCGCGCAGTTGCTGCTGCGTTACGCGATGATTTCACTGCCGCCGGTGAGCCTTTCGTGGGAGTTTGTATCAGTGCTGCTTCAGCCGCAGAAAGGAACGCTGGCGCTGATTGTCGGGCTGTGCGGCTACCTGGCGTCGATGGGGTGCTGGTATTTTGCGCTGCACCGTTTGCCGCTGAGCAAAGCTTATGCCCTGCTCAGCGTGAGTTACATTCTGGTGTGGGCCGCCGCCATCTGGTTGCCCGGCTGGCATGAACCCTTCTCTCTGCGCGGCGGGCTTGGCGTGCTGCTGATTGTCGCCGGTGTGCTGGTTATTTTTCTGCCTGGGCGCGCTCGATCTGGTCGGCAGAGATCGTAAAAGGTGTGGTCGTGCAGACGGCAAAGCTCAGTTCCTGACCTTGATAATGGCTCAGATGCAGATTCCGGGGGTGACAGCTATCAACGCTTACAATATCCCAGGCGCTGCCACCGCGTTGTTTGATGATGGCTTCCTTTCGTGTCCAGATGCGCCAGAAAGCATCCAGTTGTTGTTCCGGATGCTCCTGTTCGATTTCACGGTGTTCCGCCTGGCTAAAAACGGCATTCGCCAGGCTACGCCAGTTGCTGCGAGGACGAATCACTTCAATATCGCAGCCGACTTCCCCTTCATCGCTAACCAGCAGGGCAATGTGATCACCGCTGTGGCTCAGGCTAAACCAGAAGGGAAAATCGGCGGGAAACCCCGGCTTTCCCTGTTCGCCATAGATTATCTCCGGCAGCGGGGAGATCACGCGGCTCAGCAAAATTCGCCCGGCAAGCCAGCTGTTGTGGCGAGTGCCTGTCGGTGCTTGCAATTGTAACGCGGGCGGGATCGTACCCGCGCACAGTTCAGAGATCGTACCCAGCGCAACACGATACATTGTTACGCCCAGCGTTTGATGATGATTGACGTGTTTATCCCGCCAAACGCAAAGTTATTGCTCTGCAGGAATTCACAATCAATATGCCTTGCTTCCCCACGGATATAATCCAGTTCGCCGCAATTTTCATCTGGCGTATTCAGGTTTAACGTCGGCGCAAACCAGCCTTCACGCATCATTTGCAGGCTCATCCAGGCTTCCAGGGCACCGCAGGCACCCAGCGTATGGCCGAAGTAACTTTTTAATGAGGAGATCGGCACTGTGTTACCGAAGATGGCCGCAGTGGCCTGGCTTTCAGCGATATCACCCCGATCGGTAGCCGTACCGTGTGCGGAAATATAGCCAATATCCTGCGCGCTAAGTCCGGCGATTTTGAGTGCCTGTTCCATGCAGATTTGCATGGTTTCCCGCTGGGGTTGGGTGATGTGTGCGGCATCGCAGTTGGTGGCAAAGCCGACGATTTCGCCATAGATGGTGGCACCGCGCGCCTTCGCATGTTCCAGCTCCTCCAGAATCAGGGTGCCTGCACCTTCACCAATCACCAGGCCATCACGGCGGGTATCAAAAGGCGACGGCGTGGTTTTCGGCTCATCATTGCGCTGGCTGGTGGCAAATAGCGTATCAAACACGGCGGCTTCCGACGGACATAGCTCTTCCGCACCGCCTGCGACCATCACATCCTGATAACCGTGGCGAATGGCTTCCCAGGCGTAACCTATTGCCTGGCTGCCTGAAGTGCAGGCGCTGGACGTGGGAATAACCCGACCGCGCAAGCCGAAGAACAGACCAGTGTTGACGGCGGTGGTGTGCGGCATCATTTGCACATAGGTGGTGCCCGTAATGTTGTTGGTGTGCTTTTCCGTCAGCATTGTCGCAAACTCACTCACCGGGCCTGTGCTACCGGTCGATGAGCCATAAGCAATACCGGTACTGCCATTGGTCAGCACCGGGTCGTCGATTAACCCGGCCTGCTCCAGTGCCAGCTCGCTGGCGCGCGTGGAGAGCAGGGATACACGGCCCATCGCACGGATGCGTTTGCGGGTGTAATGATCCGGCAGAACGAAGTCGTCAATCGGCGCCCCCAGCAGGGTATGCAGCCCATCGTAAATCTGCCATTCCGGCATTTTTCGTACGGCATTCTCATAAGCCAGTAAGCGCTTCGCGACATCCTGCCAGCTCTGACCAAAGGCGGTGACGCCGCCCATACCGGTAATGACTACGCGACGCGTCATAGCATCCCCCCATTAATGGAAATCACCTGACGGGTGACATACCCCGCAATATCGGACATTAAATAACTGGCCAGTCCGGCGACTTCTTGCGTCTGGCCCATACGCTTCATGGGAATCATGCTCATCGCTTCTTTCAGCGCCGCCTCTTCCATGTCGATCATCCCGGTATCAATCAGGCCCGGCGCAATGCAGTTGACAGTGATTTTGCGTTTCGCCAGTTCAATCGCCAGCGCCTTGGTTGCGCCAATGATCCCTGCTTTTGCCGCACTGTAGTTGACCTGGCCACGGTTGCCCATCACGCCGGAGACCGACGAAAGCGTAATAATACGTCCGCCATTGCGGGCGCCAATCATCGGCATGATGCAGGGCTGAATTACATTGTAAAAACTGTCGAGATTGGTATGGATAACCGCATCCCAGTCCTCTTCGCTCAGCGCCGGAAAGGCTGCATCGCGCGCGATTCCGGCATTGCTGACCACTCCGTACCACGCGCCGTAGCGGGCGATTTCGCTCTCCAGCACGTCACGGCATTGCTCGCGGTTGCCCACATCGAAGCTGAGCAGTCGCGCGCTTCCTCCAGTCTGTTCAATCGCGTGCAGCGTTTGCTGCGCACCTTGTTCATCGCGATGATAATGCACGCCAATCGTAAAGCCATCTGCGGCAAGTTGTTGGGCGATGGCGCGGCCGATGCCTTTGCTGGCGCCGGTGACCAATACAGAACGATTCATGCCGTTTTCCCTTGAGTAAAAAGTGACGTTAACTCTTCCTTTGTCGGCTGGAAGGTATTGACCCGGCCCGAAGCCAGCGTGGCGGCCTGTGCCTGAATGGTACAGTCGAAGCTGCCGAAACGTTCATCCTGCATCAGCAATCTGACGTGGATATCCAGCACGGCATTCGCAGGAAATGAGCCCGTCGTACAGGTTAACTCTCTGGCACCCAGTACCATACCGAGAGCAATGTTTTCCGCACCGCGTTGCTGGCGATGCCAACCCGACCAGACGCCAATAGTTTGCGCCATCAGTTCCAGCGCATACCAGCCAGGCAAGTTGCCTGCGGCATCAATAAACGGCGCAAGAACACCATTCTTATCGACGCCCACGCGGCAGTGGGCGCTATCAGCTTCGACGGCAATAACCTCAGCCAGCAGGATCATTGGTGCGTCGTGAGGTAAATAGGCACCCGGGGTAAGGTAATGGCTCATGGCACTCTCCCTAGCAAAATGCTGGCATTGTTTCCGCCGAAGGCGAAGGAGTTAGATAAAATCACCGGGCGCGAAAGTGGCTGTGGTTGGCTCAGCAGGCCGCACTCCGGTAAGGTTGTATCTCTCGGAGACTGGCTGAAATTCTGTGGTGGCAATGGAAGATCGCGCAGCAGAATCAGTGCGCTTAGTGCCGCTTCGGTGATACCGGCCGCGCCAAGGGTATGGCCGGTTAGATGTTTGGTGGAACTGCAAGGTGTACGGTTGCCAAACCGCGTATGTACAACCTGCGATTCAATTTGATCGTTAAGGATCGTGGCAGTGCCATGCAGATTGATATAACCCACGTCGTCTGGCGTCAGGCTGGCCTGGGCTAGCGCCATATTTATTGCGCGGATCGCGCCTTCTCCTTGCGGATGTGGCGCAGAAATATGCCAGGCGTCACTGGACTCCCCGCAGCCAAGCAGTGCCAGCGCCTGCGGTTCGCGGGTTAATACCATCAGCGCAGCGGCTTCACCAATGGTGATGCCGCAACGGTCGCGGCCAAACGGCTGGCATAATGTCGGGGAGAAGGATTCAAGACTGTTAAAGCCATTGACCGGCATCCGGCTGAGTGTATCCGCGCCGCCAACGATGGCGACATCAGCAAGTCCCGCATTAATCAGGCGCTGACCATTAATGATTGCTCTGGCGCTGGATGAACAGGCGGTGGAAACGGTAAATGCCGGGCCATTGAGCGCCAGCCAGTGGCTTAAAAAGCGCGAAGGATCGCCAAGTTCCTGCTGCGGGTAGCGCCATGCCAGACTCTCTTCGCCGTTATGCAGGTAATGAACGTGTTTATCCCCTTCGTCGAGACCCGATGTGCTGGTGCCCAATACGACGGCCACGCGATCGCGACCATAGCGGGAAATCGCCTCATCTACTGTCGGTTGGATCTGCTCCAGCGCGGCCAGTAAAAGCTGGTTGTTGCGGCTGCGATGCGCCTGCCACGCCTCAGGAATCGACGGAAGTGCGGCATCCACACCGCCGAGCATCACTTCTTCATAGCCCTGTAACCAGCCTTTACGGGGGATCATCCCCGGCGCAACGCCACGGCTCATGTTGGCAGCAATGTCATCACACGTGTGGCCCAGCGCATTAATCATGCCGATGGCGGAAATGTAGATCATCTCAGTCACCCAGATATTGAATGGTGATGTGGTATTTAAAAACATGCTGCTCAATGCTAATCGGTTCGCGCTTGCCCTTGCGCTGTAAATAAGTGATTTCCGTCACCAGCTTCCCGCGCGCATTGCGCAGCTCGCGTTTGTCACCTGTGTCAGTTAGCGTCCAGCCTTTTGGGAGCTGCTGCTGCCAGACAGCGATAGGCCAGTGGCTGATCATCACGTCGGCCAGGACCTGGTTTGCCGGTGGTAATTGCGGTACGACGATGGATTGCTCGGTATGAATGCCACGCTCGTCATACGTCACGAGAAACAGACGAATGCCCACGGAAGAGAGCCCGGCAAGCGTAATTTTTTTATCGTCTGCAGTCATCATCACCAGCAGGGACTGTGTTTGCCCGTTAAAGCTGCCGGTGAGTAGCTGCTGGGAATTGACCGCCGGAGTAATGCCCGGCGCAGGCAAGGTAATACGTGTGCCCGGTTCCAGCCATGCTTGCGGGCGGGCGCTGTCGGAGGAGCGCGTTGTGTGACTGCATCCGGTGAGCAGCAGGGCAGTGGCCAGTGCCACGCCAGTCCAGAGGGTGCGGATCATCGTTTTCTCTCTTTTTTACCCGGCATTGCGAGCGGTGAAAGCAAAAAGGCGGTAAAGATGCCGCTTACCAGCACAATACCGAAACTGCTAATCGCCTGAGTAGCGCTGAAGACCAGCATACCCAGAGTGAGAAGTGTCGTGGCCATCGCCAGCGCGATCGCCAGCAGGGATGTGAGTGGCGTGCCGCGAGGATTACTAAAAAATAGCGTGTAGTTAATTCCAATCCCCAGCACCAGTACCAACGCCAGCAGGGAGAACAGGTTGAGCGAATGGCCACTGAGCGACAACGCGGCCAGCCCACATCCGAGCGACAGAATTGAGGGCACCAGGCTGATAAGCCCTTTTTTCCAGCCCAGGCGGAGTACTGCACCGGCCGCAATGACCGCCAGCGCGACAAAGAGCAGCCCGGTCAGGACCAGACGGTAGAACGCGAAAAGCGTATCGAAAGCACTTTTCCGATCCACCCATGCGATGCCCGCTTTAGCCTCTGCCAATGTGCTTAGCGCTGCGCTGTCTTTTACGCCATCAATGGGAACCAGTACGCCGCTTTGCCCGTCAGGCAGGGTCAGCCATAGCAAACGCCAGCCTTCACTGGCCGGACTGGCCAGCCACTCCTCGACCGTGACCGTCATTGGGCTGAGATCGGGTGTAACCGCCTGCAATCCAGCATTCTGCAAGGTTTGTGCAACGGTAGGGGTCGCATTTTTGAGTAACCTTAGATCCTGTTGCTGGCGCGCAAGCGAATTGACGGGAACGTAACGAAAACCTGAAATTGTCCCCTTCTCCCGGGCATGTTCCAGTTGCGGAATAAAGGACTCCAGCCGTTCCAGCGTTTGCTGAGGCGTCTGGCCGTAGATGACAAACCATTTCTGGTCGACGCTCTGTCCGGTCAGCGAAGTAATGGCCTTCTCCTGGGTAAGAATATCCTGCGGCAATGCCTGCAACTGGCTGATATCGTCATTGATACGCAATGTCGCCAGCCCGGCAAGCGAGAGCAGCGCGAGCAGCACCGGTAATCCCACTGACAGTTTTTTATTGCGCCGCCAGGCGGCCAGCCAGCGCAGTAACAAGGTCATTGCCGGAACGGGGCGCACCGGCAAACCACGGCACAGCCAGGGGTGCCAGAAAATAACGGTCAGGCAGGAGGCGCTAAGACCGGTGGCGGCGAAAATTGCCATCTGGCGAATGCCAGGGAACGGCGCCAACATCATGATCAGATACGCCACAACTGTCGTTACCAGCGCCAGCAGCAACGCATTGCGCACTTTGGTAAGGCTTTGCCATGGCGACGCGTCTGCGCCGTGCACCATGCGTTCGGTCAGATAGTAGAGCGTATAATCCGCAGAGATACCGATGATGCTCATGCTCATCACCAGCGTCATCAGGTGCAATTCGCCGAATATCAATAGTGTGACTACCGTTCCTGCCAGCGCGCCAATAGCGATAGAAATCAGGCATAACATCAGTGGGCGCAGAGAGCGGAACACGGCAACAATCAGCAGCATCACGCCGACGATCGTCGCGATCCCCAGCGTCGAAATATCGCGTTTTGCCTGCTGGCTTGCGTAATCGCTATAGAATACGGTGCCGCGAGACAGCAGTTGCGCCTGCGGGAAGTGCGTCTTCAACCGCTTTTCCAGCGAGCCGAGCGTGGTCACAAACTGGTGCGTTTGCTGCATATCAAAGGAGGAGCCTGCCAGCTCGCCATGGAGCAGATACCAGTAATTGCCTTCATTGTCCTGTGTGACTAACCACCCATCCATCAGCCGCAGTCGCTGCGTATTTTGCGCCATTGCCAATTGCGCACCGCGCATCAACATCAACGGATCGTTTTGTAGCTCTTTACCTGATACACCGGAAAAGGCCGAGTAGAGCTGAGTCAGCACCCATTGCGCCTGCGCCTCGCCGCCGTTTTGTAGACGTGCGCGGGTTGCGCTGTCGAGCAACGCGTTACGGTGCTGCCAAAAAAATGCTCCCCACGCTTGCTGACTCTCTGCATCCATCGCGCCTTTCAGATGATTAACGGCCTGCGATTGACGCAACAGCGTCAGCCAGTATTGCGCCGCTTCGGGGCTGGCTTGTTTACCGGGGCTGACCAGCCAGACCAGCTGTTTATCGAGGCGCTGCATAAAACCGTCATTCAATGCCGTGGGCAGCGCGCCCATAGTCTGTGTTGGTAGCATTGCCAGCACGCTGCTGTTCATTCGCGCTTTGGGAAGCAGTACCAGCAATATGCCCAGCAGAACCAGACATACGGCACTCCAGAGCAGTGCCGGGCGCGGGGAGTTAGTGTGTGGCAAAACGTTGGCGTTCGTCATCGGTCAGCGTCGTGGGCGTGAGTCGGTGTTGGGAGAAAGCGATATCGGTGAGATCGCCCTGTTTATCATTCAGGCGAATGCTGTCGAGATACTGCTCCCCGGCCAGGTCGATGGAGGCGAAAATTTTATCCAGCGGCGTGGTGATCGGCGTCAGCTTCAATGTCCAGCGACCTGTCCCTGCATCTTTAAAATCGATGCGGAAGTTCTGCTCAAGTACCCTGCGATCGGCCTGAAACAGCGCCCGCAGAAGATGGTTAAACTGGAACATTTGCGGATTGTTCTGCGCGGTGATCACCTGTGGTGGCTGACCGTTAATGATTTGCACCATCCGCGAGTCATCCAGCATCAGCGCCATCGGGAACGGCGTGGTTTGATCCCATAATAATCCCTGCTCCCGGGCGATCAGCATCTCGCCCTGCGATCGCAACGGCTGCGGCAGATCTTTGATGGTTCGGGTTTGGGTAAAATGCGCACGTACTACGGGTTGCTGGGTAAAGCGCTGCTGCAACTCCTCCAGCGTCACTGCATTGCCGAATGGGGCGAAAAACAGCACCAGCAGAGGCCAGTATTTCATGGTGTTACTCCCATACGTTCAAACAGAATGGCCGGGCTGACAAAGCACATTTCCCTGCTTTTCTCCTCAACCGCCACCTGAATGGTGTAACCGGTGGTGGTGCGTTTGCCGCTGGCGGCGTCGAAGATTTCGTAAGCGATTTTCAGGCGATTTTCGAACTCTTCGATTCGGGCGCGCACGCGGAAATGCTGTTCAAATGTCAGTACATCGCGGTATTTCACCCGCGTATCCACGACCGGCCACAAATAGCCCGAGGCTTTCATCTGGCGGTAGCCGTAATCAAATTGATTCAGTAGCGCCTCGCGCGCTATTTCAAAGTAACGAAAATAGTTTCCATGCCACACAACGCCCATCATATCGACGTCATGAAAGGGAACGCTCAGCGCAACCTCGGCGGTAAAACGGGGATCGTTTAACACCTTTACTCCTTATCCATGGCTTGCGGTACGTGGTCGGGCAACCGCCAGAAATCAAAAAAGTTAAACCAGTCGAGTGGTGATTGCAGGGCGTAGTGCTCAAGGCGTGAAGCATAGTTATCGACGGCAGCACGCAGCGCCGCTTGCCGGGTTGCGCGTGGCATGGGCAGTGGATCGGCAAAGTGTTCGCAATGCAGACGTAATTTGCCGTTCTGACGCAGGGCAAACATTAACAGCACAGGGCAACGCAGCGCCGCCGCCAGAATAAACGGCCCCTGTGGGAAGGGTGCGGCGTGGCCCATAAAAGTGCTCCAGCATACCCGCCAGTCGCCACCGCGCTGTGGATTAACGGCAATACGATCGCCGACAATAGCCACCCATTCGCCTTTATCGAGCTTATCTTTCAGCAGCATGGCGGTGTCCGGGCCGATATGCGTTACCGGGATCAGGTGCACTCCGGCTTCGGGAGCCATCTCCTGCATGATCTGTTTAAAGCGTTGTGCGTTCTCATGGAACACCAGCGCATTGATCACTTTGCTGTTATGTAGCTGCGCCAACGCACGACAGGCTTCGACGTCGCCCAAATGTGACGCCAGCAACAGCTTGCCTTTGTTATCGTCCAGCTCCATCGCTGCTTCAGTGCCGGGTGCAAATTCAACGTCGCGACCTAACTGGAGCTCGCCGCGCCAGCCTGCCACTTTATCCAGCATGGCTTCGGCAAAACGCAGAAAGTGGCGATAGCTGCTGAGTTTTGCTGGTGCTGTTAGTCCACGCAGCGCCAGGGTGGTGGATACGCGCGCCAGCCAGAGCTGCGATGACCGACGTGCGTTACCCGCGCTAATCCAATAGACGGCAACAACCGGATAGAGCAACAGTGAGAATGCGCGTCGTCCAAGTACTCTCCAGACCAGCAGCATAAAGCGCATTCCCCATAATCCTTTCCTCTCCTGCTGCTGAGCCCAGTGCGAACCGGAGCGGCGAAACAGTAACGAAGGAATGCGCGGCAGCATGCCGAAGAAGAGTCGGGTATGCATCAGCGAAATGCGGACATTGTCTTTAAGCGCGTCAAAATGAGAGAGTCCGTCCTGCGGATAAGTCACGCGTGTCGGGACAAAGTAGCTGGGCGTTCCCTGCCAGTAGAGGCGAACCATCACTTCAGTGTCGAAATCCATACGCTTGCCCAGCGTAACGCGTTCCGCAAGATGTAGTGTTGAGGCGATGGGGTAGACGCGAAAACCGCACATGCTGTCTTTCAATTGCAAAGACAGCGTTTCTATCCATACCCACACGTGCGTGACCCAACGGCCATAACGCCGCGAACGGGGAATGGAGTCATCATAAATAGGCTGGCCGGAAATCAGCGCTTGCGGGTGCTGTCTGGCCAGCTCCAGCAGTTTGGGAATGTCTTCAATCGCATGCTGCCCGTCGGCATCCACCTGTATAGCGTGGGTAAAACCCGCGCGGGCAGCGTGTTGTAAACCACGAATCACCGCCTCGCCTTTACCGGCGTTTTGCGCCAGACGCGTCAGAGTCAGTGTTTCATGCTCTTTGGCCAGCGTTTCCAGTACCTGACGTGTCGCATCATCGCTACCATCATCGACGATAAAGCAGTGCAGACCTGTCGGTTGCAGACGTTCAATCACGCGCGCCATCATTGCGCCGTGGTTATAGCAAGGAATGACCACACACGGGTTAAATGTCACTGACATAAGCGAATCTTCCCGCTGCTACAGGTATGGCGTTCTTCGCCCACATGGCGCTGGTAGCTAAAGCTCAGTTGCTGCTTCTGTTCCTGCCAGTCGAGTATCAGCGTGACTCTATTTCCCGGCAGTAGCGGTGCCTGAAATTTGACGTTTTGAATACTGTGGAAACGGTAGCCGGGCGCGAGCATCAGCGCCACATAATGCATCACCCAGTCGAGCTGTGCCACGCCGGGTAGCAGCGGCTGAACCGCGAAATGACCGCGGAACCAGAACAGATCCTTCTCCAATTGGATGTCGATTTCTGCGTGAGCGGGCGACACCTGGCGGCGTTCAACTTCATGAGGTTTCATGAAATAACTCCTGTAGTTGCGCATAAACACGCTTGTTCATACTGTTGACGGGAATTTCCTCCAGGATGCGCCAGTAGCGCGGCACTGCCACCGGCTCCAGCCACGGAATCAGCGCCCTTCGCCAGGCGAGTTCCATTGCTTTGCTGTCGCAATTAAGCCACTGGCGGCGTGCTTCTTCTTCCAGCACCAGTAGCACTCCAACGCCCTGACGCCCGCCACGGGAGATGGGGAGTGCTGCCGCTTCCCGAATCCCCTCAAGCGCAAGTACACGTTTTTCTATTTCGCTGAGTGAGATGCGCTTTTCTTCGATTTTAACGACGCGCCCACGACGCCCGGCGATGTGGAACGTCCCGCTGCCATCGAGGATCAGGATATCGTCAAGCAACAGACCGTCCGGTTCGTGAATAATCGGTGAATGCGCGCGAAATGCGTCGCCTTCCGGCACAATCGTGACGCCCGGGAAAGGTTGCCACGGGATCATATCCTGCTGGCGGTGCCGCCAGGCCAGAATTCCCGTTTCCGTGCTGCCATAAATCTCGTCCGGTTGAATACCGCACCAGGCGGCGGTCTCCTGAACATCTGACCATGGCAGCATGCCGCCAGCCGAGAGAATGATGGTTACCGGCGGCGGCGTTAGCCTGGGATCAAGGCGTTTTAAGAAGGCGGGACTGCTGATAAACGCATAGCGATGATGGCTTTCCAGCGCGGCCAATTGCTCGGCGTAATAGAGCATTGCGGCATGTAGCTGCAGCCCGAGCGACATGGGCAGGAAGATGCGGAATGTCAGCCCGTATAAATGTTGTGGCACGACCGACGCGACGACACGACAGCCCGCCAGCTTGTCACCAAAACGCGCGGCCAGGATCGTCGCTTCGCGATCGAGGCAGGCTACAGGTTTGATGACACGGCGCGGTTGTCCGGTCGAGCCTGAAGTAAACAGCTCGATAAATGCCCCTTCACGAAGTGGCGGAAATGCGTATGTTTGCGCTGTGTGTATCGTGTTTGCCTTCACCACCGAATGTGGGCCATCCCAGCGTAAAGCGTGATCGCTCAGGACGCCCTGAAAGAGTGATTTTTGCTCAGCCAGCAGCGATTCCCGGCAGTGTCCGGGGATCACCGGGATTTTTCCGGCATGCAGCGTGCCCAGTAGCGCAACGATAAACAGGTAGCTGTTTTCAAAGCACAGCGCCCAGCGTTCCTCATCGTGCTTCTGTAGCCATACCATAAGCTGAGCGACATCGTGGCGCAGGTCTTCCAGCGTCCACGTCCTGTCGCCAAGCCAGGCGACAGGCGTGTCATTGGCCCGCGAATAGCTTAGCCAGGCGGTGAAGGGAAGAGTCTTCATTGCATCTCTCGTTTAATCAACTGGCGGCGTATCAGCCATTCACCGGCCATCAGTAAACCCATCAGTAGGTAGGAGATCATGCCATTCCAGAGCGTCCACAGACGCATATCGCCATACAGCGCCGTAAACAGCGCGATCCCACCGTTCAACATGAAAAAAACACACCAGACTTGCGTGACGCGGCGGGTATAGCGTACGGCTGACTCAGGAAGATCAGGTGTGCGCAGGCGCGCCAGACGCTCAACCAGCGGCATTTTGCTCCACAGTGAACAGCCAAATACCAACAACATGATGAGGCTGACGGTCACCGGGTAATAGAGCAAGAGCTGATGCGTTTTTAGCAGCCAGCTTGTTGCGCACAACGCGATACCGGTCAGCGCCACGCTGCGCGTAACAAAGCGCATCGGCGCCAGTGCTTGTCGGGCTTGCCGCAAACGGAAAAGCAGCATGACGGCCATCAAAGGGAGCAACCAGTGCAGACTGTTATGCGCAAGGCCGAACCAGACCACAAAGGGCCAGCAGAGCATCAATAACGCGGCGATCAGCTTCAGTCCCGTTTCCAGACGAGATCCAGACACGGTGGCTTATTCTTCGCGCAGAAGACGTTCTACGGCATCGACAACATCCTGTACGGTGCGCACGGCTTTGAACTCTTCCGGTTTGATTTTCTTACCGGTCTTTTTCTGTAGATGCACAATCATGTCGACGGCATCAATGCTGTCGAGCTCCAGATCTTCGTACAGACGGGCATCGGGAGAGATATCCTGCGGGTCGATTTCAAACAGCTTGATAAGAAGTGCAGAAACTTCCTGATAAATTTCGTTTTTCTCGGTCATAGCGAATCCGTTTTATGCGCGTTGGGACTGGATAAAAGATGCCAGCGTGGCGACAGAGTAGAAATGCTGGCGCATCTCTTCGCTTTCCGCTGAAAGTACCACCGCGTATTGATTTTTGATCGCCAGACCCAGTTCGAGCGCATCGATGGAGTCCAGTCCCAGCCCATCGCCGAAGAGCGCACTCTCGGTTTCGATGTCATCGGCGCTGAGTTCATCCAGATTCAATGTGCTGATAATAAGATTTTTAATTTCAAGATAGAGCTGTTGCATCATCCGTTCCTAAAAAAGTGCAAAACCTGATGTTAATTGACGCAGAAGATGCCGGTTAAGCTGTCTTGCCGCCAGCGCCGGTTCTTGCGATTCCGCATCATAAAATTGTTTTATTGCCACGCGTTCCCGCACTTTAACGGTAAAGAGCGGCTTGCGTGGTGGGACGTCATACCATCGGCTGTGTTTGTCCAGCAGATGTTCACTACAGTGGATAACCACGATGCGTAAATCACAACCGCAGCGCACGGCGATGTTTGCGGCGCCACGTTGCAGTGTCATTTTTTCGCCGGGCCGTGTACGCGTGCCTTCCGGGAAAATTAATATGGTTTCGCCTTGTCGAAGACGTTGTTCGCAGGCGGACAACAGTGTGTCTGCCTGGCTGTTGATCAAATAATCCGCTGCCTTAATGACACCGCTAACGAAGGGGTTGTTGAGCAGCGCGCTTTTGACCAGGCAGTCAGTTTCCGGCATCACAGAGGCCAGTAAAACGTAATCGATCAATGTCGGGTGATTCGCAATGACCAGACAACCGCGTTCGCTGCGCAGGGCTTCAATTCCCTCAATACGATAATCCAGCGCGCCAGTAAACTTTGCAGTGTTTAAAAACAGGCGGAAACTGGCGGCAATGCTGCGGCGCGCCAACATACGCCGCTTTGCTTTGTTACGCACAACGACGATCAGCAGATTAAACCAGACTAACGACAGCAGCAGACCACCGATGCCGAACAGCGCAAAGCACAGCCCGGTCATGAGTAAGCGCCACAGCCAGTTGAGACGGCTCATGCGCGGCTCCAGCGCCAGTTAAGACGCTCTCCGGTAATGCTGAAAGCAGATTCATTACGCAGATAATGCTGTAAAAACTGCACGCTTTGCGGCAATCGGGGTTCGCCATTCCCTTCTGCCACTTCGCTGACGCACTGAAAGGCGTCACCTGCTTCGATAACCAGTGCAACGGCATAGGCCCAGGTGGGCATATCCGGAGGCAATTCTGGATGATAAAATGCCGGCAGATTGCCGTCGAAATCCACCATCAACACGCGTTTATAGCCAGCCTGCAGGAAGCAAATCGTTTCACACAGCCCCTGCTGGAAAGTGTCGAGCCCGGCTGAAACGGAGGATGAAACAATTGGCTGTTCCATGGCGATGGTGAGATTACCCACTGCGGAGTTATGCACTGACATGGCAAAATCGGTAGGAGAGATATCCAGTCCGCTCGCCAGCGCTTGCAGGATGCGATAGTTGCGTTCCAGTTCACCGTGACGGCTGCTAAACACGACGGCATCCACCGCATGCTGACGCATTAGCGTCATACCGCATTCGACAGCCAGACGACTGCCAGAACTGAGGCGGCGCGCGGTCATCATCGGCAGCGCGGCCAGTTTCGCCTGCGGTAGTGCAGGATCGATGGCGCCACCACTCAGCGACCATTGTTGCCACTGTGTTGTTTCGCTCAAACCCGGTGCTCTGGCCAGCCAATCCGTAATATTCAGTGCAAATTTCATCAACGCGTATCCGCGAAAAACGGTTTTTCCATTGATGCCCGTCAGGCATCACGGCGGCACAGTTGCCGCTCTGTCTTATTTTTTATGACATATCAATAACGTATGCCCAACCCCGAGATTATCGAGGCGTTTTTCAATGCTGAATCCGGCCATTTCCAGATAGCGCAGAAAATTCTCTGCACTGTAAAAACGGCTGTTACCGTTCGCCATACAGGTGAAATACAGCGAGGTTGCATTCAGGCTGAATGCGGCAGCATCAAATTTTTGCGCATCCCAGAACAGTTCCATGATACACAGTCTGGCACCCGGCTTCATGACGCCAGCTATTTTATTTAACATCCCAACAATCTGTTCGGGAGAAAAGCAATCCAGGAATTGACTCATCCACCAGATATCAGCTTCACTGGGTAGTGGTGCTTCGCTAAGCATATCGACCGGATGGAAATGAATCCGTGCGGAAAGGCCTGCGGCATCAACATTTTTCTGTGCCAGTGCAATTTGTTCAGGCAAATCTAATAAGGTTACTGTGACATTTGCATCATATTTGCAGCAAGTCATCGCCCATTTCCCGGTATTGCCGCCAACATCGTACAGCCTTACAGGCTGGCTGGCGAATATATGTGGCAGCGCCGCTGTAAATGCCGCATCGGAATAATAATGATCAAAAGCGAACCAGCTATCCCGGGCCGGGTTTGGTAATTGCGATAAAGCCGGATAAATCGTTGGCCACTCGCCAAATACGCGCAGCCCTGCGGGTTTTCCGTGTCTTAAGGCGTCTTCAAGGAAATAAAGTCCCTGATAGCAAACGTCCTGGGAAAAATCCATATTCACGCGCGTCATCGGATCATGAAGCAGGAAATGTCCAACCTTCGCGATATAAAAACGATCTTCACTCTGGGTGATAATTCGCCCGCTAAGTGCCATGTCGAGCAACACGCTGGCGGCATACTCATCTGCCTCGCAACCTTCGACAACTTCATCGAGAGTGGCGCCCCGCTTTCCTTGTTTATCCAGAAATTCCAGCAGTCCAAATCTCCGCAAACAGACCGCGGTCTGAAATAACATTGGGGCAAAAGCAATACGCTGCGCTTCAGCTATCGCTTCCAGCGCGCTGAAGGGATCCTGTTCATACATGGTGTGCATAACCTTAATTAAGAGCACATTGATTATCGGACCGTTCCCGGTCCGACTTTAGGCAGAATGATAATTAAAGCGCAGCGCCTGTGGACAAATTCAGCTGAATATCTTTGTCGAGGTTGTTAACCCAGCGGTTGTAATTCTTATGAATTTTACCGTCTGAGGCTTTCAGGTTCAGGCTATTTTCGTAGTTAATTGAATAGCTGCTTGCCGAGTAGTTAACGCGAATTTCTGCAACATGGTCGCGACTTTGCAGGCGGCCTTTGATTACGCCAGGGCCTGCATCGGTCATGATCCACTGGCGTTGTTGACCCGCTTTCAGAATCGCAGCACGAACCTGCGCCTGAGAATGGCCCGCACTGACCGGAGTGGTAATATTATGAATGCTGGTTGTACGCGCGCAGCCTGTCAGCGCACCTACGACAGCAATCGCAGTCAGTAATTGAACAATCTTTTTCATGAGAACTCCGTATCAAATAAATATAAGATTGGTGACACATTTAATATCGTAAGCTAAGGCGAAATAATGATGTTGTTCTGAAGGTAAATGATACTGCCTTGATTTTTATGATGGAATCATATGGCTTTTACAGAACGAGCATAAAATACCATTATGTTTTGCGCAACGGTAGCTTTTATTAAGGCATGAGAACCCAAATGGTTAGTTGAACCGATGACTGCTGAGTTTCTTGATTAATAATTGGCTATTTAATTACGTTATATATTTGTTATGTTTATTATCTCATCTTAAGGTAAATTTTGCGATTTATCTGATGCGGGATTTAAAAATAAAAGCGCCCATAAGAATATGGGCGCTTTTATTTTATCAAGATTAACAACTGAGACTACAGATATAAAAATTCCCCGTTGGTAGGCATTTTACCCGGGCAGGCGGCTTTTCGGTCTGCCTGGCCCCAGCAAAATCGCCAGTTTGCTGCCACCGGTGGTGGTTTCCATCCAGATCTTACAGACACTGGTCAGCGGTACTGACAGGAGCATACCGATCGGTCCGAGCAGCCATCCCCAAATCAACAATGACAGGAACACCACCAGCGTGGACATCCCGAGACGGTGGCCCATCATGCGCGGTTCAAGAATGTTGCCAATCACCATATGTACTACCAGGAACAGCGCGCCAACCAGCAAGCATTCGTAAGCGCCATTGAACAGCAACGCCTGAATCATCGGTGGGATCGCGGAGAGCACCGAGCCGATATTCGGTACATAGTTGAGCAGAAAAGCCAGCACGCCCCACATTAACGCAAACTGAATATCCAGCAACACCAACCCCAGCCAGACAATCAGGCCGGTCCAGACGCTGAGCAGCGTTTTCAGCGCCAGATAGTGAGAGACGCCTTTTAACGCGCGGTGCAGCCCGGCAATATGCACCTGCGGGTTGGTAAGGGCAAAACGCATTTTGTAGGGAACGTGGCGTACTTCAAACAGCATAAACACCACGGTCATCACCAGTAGCACAATGCTGGCCATCGCGTTCGATAGCTGAGTCGCCATGGACGTTGCGAAAGTCATTAACCGCTCGGAGTCCATGCGTTGCAGTATGCGCTCTGGCGACATATGCAGCCGGAGGAAGGGCATAGCATCCTGCAACTGGAGAAATTTGCGCGTGAATTCGCGATTGTATTTCGGCAGCAGGGTCATAAAGTCATTCACCGATGCGGCAAGCACCGCGAGCAGTGCGGTGAGGAAAATCAGCATCACCAGCACCACAATTGCAATGGCGACCGGGCGTTTCAGGCCGCGGCGAATAAACCAGCTCACCAGTGGGTTAAGGACGATGGCGAAAAAGAGCGCCAGCAGCAGTTGCACAATAATGTCAGCGGCGGCGTGGATCCCGGCGAGGATCACCACCAGTGCTGCCAGTTTTAACAGAATATGAAGACCTGCCTGGTCCGGTTGAGGTTGTGTCATTCGGCATTCCTTTTGTCATCACGCCCGTTAAGTGTAGTGCCCCGTAACGTCTTCGCCCGACAGAGATATTCTTAAAGTGGGTGCTGATTTCTGCGCCCTGACGTGATAATAGTGAAACACTGTTGTGAATCTCTGGGTCAAACTTCATGCCTGAAAATGCCGCTGAACCGGCGCTTAGCGGATTGCGCCTCAATCTGCGGATTTTGTCCGTCGTTATTTTTAACTTTGCCAGTTATCTCACCATTGGACTGCCGCTGGCGGTGCTGCCTGGCTATGTCCATGATGTGATGGGTTATAGCGCCTTCTGGGCCGGGTTAGTGATTAGCCTGCAATATTTCGCCACGCTGCTCAGCCGACCGCATGCCGGGCGCTATGCCGATTTATTGGGGCCGAAAAAGGTCGTTATCTTTGGTCTGTGCGGTGCCTTTCTTAGCGGTCTCAGTTACTTGCTGGCGGCAATGGGCAGCAGCCCTGGCATATTAAGCCTGGTGTTGTTGGGCCTCGGGCGTGTGATTTTGGGTATCGGCCAGAGCTTTGCCGGGACCGGCGCGACGCTGTGGGGCGTGGGCGTTGTCGGTTCCATTCATATTGGTCGCGTGATCTCGTGGAATGGCATTGCCAGCTACGGCGCAATGGCGGTGGGTGCGCCGCTCGGCGTACTCTGTTACCGCTATGGTGGGTTACAGGGTTTGTCTTTAGCCATTATGGGCATTGCGTTGCTGGCGATTGTGCTGGCATTACCGCGGGCGAGTGTGAAGGCCAGCAAAGGCAAACCACTGCCGTTTCGCGCTGTGCTGGGGCGCGTCTTGCCGTACGGCATGGCACTGGCGCTGGGTTCGGCAGGGTTTGGCGTGATAGCGACCTTCATCACGCTCTATTACGCGGCCAAAGGCTGGGACGGCGCGGCATTTGCCTTGACGCTGTTCAGCTGTGCGTTTGTTGGCACCCGTTTGCTGATACCGAATGGCATCAACCGTTTTGGCGGCCTGAATGTATCGATGATCTGTTTTGTGGTCGAAACGCTCGGTCTGGTACTGGTGGGGCTGGCGGTAGATCCATGGATGGCAAAACTCGGTGTGTTTCTTGCCGGCGCCGGTTTCTCGCTGGTGTTCCCGGCGCTGGGCGTCGTAGCCGTGAAAGCGGTGCCGCAGAATAACCAGGGTTCCGCGCTGGCGACCTATACGGTGTTTATGGATTTATCGCTGGGTATTACCGGTCCGCTGGCAGGGTTGCTGATGGCATGGGCGGGCGTGTCGTCGATTTATCTGGCGGCGGCAGGGCTGGTGGCAATCGCCTTGTTGTTAGCCTGGCGATTAAAACAAAAGCCGGTGTCGGTGGGATGATTGCCCGCTAGCGCTCTGTTTATCGGGCCGACAGTGCCATTCGGCAATAAAAAAGGGAACCCGCAGGTTCCCTTTTTACCACTCGCAGCGTGATTATTTCACCACGATGGTATTGATGATGTTTTCTGCGGCGGTTTGCGCCTGCTGCTGGTTATCTGCCGGCAGCGTGACCTGCAAGGTCAGCAGTTTATTGTCGACTTTCCCCAGCACCACGGAAGACCAGGCTGTCTGACCTTTGGCCGAGATAATGCTGTCGAGTTGTTGCAGCGTCTGGCCTTTGATCTCAATCGCTTTATTGGTCACAACCTGCAACTGCGGGTCGCGGACACGTTGTTGATCTTCCAGACGTTTCGCCAGCGCCGCTAAATCTTCCTGCGTATTGTCGCCAACGATAACGATCACCGCTTTCTGGCCGGTGGCGTCGGAGTAAACGTGCATATTATTAGACTGGGTGCCCAGCTTGCCGCTCTGATCGGTCATATCCGCCGGCAGCGAAAAGCTGAGCTTGCCGTCAAGCAGCGTTACCGGCTGGCCTGTTGCATTGCTTTCAGCTGAAGCGGCCTGAACCGGCTTCTTGCTGTCGCTGTTATCACAGGCAGCCAGCCCGACGACCAGCAGGCCAATACCGACATATTTAACCAGATTGCGCATTGACTTCTTCCTTTCAATAAACAGCCATAACGGCTCAGCGCTCCATCTTATCACATCTGCTTAGCGGTACTCTTAACTGGCCTGCAACGCGTTAATTTCAGATTTGTCTGCCAGCCTTTTCAGTAACATATTCAATAACACACCGTACATCGGCAGGAAGAAGGCGATGCTGATAAGTACTTTAAAGCTGTAATCCACCAGCGCGATTTCCGTCCAGTGCTGCGCCATAAACGCATCCGGACTGCGCCAGAAAGCAATAAAGAAGAACGCAACGGTGTCGCTGGCGTTACCGAATACGGTGGAGGCTGCAGGCGCAAGCCACCAGCGGCGATTCTGACGCAGGCGGTTAAACACATGCACGTCGAGAATTTGCCCCAGCGCATAGGCCATAAAGCTGGCGCTGGCGATACGGGCGACAAACAGGTTGAAATGCGCGAGTGCGCCAAAACCCTGCCAGCTTCCCATATAGAACAGCGAAGAGATCACGTAAGAGGCCAGCAGCGCAGGCACCATCACGGCGAAAATAATGCGTCTTGCCAGCGGCGCGCCGAAAATGCGCACGGTTAAATCTGTCGCGAGGAAAATAAACGGGAAACTGAATGCGCCCCAGGTGGTCTGGAAACCAAAAATGGCGACCGGCAGCTGCACCAGATAGTTACTGGAGATAATCACCAGCAGATGAAAAAGCGAAAGCCAGACCAGCGCTTTCATGCGCTGTGAGGATGAAAATTGCGTCATATTGTGACCTTTTTGGTAAATGGGGTGAGGGAACCCAGTACTTTTTTGTGCTCTGCCACGCAGAGCCGCCGCATGATACTGCAACTATTGCCGGATGCAATGGTTAATTTTAACGCAATCGTTAACCTTGCTTGCGTCACAAAAAAGGCAGCGTAAACTAATGCGGTTTTTTCCCTTGCGAGATGAAGATGACCGATTTCTTTTCCACTGCTGACCATACGCTGGATGCGCAGGGTTTACGTTGCCCGGAGCCGGTAATGATGGTGCGCAAAACCGTGCGCAATATGCAGGTTGGCGAAACATTGCTGATTATCGCCGACGATCCGGCAACCACCCGCGATATTCCCGGCTTTTGTCGTTTTATGGAGCACGAGCTGGTTGCCGGGCAAACCGAATCACTGCCGTATCGGTACGTGGTGCGTAAAAGCCACTAATCTTTGCTGCGTAACAGGCGCAACGCATTGGCTGTCACCAGCACCGTTGCGCCGGTATCCGCCAGCACTGCCAGCCACAGCCCGGTCATTCCCAGCAACGTCGTCAGCAGAAAGATAGCTTTCAAACCCAGCGCCATGGCGATGTTCTGGCGAATATTGCTGTGCGTCGCACGCGCCAGGCGGATCATCTGCCCAATGCCGATCAGACGGTTATGCGTTAATGCCGCGTCCGCCGTTTCCAGCGCCACATCGGTGCCGCTACCCATCGCAATCCCAATGGTTGAGGCTTTCATGGCGGGCGCATCGTTGATGCCATCGCCTACCATCGCCAGCGGTGAACGCTGATTCAGCGCCTGTACCGCCTGCACTTTATCTTCCGGCAACAGACCGGCGCGGAAATCCAGCCCCAGCTCCCCGGCGATCGCTGCCGCCGCGCGCGGGTTATCTCCGGTCAGGATCACCCCCTGAACGCCCAGCGCATGCAGCGCGGCAACCGCTTCTTTGGCGTCATCACGCAGCGTATCCTGCAACGCCAGCGTGCCAATCGCTTCGCCATCGCGCTCAACCACAATCACCGTCTGGCCGAGGCTCTCCTGCTGATGAATGTGTGCTAACAGGTTCCCCAGCGTATCTTGCGGCAGTTTATCCGGTGCACTGATGCGAATATATTGCCCGTCAATCTGTGCTTCGATCCCTTTTCCGGCCAGTGTTCTCTGCGCTTGCGCCGTCGGAATCGGCAACTGGCGGCGCTGTGCTTCCTGTACAACAGCCTGCGCCAACGGGTGAGTGGAACCCTGTTCAACGGCGGCGCTGAGCGCCAGCAGTTCCGCTTCGTCGATCCCTGCCAGCGGCGTGACCGCGACAACCTGCGGTTTGCCAATGGTCAGCGTGCCGGTTTTATCAAATGCGACCTGGCGGATGCGACCAAGTTGCTCCAGCGCCGCGCCACCTTTGATTAACGCGCCACGCCGTGCAGCTACTGCCAGCCCGGAAGTAATCGCGGCTGGCGTAGAGATCACCAGCGCGCACGGGCAACCGATCAACAGCAATGCCAGCCCTTTGTAGATCCACGGTAACCACGGCGCAGCGAACAGCAGCGGCGGCACAACCGCGACCAGCAGCGCTACTGCCATAATCGCCGGTGTATAGATGCGGCTAAAGCGATCGATAAAGCGCTCAATTGGCGCGCGACGCTCTTCGGCCTCTTCAATCAGCTTGAGGATACGGTCGATAGCGTTTTCGCCGGGCTTCGATACCACTTCCAGCGTCACCAGCCGATCGATGCTGGTGGCACCGGCCGGTACTGATTCGCCGCAAGTGCGTTCCACCGGCACCGATTCGCCGGTCAGGGCACTTTCATCAAAACTGGCAAATGCCGACACCAGCTTGCCGTCGGCGGGTAAACGCCCACCCGCCGGAACTTCAATGGTGTCGCCTGGCTGTAACTCGCTGGCGGCGACCGTCTGGCGCTCACCGTTACGCAAGCGGATGGCGGTATCCGGTTTTAGCGCCATCAGTGCGCTTACGCCGCGGCGTGCGCGGCTGGCAGCCCAGCCTTCAAGGCGTTCGCCAATCAGAAACAGCAGCAATACCATCGCTGCTTCCGCCGTTGCGCCAATAAACAGGGCGCCAATCGCCGCCACGCTCATTAACGTTTCGATAGCAAACCAGCTACCGCTTTTGATTAAGCGCAGCGCCTGGCGGGCAATCGGCCACAGGCCGACCAGCGTGGTGGCGACAAAAGCCGCCTGGCCAAAGGGATGGTTGAACTGCTCCAGCGCCCAACTGAGCGCCATCATTACCATCAGGACAATCAACGGCAGGTTTTCCCGCAGCCGCGAAGGTGCTGGCTCGGGCGTGCTGTTCTCGCTGCGCAACTGGTAGCCAGCCTGCTGAACTGCCTGCTCGACGCGTTCGCGCACATCGCCGTTGGCCACAACGATCAGTTTTTCTGTCGCAAAAGTCACCTGAACCTGGCCAATGCCTTCAACCTGGCGGACAGCATTTTCCACTTTGCGGGCGCAGGCGGCGCAGTCCATACCAGACACCAGCCAGCTATAGCGTTCGCCTTCCGCGCTCAGCGCCGGTTTCGCCTTGCTTTCGCAGGCACCATCAGCGCAGCAGGATTGCGGTTTCTCCGGCAACGGGCGCAGTTTTATTGCCGCAAACTGTGGGGCTTTTTTCGTGTCGGCGGGCGAAGTGGGGGTCGGCATAGCATCCTCCGGTGAATGATAATTTTCTCATTAACCGGAGGATACACTCTGGAGTCGACTCCAGAGTCAAGCCTTTTAAATATACAGCGAACGGACGATCAGAAAATGTCCGGCGAAGTAGCAGGCCAAAGCGATGGCGTTATCGGCACGGAAGCGTTTACGGTAGTGGCTCCCCAACCAGACGATATTGCCGAGCAGCAGCAACGCCGCACCGACAAACGCCGACAGCGCAGGGCTGGTAGGGCGGAAGAACCACAGTTCGCCTGCCAGCCAGACCATCACCAGCGTCATGGCGATAAAGGCACATACGGCCATGCGCAGCTCTTCGAGGCGCGTCCAGATCACCGCCAACAGCAACGCGCCAATAACCAGCAGCACCACCGGCAACGGCCAGAAAAAGGAGAGTGTCATCTGGCTGGCGAAGTAAATGGTGTAAAGCAGATGGGCGAGGAAAAAAGCGCCGATGGCGTAGAGCATTTTTTGTCGCGGCAGCAAGGTTAGCGCATCACCAACCAGCGAGGCGCAGAGGCCAGCCAGCACCAGATAACTGATGGCGTCGAACATTGGCGCTTGCCAGGCCAGCAACAGCAGGAGCAGTAGGGTGACGGGTTTAAAAACCCAGCGCTGCCAGGTCGGGCCGCGATAAGACGCATCGACATACAACCAGCCGGACAAACAGACAGCGATAAATGACCACAGCATAATTAAGTCCCTGTATCTGTTATTGTTGCGTAAATCTCTCCTGTTCAGTGTAGTGGCGGAAAAAGGAGGATGACAATGCTATTTCACCCGCGATAAGCTCAATTCCGCTTTTTCTGACAGGGCGCCGTCATGAGTAAACCACCGCTTTTTTTCATTCTTGTCATTGGCTTGATCGTCGTACTCGCTTCTTTTCGCTATGTTCAACAGCGGCGGGAAAAGGCGGATAACGATGCGGCTCCGCTACAGCAAAAAAACGTGGTGGTGAGCAGTAAGCGGGAAAAACCGCTCAATGATCGCCGTACGCGCCAGCAGCAGGAGATCCCGGCGGGCAGCGCCATGCGTTATGAAGCGCGTTTCAAACCGCAAAGTGGTGGGCTGGAGATGGTTTTTCGCGTTGATGCGCAGCAATATCATGCATTGACGGTCGGCGACAAAGGCGTGCTGAGCTATAAAGGGTCACGTTTTGTCGGCTTTGAACAAGCCCGGTAAGCGAGATGCCTCCGGGCTATAACGTTACTTCTTCGCTTTTAGTTTTTTCTGCCAAATCAATAGCTCAAACACGCCAAACAGGAAAATGCGGATCTGCTCAGCTTTGCTCATTTGCGGGCCCTCTTTCGGCAACGCGGTTTTCAGCATTGTCGCCTGTAAGGCATGCATGAAAACGGTAAAGACCAGCGCGACGTTGACGAAAATGTTCAACGGGCGCGGAAACGGCTGGATCAGATTCCAGAGCAGAAAGGCCCAGACGCAAAGCATCAGCAGGCGTCCCAGATTAATCAGCAGCGGCATGCTTCTCTCCTTGTGGTGCTTCGCGGTGATATAAACGATACGCGACCTGGCCCGCGACTTTCTCCCGGTGCAGAAGCCAGTGCGCTGGCACCGGCGGTAAGCCATTTTCGACTTCACTTTCGATATAAATTAATGCGTCATCGGCGAGCCAGCCGTTGTTTTCCAGCAGGCGCACGGTCTCTTCCAGCATCCCCTTACGAAACGGCGGGTCGATAAAGGCAATGGTGTACGGCGTGCCCTGGCCTGCTAAATAGGCCAGCGTATTGGTATTCACCACTTTGGCGTTGACGGCTTTCAGCGTCGCCAGATTTTGCTGTAACTGCTGTGCGACGCTGCGCTCCATCTCCAGCAGGGTCGCACTGGCGGCGTAGCGCGAGAGCGCTTCCAGCCCTAATGCGCCACTTCCGGCAAAGCAATCAAGACAGTGCGCATCAACCATGGATGGCGCCAGCCAGTTGAATAAGGTTTCCCGCACGCGATCGGTGGTTGGGCGCAGGCCGGGGCTATCCGGAACCGGTAATTTGCGGCCCCGCCACTGCCCGCCAATAATGCGTATCTGGCCGCTGGCGGCACGGTTAGGTTTCTTCATGGTTTTCGCTTTGCTCATCATTTCGGCCTGCTATTCTAGCGGTCTGACGAAGGACGTTAAACCCTAATCCTCAGGCCGTGATGCGAGTTGAGGAAAGTGTTAGACTATCCGACTAATTAACAAATGTTTTCAGTCCCTGTCATGTAAGACGGGCTGCGCCATGAATCAACAGCGGGAGTGTAGTCGCCAATGGCAAATGAGAAGAAACGTGGCTTTTTTTCCTGGCTCGGCTTTGGGCAGAAAGAACAGGCCGAAGAGGCGCAAACCGAATCACAGCAGGTAACTGAGCAGCCGGTCGAAGAGACACCGGCAACTGAACCTGCCGCCGACAGCGAAAAATTTGCCGAAGAGGTTGTTGAGGTCAGCGAACAGCTGGCGCACGAAGAGGCGCAGCCGGAGCCTGTCGTCGAAGAGCAGGCGCTTCAGGTTGAACACGAAGAACTGCCGCTGCCGGAAGAGGTCGCAGAGCAGGAGATCGGCGCGGAAGAGTGGCAGACGGAAGCTGAACCGCTGGTGGAAGAAGATGCGCCGCTGAGCGATGAAGAGCTGGACGCACAGGCGCTGGCCGCTGAAGCCGCGGAAGAAGCGGTGATGGTTGTGCCGCCAGAGGACGCAGCGCAGGAGCAGGAGAAACCGACAAAAGAGGGTTTCTTCGCGCGTCTGAAACGCAGTTTGCTGAAAACAAAAGAAAATCTGGGTTCCGGATTTATCAGTCTGTTTCGCGGTAAAAAAATCGATGATGATCTGTTTGAAGAGCTGGAAGAGCAGCTACTGATTGCGGATGTTGGCGTTGAGACCACGCGCAGAATCATCACCAACCTGACGGAAGGCGCAAGCCGTAAGCAGCTTCGCGATGCAGAAGCACTTTATGGTTTGCTGAAAGAGGAAATGAGCGACATCCTCGCGAAGGTTGATGAGCCGCTGAATATTGAAGGCAAAACACCGTTTGTGATTTTGATGGTTGGCGTTAACGGCGTGGGTAAAACCACCACCATCGGTAAGCTGGCGCGTCAGTTCGAGCAGCAGGGCAAATCGGTGATGCTGGCGGCGGGCGACACCTTCCGCGCGGCCGCGGTTGAGCAGTTGCAGGTTTGGGGCCAGCGCAACAATATTCCGGTGATTGCCCAGCATACCGGCGCGGATTCCGCTTCGGTCATTTTTGACGCCATTCAGGCGGCGAAAGCGCGCAATATTGATGTGTTGATTGCCGATACCGCCGGGCGTTTGCAGAACAAATCGCATTTGATGGAAGAGCTGAAGAAAATTGTCCGCGTCATGAAAAAGCTGGACGAAGACGCTCCCCATGAAGTGATGCTGACGATTGATGCCAGCACCGGGCAAAATGCGATAAGCCAGGCCAAACTGTTCCACGAAGCTGTTGGTCTTACCGGCATCACGCTGACCAAACTCGACGGCACCGCCAAAGGCGGCGTGATTTTCTCGGTGGCGGATCAGTTCGGTATTCCGATCCGCTACATTGGTGTCGGCGAACGTATCGAAGATCTGCGTCCGTTTAACGCGGGCGATTTTATTGAGGCGCTTTTTGCCCGAGAGGATTAACAATGATTCGCTTTGAACATGTCAGCAAAGCCTATCTCGGTGGGAGACAAGCGTTGCAGGGGGTGACATTCCACCTGCAACCAGGCGAGATGGCCTTTCTGACCGGGCACTCCGGCGCGGGGAAAAGTACCCTGCTGAAGCTTATCTGCGGGATTGAGCGGCCAAGCACCGGGAAAATCCTGTTCAGCGGCCACGACATTAGCCGTCTGAAGAACCGTGAAGTGCCGTTTTTACGTCGCCAGATCGGCATGATCTTTCAGGATCACCACTTGCTGATGGATCGCACGGTGTATGACAACGTGGCGATTCCGCTGATCATCGCTGGCGCGAGCGGTGATGACATTCGTCGTCGTGTGTCGGCGGCGCTGGATAAGGTCGGGCTGCTTGATAAAGCGAAAAGCTTCCCGATTCAGCTTTCCGGCGGTGAACAGCAGCGCGTCGGCATTGCCCGCGCGGTAGTGAATAAACCGGCAGTGCTGCTGGCAGATGAACCGACCGGTAACCTGGACGACGCGTTGTCGGAAGGGATTTTACGTCTGTTCGAAGAGTTTAACCGCGTTGGGGTTACGGTACTGATGGCGACTCACGACCTGGGGCTGATTTCCCGGCGTTCGTATCGCATGCTGACCCTGAGCGATGGCCATTTGCATGGAGGCCCGGCGGGTGAATAAGCGCGACGCATTAAATCATATCCGGCAGTTTGGCAGCCGGCTTGACCGTTTCCGTAAATCCGCCGCCGGCTCCGGCGAGGGTAATCGCACGACTCCACGCCGTGGTAAAGCGACGAACAAACCGCCATCACGTAAAACCAATGTGTTTAACGAGCAGGTTCGCTACGCCTGGCACGGCGCGTTACAGGATCTGAAAAGCAAACCGCTGGCAACGTTCCTGACGGTGATGGTGATTGCCATCTCGCTGACGCTGCCGAGCGTTTGCTATATGGTCTACAAAAACGTCAACCAGGCGGCGTCGCAGTACTATCCGTCGCCGCAGATCACCGTCTATTTCGACAAAACGCTGGATGATAACGCCGCACAGCAGGTGGTCGCCCAGCTCCAGTCCGAACAGGGCGTGGAGAAGGTGAATTATCTTTCTCGCGAAGATGCGCTTGGCGAGTTCCGTAACTGGTCCGGGTTTGGCGGTGCGCTGGATATGCTGGAAGAGAACCCGCTGCCCGCCGTGGCGGTAGTGGTTCCTAAACTGGATTTTCAGAGCACGGATTCACTGAACACGCTGCGCGATCGCATCTCTCATCTCCAGGGCATTGATGAAGTGCGTATGGACGATAGCTGGTTTGCGCGTCTGGCGTCGCTGACCGGGCTGGTCGGGCGCGTGTCGGCGATGATAGGCCTACTGATGGTTGCGGCCGTCTTCCTGGTTATCGGCAACAGCGTGCGGCTGAGTATTTTTGCCCGCCGCGACACCATCAACGTGCAGAAATTGATCGGCGCAACGGACGGTTTTATCCTGCGTCCGTTCCTGTATGGCGGCGCGCTGCTCGGCTTCTCCGGCGCGTTTTTATCGCTGATCCTGTCGGAAATTCTGGTGATGCGGCTCTCCTCGGCCGTTACCGAAGTGGCGAAAGTGTTTGGCACTCAGTTCGAGCTAAGCGGCTTGTCTTTTGACGAGTGCTTATTGCTGCTGCTGGTCTGTTCGATGATCGGCTGGATAGCCGCCTGGCTGGCGACGGTGCAACATTTACGTCACTTTACTCCCGATTAAAAAAACTCTGGTATACTCTTTCCCTGCAATGAAGTATTCCCGTAGCAGGGAAAGCGTATCGCCCCTTTCTGATGTTTTCCTTGCACCGGCTTTTTCATCCAGATGTCACAATTTGTGCGTAATTTATACACAAGGCGACATGGAACTTGTGGATAAAATCACTGTCTGATAAAAGTGTGAATGCTAATCTCGTTGCTCATAAGGACTGGCATGTTTGTTGCCTGATGGGGACAGACCGCCGCCAGTGGAAAGTAAATTGAGAGGATTTGAATGACCAAAGAAATGCAAACTTTAGCTTTAGCCCCTGTTGGTAACCTGGAATCTTACGTCCGGGCCGCTAACGCATGGCCGATGTTGACGGCTGATGAAGAGCGGGCGCTGGCTGAAAAGCTGCATTACCAGGGCGATCTGGAAGCAGCGAAAAAGCTGATTCTGTCTCACCTGCGCTTTGTTGTTCATATTGCTCGTAATTACTCGGGCTATGGTCTGCCGCAGGCGGATCTTATCCAGGAAGGTAATATCGGCCTGATGAAAGCTGTGCGTCGCTTCAACCCGGAAGTGGGTGTGCGACTGGTTTCCTTCGCCGTGCACTGGATCAAAGCTGAGATCCACGAGTATGTGCTGCGCAACTGGCGTATCGTGAAAGTGGCAACTACCAAAGCACAGCGCAAACTGTTCTTTAATCTGCGTAAAGCGAAACAGCGTCTGGGTTGGTTTAACCAGGACGAAGTCGAAATGGTGGCCCGTGAACTGGGCGTGACCAGCAAAGACGTGCGCGAAATGGAATCGCGTATGGCGGCGCAGGACATGACGTTTGATATGTCCCCGGACGATGACGCCCAGGACAGCCAGCCGATGGCTCCGGTGCTCTATTTGCAGGATAAATCGTCGAACTTTGCCGATGGCATTGAAGACGACAACTGGGAAGAACAGGCTGCGAACAAGCTGACCGACGCGATGAAAGGGCTGGACGAACGCAGCCAGCAGATCATCCGCGCCCGCTGGCTGGACGAAGAGAACAAGTCTACGCTGCAGGAGCTGGCTGACCGTTATGGTGTTTCCGCCGAACGTGTACGACAGCTGGAAAAGAACGCGATGAAAAAACTGCGCGCCGCTATCGAAGCGTAAGCGTATGCAGTGAACAAGCCGGGTCGGCGCAAGCCTCGCCCGGCTTTTTGTTTTTTAACGCGCTGCGTTTTTGCTTCCCGGCGCTTCGCGTATCAGTTCTGCAAGCTCGGCAAACACTGGCTCCATCTCTTCTTCCTCCATCGCCGCAAATCCCATCAACAGGCCGCGCGCGGGCGTGTCGCCACTGTAATAACGCGAAAGTGGCCGTACCAGAATGCCTCGCGCGTTAGCCGTTTGCGCCAGCGCGACATCATCGCAGGCAGCAGGCAACGACAGCACCAGATGCAGCCCGGCATTATCGTTAAACTCGCTAAGCGCCTCTTTGCCAAGATAATCGGTGATAAGCTGCGCCAGCCGCGCTCGGCGCCGGGCGTACAGCAATCGCATCCGGCGAATATGCGCCGTGTAATGCCCCTCGCGGATAAACTGCGCCAGCGCTTCCTGATCCAGCAAACGTCCGCCGCGATAGAGCTCGGCATGCGCGGTTTTAAGCGCCTGCATTAGCGGGCGCGGCAACACCAGATAACCGAGCCGCAACCCAGGGTAGAGCGTTTTACTGAACGTACCGGTATAAATCACCGGCGCATCGTCCACCAGCCCCTGCAGGGCGGGAATGGGCTGGCCCGAGAAGCGAAATTCGCTGTCGTAATCATCCTCAATAATCCAGCTCCCGGTTTGCCGCGCCAGCGCTAATAGCCGCTGGCGGCGTTCCAGACTCATCACGCAGCCCAGCGGATACTGGTGCGAGGGCGTGACGAAAATCAGTTTCGGCGGCGCATCGCCCGGCTCCGGCGGATTCATCCCGGATCTGTCAACTTCGATGGCCTGCAAGTTAACGCCATTTACTGCCAGCACATTACGAATTCCCCAGTAGGCGGGCTCCTCAATCCACGCCAGATCGCCAGGATTACACAGCATGCGCGATACCAGATCGATGGCCTGATGAATGCCTTCCGTAATCAGGATCTGCTCCGCGCTACAGCGAACCGAGCGCGTGACCCGCAAATACTCCACCAGAGCCTGCTGCAGCGCGATGCTGCCGCCAGCGTTGCTATAAGAAAGCTGTATTGCCTGCGGTTTTCGACTTACGCGAGACTGTATTTTTCGCAACAGCGCATGCGGGAAAGCGTTGATATCCGGGACGCCAGGCAGAAACGCGCCCCACTGGCGCGCGCTGGCATTGCTGTGGCTCAGCAGATGCTGACCGCGGGCGGAAAGCTGTGAAGGCAGGCTGGCGCTGAGTTTTTCACCAGGCGTCAGCGGCGCGGAAAGCAGGCTATCCGGGACGGTACCGGCCACAAAGGTGCCGCTGCCGGTACGGGAAACGACATACCCTTCGGCCAGTAGCTGCTCATACACCGTCAGCACCGTATTGCGCGACAGATTCAGTTGCGCGGCTAAATCGCGGCTCGGCGGCAGTCGGCTTTGTGTCGGCAGGCTACCGTCGAGTATCGACAGGCGAATCGCGTTATATAATTTCTTATGCAGCTTGCCTTCGTGCTGCTCGTCCAGACGCAGCTGCAGCAAGTCAGAGACGAGTGAGCGCAATTGGATCCCTCAATTATTCAAAACTGGTACTCGATTATAGAACCACTTATGTCATGTTTTCACAACAGACGCAGCAACAACGAACACAGACGAGGGTAATCAGGTGAAGAATAACGAACTACATCAGCGCCGTTTACAGGCGACGCCGCGCGGTATTGGAGTGATGTGCGGGTTTTATGCGGAAAAAGCAGAAAATGCCACATTATGGGATGTCGAAGGCAACGAAGTCATCGACTTCGCTGCCGGGATCGCGGTGCTCAATACCGGGCATCGTCACCCGAAAGTAATGGCTGCGGTGGAAAAGCAGTTGCAGGCATTTACGCACACCGCTTACCAAATCGTTCCTTACGAAAGCTATGTTTCGCTGGCGGAACGTATTAACGAACGCGTGCCCGTTGATGGCCCGGCGAAAACGGCGTTTTTCTCAACCGGCGCGGAAGCGGTGGAGAACGCGGTGAAAATTGCCCGCGCTTACACCAAACGCCCTGGCGTGATTACCTTCGGCGGCGGTTTTCATGGCCGTACGTTTATGACCATGGCGCTGACCGGGAAGGTTGCCCCGTACAAAATCGGGTTTGGTCCGTTCCCCGGCTCGATTTACCACGCACAATATCCGAATGCGCTGCATGGCGTCAGTACCGAAGATGCGCTGAAAAGTCTCGAACGCATCTTTAAAGCGGATATCGCGCCGGATCAGGTTGCGGCCATCCTGCTGGAGCCGGTTCAGGGCGAAGGCGGCTTTAACGTGGCGCCAGCGGATTTCATGAACGCGCTGCGCAAACTGTGTGACAACCACGGCATTCTTTTGATTGTTGATGAAGTGCAGAGCGGCTTTGCCCGTACCGGCAAATTGTTCGCGACCGAGTATTACGACGTTAAACCGGATCTGATCACCATGGCGAAAAGCCTGGCGGGCGGGTTGCCGCTATCGGCGGTGGCAGGGCGTGCAGAGGTGATGGATGCGCCTGCGCCTGGCGGGCTGGGCGGCACTTACGCTGGTAACCCGCTGGCGGTGGCCGCAGCACACGCGGTGCTGGATGTGATTGACGAAGAGAACCTCTGTGAACGCGCTAACCATCTGGGCAAACATCTGGTGGAAGTGCTGACGCAGGCAAAAGCGCAGTGCCCGTACATCGCGGATATCCGCTCGCAGGGCTCGATGGTGGCTGTGGAATTTAACGATCCCAGTACCGGTGCGCCATCGCCTGAATTTACCAAACAGGTACAGGACAAGGCGCTGGCGGCAGGTGTGCTGCTGCTGAGCTGCGGTGTCTACGGCAACGTGATCCGTTTCCTCTATCCGTTAACCATTCCGGAAGTTCAGTTCCGCAAAGCGCTGGATATTATCCACCAGTCGCTGACCCGCTAAGTATTCAGCCGCCTTATGGGCGGCTTTTTTACAGCGTGTCATCACTCTGTCGCATAACCTTCAAAATTGTTATTCCATATTCTGAAAAATGGGGTATGTTTTAGCAGAGTATGCTGCTAAGGCACCGGCAGAATGGCTAATAACTACTATCATATTCTTTGCTTATGATGGTAATCAAAATAATGTGCCACACAACAACATCACAACAAATGCAATAACCATAACAATGGGGAAACTCAGGATGAAAATGAAGGGCAAAGCGTTACTGGCAGGATGTATTGCGTTAGCAATGAGCAACGTGGCATTCGCCAAAGATATTAAAGTTGCCGTTGTCGGTGCGATGTCCGGTCCGGTTGCGCAGTATGGCGACCAGGAATTTACCGGCGCTGAGCAGGCTATCGCAGACATCAACGCGAAGGGCGGCATCAAAGGCGACAAACTGGTAGCGGTAAAATATGACGATGCGTGTGACCCAAAACAAGCGGTTGCAGTAGCCAACAAAGTGGTCAACGACGGCATCAAATATGTTATCGGTCACCTGTGCTCCTCTTCTACTCAGCCTGCGTCTGATATCTATGAAGACGAAGGTATTCTGATGATCACGCCTGCGGCGACAGCGCCGGAGCTGACCGCGCGCGGTTACAAACTGACGCTGCGCACGACTGGCCTGGATTCCGATCAGGGCCCGACCGCTGCGAAATACATTCTGGATAAAGTGAAACCGCAGCGCATCGCGGTCATCCACGACAAACAGCAGTATGGTGAAGGTCTGGCGCGTGCGGTGCAGGACGGCCTGAAAAAAGGCGGCGCCAACGTGGTGTTCTTTGACGGTATCACCGCTGGTGAGAAAGATTTCTCCACGCTGGTGGCGCGTCTGAAGAAAGAGAACATCGATTTCGTCTACTACGGCGGCTATCACCCGGAAATGGGGCAGATCCTGCGTCAGTCACGCGCAGCTGGCCTGAAAACCCAGTTTATGGGGCCGGAAGGCGTAGCGAACGTCTCCCTGTCTAACATCGCGGGCGATTCAGCAGAAGGCATGCTGGTGACGAAGCCGAAGAACTACGATCAGATCCCGGCGAACAAACCGATTGTTGATGCTATCAAAGCGAAGAAACAGGATCCGAGCGGCGCATTCGTGTGGACCACCTACGCAGCCGTGCAGTCTCTGGCGGCAGGTCTGAACCAGACTGCGGAACCGGACGCGATTGCCACTTACCTGAAAGGGCACACTGTTGATACCGTGATGGGGCCGCTGTCATGGGATCAGAAGGGCGATCTGAAAGGCTTTGAGTTTGGTGTGTTTACCTGGCACGCGAACGGTACGGCGACTGACGCTAAGTAATTTTATGAACTGACCGTCGCCTTTCGCGCCACAGATGCGTTGGCTGCATTCACTCACCCCGGTCACTTACTTCAGTAAGCTTCCGGGGATGAGCGAACTTGCCGGCTTCCTGCGACACGAAATTCCTGGTCAGAAGATCGTTATTTTCTATGCCGGGTAAGCAAACGCTACCCGGAATTTTTTATCGTTTTTCCCAGCCATTTTCCTGCGCGGTAAAGCCCAACGTCTGAGCGAACGCCGCCATCACACTGCGATCTTCGACACCAATATCAGCAATCCACCAACTGGTGATGCTGGGGTTATCACGAATCACTTCTTCAACGAGGTACTGCCCAACGCCGCGACGGCGAGTGATATCGCGCACGCGCAGCGAATCCAGCGCACCTTCGGTGCCGCGCAGGGTGACGCGCACGGCAGCCAGCAGGCGATCGTTAAAGCGGGCCGCATAAATGCGGTGGTCATCATCCACTTCAAGGGAAGCAGGAGAGTATTCCGGCCAGACTTTCGCTAAATCAATATGATCCTGCTCGGTAAAGGTTACCAGTCGGATGATAGTCAATTTCATGTACAGCTTGTCCAAAACGCAAAAGATAGTGTGAGTGTAATCAATTTCATCGACCGGAGAGGGGTAGTTTTTTATTTTTCATTCGGCAGGTGAATAATTTTGCCGCAGACGTTCAGCCAGTGTGAAACATTAGAGATCGAAAAGCAGGCAGCATTTTAACCTGATTGGTAGTGATTTATTCCGCTTTATGTACCATTATTTTATGCTGGCAATGGGACTTTTTTTGTTTATCTCCGATTAAATACAGAATATTATCTGTGCTTAATCGCCTGAAAAATAGAGGATTTAGTCTGGTTTTTGCCAAAAAACTGCGCTAAACCATTAAAGGCGCTGGTAAAAATAGCGTTGTGCATTAAAAGTACAGAATGCTTTTTAACCATAAAAAAACAAAATTATTACACGACATCACGAATGGGGATTTACAACAATGAGAAGGAACGCGAAGACATTAATCGCGGGAATGGTTGCACTTGCGATGTCTCACGCGGCCGTGGCGAAGGATATTAAAGTGGCGGTTGTTGGGGCGATGTCCGGTCCTGTTGCGCAGTGGGGCGACATGGAATTTAACGGCGCGCGCCAGGCTATCCACGATATCAACGCCAAAGGCGGAATCAAGGGCGACAAACTGGTTGCTGTTGAGTACGACGACGCCTGTGACCCGAAACAAGCCGTTGCCGTAGCGAACAAAATCGTTAACGACGGTGTGAAATATGTAATTGGCCATCTCTGCTCCTCCTCCACGCAGCCTGCATCTGATATCTACGAAGACGAAGGTATTCTGATGATCACGCCAGGCGCGACGAATCCGGAACTGACTCAGCGCGGCTATCAGCACATTATGCGCACCGCCGGGCTGGACTCTTCGCAGGGGCCGACCGCCGCGAAATACATTCTGAATTCGGTTAAACCGCAGCGTATCGCCATCATTCACGATAAGCAGCAGTACGGAGAAGGTCTTGCTCGTTCCGTGCAGGAAGGGCTGAAAGCTGGCGGCGCAAACATTGTCTTTTTTGATGGCATCACCGCCGGGGAGAAAGATTTCTCCGCGCTTATCGCCCGTCTGCAAAAAGAAAATATCGATTTTGTCTACTACGGTGGTTATTACCCGGAGATGGGACAAATGCTGCGCCAGGCGCGCGCCAGCGGACTGAAAACCCAGTTTATGGGGCCGGAAGGCGTGGGTAACGCTTCTCTGTCTAACATCGCGGGCAATGCGGCGGAAGGCATGCTGGTGACGATGCCGAAGCGCTATGACCAGGATCCGGCGAACCAGAGCATCGTCGATGCCCTGAAAGCGCAGAAGAAAGATGCGAGCGGGCCATATGTGTGGATCACATACGCTGCCGTGCAATCGCTGGCGACCGCGCTGGAGCGTACCGGCAGCGACGATCCGCTGACGCTTATCAAAGATTTAAAAGCCAACGGGGCTAAAACCGTGATTGGGCCGCTGAACTGGGATGAAAAAGGCGATCTGAAAGGATTTGAGTTTGGCGTCTTCCAATGGCACGCCGATGGTTCGTCCTCTGTGGCGAAATAACTGTCATCCCGCTTCCTGGGCGCAATGTCCGGGAAGTTTTAAGAAGGTTAAGTTATGTCCGAGCAGTTTCTCTATTTTGTGCAGCAGATGTTTAACGGCGTAACGCTGGGAAGCACCTATGCATTGATCGCCATTGGTTACACCATGGTTTACGGCATCATCGGCATGATCAACTTCGCCCACGGCGAGGTTTACATGATCGGTAGCTATGTCTCCTTTATGATCATCGCCGCGCTGATGATGATGGGCATCGACAGCAGCTGGCTGCTGGTCGCCGCCGGTTTTGTTGGCGCCATCGTGATCGCCAGCGCATACGGCTGGAGCATCGAACGGGTGGCCTATCGCCCGGTGCGTAACTCCAAGCGTCTGATTGCGCTGATCTCCGCCATCGGCATGTCCATCTTCCTGCAAAACTACGTCAGCCTGACCGAAGGTTCGCGCGATGTGGCGCTGCCGAGCCTGTTCAACGGCCAGTGGGTTGTCGGCAGCAGCGAAAACTTCTCTGCTTCTGTCACCACCATGCAGTTGGTGATCTGGATTGTGACTTTCGTGGCGATGCTGGCGCTGACGCTGTTTATCCGTTACTCCCGTATGGGTCGCGCCTGCCGCGCTTGTGCAGAAGACCTGAAAATGGCCAGCTTGCTGGGCATTAACACCGACCGCGTTATCGCGCTGACCTTCGTGATCGGTGCGGCAATGGCGGCGGTGGCTGGTGTGTTGCTGGGCCAGTTCTACGGCGTGATCAACCCCTACATCGGCTTTATGGCCGGGATGAAGGCGTTCACCGCAGCGGTGCTGGGCGGTATCGGCAGCATTCCTGGCGCGATGATTGGCGGGCTGATCCTCGGTGTTACCGAATCGCTCTGCTCTGCGTATCTCAGTACGGAATATAAAGATGTGGTTTCGTTCGCGCTGTTGATCGTGGTGCTACTGGTAATGCCTACCGGTATCCTGGGCCGCCCGGAGGTGGAAAAAGTATGAAACCGATGCATTTTGCGATGGCGCTGCTTTCCGCCGCGATGTTCTTCGTGCTGGCTGGCGTCTTTATGGGTGTCCAGCTTGAGCTGGATGGCACCAAACTGGTGGTGAACACCGCTGCGGATATCCGCTGGCAGTGGATCATCATCGGTACTGCCGTGGTCTTTTTCTTCCAGTTGCTGCGACCGCTGTTACAGAAAGGCCTGCGCGGCGTTTCCGGTCCGAAATTCGTTCTGCCGGCTATCGATGGCTCAACGGTAAAACAGAAACTGTTCCTGCTGGCGCTGCTGGTTATCGCCGTGGCGTGGCCGTTTGTGGTGTCGCGCGGCACGGTGGATATCGCCACTATGACGATGATTTATATCATCCTCGGCCTTGGACTGAACGTAGTGGTGGGGCTTTCCGGCCTGCTGGTGCTGGGCTACGGCGGTTTTTACGCCATCGGTGCCTATACCTTCGCGCTGTTGAACCACTATTACGGGCTGGGTTTCTGGACTTGCCTGCCGCTGGCGGGGCTGGTTTCCGCGGCTGCCGGGTTCCTGCTGGGCTTCCCGGTTCTGCGTCTGCGCGGCGACTATCTGGCGATTGTGACGCTCGGCTTCGGTGAAATCGTCCGCATCTTGCTGTTGAATAACACCGAAATTACCGGCGGCCCGAACGGCATCAGCCAGATCCCGAAACCAACGCTGTTCGGCCTGGAATTCAGCCGCACTGCGCGAGAAGGCGGCTGGGATACCTTCAGCAACTTCTTCCATGTGTCCTATGATCCGAATGACCGCGTGGTTTTCCTCTATCTGGTCGCGCTGTTGCTGGTCGTGGTCACGCTGTTTGTCATTAACCGCCTGCTGCGTATGCCGCTTGGCCGTGCGTGGGAAGCGCTGCGTGAAGATGAAATCGCCTGTCGCTCGCTGGGCCTGAATCCGACGCGCATCAAGCTGACCGCTTTTACCATCAGCGCCGCGTTTGCCGGTTTTGCCGGGACGCTGTTCGCTGCCCGCCAGGGTTTTGTCAGCCCGGAATCCTTCACCTTTGCCGAATCTGCCTTTGTGCTGGCGATTGTGGTGCTGGGCGGTATGGGCTCGCAGTTTGCGGTTATTCTCGCGGCCATCCTGCTGGTGGTTTCCCGCGAGTTGATGCGTGATTTCAATGAATACAGCATGTTGATGCTGGGTGGTTTGATGGTACTGATGATGATTTGGCGTCCGCAAGGCTTGCTGCCGATGACCCGTCCGCAGTTGAAATTGAAAAACGGGCAAGCGAAAGGAGAGCAGGCATGAGTCAGCCATTGTTATCCGTAAACGGTCTGATGATGCGCTTCGGTGGTCTGCTGGCGGTGAACAACGTCGCGCTGGATCTGCATCCACAAGAGATCGTTTCGCTGATTGGTCCGAACGGCGCGGGGAAAACCACCGTATTTAACTGCCTCACTGGTTTCTATAAACCGACCGGCGGCACCATTATGCTGCGTGATAAGCACCTCGAAGGGTTGCCGGGCCAGCAAATCGCGCGGATGGGCGTGGTGCGTACTTTCCAGCACGTGCGCCTGTTCCGTGAAATGACGGTGATTGAGAACCTGCTGGTTGGCCAGCATCAGCAACTGAAAACCGGCGTCTTCTCCGGCCTGCTGAAAACTCCGTCATTCCGCCGCGCACAAAGTGAAGCGCTGGATCGCGCCGCAGTGTGGCTGGAGCGTATCGGTTTGTTAGCCCACGCTAACCGCCAGGCCAGTAACCTGGCTTACGGCGACCAGCGTCGTCTGGAGATCGTCCGCTGCATGGTAACGCAGCCGGAGATCCTGATGCTCGACGAACCTGCGGCCGGCCTGAACCCGAAAGAGACCAAAGAGCTGGACGAATTGATCGTCGAGCTGCGTAACAACCACAACACCACCATTCTGCTGATTGAGCACGATATGAAACTGGTGATGGGGATTTCCGACAGGATTTATGTGGTGAACCAGGGGACGCCGCTGGCGAACGGGACGCCGGAAGAGATCCGTAACAATCCGGACGTGATCCGCGCATACCTGGGTGAGGCATAAGATGGAAAAAGTGATGTTATCTTTTGACAAAGTCAGCGCCCACTACGGCAAGATTCAGGCGCTGCACGATGTCAGTCTGCACATTAATCAGGGGGAAATCGTGACCCTGATCGGCGCTAACGGCGCGGGCAAAACCACCCTGCTGGGCACCCTGTGCGGCGATCCGCGTGCGAGCAGCGGGCACATTATATTTGACGGCAAAGAGATCACCGACTGGCAGACCGCGAAAATCATGCGTGAAGCGGTGGCGATTGTGCCGGAAGGGCGTCGTGTCTTCTCACGAATGACTGTGGAAGAGAACCTGGCGATGGGCGGTTTCTTCGCCGATCGTGAACAGTTCCAGAGCCGCATTGAGCGGGTTTATGCGCTGTTCCCGCGTCTGCATGAACGGCGTATTCAGCGTGCGGGCACCATGTCCGGCGGCGAACAGCAGATGCTGGCGATTGGCCGCGCGCTGATGAGCCAGCCGCGTTTGTTGCTGCTGGATGAACCGTCGCTGGGCCTGGCACCTATCATCATTCAGCAAATCTTCGACACCATCGAGCAACTGCGTAAAGAAGGGATGACCATCTTCCTGGTGGAGCAGAACGCCAACCAGGCGCTGAAGCTCGCCGATCGCGGTTACGTGCTGGAAAACGGCCACGTGGTGCTGGAAGATACCGGCGACGCGCTGCTGGCGAACGAAGCGGTGCGCAGCGCTTATCTCGGCGGGTAACTCCTTGAGGTAACAGTATTTAAACCGGCCTCCAGGGGCCGGTTTTTTTATCAAATTTTATGCGGGCAAGTATCCTGGCGGCTTGTCGATATACCTGACAAGCTGAGTCGCCGGGCGATTCATGTAATAAAAAGGCTTCTCTGCGACAGAGAAGCCTTTTTACCTTTACGGGCGGCATCATCGAATCGCCGATGAGCCGCCATTTTTCCGTCACCGTACCATCATCTCTTCGACATTTTCCTGACGCCTGGCTGTCATCTGATTGTAATTAAAAGGTTATTTTTCTGTAATTCGAGCGTGTCATGTTACCTCGCGAGCATAAAAACGCGTGATATCGCGCATCCCGCATAACAAGAGAGATCACAATGACAACGTTACGGCATACCGCTTTGGGTCTGGCTATGGGGTTAGTTTTTGCAGGCAACGCCATGGCTGCAACCACCATTCCGTTCTGGCATTCGATGGAAGGGGAGTTAGGTAAAGAAGTTGACTCCCTGGCGCAACGTTTCAATGACACACACCCGGATTACAAAATTGTTCCGGTCTACAAAGGCAACTATGAGCAGAGCCTGAGCGCAGGTATCGCTGCGTTCCGTACCGGTAACGCGCCTGCCATTTTGCAGGTTTATGAAGTGGGTACCGCCACCATGATGGCGTCCAAAGCTATCAAGCCGGTGTATCAGGTGTTTAAAGATGCCGGTATCAACTTTGATGAAAGCCAGTTCGTACCGACCGTTGCCGGTTATTACACCGATTCTAAATCCGGTCATCTGCTTTCTCAGCCGTTTAACAGCTCCACGCCGGTGCTGTACTACAACAAAGATGCCTTCAAAAAAGCCGGTTTAGATCCGGAGCAGCCGCCGAAAACCTGGCAGGATCTGGCCGCTTACACCGAGAAGCTGAAAGCGGCCGGAATGAAATGCGGTTACGCCAGCGGCTGGCAGGGCTGGATCCAGATTGAAAACTTCAGCGCCTGGCACGGTCTGCCGGTGGCGACCAAAAATAACGGTTTCGACGGTACTGATGCGGTGCTGGAGTTCAACAAGCCGGAGCAGGTGAAACATATCGCCATGCTGGAAGAGATGAACAAGAAGGGCGATTTCAGCTACTTCGGGCGTAAAGACGAATCCACCGAGAAGTTCTACAACGGTGATTGCGCCATTACCACGGCTTCTTCTGGCTCGCTGGCGGATATTCGTCACTACGCCAAATTCAACTACGGCGTGGGCATGATGCCTTACGACGCTGACGTGAAAGGCGCGCCGCAGAACGCCATCATTGGCGGAGCCAGCCTGTGGGTGATGCAGGGCAAAGATAACGCGACCTACAAAGGCGTGGCGCAGTTCCTCGACTTCCTGACGAAACCGGAAATTGCTGCCGAATGGCACCAGAAAACCGGTTACCTGCCGATCACCACTGCCGCTTACGATTTGACCCGCAAGCAGGGTTTCTATGACAAAAATCCGGGGGCTGATATCGCTACGCGTCAGATGCTGAACAAGCCGCCGTTGGCGTTCACCAAAGGTCTGCGTCTGGGCAACATGCCGCAGATCCGCAGTGTTGTCGATGAAGAGCTGGAAAGCGTGTGGACCGGTAAGAAAACCCCGCAACAGGCGCTGGATTCTGCCGTTGAGCGTGGTAACCAGCTGCTGCGCCGTTTCGAGCAGTCAACGAAGTCCTAATGTAGAAATGCCGGGTGGCGTCTTTGCCTTACCCGGCCTGCACATGCTTGCAGGCTGAATAAGCGGAGCGCCACCCGACACGGTTCAGGAAGCAAATCGCAATGTCATCATCCCGTCCGGTGTTCCGCTCGCGCTGGCTGCCCTATTTGCTGGTTGCCCCGCAACTGGTTATCACCATTATTTTCTTTATCTGGCCTGCGGGCGAAGCGTTGTGGTACTCGGTACAAAGCGTGGATCCGTTCGGGCTTTCCAGCCAGTTTGTCGGGCTGGACAACTTTATCGCGCTGTTTCATGACGGCTATTATCTGGATTCGTTCTGGACCACGATGCGTTTTAGCGCGCTGGTGACCTTTAGCGGCCTGTTTGTCTCGCTGTTTTTTGCGGCGCTGGTGGACAACGTGGTGCGCGGCAGCCGTATCTACCAGACGCTGATGCTGCTGCCTTATGCGGTTGCGCCAGCCGTTGCCGCCGTACTGTGGATCTTCCTGTTTAACCCCGGGCGCGGGTTGATTACCCATTTTCTGGAACAGTTCGGCTACAACTGGAACCACGCGCAAAACAGCGGCCAGGCGATGTTTCTGGTGGTTTTCACCTCGGTGTGGCAGCAGATCAGCTACAACTTCCTGTTCTTTTTCGCTGCGCTGCAATCGATTCCCCGCTCGCTGGTCGAGGCGGCGGCTATTGACGGCGCCGGGCCGGTTCGCCGCTTCTTCAAACTGTCGCTGCCGCTCATCGCGCCGGTCAGTTTCTTCCTGCTGGTGGTGAACCTCGTTTACGCCTTCTTCGATACCTTCCCGGTGATTGATGCCGCGACCGCTGGTGGCCCGGTGCAGGCAACCACGACGTTGATTTATAAGATCTACCGTGAAGGGTTTGTCGGCCTGGATCTTTCTGCTTCGGCGGCGCAGTCGGTGGTGCTGATGGTGCTGGTAATTGTGCTGACGGTTATCCAGTTTCGCTATGTTGAACGTAAGGTGCGCTACCAATGATTGAGAATCGCCCCGGACTGGCGCTGTTCAGCCATATCATGCTTATTCTCGGTGTCGTCGTGGTGCTGTTTCCGCTGTATGTCGCCTTCGTGACCGCGACGCTGGATATCAACGCCGTCTATGACACGCCGATGACCTTAATTCCTGGCACTCACCTGTGGGAAAACCTGCGCAACATCTGGATGAACGGCGTCGGCGTAAACAGCGCGCCATTCTGGCTGATGCTGACCAACAGCTTCATCATGGCGCTGGCGATCACGGTGGGCAAAATCACGGTGTCGATGCTGTCGGCTTTCGCCATCGTCTGGTTTCGCTTTCCGCTGCGTAACCTCTTCTTCTGGATGATTTTCATCACCTTAATGCTGCCGGTCGAGGTGCGTATTTTCCCGACGGTGGAAGTGATCGCCAACCTGAAGATGCTCGACAGCTACACCGGCCTGACGTTGCCACTGATGGCGTCGGCCACCGCGACATTCCTGTTCCGCCAGTTCTTTATGACCCTGCCGGATGAGCTGCTGGAAGCCGCGCGCATTGATGGCGCCTCGCCAATGCGTTTTTTCCGCGACATTGTGCTGCCGCTTTCCAAAACCAACCTGGCTGCACTGTTCGTGATCACTTTTATCTACGGCTGGAACCAGTATTTGTGGCCGCTGCTGATTATCAACGACGTTAACCTCGGCACAGCCGTAGCGGGCGTGAAAGGCATGATTGCCAGCGGTGAAGGCACCACGCAATGGAACCAGGTGATGGCAGCGATGCTGCTGACGTTGATCCCCCCGGTCGTTATCGTTTTAGCCATGCAGCGCGCGTTTGTGCGTGGTTTAGTGGACAGTGAGAAATAAGATGGCAGGTTTAAAATTACAGGCTGTAACCAAAAGCTGGGACAGCGGCAAAACGCAGGTGATTCAACCGCTGACGCTGGACGTCTCGGATGGTGAATTTATCGTGATGGTTGGCCCGTCGGGCTGCGGGAAATCAACGTTGCTGCGTATGGTTGCCGGGCTGGAGCGCGTCTCCAGCGGCGATATCTGGATCGACACCCAGCGCGTGACCGAAAAGGAGCCGAAAGATCGCGGTATTGCGATGGTGTTCCAGAACTATGCGCTCTACCCGCATATGAGTGTGGAAGAGAACATGGCGTGGGGGCTGAAAATCCGCGGTATGGGCAAAGCGCACATTGCCGGTCGGGTGGCGGAGGCGGCGCGTATTCTTGAACTAGATGGTTTGTTGAAGCGCCGTCCGCGCGAGTTGTCCGGCGGTCAGCGCCAGCGCGTGGCGATGGGGCGCGCTATTGTGCGCGATCCGGCGGTGTTTCTCTTTGATGAACCGCTGTCGAACCTCGATGCTAAATTGCGCGTGCAGATGCGGCTGGAGTTACAACAACTGCACCGCCGCCTGAACACCACTTCGCTGTATGTCACGCACGATCAGGTTGAAGCGATGACGCTGGCGCAACGTGTGCTGGTGATGAATAAAGGTGTTGCTGAACAAATCGGAACGCCAGTGGAAGTGTATGAAAAACCCGCCAGCCGTTTTGTGGCGAGCTTTATCGGCAGCCCGGCGATGAACCTGCTGGAGGGCCGCATCAATAGCGAGGGCACCCATTTTGAACTGGGAAGCGGTATGGCATTGCCGATCAACTGGTACTACCGCGGCTACGCCGGGCGCAAAATGACGCTGGGTATCCGCCCGGAACATATTGCGTTAAGCTCACAGGCCGAAGGTGGCGTTCCGCTGGTGATGGAGACGCTGGAGATGCTCGGCGCAGACAACCTGGCGCACGGCCGCTGGGGCGAGCAGAAGCTGGTGGTTCGCTTATCGCATTACGAACGCCCGGCTGCGGGCAGCACGTTGTGGCTGCATCTGCCGGAAAATCACCTGCACTTATTTGATGGTGAAACAGGACAACGCGTATGAGTAACTGGCCTTATCCCCATATTGTCGCCCATCGCGGCGGCGGGAAACTGGCTCCGGAAAACACGCTGGCGGCAATCGACGTCGGCGCGAGTTACGGGCATACCATGATTGAGTTCGATGCCAAATTGTCGAAAGACGGCGAGATTTTCCTGCTGCATGACGACAACCTTGAGCGTACCAGCAATGGCTGGGGCGTGGCGGGCGAACTGGCGTGGAGTGATTTGCTGAAAGTGGATGCCGGCGGCTGGTTTAGCGGCGAATTCAAAGGCGAGCCGCTGCCGCTGCTTTCGCAGGTAGCGGAGCGTTGCCGCCAGCACGGCATGATGGCGAATATCGAAATCAAACCCACCACCGGCACCGGTCCGCTGACCGGCAAAGTGGTGGCGCTGGCCGCCCGCGAATTGTGGGCAGGCATGACCGCGCCCTTGCTCTCTTCGTTTGAAATCGATGCGCTGGAAGCCGCTCAGCAAGCCGCGCCGGAACTGCCGCGCGGCCTGTTGCTTGACGAGTGGCGCGATGACTGGCAGGAACTGACCACACGCCTCGGATGCCTCTCCATCCATCTCAATCACAAACTGCTGGATGAAGCGCGGGTGCGCATGTTGCGCGACGCGGGCTTACGCATTCTGGTTTACACCGTAAACCAACCCGCGCGCGCTGCCGAGCTGTTGCGCTGGGGTGTGGACAGCATCTGCACCGATAAAATCGACGATATCGGGCCGAACTTCCGTTATTGAGAGGTGGTCGACGGCGGCGTGCTTTGCAGCATGTTGCCGTTTTGACTCTGCGGCAGCATATGCTGCTGCGTCGTCATCCCGCCAGAAGCCGTTCCGCCGCTTAACATTCCGCTACCGGTATTTGGCAGCACTTGCTGGCCCTGGTTAAGCGCGCCGGGCTGCGCCTGTTTAATCCGCTGTGAGTTGTTATTCATTTGCGTTTGCAGATTTTGCTGTTGCAGGCGGCTTTGCGTCTGCTGTTGCTGCCTCAGCATGCCCTGCTGCTGTTGCTGCTGGTTGAGCATTTGCGTCTGCATCCGCTGCTGGCTGGGGATCACATATCCCGGCTGGTTTGGGTTATTCGTCGGGTTTAGCGGCTGTGCAAAGGCGCTAAAAGGCAGCAGAGCCGCCAGAATCAGTAAATGTTTCATCGTTGTTCCCTCCTGTTGAGGCTTCCTTTCAGTTTACTTGCTTTCATTCATGAAAATGATTTTTTAAGAGTTGTGAACCAGGCTTAAGCGGGAACTGTAGCCCCTTACCTGGGAGTAACGACGATGATGAAACAGAAGTTTGCGCGTTGGATGCTGATTGCCGCGCTGACAGCGGGAGGGTGTTTTAGCGTTGCGGCTGCGCCGCCAGAAGGGCAGGCAACCGCGCCGCCGCCGGTCTCGTACGGTGTTGAAGCCGATGTCTTCCACCCGGTGGTTGCGAAGCAAGGCATGGTGGCTTCGGTAGATGAAGCCGCGACGCGCGTTGGCGTCGATATTCTGAAGCAGGGTGGTAATGCTGTTGATGCGGCCGTCGCGGTGGGATATGCGCTGGCGGTCACGCATCCGCAGGCCGGTAATCTCGGCGGCGGCGGTTTTATGTTGATTCGTACCAAAGAGGGGAAGGTCACGGCGATCGATTTCCGGGAAATGGCGCCCGCCGCCGCCACGCGCGATATGTTCCTCGACGATCAGGGTAACCCGGACAGCAAAAAATCCCTGACCTCACATCTGGCATCCGGGACGCCCGGCACGGTGGCAGGTTTCTCAATGGCGCTGGAAAAGTACGGTACGCTGCCGCTGAAGAAAGTGGTGCAGCCGGCCATTAAACTGGCGAAGCAGGGTTTTGTGGTCAACGATGCGCTGGCGAACGATCTGAAAACCTACGGCAGTGAAGTGCTGCCAAATCATGAAAACAGTAAAGCGATCTTCTGGAAGGATGGCGAACCGCTGAAAAAGGGCGACAAACTGGTGCAGAGCAATCTGGCCAGAAGCCTGGAGATGATTGCGGAAAAAGGGCCGGACGCCTTCTACAAAGGCGCTATCGCTGAGCAAATCGCCCAGCAGATGAGCAAAAACGGCGGGCTTATCACCAAAGAAGATTTAGCCAATTACAAAGCCGTGGAGCGCACGCCGATCAGCGGCGACTACCGCGGCTATCAGGTTTACTCCATGCCGCCGCCCTCTTCCGGCGGGATCCATATCGTTGAGATCCTCAATATTCTGGAGAACTTCGATCTGGCGAAATATGGCTTTGGTAGCGCCGATGCCATACAGGTGATGACCGAAGCGGAGAAATACGCCTATGCTGATCGCTCCGAATATCTCGGCGATCCGGACTTCGTCAAAGTGCCGTGGCAGGCGCTGACCAACAAAGCGTATGCCAAATCGATCGCCGCACAGATTGATCTCAATAAAGCCCGCCCTTCCAGCCAGATCCGCCCTGGCAAGCTCGAACCCTACGAGAGCAACCAAACCACGCACTATTCGGTGGTGGATAAAGAGGGCACGGCGGTGGCCGTCACCTATACCCTGAATACGGTTTTTGGCACCGGTATTGTGGCCGGTAATACCGGCATCCTGATGAACAACGAAATGGATGACTTCTCCGCCAAACCCGGTGTGCCAAACGTGTATGGTCTGGTAGGCGGCGATGCGAACGCAGTTGGGCCTGGCAAACGGCCGCTGTCGTCGATGTCGCCAACCATTGTGCTGAAAGACGGTAAAACCTGGCTGGTGACCGGCAGCCCTGGCGGCAGCCGGATTATTACCACGGTGCTGCAAATGGTGGTGAATTCCATTGATTTCGGGATGAACGTCGCGGAAGCCACCAACGCACCGCGCTTCCACCATCAATGGTTGCCGGATGAGCTGCGCGTCGAAAAAGGCTTTAGCCCGGATACGCTGAAACTGCTGGAACAGAGGGGGCAAAAAGTGGCGGTGAAGGAGGCGATGGGCAGCACGCAGAGCATTATGGTGGCGCCGGACGGTACACTGTATGGCGCGTCGGACCCGCGCTCGGTGGATGATTTAACGGCCGGATATTGAATGATTTCCCTCTCCCGCAGGGAGAGGGAATGGCTTAGGCTTTCATGCGCGCCATAAAGTACGAATCGACAAACTCACCGTTACGCAGCGCATAACGTTTTCCGGTGCCTTCAATTTCAAAACCGAATTTACGGTACACCGCCAGCGCCGGAGCATTATCGACAAACACGGTTAGCTCAATTCTGTCGATGCGCAGCCAGTTGTCGCACAGGTTGATCATCTCGCGCATCAACGCGCTGGCGACGCCACGGTTATGAAACGCCGACGAAACCGCCATGCCAAAGGTGGCAACGTGGCTGCGGCGCGGGTTTTGTTCCACCATCAGCGTCAGGTTTCCGGCCAGTTGATTATCAATGCAGGCGACCAGTTGACGGCGTCCTGGCTGTGGTTTCAGGCGATCTTCCCAGAGTTCTGCAGGTGGATGCGGTAGCTGTAGCAGGTTGTGATACACCTCAGGTAGCGCATAGAACTGACGTAAATCTTCGGCATCGCGCGCTTCGGCATGGCGTATCACTATCTCACTCATCCTGCTTCTCCATTTGGTTAGGTTTACCCATACCTTCCGGGCTTTCATAAAAAGCGTCAACTGCCATTTTTTGCAAAAAGGTGTAGACAAGTGCGAATGATAATGATTATTATTGCCATGCATTCAGGGAAACCGTTGCGGTAATCCTGAAAGCACGACATTGCTCACATTGCTTCCAGTATTTCTTAGCCAGCCGCGTGCTGGCTTTTTTTTGCCTGTCATTTGCCGAAGGCGGCCTTTTGAGAAAAGGGCGAGGGGCACGGCTTTCGAAGTTGCGCTATGGTAGTGACAGTCACCTCAACAAGGACTGGATCATGACTCTACATTGCGCATTTATCGGGTTTGGCAAAAGCACGACCCGTTATCATCTTCCTTATGTTCTCAACCGGAAAGCGAGCTGGAATGTGGCGCACATCTTTCGCCGCCATGCAAAACCGGAAGAACAACATCCCGCGTATCAACATATTCATTTCACCAGCGATCTGGACGACATCCTGCTCGATCCGCAGGTAAAACTGGTGATTGTCTGTACTCACGCCGACAGCCATTTCGACTATGCGAAGCGCGCGCTGGAAGCAGGGAAAAACGTGCTGGTGGAGAAGCCGTTTACCCCGACGATGGCGGAAGCGATCGCGTTGTTTGAACTGGCGAAAAGCAAGGGTCTGACGGTCTCTCCGTACCAGAACCGCCGTTTTGACTCCTGCTTCCTGACCGCTAAAAAAGCGATCGAAAGCGGTAAGCTCGGCAATATTATTGAAATTGAAAGCCACTTTGACTATTACCGCCCGGTGGCGGAAACCAAACCCGGCTTGCCGCAGGATGGCTCATTTTATGGCCTCGGCGTGCACACCATGGACCAGATTATCTCGCTGTTTGGTCGTCCCGATCATGCGGCCTACGATATTCGCAGCCTGCGCAACAAGGCCAATCCGGACGATACCTTTGAAGCTCAGCTCTTCTACGGCGATTTAAAAGCCATCGTGAAAACCAGCCATCTGGTAAAAATCGATTACCCGAAATTTATTGTGCATGGCACGAAAGGGTCGTTTATCAAATACGGTATCGATCAGCAGGAAACCAGCCTGAAAGCCAATATCATGCCGGGGGAACCAGGCTTTGCCGCTGACGACAGTATTGGCATTCTGGAGTATGTGAATGCGGCGGGCGAAACGGTTCGCGAAGAGGTTGCGCCGGAAACCGGCGACTATGGCCGCGTCTATGATGCGCTCTATCAAACGTTGACAACCGGGGCGCCAAATTACGTCAAGGAATCTGAAGTTCTCACCAACCTTGAGTTGCTCGAACGCGCCTTTGAGCAGGCCTCTCCGGCCACGATAACCCTCGCGAAATAAGTACAAATGGCTCCTCTGTGATTGTTCATTTTTTTTGAACAGAGGAGTCAATTTTCACCCTCTATGATTGCCTGTCGTTTGCGTCCACACTTACCCCATCGAAAACATACGGGGGTAAAAAAGATGATCTATTTACGTAAAGCAAACGACCGCGGCCACGCAAATCATGGTTGGCTGGATTCCTGGCATAGCTTCTCTTTTGCCGATTATTACGATCCGAATTTCATGGGTTTCTCGGCTCTTCGCGTGATTAACGATGACGTGATCGATCCGGGCCAGGGGTTTGGCACGCATCCGCACAAAGACATGGAAATCCTGACCTACGTGCTGGAAGGCGCAGTTGAACACCAGGACAGCATGGGCAATAAAGAGCAGGTGCCCGCCGGTGAATTCCAGATTATGAGTGCTGGTACCGGGGTGCGTCACTCTGAGTACAACCCGAGCGACACCGATCGTCTGCGTCTGTACCAAATCTGGATCATTCCGGAAAAAACAGGTATCACGCCACGTTACGAACAGCGCCGCTTCGACGCCCTGCAGGGCAAACAGCTTGTGCTTTCGCCGGATGCCCGCGACGGTTCGCTGAAAGTGAACCAGGATATGGAACTGTACCGCTGGGCGCTGTTGAAAGATGAGCAGTCTGTCCATCAGATTGCCGCTGAACGCCGCGTCTGGATCCAGGTGGTGAAAGGCAGCGTGACCATTAATGGCACTAAAGCGACCACCAGCGATGGTCTGGCAATCTGGGACGAGCAGGCTATTTCGGTTCATGCCGACAGCGACAGTGAAATTCTGCTGTTCGATTTGCCGCCGGTTTGATCTGATTTAGTTGAATAAATAACGCAACCTTTCGGTTATTACCGGAAGGTTGCGCATTGTCCGTGATAAACTGAGAAACTCTCACTCAGATAAAAATGTCAGGACGATGAAAAAGAAAAGACCCGTACTTCAGGATGTGGCCGATCGCGTTGGCGTGACCAAAATGACGGTCAGCCGTTTCTTACGTAACCCGGAGCAGGTTTCCGAGGCATTACGTGGCAAAATCGCCGCTGCGCTTGATGAACTGGGTTATATTCCCAATCGCGCTCCCGATATTCTCTCCAATGCCACCAGCCGGGCTATTGGTGTTCTGCTTCCCTCTTTGACCAACCAGGTTTTCGCTGAAGTGTTACGCGGTATTGAAAGCGTGACCGATGCGCACGGCTATCAGACGATGCTTGCCCACTACGGTTATAAACCGGAGATGGAAGAAGAACGTCTGGAATCGATGCTTTCGTGGAATATCGACGGGCTGATCCTCACTGAACGCAAACACACCGCGCGCACGCTGAAGATGATTCAGGTTGCGGGTATTCCGGTGGTGGAGCTGATGGACAGCCGCTCGCCGTGCATTGATATCGCCGTGGGTTTTGACAACTTCGAAGCCGCGCGGCAGATGACCGCCGCTATTCTCGCACGCGGCCACCGGCGCGTGGCATATCTCGGCGCACGTCTGGACGAACGTACTATCATCAAACAGAAGGGTTACGAGCAGGCGATGCTGGATGCCGGGCTGACGCCGTATAGCGTCATGATGGAGCAGTCATCCTCTTATACGTCAGGGATAGAACTGATGCGTCAGGCGCGCCGCGAGTACCCGCAACTGGACGGGATTTTCTGTACCAACGATGACCTTGCCGTCGGCGCCGCGTTCGAGTGCCAGCGTCTGGGGCTGCGGATCCCGGAAGATATGGCGATTGCCGGGTTCCACGGTCACGATATCGGCCAGGTGATGGAGCCACGTCTGGCGAGCGTCCTGACGCCACGTGAGCGCATGGGACGCATTGGCGCAGAGCGCTTACTGGCGCGCATTCGCGGTGAAGCAGTTACGCCGAAAATGTTAGATTTAGGTTTCACTTTGTCACCAGGTGGATCTATTTAGTCTGACAAATTTGAAGTAGCTCACACTTATTTATCTCTGGCACGAATGGATATTGCTTCTCCCAGACCCCGGCAGGACAATGTTACCGATAACAGTTACCCGTAACAATTCACTCTTGCACTTTGTGGGGGCTACCCTTGAGCACGACGAACTTTGATCACCACATTTATGTCCTGATGGGCGTTTCAGGCAGTGGCAAATCTGCTGTCGCCAGCGAAGTGGCGCATCAGTTACATGCCGCGTTTCTCGATGGCGATTTCCTCCATCCGCGCAGCAATATCATGAAAATGGCTTCCGGCGAGCCGCTCAATGACGATGACCGCAAACCGTGGTTGCAGGCGCTGAACGATGCCGCTTTCGCCATGCAGCGCACCAATAAAGTGTCGCTGATTGTTTGCTCGGCACTGAAAAAGCACTATCGCGATCTGCTGCGCGACGGTAACCCGAACCTCTCTTTCATCTATCTGAAAGGGGATTTCGAGGTTATCGAAAGCCGTCTGAAGGCGCGTAAGGGCCACTTCTTTAAAACGCAAATGCTGGTCACGCAGTTTGACACCCTTGAAGAGCCGGGTGCAGACGAGCGCGATGTTCTGGTCGTTGATATCGACCAGCCGCTGGAAGGTGTTGTTGCCAGCACCATTGAGATTATTAACAAAGGCAATGTGCAGTGAGTACATTAACACTGGTTTTAACAGCAGTCGGCTCCGTGCTGTTGCTGCTGTTTTTAGTGATGAAAGCGCGTATGCACGCTTTCGTCGCTTTGATGGTGGTTTCTATTGGTGCAGGGCTCTTTTCCGGTATGCCGCTGATTAAAATCGCGCAGACCATGGAAAAAGGGATGGGCGGAACGCTCGGCTTTCTGGCCATTGTGGTCGCGCTTGGCGCAATGTTCGGCAAAATTCTGCATGAAACCGGGGCGGTGGACCAAATCGCCGTCAAGATGTTGAGATCTTTCGGCCACAGCCGCGCGCATTATGCGATTGGTCTGGCCGGGCTGATTTGCGCATTGCCGCTCTTTTTTGAAGTGGCGATTGTGCTGCTGATCAGCGTTGCTTTCTCAATGGCGCGCCATACGGGCACCAACCTGGTGAAACTGGTGATTCCTCTGTTTGCCGGTGTTGCGGCAGCGGCGGCGTTTCTGCTGCCGGGGCCTGCGCCGATGCTGCTGGCTTCGCAGATGCACGCTGATTTCGGCTGGATGATCCTGATCGGCCTGTGCGCAGCCATTCCGGGCATGCTGATTGCCGGCCCGCTGTGGGGCAACTTCATCAGCCGTTATGTCGAACTGCATATTCCTGATGACGTGAGCGAGCCACATCTTGGCGAAGGCAAAATGCCGTCATTCGCGTTCAGCTTGTCGTTGATCCTGCTGCCGCTGGTGCTGGTGGGAATGAAAACCATCGCTGCGCGTTTCGTTACCGAAGGCAGCAACCTGTATGACTGGCTGGAATTTATCGGTCACCCGTTCACGGCGATCCTCGTGGCGTGCCTGGTGGCGATTTACGGCCTGGCGATGCGCCAGGGGATGCCGAAAGATCGCGTGATGGAAATCTGCGGCCATGCGCTGCAACCGGCGGGCATTATTCTGCTGGTGATCGGTGCAGGCGGTGTGTTCAAACAGGTGCTGGTGGACTCAGGCGTAGGCCCGGCTTTGGGTGAAGCGCTGACCGGTATGGGCCTGCCTGTCGCTATTACCTGCTTCGTGCTGGCGGCGGCGGTGCGCATCATTCAGGGTTCTGCAACCGTTGCCTGTCTGACGGCGGTCGGCCTGGTGATGCCGGTTATCGAACAACTGCACTTCAACGGCGCGCAGATGGCGGCACTCTCCATCTGTATCGCGGGCGGTTCCATCGTGGTGAGCCACGTGAACGACGCCGGTTTCTGGCTGTATGGCCGTTTTACCGGTGCAAGCGAAGCGCAAACGCTGAAGACCTGGACCATGATGGAAACCATCCTCGGCACCACCGGTGCAATTATCGGGATGATTGCTTTCACGTTGTTGAGTTAAGTTCTTCGTAAAGAAAAAGGCAGCGCCGTTTGGTCGCTGCCTTTTTTATGAATGTGTTTAGCTGTCTCGTCGATTGTTATCAATATCTGTAGGCCAGATAAGGCAAAACCACCACCCGGCGTTTCAGTCGTTAACCCTTCATCCACACCCGAATGCCGTCGAGGAACATCTGGGTGGCGAGCATCACCAGAACCAGCCCCATCAGGCGTTCCAGCGCGTTCACCCCTTTCTCGCCGAGCAGGCGTAAAAACAGCGTCGATTGCAGCAGAATGGCGACCGTTCCGCCCCAGGCGATTAACAGCGCAATCACCAGATGACTCATTTGGTTTGGATACTGATGTGAAAGCAGCATCAGCGTTGCCAGCAGCGTAGGGCCAGCAACCAGCGGAATCGCCAGCGGCACGATAAACGGTTCTTCACCGGCCGGCAGGCCGGAGCTGCTGCCGGTTTCGCTGGGGAAAATCATCTTAATGGCGATCAGGAACAGAATGATGCCGCCGGAAATCGACACCGTTTCCGCGCGTAAATTGAGCAGTGCGAGGATTTTCTCCCCGGCAAACAGGAAGATAAACATCACCAGCAGGGCGATCAGCAGTTCGCGGATCATGATCGCCCGGCGGCGTTTCGGCTCGGTATGTTTTAACACCGACATAAAAATGGGCAGGTTGCCTAACGGATCCATTATCAGGATCAACAACACCGCTGCGGAGATGATTTCACTCATTTATTATTATCCCTGACGCTGGCGGCCAACTTGCAGTAATTAGCCGCATTTCTGATGCATTCGCTATCATTGATTAATTTCACTTGCGACTTTGGCTGCATTTTGTAATGTGAGCACTGGCCCAGTGGGATACTGGTACACATCTTCAGCACATACCTCTGCAGGAACTTTCGCTATGAAAAATGTTGGTTTTATCGGCTGGCGTGGAATGGTCGGCTCTGTACTCATGCAACGCATGGTTGAGGAGCGCGATTTCGACGCCATTCGCCCTGTCTTCTTTTCCACTTCCCAGTTTGGGCAGGCTGCACCCGCGTTTGGCGGCCATGCAGCAGGTACGCTTCAGGACGCGTTCAACCTGGAAGCGCTGAAGGCACTCGACATCATTGTCACCTGCCAGGGCGGCGATTATACCAACGAAATCTATCCAAAGCTCCGTGAAAGCGGCTGGCAGGGTTACTGGATCGACGCAGCATCTTCTTTACGCATGAAAGATGACGCCATTATTATCCTCGACCCGGTTAACCAGGCGGTGATCAATGACGGCCTGAACAATGGCATCAAAACCTTTGTTGGCGGCAACTGTACCGTCAGCCTGATGCTGATGTCGCTGGGCGGTCTGTTCGCTAACGATCTGGTGGAATGGGTCTCTGTAGCGACCTACCAGGCGGCTTCTGGCGGCGGCGCGCGTCATATGCGCGAACTGCTGACGCAGATGGGCCAGTTGCACAGCCATGTGGCGGCAGAACTGGCGGATCCGGCTTCCGCTATCCTCGACATCGAGCGCAAAGTGACAGCATTGACCCGCAGCGGCGAACTGGCGGTTGATAACTTCGGTGTACCGCTGGCGGGCAGCCTGATCCCGTGGATCGACAAACAGCTCGATAATGGCCAGAGCCGCGAAGAGTGGAAAGGCCAGGCCGAAACCAACAAAATTCTCAACACGGCGTCCACCATCCCGGTTGACGGTCTGTGCGTACGTATCGGCGCGCTGCGCTGCCATAGCCAGGCGTTTACCATCAAACTGAAAAAAGATGTGTCAATTCCGACCGTGGAAGAGCTGCTGGCTGCGCACAACCCGTGGGCCAAAGTGGTGCCAAACGATCGCGAAATCAGCATGCGCGAACTGACGCCTGCGGCTGTCACCGGTACGCTGACCACGCCGGTTGGCCGTCTGCGCAAACTGAATATGGGGCCGGAGTTCCTCTCCGCCTTTACCGTTGGCGACCAGCTATTGTGGGGCGCAGCGGAACCATTGCGTCGAATGTTGCGCCAACTGGCGTAAGAGAAAAATAAAAAAAGGGTGCTTCGGCACCTTTTTTTATGAGTTTTTACCGGAAAATGTGGTTGATGTGTTTATTTTCTCAGGAGTTGAAAAGTGTTGGCTATGCTTTAAGTAAGGTGTCTGAACACCTTACCTGAAAGCGGGACGGAGCATAGAGGATGCGCACATTTGTGCTGCTCCGTTCAGGTTCAAAAAGTATCGCAACCGCGTGAAACGGCGGTGGAAAGCGCGATACCACCATAACAGGATGAAAGCCATGTCTGTTCATATCGACAGAGACGTGATTAACGCACTAATTTCCGGCTGTTTTGCCGACCCTTTCTCCGTTCTTGGCATGCATTGTACCGATGCCGGTATTGAAGTTCGCGCTCTGTTGCCTGACGCCACTGAAGTGTGGGTCATTGAGCCGAAAACCGGGCGCAAAGTAGGACAACTGGAGTGCCTGGATTCACGGGGCTTCTTCAGCGGCGTAATGGAGCGCCGCAAAAATCCTTTCCGTTATCAATTTGCTGTGATCTGGCATGGCCAGCAGAATCTGATTGATGATCCCTATCGTTTCGGCCCGCTGTTGCAGGATATGGATAGCTGGCTGCTCAGCGAAGGAACACATATGCGTCCCTATGAAACGCTGGGTGCGCATGCTGATACGATGGATGGCGTGGTGGGAACGCGATTCGCCGTCTGGGCGCCGAATGCACAACGAGTTTCGGTGGTTGGGCAGTTCAACTACTGGGACGGCCGCCGTCATCCTATGCGCTTGCGTCGTGAAAGCGGGATCTGGGAGCTGTTCATTCCTGGCGCGCTCAACGGTCAGCTCTACAAATTCGAGATCCGTGATGCAAACGGCAGGTTGAAGATTAAGGCCGATCCTTACGCCTTTGAAGCCCAGATGCGTCCGGACAGCGCCTCGCTGATCTGCGGTCTGCCGGGCAAGAAAACCCAGAGCGATGAGCGCAAACGGGCAAACCAGTTTGATGCACCAATCAGTATTTATGAAGTGCATCTTGGTTCCTGGCGTCGCCATACCGACAACAACTTCTGGCTCAGCTATCGTGAACTGGCCGATCAACTGGTGCCGTATGCCAAATGGATGGGATTTACCCACCTTGAATTGATGCCGGTGAATGAGCACCCCTTTGATGGCAGTTGGGGCTATCAGCCGACCGGGCTGTACGCGCCGACCCGCCGCTTTGGCACCCGCGATGATTTTCTGCACTTCATTCATACCGCTCATGCTGCCGGGCTGGGGGTGATCCTCGACTGGGTACCGGGGCATTTTCCGTCGGACGATTTTGGCCTGGCAGAGTTTGACGGGACGAAGTTGTATGAGCACAGCGATCCGCGCGAAGGCTATCACCAGGACTGGAACACGCTGATCTATAACTACGGGCGTCGCGAAGTGAGTAACTATCTGGTAGGCAACGCGCTCTACTGGATCGAACGCTTCGGTATTGATGCGCTGCGCGTCGATGCGGTGGCCTCAATGATCTACCGCGACTACAGCCGCAAAGAGGGTGAGTGGATCCCCAATGAGTATGGTGGGCGCGAGAACCTGGAAGCGATTGAATTTCTGCGCAACACCAACCGCATTCTCGGCGAGCAGGCGCCGGGCGTTGTCAGTATGGCGGAAGAGTCCACCGATTTTGCCGGTGTTTCGCGGCCGCCTTCTCAGGGCGGGCTGGGTTTCTGGTACAAGTGGAATCTGGGCTGGATGCACGACACGCTGGACTACATGAAGCTCGATCCGGTGTATCGCAAGTACCACCACGATAAACTCACCTTCGGCATTCTCTACAACTACAGCGAAAACTTTATCCTGCCGCTGTCCCATGACGAAGTGGTTCACGGCAAGAAATCGATCCTCGACAGAATGCCCGGCGATGCCTGGCAAAAGTTTGCCAATCTGCGTGCTTACTACGCGTGGATGTGGGCTTTCCCTGGTAAAAAATTACTGTTTATGGGCAACGAATTTGCCCAGGGACGCGAGTGGAACCACGACGGCAGCCTGGACTGGCATCTTCTTGAGGGTGGCGACAACTGGCACCACGGCGTACAGCGGCTGGTGCGCGACATGAACCATCTCTACCGTCACCACAAAGCGCTGCATGAGGTGGATTTTGACCCGTACGGTTTTGAGTGGCTGGTGGTGGATGATCATGAAGCGTCGGTGTTTGTCTTTGTCCGGCGCGACAAACAGGGCAACGAAATCATTGTCGCCAGTAACTTTACGCCGGTGCCGCGCTACGATTATCGCTTTGGTATCAATCAGCCCGGCCGCTGGCGCGAGGAGTTAAACACCGATTCGATGCACTACCACGGCAGCAATACCGGTAATGGCGGCGTGGTACACAGCGATGCAATTGCTAACCGGGGGCGTGAACACTCGCTACTGCTGACGTTACCGCCGCTGGCGACTATATGGCTGGTGCGGGAGGGGGAATGACGAAGCTGACGGTGGGGCAATCGTTGCCGCCCGGCGCAGAAGTGCAGGCGGACGGCGTTAATTTTACGCTGTTTTCCGCCCATGCGGAGCGCGTCGAGTTGTGCCTGTTCGATGACGAAGGTAACGAACAGCGCGTCGATCTGCCTGGCCGCACCGGGGATATCTGGCACGGTTTTCTCAGCGGCGCAAAGCCCGGCCTGCACTATGGCTACCGCGTACATGGCCCCTGGGAACCGGCGCGAGGCCACCGTTTTAATCCAGCAAAACTTTTGCTCGACCCCTGCGCGAAACGCGTCGACGGCGAAGCCGTTGACAGCCCGCTGTTCCATGACGGCTATGATTCGCCGGATCCTCACGATAATGCCTCGCTTGGCTTGCGCAGTGTGGTAGTACATGACGCGTTCGACTGGCAAGACGATGTGCCGCCGCGCACGCCGTGGGGCAACACCGTCATTTACGAAGCGCACGTCAAAGGGCTCACCTGGCTTCATCCTCAGTTACCGGAAAATATCCGTGGCACCTATAAGGCGCTGGGGCATCCGTTGATGATTGCCTGGTTTAAGCAGCTTGGCATCACCGCGCTGGAGCTGATGCCCGTCGCTCATTTTGCCAGTGAGCCGCGCCTGCAACGGCTGGGGCTTTCTAATTACTGGGGCTATAACCCGCTGGCGCTGTTTGCGCTCCATCCGCACTATGCCAGCGATCCGCAACAGGCCATCAATGAGTTCCGCGAAGCGGTGAGGGCGCTGCATCAGGCGGGCATCGAAGTGATCCTCGATATTGTGCTTAATCACAGCGCCGAAACCGATCTCGATGGGCCGACTTTCTCCCTGCGCGGCATTGATAACAGTACCTATTATTGGATCAGAAACGATGGCGATTACCACAACTGGACCGGATGCGGCAACACGCTGAACCTGAGCCATCCTGCAGGCGTGGACTATGCGCATGCCTGCCTGCGTTACTGGGTGGAGACATTCCACATTGACGGTTTCCGCTTCGATCTGGCGACAGTAATGGGGCGCACACCGGGTTTCGATCCGCAGGCGCCGCTGTTTAGCGCGATCAAAAACGATCCGCTGCTTTGCGATCTGAAACTGATAGCCGAGCCGTGGGATATCGGCCCTGGCGGCTACCAGGTGGGGAATTTCCCCGCACCGTTTGCCGAATGGAACGATCATTTCCGCGACGCGACGCGTCGTTTTTGGCTGGAACAGTCGTTGTCGCTGGGCGAGTTGGCCGGGCGGTTTGCTGCCTCCAGCGATCTGTTTAAACGTGCGGGCCGTTTGCCGTCGGCTTCGGTCAATCTGATCACCGCGCACGATGGTTTTACTTTGCGTGATTGCGTCTGCTTCAGCCACAAGCATAACGAGGCGAACGGCGAGGATAATCGCGACGGCACCGATAAAAACCACAGCAATAATCATGGACACGAGGGCCTGGGCGGCAGTTTTGATGTGGTAGAACGGCGGCGCGCCAGCGTGCATGCGCTGCTGACCACGCTGCTACTTTCTCAGGGAACGCCGATGCTGCTGGCCGGAGATGAACTGGGGCACAGCCAGCACGGTAACAATAATGCGTACTGTCAGGATAACGCGCTGACATGGCTGAGCTGGCAGCATGCGGATAGCGGGCTAATGCACTTCACTGCTGCGCTTATCCAGTTACGTCAACGGATCCCCGCTTTGACGCGCGACGTCTGGTGGGAAGAAGGAGACGGCAGCGTAGCCTGGCTGGATCACGCCGGACAACCGTTGACGGCGCAGGCGTGGCAGCACGGGGCTCTGCGCTTACAAATTCTGCTCTCCGATACGGTTTTAATCGCCATTAACGCAACCAGCGATGTTGCAGAAATGGTTTTGCCCCGAGGAGGATGGCACGCCATTCCTCCCTTTGCCGGAGAGGACAATCCGGTAGTGATAACTGCCTGGCATGGGCCTGCGCATGGAGTATGCGTATTTCAGCGGTCATAAAAACGGAGTCTGTCATGGTGAGATTAGATAAGAACGACCCTACAATGTTAGCGCGCCAGTTGCCCTTGAAATCCGTCGCCCTGATTCTGGCGGGCGGGCGCGGGACGCGCCTGAAAGATTTAACAAAAAAACGCGCCAAGCCGGCGGTTCACTTCGGCGGTAAATTCCGCATCATCGATTTTGCGCTCTCCAACTGCATCAACTCCGGTATTCGCCGTATTGGGGTGATAACTCAGTACCAATCCCACACACTGGTTCAGCATATTCAGCGCGGCTGGTCTTTCTTCAATAACGAGATGAACGAGTTTGTCGACTTGTTGCCTGCCCAGCAGCGTGTGCATGGCGAAAACTGGTATCGCGGCACGGCAGATGCGGTGACGCAGAACCTCGATATTATTCGCCGTTATCGCGCGGAATATATCGTCATTCTGGCGGGCGACCACATTTACAAGCAGGATTACTCGCGCATGCTGCTCGACCATGTCGAAAAAGGGGCGCGTTGCACCGTGGCCTGCCTGCCGGTGCCCATTCACGAAGCAACCGCTTTTGGCGTGATGGCGGTTGATGAGCAGGACAAGGTAGTCGACTTCGTCGAAAAACCGGCGAATCCACCCTCTATGCCCGGCGATGACAGCAAGGCGCTGGCCAGTATGGGGATCTATATTTTTGATGCCGAATATCTGTACGACCTGCTGGAGGAGGATGATAAAAACGAGAACTCCAGCCATGACTTCGGCAAAGACATCATTCCGCAAATCGTCAAATCTGGCATGGCCTATGCACATCCTTTCCCGCAATCCTGTGTGCAATCGGATCCGAATTCAGAACCATATTGGCGCGATGTGGGAACGCTTGAAGCTTACTGGAAAGCGAACCTCGATTTAGCGTCGGTGATGCCAGAACTGGATATGTACGATCAAAACTGGCCTATCCGTACCTATAATCAATCTCTGCCTCCGGCGAAATTTGTTCAGGATCGATCGGGCAGCCACGGCATGACGCTGAACTCGCTGGTGGCTGGCGGGTGCGTTATTTCAGGCTCGGTCGTTGTGCAGTCGGTGTTGTTCTATCGCGTACGCGTCAACTCCTTCTGCAATATCGATTCGTCGGTGGTATTGCCGGAGGTCTGGATAGGGCGCTCCTGCCGCTTGCGCCGCTGCATTATCGACAGAGGATGTGTGATCCCGGAAGGCACAGTGATCGGTGAAAACGCAGAAGAAGACGCGCGCCGATTTTACCGCTCCGAAGAGGGTATCGTGCTGGTAACGCGAGAGATGCTACGCAAACTGCAAGGCTGATAAGTGAATTGAAACCTTGCGCGGAAGAGGTCCGCGCGCTGTTTCCCCCCTGACGGCCATCCTTGCCGTATGGATTTGAACAGGAGCGATAATGCAGGTTTTACATGTCTGTTCTGAAATGTTTCCGTTGCTGAAGACCGGAGGTCTGGCGGACGTTATTGGTGCATTGCCTGCGGCGCAAATCGCCGGTGGTGTTGATACACGCGTACTGTTGCCTGCATTCCCGGATATACGCCGCGGCGTGAGCGATGCTCAGGTGGTCTCCCGCCGGGAGACCTTTGCCGGGCCCATCACGTTGCTGTTTGGGCATTTCAATGGAGTAGGGATCTACCTGATCGACGCGCCGCATTTATATGCGCGCCCCGGCAGTCCTTATCACGATACCAATTTATTTGCCTATACTGACAACGTATTGCGTTTTGCGCTGCTCGGTTGGGTGGGCAGCGAGATGGCCACCGGGCTGGATCCTTTCTGGCGTCCGGATGTGGTTCATGCGCACGACTGGCATGCGGGGCTGGCTCCGGCCTATCTGGCGGCGAAAGGGCACCCGGCAAAGTCGGTTTTTACCGTCCATAACCTTGCCTACCAGGGGATGTTTTTTGCCCATCATATGAATGACATCCAGTTGCCATTGTCATTCTTTAACATGCACGGGCTGGAGTTTAACGGACAGATTTCATTTCTGAAGGCGGGGCTGTATTACGCGGATCATATTACCGCCGTTAGCCCCACCTACGCCCGGGAGATCACCGAGCCGCAATATGCCTATGGCATGGAAGGATTACTGCGCCAGCGCCAGCAGGAGGGCCGCCTCAGCGGCATTCTGAATGGTGTGGATGAGAAGATTTGGGATCCGGCGACGGATCTGCTTCTCGGCGCGCGCTACACGCGGGATACGCTGGAAGAGAAAGCGGAGAACAAACGTCAGTTGCAAATCGCCATGGGGCTGAAGGTCAACGACAAAGTTCCGCTGTTCTCCGTGGTCAGCCGCCTGACCAGCCAGAAAGGGCTGGATCTGGTGCTGGAAGCTTTGCCAGGCCTGCTGGAACAGGGCGGCCAACTGGCGCTGCTGGGCGCGGGCGATCCGGTCTTGCAGGAAGGTTTCCTCGCGGCGGCGGCGGAGCATCCGGGTCAGGTTGGCGTACAGATTGGCTATCACGAAGCGTTCTCCCACCGCATTATGGGCGGCGCGGATGTCATTCTGGTGCCGAGCCGTTTTGAGCCGTGCGGCTTAACGCAGTTGTACGGTCTGAAGTACGGGACGTTGCCGCTGGTGCGGCGAACCGGCGGGCTGGCGGATACTGTTTCCGACAGTTCGCTGGAAAATCTGGCGGATGGCATCGCTACCGGTTTTGCTTTTGAAGACAGTAATGCCTGGTCGCTGTTAAGGGCGATCAGGCGTGCTTTCGTGTTGTGGTCCCGACCTTCGCTTTGGCGTTTTGTACAGCGCCAGGCGATGGCCATGGATTTTAGCTGGCAGGTCGCAGCGCAGTCTTATCGCGATCTTTATCTTCGGTTGAAATAGTTTTCCAGGAATCACTTATATGAATGCGCCATTTACTTATGCCTCACCGACGTTGAGCGTTGAGGCATTAAAACATTCGATTGCCTATAAACTGATGTTCACCATCGGTAAAGATCCAGCTATTGCTAACCGCCATGAATGGCTGAACGCCACGCTGTTCGCCGTTCGCGATCGTCTGGTGGAGCGCTGGCTGCGTTCCACCCGCGCGCAACTTTCCCAGGAAGTCCGCCAGGTCTACTACTTATCGATGGAGTTTCTGATTGGCCGCACGCTCTCCAACGCCATGCTTTCACTGGGTATTTATGACGACGTGAAAAACGCGCTGGAAGAGATGGGGCTCGATCTTGAAGAACTGATTGATGAAGAGAACGACCCCGGCCTCGGTAATGGCGGCCTCGGGCGGCTGGCGGCCTGTTTCCTGGATTCGCTGGCGACGCTGGGCTTGCCCGGTCGCGGCTATGGCATCCGTTATGACTACGGCATGTTTAAGCAAAATATCGTCGACGGTCGGCAGAAGGAATCGCCGGATTACTGGCTGGAATACGGCAACCCGTGGGAATTCAAACGCCACAATACGCGCTATAAAGTGCGCTTTGGCGGGCGTGTTCAGCAGGAAGGCAAGCGGAGTCGTTGGGTGGAAACCGAGGAGATCCTCGCGGTAGCCTACGACCAGATCATTCCCGGCTACGACACCGATGCGACCAACACTCTACGCCTATGGAATGCGCAGGCCAGTAGCGAAATCAACCTCGGTAAATTTAACCAGGGCGACTACTTTGCGGCGGTGGAAGATAAAAACCACTCGGAAAACGTCTCCCGCGTGCTCTACCCGGATGACTCCACCTATTCCGGGCGTGAACTGCGTCTGCGGCAGGAGTATTTCCTCGTTTCAGCGACCGTGCAGGATATCCTCAGCCGCCACTATCAATTGCATCAAACCTTCAGCAATCTGGCGGATAAAATCGCCATTCACCTCAATGACACCCATCCGGTGCTGTCGATTCCGGAGCTTATGCGCCTGTTAATCGACGAACATAAATTCGAATGGGATGAAGCGTTTGAAGTCACCTGTCAGGTCTTCTCTTACACCAACCATACGTTGATGAGTGAAGCGCTGGAAACCTGGCCGGTGGATATGCTGGGCAAAATTTTGCCGCGTCATCTGCAAATCATTTTCGAAATTAATGATTATTTCCTGAAAACGTTGCAGGAGCAGTACCCGAACGACACCGCGCTGCTGAGCCGGACGTCGATCATTGACGAATCCAGCGGCCGCCGTGTGCGCATGGCATGGCTGGCAGTGGTGATCAGCCATAAAGTCAACGGCGTGTCTGAGCTGCACTCCAACTTGATGGTTCAGTCGCTGTTTGCCGATTTCGCTGCTATTTTCCCGATGCGTTTTCTCAACGTCACCAACGGCGTGACGCCGCGACGCTGGCTGGCGCTGGCCAACCCTTCACTTTCCGGCGTGCTGGATGAACATATTGGGCGTACATGGCGTACCGATCTCAGCCAGTTGAGCGAGCTGGAGCAGCATATTGATTATCCGCTGGTTAACCAGGCTGTGCGGCAGGCCAAGCTGGAGAACAAAAAGCGGCTGGCGGAGATCATTGCCCATCAGCTTAATGTGGTGGTGAATCCAAAAGCGCTGTTCGATGTGCAGATCAAGCGTATCCATGAATATAAACGTCAGTTGATGAACGTTCTGCATGTCATCACGCGTTATAACCGTATCAAAGAAGATCCCACCGCTCAGTGGGTGCCGCGCGTCAATATCTTCGCAGGGAAAGCCGCTTCGGCGTATTACATGGCAAAGCATATTATTCACCTGATCAACGATGTGGCGCAGGTGATCAATAACGATCCGCAAATCGGCGACAAACTGAAAGTGGTGTTTATCCCGAACTACAGCGTTAGCCTGGCGCAGGTGATCATTCCGGCGGCGGATCTGTCAGAGCAGATTTCCCTGGCGGGTACGGAAGCCTCCGGTACCAGTAATATGAAGTTCGCCCTTAACGGCGCGCTGACAATTGGTACGCTGGATGGCGCCAACGTTGAGATGCAGGAGCATGTCGGCGCGGAGAATATCTTTATCTTCGGCAATACGGCGGATGAAGTTGAGGCGCTGCGACGCAAAGGTTATTCGCCGCGCGAATACTACGAGAAAGATCAAGAACTGCATCAGGTGCTGACGCAAATCGCCACCGGCCAGTTCAGCCCGAACGAGCCCGGACGCTATCGCGATCTGGTGGATTCGCTCATCAACTTTGGCGACCATTACCAGGTGTTGGCGGATTTCCGCAGTTATGTTGATTGCCAGGATAAGGTGGATGAGCTGTACCTCCACCCGGAAGAGTGGGCCACCAAAGCGATGCACAATATCGCCAATATGGGGTATTTCTCGTCGGATCGTACGATTCAGGAGTACGCCGAATATATCTGGCATATCGATCCGGTACGATTGTAACGATGCAGGCCCGGTAGCGTGATGCTTACCGGGCCTGCAAACATGCAGAACTCAGGCCGGATAAGGCGTAGCCTCCATCCGGCACAACCATTACGACGCCAGCGATAATTCCGCTTTGTTATGACGCGTTAACCACTGCGCCACGCGGGATTGCTCTTCGGCATTCAGCCACATTCCCAGCTTCGTTCGACGCCAGATCACATCATCAAGGCGGCGCGCCCATTCATGTTCAACCAGGTAACGCAGTTCGGCTTCATACAGCTCGTGACCGAAGTGTTCTCCCAAATCTTCAATGCGGGTGGCGTTTGCCAGCAGCAGTTCGCTGTTGCTGCCGTAGGTGCGGGCAAAATGGCGCGCCAGCGATTCGCTGATAAACGGATAGCGACGGCGCAGTTTCGCCGCGTAGTCGTCGCGATCGCCGCTGATATCGCCGCCTGGCAGTACGCAATTTTTTGTCCACGCCGGGCCAATGCCTTTGTAGTACGGCGTCAGTTTTTCCAGCGCATGCTCGGCAAGTTTGCGGTAGGTGGTCAGCTTGCCGCCGAACACCGACAGCAGCGGAGCCTGGCCGTTCTCATCATGAATATCCAGCGTATAGTCGCGGGTGATGGCCTGCGGCGAATCGGATTCGTCGTCGCACAGCGGGCGCACGCCGGAGTAAGTCCAGGCGATATCGTCGCGCGTGAGCTGTTTTTTAAAGTGCGCGTTATAGACTTTCAGCAGGTAGTTGATTTCGTTTTCATCGATCTCAACGTGTTTCGGATCGCCTTTGTACTCTACATCGGTGGTACCGATAATGGAGAACTCATCCATCCACGGAATAACAAAGACAATACGCTTGTCTTCGTTTTGCAGAATATAGGCCTGCTTCTGCGAGTGTACGCGCGGCACCACAATATGGCTGCCTTTGATCAGGCGGATACCGTACGGCGAAGGCAGATGCATACCGTCGTCAAAGAACTGTTTGACCCACGGACCGGTGGCGTTCACCAGACCGCGCGCCTTCCAGCTATATTTTTCTCCGGTGTCGATATCTTCCGCTTCAACAATCCACAGACCATTTTCACGGCGCGCGCTGGTGGCGCGGGTGCGGGTCAGTACTTTGCCGCCTTTACGCTCCACCATCTGCGCATTCGCCAGTACCAGACGCGCATCGTCCACCCAGCAGTCGGAATATTCGAAACCGCGCACGATTTCCGGTTTCAGCACCGATTCTGAGCCAAAACGCAAACCGGCTGAGGCCGGCAGGCTGGTGCGTTTTCCAAGGTGGTCGTACATAAACAGACCAATGCGGATCATCCACGCCGGACGCAGATGCGGGCGGTGCGGCAGACGAAAACGCATCGGGAAAGCGATATGCGGTGCCATTTTCAGCAGCACTTCGCGCTCGGCAAGCGCTTCGCTCACCAGGCGGAATTCGTAGTGTTCAAGGTAGCGCAAGCCACCGTGAATCAGTTTGGAGCTGTTGCTGGATGTCGCGCAGGCCAGATCCTGCGCTTCCAGCATCAGCACGGATAAACCACGCCCTGCGGCGTCTACCGCGATGCCGGCACCGTTGATGCCCCCGCCTATCACAATCAGATCTTTGGTTTCCATGCTGCCCTCACGCACTTTCGTTAAAGCTCATAAATGTTCGTTATCGCTCATGATAGCAAAGGAACGCGCTTTTGGTAACATCAAAAAAACAATTTAGAGTGATATGCATAACATAATGGCGTTTACCCGCCGTCACGACGTACACTTGACGGCAGAATAGCCATTTCCTGTGTCAATTAAGAGAACGTCATGGATCACTTTGAATGCATTAACGTAGAAGAAACCCATCAGAAATTGCATCAGCAGCAGGCGGTGCTGGTGGATATCCGCGATCCACAAAGCTTCGCGATGGGGCATACGCCGGGCGCATTCCATCTGACCAACGATACGCTGGGCGCGTTTATGCGCGACAACGACTTCGATACCCCGGTGATGGTGATGTGCTACCACGGCAATAGCAGCAAAGGTGCAGCGCAATACCTGCTCCAGCAGGGATACGATCAGGTCTACAGCGTTGACGGCGGTTTCGACGCCTGGCAACGTCATTTCCCGGCGGAAGTGGCGCACGGTACGCTTTAGGCATCCGTCCCGTGCCGCTATACTGTCTCTCTTTGTATGGATTAAGCGACGCCCGCCATGTTGATGATTACCTCTTTTACTAACCCTCGCGTCGCCCAGGCGTTTGTCGATTATATGCAGACCCAGGGCGTGATCCTCACCATTCAACATCACGAGCAAAGCGATATCTGGCTGGCAGATGAGAGCCAGGCTGAGCGCGTCAAAAATGAATTGGCGCGCTTTATCGAAAATCCTGCCGACCCGCGTTATCTGGCGGCGAGCTGGCAATCCGGGCAGGTCGACAGCGGTCTGCGCTATCGTCGTTTTCCCCTGACGGCGGCTATTCGCGAACGCGGCGGGCCATTGACGTTACTGATGACCGCGCTCTGCGTGTTTGTCTTCGTGGTGATGAGCGTGATTGGCGATCAGACCGTGATGATGTGGCTCGCCTGGCCGTGGGATGCCAGCGTACAGTTTGAGATCTGGCGTTACTTCACTCACGCAATAATGCATTTTTCGCTGGTGCACATCCTCTTCAACCTGTTCTGGTGGTGGTATCTTGGCGGAGCGGTGGAAAAGCGTCTCGGCACCGGCAAACTGGTGGTCATTACCCTGATTAGCGCCTTATTAAGCGGTTTTGTGCAGCACCAACTTACCGGCCCGTGGTTTGGCGGTTTATCCGGCGTGGTGTATGCGCTGATTGGTTATGTCTGGCTGCACGGTGTACGCGATCCGATTCCTCAGGTGGCGTTACCGAATGGGCTGTTTATTTTTACGGTCGCGCTGATGGTCGCCGAGTGGTTCGGCGCTATGGGCTTTGAGATTGCTACCGGTGCGCACACGGCTGGCATGGTGATTGGGCTGGCGATGGCGCTGGTGGACACGCAGAATGTGCGGAAACGAACATAATTATCCAGGGACATTTCATGAAACAAACACAGCGTCATGACGCGATTATTGAACTGGTTAAACAACAAGGATATGTCAGTACCGAAGAGCTGGTTGAACAATTTTCCGTCAGCCCGCAGACCATTCGCCGCGATCTGAATGACCTCGCGGATCAAAACAAAATCTTGCGTCACCACGGCGGTGCGGCGCTGCCTTCGAGCTCGGTGAACACCTCCTGGCACGATCGCAAATCAACGCTGACGGCGGAAAAAGAGCGCATTGCCCGCAAGGTAGCAGAACAGATCCCGAACGGTGCAACACTGTTTATCGATATTGGCACTACGCCGGAAGCCGTCGCCCATGCGCTGCTGGAACACAGCGATCTGCGCATTGTGACCAACAACCTGAACGTCGCGAATACTCTGATGAAGAAAGAGGATTTCCGCGTGATCCTCGCGGGCGGCGAACTGCGCAGCCGCGACGGCGGCATCGTTGGCGAGGCGACCCTCGATTTTATCTCTCAGTTCCGCCTCGATTTCGGCATCCTCGGTATTAGCGGGATTGATGCGGACGGCTCGCTGCTGGAGTTCGACTACCACGAAGTGCGCACCAAACGCGCGATCATTGAAAACTCGCGTCACGTCATGCTGGTGGTGGATCACTCGAAATTTGGCCGTAACGCGATGGTGAATATGGGCAGCATTGGCCTTGTGGATGCGGTGTATACCGATGCCATGCCGCCTGCCGGGGTATTACAGGTGATCAACCACAACAATGTGCAACTGGAGCTGTGCTAATTACACGCCGTAGCCCATCATTTTTAGCAGCCGCTGTGCGTGTTGCACGGCATCCTGACGATGGGCGACGCCCAGTTTCTGATAAAGATTGCGGATGTGAGTTTTAATGGTCGTCGCGGCAACATCCAGCTCGCCTGCAATCTGTTCATTGCTGTAGCCAGAGTAGATCAGCCCCAGCACCTGCCACTCGCGCTGGGTCAGCGGGCTGGTGCGGATAAGCTCCGGCACATCCGGGTGCGTCAGTAGGCGTTCGACGAAATTCTCATCGAAATGCGCAAACTTATGCCGGTGATGCTGGTTGATGTCGCGCAAAATACGCTGGGCGCGATGCTGTTCGAGCTCCGGCAGCGTATTCAACTGGATCAACTGGCGCAACTGCTGCGCCATCGCTTCGCCTTCAATCACAAAATGACTGATAAATCCGGTGCGGTTAGCCAGTTGCAGCGCTTCCAGCAGCACGCGCTGCGCGTCGTTTTTGCGCCCGGCCTGCCAGTAAAGCTGGTTGAGCAGCAACAAATTGCGGTTGATGTCGCTCATCAAACGCAGGCTGCGCGCGTTTTCATTTAACTCTTCCAGCACCATCTCTGCGGGATCAAACTCGCCCAGCAGGATCTGCGCACGGGCGATGTTGCGCCACTGGCTCTGCAGGAAATGGTTATTGGCAAACTCCGGTTTTGGCGTCAGGCGCAGCCACTGCGCGGCGGCCTTTTTGTCGCCGGTCATCTGCCAGTAGATCACCCGTACTTTATCGGCATTCGACACCCAGTCGCTGTGGTATTGACCGTTGCCGAGCAGATTCTCCAGGCGGTTCAAATGGCTGCGGGCATTATCCAGATCGCCGCGTGCCAGCGAGTTTTGCACCAGCAGCGCCAGACATTGCAACTGCTGCTGCGGCTGCATGGCAGAGAGCACTTCCATCCCCTGGCGCGCCGCCGCTTCGGACTCATCAAGCCGCGCCCACGCCCACAGTAACTGGGCGCGAATGCGCAGCAAAAATTCATGCATCGGCAGTTGCTCAAGGTGCTGCTCGCGGATCAGCGTAAAGGCTTTTTCCTGTGTCTCCCAGGCCGCCTGCAGAAACCCCTGCGCGAACAGGATTTCGCTTTGCTGGATCAAGCTCCACAGCGCGTAGTGCCAGACATCGTGACGACGCGCCATCTGTTCAGTTTGCTGCATCACCGACAGCGAACTGGTCAGTTCGCCTTTGCAGTGCAGCACTTCACCATGAACAGAGGTCGCCACGATACGGCTGTAATAGTTCGCCAGCGGCAACTCGTCGAGCGCCACCATCGCCAGCCGCTCTGCTTCCACCGGATCGCCATCATTAATCGCTACCTGGGCGCGCAGGGCGTTGAAATCACCGTGCAGCGAGGCGTCCATTTGTGTGGTCATCTCCTGCTCGGCGCGCGCCAGCAGCGTATTCACTTCGCTGTAGCGATGCTGGCTTTGCATCAGCCAGGCCTGCAACAGTACCAGACGTGGATTCTCCAGAAGGCTTTCCCACGGCAGCGCTTTCAGCGACTCTTCCAGCACGCTCAGCTCGCTGTGATTAAACAAACCCCAGGCGTGATGCAGCAGAATATCGCGCAGCATAATGCCGTCTCCGGCCGCCAGCGCGTGATGAATGGCTTCACTGGGGAAGCCTTGCGCCATCCAGCTTTCCGCTGCGGCGCGGTGAATATCCGGCAGCTCGGTTGCCAGTTCCCACTGACATCGCTGGCGCAGGAAATTGCCGAACAGCGGGTGGTAGCTGAACCATTCGCCGGAATCGTCCATACGTTGTAAAAACAGCCCCTGACGCTCAATCTCTTCGAGCCGCATTTGCCCATTCTCTTCACCGGTCACGCGGACGATCAGCGCGTCGTTCATCGAGCGCAGCAGGGCGCTTTTCAGCAGGAACTTACGCGTGTCGATATCGACATTATCCAGCACTTCATCCACCAGATAATCGGAGAGATGGCTGGCATTAATGCCGGAAAGGCGGCGTGCGGACTGATGCGGTGCGCTGTGGTTTTGCCGAGCGGAGAGGGCGATAAGCTGCAGCGCTGTCGCCCAGCCGGCAACGTCGTCGCACAGGCGGCTGCTTTCCGCTGCTTCAATCGGCGAGGTCAGGCGGCAGTCAAAAAATTGTTTTGCTTCCTGATGGGTAAAGGCGAGTTGCTGGCTACCCACTTCCAGCAGTTGTTCACGTACGCGCAGGTTGGCTATACCTAACTGCGGCAAATTACGTGACAGCACAATCAGCGTCAGGTTTTCCGGCTGATGGCGTAAAAAGAACCGCATTGCATCATGGATCACCGGGTTGGTGATCAGATGATAATCGTCGATGACCAGAAACAGCGGACGTTGCCACTCCATCAATTCAACGAACAACTGGGAAAAGAGTGACGGCAGGCTGGCGTACTGGCGTTTTTGCGCCATCGCCTCGCTGCGGGCGCAATGCCCGCCCGTCGCCTGCTGAACCGCAGCGATAAAGTAGCTGGCAAAACGTTCCTGCTGGTTATCACCTTCATCCAGAGAGAACCAGCCGACATCATTTTTTCCGGCTGCCCATTGCGAAATGAGCGTGGTTTTTCCGTAACCCGCAGGGCTGGTCACCAGCGCAAGGCGATAATTGTTAGCGCCGGAAAGTTTAGCCAGCAGGCGTTCCCGAACCACGGTGTGGTCGAGACGAACCGGGCGACTTAATTTTGACGGAATCAACATAGTTATCACTTCACTGTGCGAAAACGGAGGGTGTGATTTTTTTTGCGCTTCGTAATTAATCCTAATAAGGTCGGTCAGATGAGGAAATATTGCAAGTTATGTCCGGATCTAACGATTGTGAATTTGCACTATGTCACATTTCTATTTATTTCATGAATAGTTAAGGACAAAAAAGGGGAAAAATAGCCGGGGCACGGCTGGCGCGCTGCGCATGGCAGAAGGCTTAATAGCTATACATGTAGTAAGGGTTTGTTCGCATTATTAACCGGCATATCAGACAAAACGCACAAATAGCAAAAATTGATTAGTGATAGTGCAGTGAATATTATTTTTTCTGCTTTTAACGCGTTACTAAAATTAATTTCCTCCGAAACGATATTTCATTTTTACTGAACAATTTCCAGTCAATTTGATTGAATAACGTGCGAAAAAAACGCTACCTTTAGGTGGCGGCGATCACACTTTTTGCTCATCCCCGCTGCTCCTCCCCGGCTAATCCCTGGCAGGATGAGGAAGTCATAAACCGAGCCAGGCACACTAACGCAAACGTCGATTTACTTCATTACAGGACCCGGATTCTTTATGTCAAAGCCAACGTTTAATAAAGCGGAATTTGCAGCGGCGCTCACGCGCCAGCAGCAGCGTTTAGGGATTCAGGTTGCCGGTGACATGACAACCCGACAGTGGTGGCAAGCGGTGAGCGGTGCGCTGGCAGAACTGCTGGCGGCGCAGCCCGCGCCGAAAGCGGCGAAAGGGCAGCGCCACGTTAACTATATCTCAATGGAATTTCTGATTGGCCGCCTGACGGGCAATAACCTGTTGAACCTGGGCTGGTATCAGGATGTTGGCGCGGTATTGCAGGAACACAACATCAACCTGACCGACCTGCTGGAAGAGGAGATCGATCCGGCGCTGGGTAACGGCGGTCTGGGGCGTCTGGCGGCCTGTTTCCTTGACTCGATGGCGACGGTTGGCCAGTCGGCGACCGGCTACGGCCTGAATTATCAGTACGGCCTGTTCCGCCAGTCTTTTGTTGATGGGCAACAGCATGAAGCCCCGGACGACTGGCATCGCCGCAGCTACCCGTGGTTCAGCCATAACGAGCAGTTAGATGTGCAAGTGGGGATTGGCGGCAAAGTGAGCAAATCCGGACAGTGGCAGCCCGCTTTTACGCTGATTGGCGAAGCCTGGGATTTACCGGTTATTGGCTACCGTAACGGCGTGACGCAGCCGCTGCGTTTATGGCAGGCGACACATGCTCATCCCTTTAATCTGACCAAATTCAACGACGGTGATTTTCTGCGCGCCGAGCAAACCGGGATCGACGCGGAAAAGCTGACGAAAGTACTCTACCCGAACGACAACCACCAGGCCGGGAAAAAGCTGCGTTTGATGCAGCAATACTTCCAGTGCGCCTGTTCAATTGCCGATATTCTGCGTCGTCACCATCTGGAAGGCCGCAAACTGGCGCAGTTGCCGGATTTCGAAGTGATCCAGCTTAACGACACGCACCCGACTATCGCCATTCCGGAACTGCTGCGCGTGCTGCTCGACGAACACCAGCTAAGCTGGGACGATGCCTGGGCGATCACCAGCCGGACGTTTGCCTATACCAACCATACGCTGATGCCGGAAGCGCTGGAGTGCTGGGATGAAACGTTAGTCAAAGCGCTACTGCCGCGGCACATGCAAATCATCAAACAGATCAACGACAAATTTAAGCTGCTGGTCGAGAAAACCTGGCCGGGCGACGACGCAGTATGGGCAAAACTGGCGGTGGTGCATCACAAACAAGTACGCATGGCGAACCTTTGCGTGGTGGGCGGATTTGCGGTTAACGGCGTGGCGGCGCTGCATTCGGATCTGGTGGTCAAGGATCTGTTCCCGGAATATCACCAGCTCTGGCCGGGCAAATTCCATAACGTCACCAATGGCATCACGCCGCGTCGCTGGATCAAACAGTGCAACCCGCTACTGGCCGCGCTGCTCGACAAGACGTTGAAAAAAGAGTGGGCCAACGATCTCGATCAGTTGATCAATCTGGAGAAGTACGCCGACGACGCGGCATTCCGCAAGCAGTATCGCGAGATTAAACAGCAGAACAAAGTGCGACTGGCGGCGTTTGTCAAAGCCCGTACCGGTATTGAGATCAATCCGCAGGCGTTATTCGATATCCAGATCAAACGTCTGCATGAATACAAACGTCAGCATCTGGGGCTGCTGCACATTCTCGCCCTGTACAAAGAAATTCGCGAAAACCCGAAAGCCGACCGCGTGCCGCGTGTCTTCCTGTTTGGCGCCAAAGCTGCGCCGGGCTACTACCTGGCGAAAAACATTATCTTTGCCATCAATAAAGTGGCGGAAGTGATTAACAACGATGCGAAGGTCGGCGACAAGCTGAAAGTAGTATTCCTGCCGGATTATTGTGTCTCGGCAGCGGAGAAGCTGATCCCGGCGGCGGATGTATCCGAGCAGATCTCCACGGCGGGCAAAGAAGCTTCCGGTACCGGCAACATGAAGCTGGCGCTGAATGGCGCGCTGACGGTCGGTACGCTGGACGGCGCGAACGTTGAAATTGCCGAACAGGTTGGCGAAGAGAATATCTTTATCTTCGGCCACACGGTGGAGCAGGTGAAAGCGCTGAAAGCCAAAGGCTATGAACCGCTGAAATGGCGTAAAAAAGACAAGCTGCTGGATGCGGTGCTGAAGGAGCTTGAAAGCGGGAAGTACAGCGACGGGGATAAACATGCTTTTGACCAGATGCTGCACAGCATTGGCAAACAGGGGGGAGATCCTTATCTGGTGCTGGCGGACTTTGCGGCCTATGTGGAGGCGCAAAAGCAGGTGGATGTGCTCTATCGCGACCAGGAAGCCTGGACCCGTGCGGCGATCCTGAACACGGCGCGCTGCGGTATGTTTAGTTCTGACCGCTCAATCCGCGATTATCAAACCCGCATCTGGCAGGCAAAACGCTAAGGAAGCGCGATGGAGAGTAAACGTCTGGAACAGGCCGCACTGGCGGCGGGGATCAGCCCAAATTACATCAATGCGCACGGTAAACCGCAGTCCATTACGGCGCAGACAAAACAGCGTTTGCTGGCGGCAATGCACGCCGCAAACGCAACGGCGCTCAGCGTACCGCCGGTTCCTGCCGTGCAGGTGTTTATTCACGGCAAAAAGAAAACGTTGCCGGTGGCAGGCAAAGGGAGTTTCCAGTGGCAACTGGTCACAGAAGCTGGCAAGCAGTACCAGGGCCAGGTCAACGGCGGAGAAAATCTGCCGTTGCCAGGCGGTCTGGCGCTGGGCTATCACACACTGACGCTGGAACAGCAGACGCAGCGCTGGCAGTGCCGGTTGATCATCGCGCCCGCCCGCTGCTATGAGCCTCAGGCTCTGCTGGAAGGTAAAAAGTTGTGGGGCGCCTGTGTGCAGCTCTACACCCTGCGTTCAAATGATAACTGGGGGATAGGGGATTTCGGCGACCTGAAAAAGATGCTCGGCGATGTGGCGCAGCGCGGCGGGGCATTTATTGGCCTCAACCCGATCCACGCGCTCTACCCGGCAAATCCGGAGAGCGCCAGCCCCTATAGCCCTTCATCACGGCGCTGGCTGAATATTATCTACATCGACGTTAACGCAGTGGCGGATTTCCGCGACAGCGAAGAGGCGCAGGCGTGGTGGCAACTTCCCACTACTCAACAAACCTTGCGCGCCGCGCGCGATGCGGAGTGGGTGGATTACGCCTCGGTGACGGCGCTGAAACTGGCGGCGCTGAGCCTTGCATGGCGGCGTTTCCGCCAGCGTGCGGACGATGACGCGCAGCAAGCCGCTTTCCGCCGCTTTGTTGAGCAGCAGGGTGAAAGCCTCTACTGGCAGGCTGCATTTGACGCGCTGCATGCGAATCAGATGAAAGAAGATGCGCTGCGCTGGGGCTGGCCGGTATGGCCGGAAGGGTATCAATCTACCCGCAGCCCGCAGGTGAAAGCCTTCTGCAAGGCGCATGCTGACGAGGTCGATTTTTATCTCTGGTTGCAGTGGCTGGCTTACACCCAGTTTGCTGAGTGCTGGGAAACCAGCCAGTACAATGGGATGCCCATCGGCCTCTACCGCGACCTGGCGGTCGGTGTGGCGGAAGGTGGCGCAGAAACCTGGTGCGATCGCGAGTTGTACTGTCTGAAAGCTTCCGTCGGCGCGCCGCCGGATATTCTGGGGCCGCTCGGGCAAAATTGGGGGCTGCCGCCCATGGATCCGCACGTGATGCGGGCGCGCGCCTATGCGCCATTTATCGATCTGCTGCGTGCCAATATGACCAGCTGCGGCGCGTTACGTATCGACCATGTTATGTCGATGCTGCGTCTGTGGTGGATCCCGTACGGCGAAACGGCGGATCACGGCGCTTACGTGCAGTATCCGGTGGATGACCTGCTGGCCATTCTGGCGCTGGAAAGCCAGCGGCATCAGTGCATGGTGATTGGCGAAGATCTGGGAACTGTACCGGTAGAGATTGTCGGCAAGCTGCGCAGCAGCGGCGTCTACTCCTACAAAGTGCTCTACTTCGAAAACGATCATCAGAAAAACTTCCGCGCGCCGCAGGCCTGGCCGCAGCAGTCGATGGCGGTAGCGACGACGCACGATCTTCCGACCCTGCGCGGTTACTGGGAGAGCGGCGATTTAACCCTCGGCAAAACGCTGGGGTTATATCCCGACGAAGAGGTACTGCGCGGTTTGTATCAGGATCGCGAGCGGGCGAAGCAGGGGCTGCTGGATGCGCTGCATCAGCACGGTTGCCTGCCGAAACGCGCTGGTCATAAAGCGTCGCGCATGCCGATGACGGCGATCCTCAATCGCGGTATGCAACGCTATATTGCCGACAGCAACAGCGCATTACTGGGGTTGCAGCCGGAAGACTGGCTGGACATGCCGGGGCCGGTGAACATTCCGGGCACCAGTTATCAGTACAAAAACTGGCGACGTAAGCTGCCGGTGTCGCTGGAAGCGATGTTTAGTGATGAGAAGGTTAACAAGCTGATTAAAGATCTCGACCGTCGGCGCAAAGCCGGAAGAAAACGTTAATAAAAAAGCCCGGATATCCGGGCTTTTTGTTGTCCTGTAAGCGTTAGCGCCACCGGGCAATTGAAAATCAGACCACCATTCCCAGCAGCAGACAACCCACCAGGCCGCACACCGAGATAATGGTTTCCAGTGCCGACCATGAACGCATGGTCTCACCGATGGTCAGGTTGAAATACTCTTTGAACAGCCAGAAGCCCGGATCGTTAACGTGAGAGAAAATTACGCTACCGGAGCCAACGGCAATCACCATCAGTTCCGGGCTGACGCCCGTGGTGGCAATCAGCGGCGCGGCAATACCGCCTGCGGTAATCGCCGCAACGGTTGCGGAACCCAGCGCAATACGCAGTACCGCAGCAATCGACCAGGCCATAAACAGCGGAGAGAGGTTAGTGGCATGCATCATGGAAGCGATGTATTTATCCACGCCGCTATCAACCAGCACCTGTTTGAATGCGCCGCCGCCGCCGATGATCAACAGCATCATGGCGATGATTTTGATGGATGAAGTCAGCGTGTCATTGATGTCATCCATAGAACGGCCGCGGTTCAGACCGAAAGTGAAGACCGCAATCAGTACCGCGATCATGGTCGCCATCACCGGGTCGCCGAAGAACTCTGCATAAGGCAGAATCGCATGGCCTTTCGGCAGCAGCATTTCCGCGACCGCGCGCAGCGCCATCAGAATCACCGGCACCAGGGAAGTCCAGACGCTGACGCCGAAACCTGGCATCTCTTCTTCGGTAAAGGTTTTGGAGTTGTAAAGACCTTCCGGGATCGGCTTATCAATGCTTTTCAGGAAACGCGCATAGACCGGGCCTGCGAGGATCACGGTCGGAATACCGAGCAGCGTACCGTACAGCAGTGTTTTACCCATATCCGCGTGGAAGATGGTGGCGATAGCTGTCGGGCCCGGGTGCGGCGGCAGGAAGCCGTGTGTCACAGAGAGGGCTGCCGCCATCGGTACGCCAACATACAGCAGCGGAATGCGTGCAGAGGCGGCGATAGTAAATACCAGCGGCAGCAACAGCACGAAACCGACTTCATAGAACAGCGCGAAACCGACGGTGAAACCGGTCAGCACAACGGCCCATTGAATATGTTTACGACCGAACTTTTCGATAAGCGTAGTGGCGATGCGCTGTGCGCCGCCGCAGTCTGCCAGCAGTTTGCCGAGCATGGCGCCAAAGCCCATGATCAGCGCAAGACTGCCCAACGTACCGCCCACGCCCGCTTTAATCGATTTGATAACGGCATCCAGTGGCATGCCCTGCATCATCCCGACGGCGAGCGCCACCAGAATCAGAGCGATAAATCCGTTGAGTTTGAAACGGATCATTAACAGGAGTAAGAGGACAACACCGATAGCGACAATGACTAATGGCATGATTTACCTGGCCTTTAATTTGTTATGGGTAACGTCAGTGTTTCTTGGCAGCCGCTAAAAGCTCCCGAACCGGGAAGGGCGAACTGCGGCACCATTACGGCTGGACATCCATTGCTAAAAATTGTAGTCGGATGTTTTTATCTTGTTGGTGCTGGCTGGAATGATACGGGTAACATCTGTGAAAAGAGAATCACCCTGCCGATCTAAATGTGAGATCTGAGACCTGTGTCATATTAACGCCGGGAAACTAGTTTGCTTTAAAGGGCAGGAAACGCGCGCAAAGATACGGGTAACGTCTTGAGATGACAGGCACAAAAGGGATAGCGGGCGCAGGGAAGATCTTGCGAATACAACAATGGCCGGAGATTAACGGGCGGGTCAGCCGGGAATGAAAACGGGCAGGTGAAACAGGCCCGGCATGCTGTTACGCCACCGGGCAATGCTCTGCGGAACAGGCTTAGTAGTAGGAGTGCTCGCCGCGCTGGTGCTCAGTGAGATCGCGCACGCCTTTCAGTTCCGGGAATTCAGTCAGCAGTTGCTTCTCGATCCCTTCTTTCAGCGTTACGTCGACCATGGAGCAACCGTTACAGCCGCCGCCAAATTGCAGAATGGCGTAGCCTTCATCGGTGATCTCCATCAGCGTCACGCGGCCGCCGTGGCCAGCCAGCTGCGGGTTGATTTGCGATTGCAGCAGGTACTCAACGCGCTCCATCAGCGGCGCGTCGTCGGAAACTTTACGCATTTTAGCGTTTGGCGCTTTCAGCGTGAGCTGAGAACCTAATTGATCGGTTACAAAATCAATTTCCGCATCTTCCAGATACGGCGCGCTCAGTTCATCGACATAGGCAACCAGTTGTTCAAATTTCAGCGCGGTATCGGTCGCTTCAACTGCATCTGGCGGACAATAAGAGACGCCGCATTCAGCGTTTGGCGTGCCAGGGTTAATCACAAATACGCGAATTTGTGTCCCTTCTTCCTGATTTGCCAGCAGTTTGGAAAAGTGCGCCTGGGCAGCGTCGGAAATACGGATCATAGCAATGGCCTAATAGTTGACTATTTTACTTGGTTATAATACGCCCATCATCGAGGGTCTACAAGGTTCGACACAGGCACCAGACCTGAACAGTCGCTGCGCCGCTGCGCAAAAGCAGCCGGGAGATCTCCGCAACAGTACTGCCGGTCGTGACGACATCATCCACCAGAACGATATGGAGCCCGGCTATTGGCAATTCAAGGCGAAAAGCATTTTTCAGGTTCTGCCTGCGCAGCCTGGCGCTTAAATGATGCTGCACCGGCGTTGCCCGCAGACGCTTAAGCGCCACGCGCGAATAGCGGCACGACAGCCAGCGCGCCAGCGGTCGGCACAGCAAATCGCTTTGATTAAACCCGCGCCGCCACTGGCGTCGGGCATGCAGCGGAACGCTGAGGAGCAGGTCCGGTAACGGACGTTTACCGCGCTGTACCACCCTGAGCAGCAATAGCCGCGCCAGTGCGCTGGCAAGCTCCGGGCGAGGATGAAATTTAAACTGCTGTACCAGCGTACTGAGCGGCGGCGCGTAGTCACCCACAGCGATGAGCCGTTGCCAGGGCGGCGGTTTTTGCAGACAACGGCCGCAGGGCACATTTTCATGGGCAGCAGGTAAACCGCACAAAGGGCAAACTTTTCCCTGCGTTTGCATCGCGCGGGCGCAGCCCGAACAGATTCCCCAGTGGCTGAGCATTAACGGCATTCGGCATAGCCAGCACAAGCCCGGCACTGTTAGCATGTTCCACCTCCTTGTGTGAAGAAAGAGAACGATAGCGGATGAAAGACATCTGGTGGCAAACCAAAGGTGAAGGCGATTGTCATCTTGTGCTGTTGCACGGCTGGGGACTGAATGCCCAGGTATGGGATTGCATAACTCCGGAACTGAGTGCGCATTTTACGCTGCATCTGGTCGATTTGCCGGGCTACGGCAGAAGTACGGGATTTAGCCCTTTGTCGCTTGGGCAGATGGTTGATATTGTTCTGGCACAGGCGCCGGAACGGGCGATTTGGCTGGGCTGGAGCCTTGGCGGGCTGGTGGCCAGCCGCGTGGCGTTGCAGGCACCCGAGCGTGTAAGCACGCTGGTGACGGTTGCTTCCTCGCCGTGCTTCAGCGCACAGGGCGAATGGGCGGGCATTAAACCCGAAGTGCTGGCCGGTTTTCAGCATCAGTTGAGTGAAGATTTTCAGCGTACCGTCGAGCGTTTTCTCGCGCTGCAAACGCTGGGAACGGAAACCGCAAGGCAGGACGCGCGTCAGCTAAAAAACGCAGTGTTGTCGCTGGAAATGCCTTCTGCTGAGGTGCTGAACGGCGGGCTGGAGATCCTGAAGACAGCGGATTTGCGCGAAGCATTATCATCGCTGACGCTGCCGTTTTTACGCCTCTACGGGCGGCTCGATGGGCTGGTGCCGCGCAAAATCGTGCCGGTGCTGGATGAGATGTGGCCTGCAAGCGAATCGATTGTGTTTGCAAAAGCAGCGCATGCGCCTTTTATCTCGCATCCGGTTGAATTCTGCGAAACCCTGCTGGCGTTAAAAGCGAAGCTGTGAAAGCAGCCCGGTAGTGTGCTGCTTATCGGGCCTTCAGCACAGCGTCCACCACTCCTGCTGGCAGGCGCTTTTCCCTTCCGGACACTGTTTACAGCTACCGGTTAAACAACCGGTAGCATCTTCCTGAACACGCATCACTTTACCCATCGCTTCCATACGACCCAGCATGGCATCAATCATCGCTCTGGGCGTGCGCAGCGTGCTGCTCAACTGCTGCGCATCCATTCTTCCCCGAAGCGCCAGCAGATCGCGAATCTCAAGTAATGATGCCATCGCTTCACTCCTTAATGGCAGTCGCCCGCCGGGCTGTCACAGCAACTGGCGACAGTTTTACGTGTAGCCAGCGTACTGATATCCACCCGGCTTCTGGCCCGGCGCAGCGCGCCAATGACCACCACGTTAAACAGGAGAACCGCCAGAATGCAGGTCAGGCTGTAGAGTGGATGCTGGTTAAAGGTGACACTTTGATAGAACAACGTTGCCAGTGAGTAGGCGATATTCAGCCCCCACAGCACCGAGAATCCCATCCAGCCGCGGCTCGATTCGCGGGCGATTGCGCCCATCGCGGTAATGCACGGCACGTAGAGCAGGACGAAAATCAGGTAGCTATAGGCGGCGGCCGCGCTGCCGAATTTCTGGCTCATTACGCCCATCGTACCCGTCGCCATTTCACCGTCGCCTTTACTGGCTTCGATTGGGTTGGCCAGCACGCTCAGGCTGAAGGTATCGCGCACGCTTTTCACGGTGTCTTCCAGCGCGGCAATCAGCTCGTCGCTCAGGCTGAATTCCGCCGGATTAAAGCCAGCTTGCTCAATATTTTCGGCGGTATAGAGCGTATTCAGTGTACCCACCACCACTTCTTTCGCCATCGCGCCAGTGACCAGGCCGACAGTGGCCTGCCAGTGATCGCCATGCACGCCAATCGGCTCCAGCAGCGGTGTAAATACCCGGCTGATCGACGCCAGCGCAGATTCATCGATTTTATGTACCGTCCGGCCATCCAGCGAGAAACTGTTCATTGCGCTGAGGAAAATGCTGACGATGATGATGACTTTACCCGCGCGGATCACAAAGCCTTTCAGGCGCTGCCAGGTTTGCAGCAGCAGGCTTTTCAGATGCGGTACGTGATAGACCGGAAGCTCCATCACGAACGGCGAGGCTTCACCGCGCAGCAGGGTAAATTTCAACATCAGCCCGGTGAGGATCGCCATTACAATCCCCAGCACGTAGAGTGAGAAGACGGTGATCGCACCATGCTGGCCGAAAAAAGCCGCCGAGAAGACAGCGAAAATGGCCAGACGTGCGCCGCAGGACATAAACGGCGCCATCATGATAGTAATTAACCGTTCACGCGGGGCATCCAGCGTACGGGCGCCCATCACTGACGGCACGTTGCAGCCGAAACCAACAATCAGCGGCACAAAGGATTTTCCTGGCAGCCCCAGCGATTGCATCAGCCGGTCCATCACAAAGGCCGCGCGCGCCATATAGCCGGAATCTTCAAGGAACGACATAAACAGGTACATCATGCCAAGCTGCGGCACCAGCGGCAGTACGGTATTCACCCCGCCGCCGAGCCCCTGAGCAAGGAAGATTGTCAGCCATTCCGGAAAGTGCAGCGTGGCGCCCAGCCACTGAATGCCATGGATAAAAATCGCTACTGAACCGGCGTCGAAGATCGGCTGGAACGCGCCACCAATGTTGATGGCGAACAGAAACATCAGATACATGACAAACAGAAAGATCGGCAGACCCAAAAAGCGGTTGATCACAATGCGGTCAACGGCGGCGGTAAACTGGCTCGGCTCGGCCGTTAACGTGTTGCTGACGGTGTCGCAGATGGCGGCAATCGACTGGTAACGCGCATCGGCAATATGCAGCGCCGGATCGTCCATCCCGTCTTTCAGACGGGAGAGTGCAGCGTCGAATTGCTGGTTGTTGATGCCCGAGTTCGCGCGGCTGTAGATATCACCCTCGAGTATTTGCAGACCCATCCAGCGGCGCTGCTGTTGCGGAAGCTCCTCCGGCATCTGCGCGGCCAGCGCGTCGGCTTCACGGGAAAGCGGTTGGGCGTAATGCACCAGTTCGATATTGTCATTGGCGCGATGACGATCCACCGCCAGCTTCAGCGCTTCAATACCGCGACCACGTGTGGATACCAGCGGGATAACCGGGCAGCCAAGGCGGGCTGAAAGGGCATCAACATCGATGCGCACTTTTTGTTTTTCAGCGATATCCAGCATGTTGAGCGCGATGATGCATGGCACGCCCAGTTCCAGCAGTTGGAGTGTCAGATAAAGATTGCGTTCAAGGTTCGAAGCATCCACCACGTTGATCAGCAGATCGGCATCGCCACTCAAAATGTAGTGACAGGCAATCTGCTCATCCAGCGATGTTTGCGCCGAAATGGTGGTCAGCGAATAGGTGCCAGGCAGGTCAACCAGCGTAACCTGGTGATCGGTTGTGGTGAAAAAACCCTCTTTGCGCTCTACCGTCACGCCAGACCAGTTTCCCACCCGCTGGCGCGCTCCCGTTAACTGATTGAATAATGTCGTCTTGCCGGAATTAGGATTACCAATTAAACCAATGGTCAATTTTTTCATTTTACTTAGCACTCTATGTCATAGCTGACCGGTTAACGGGACATCGCTTCCAGTTCGAGAAAAGCGAGATCTTTTTTCCGTAACACTAAATTAACGCGGCGGGTCTCGATATGAATGGGATCGCCTAATGGCGCCACCCGCACCACATTAAAAGATGAGCCGGGCAACATACCTAATGACAGGAGTTTTTGCCGCCAGGCCGGGCTTATTTGCTGTGAGAAGCCGGTAATTTTCCACACACTGTCAGGAGAGAAATGCATAGTGCCTACTTATTTTTGCTGCGAGCCGATGTTTGCCGTACGTCATCACGACGCACCGTGAACCCATGAAGAGTAAAGAACAGCCAACGAGAACAATGATAATGAGAATAGTTTTTATCATCAATAATAAAAATGCGTCAGGACGGGAGAGGAAATAAAAATTCGATTTTGTTTTGACGTAGCTCAAAAATAAGTTGGGTTCTGAATTTTGCGCGGCGCAGTAACACATTAATGAGAAATAAATAATTGTTATTTATATCGGGATCTTAATCTTTTATTCATATTTGAAATGGTGCGCGGGCCGTAAGTCCGCTGATGTAAATTCCGATAAATAAATACGATATCAGTAAATTGATTAATAATTTTGAATATCAATAACCAGCAAAAATAATAGGTTAATAATTCTCTATGATTAACAGCACTAAGAAAAAGGCGCTTTTTCGACGGTGTTGCACCAAAAATAACCCCTCTCCCGCAGGCGCAAGAGAGGGGAGAGGATTAGCGTTTTTTACCCATCGCCGCCGCCAGTGCATCCATCATTGCGCTGTTGCCGCCGGGTTGAGGGCTGCGATCCCGCGGTGATTTTGCCGGACGCGCGCTACTCCGGTTACCAGCATCGCGACTACCGCCATTGCCACTGCCGCGACGGCTGTTACTGTCGCCTGGTTGTTCGTCCAGACGCATGGTCAACGCAATACGTTTACGCGGCAGATCGACTTCCAGCACTTTCACCTTCACGATATCGCCTGCTTTCACCACCGTATGCGGATCTTCAACGAACTTATCCGCCAGCGAGGAGATATGTACCAGCCCGTCCTGATGCACGCCGATATCAACGAACGCGCCAAAGTTGGTGACGTTGGTCACTGCGCCTTCCAGCACCATACCTGGCAACAGATCGTTCATGGTTTCGATGCCTTCGGCGAAGGTCGCGGTTTTGAACTCCGGACGCGGGTCGCGGCCCGGTTTCTCCAGCTCTTTGATGATGTCGGTGACGGTCGGCACGCCGAACTGCTCGTCGGTAAACTCGGACGGTTTCAGCTTACGTAACTCGGCGCTGTTGCCCATCAGATCGCGCAGGGACTGTGCGGTTGCCGCCAGAATTCGCTCGACCACCGGATAGGTTTCCGGGTGAACGGTGGAAGCATCCAGCGGGTTGTCGCCGTGGTTAATACGCAGGAAGCCCGCGCACTGTTCAAAGGCTTTCGGCCCAAGGCGGCTCACTTTTAGCAGTTGCTGACGGTTCTGGAACTGACCGTTTTCATCGCGCCAGGAGACAATATTTTGCGCCATCATGCGGGTTAAACCGGCCACGCGCGTCAGTAGCGGCACCGAGGCGGTATTCAGATCAACGCCGACGGCGTTCACGCAGTCTTCAACGACGGCGTCCAGTTTACGCGCCAGCTGTGTCTGGCTGACGTCATGCTGATACTGGCCAACGCCGATTGATTTCGGGTCGATTTTCACCAGCTCAGCCAGGGGATCCTGTAAACGGCGGGCGATAGACACCGCACCGCGCAGAGAAACGTCGAGATCCGGGAATTCCAGCGCCGCCAGTTCGGAGGCGGAGTAGACTGACGCCCCCGCTTCGCTGACAATCACTTTCTGCGCGGTCACTTTCGGGAACTGTTTCTGCACATCCAGGTAGAAACGTTCGGTCTCGCGCGATGCTGTACCATTACCGATCGCCACCAGTTCGACGTTGTGTTTCTCGCACAGCGCCGCCACGGCAACCGCCGCTTTCGCTGCCTGCCCGGTGTGCGGATAAATCGTGTCGGTTGCGACCAGTTTGCCGGTGGCATCGACTACTGCCACTTTTACGCCGGTACGCAGGCCCGGATCGAGCCCCATCGTTGCACGCAGCCCGGCCGGTGCGGCCATCAGCAGATCGTGCAGGTTGCGGGCGAAGACGTTAATCGCTTCATCTTCCGCGCGTTCGCGCACAGTACCCATTAATTCAGTTTCAAGGTGCATCAGGACCTTAATGCGCCACGTCCAGCTCACGACGCTGCGGCGCCAGCTATCTGCCGGGGCGTTATTCAGGCGCAGGCCGAGATGGTCGATAATAATCTGCTCGCAGTGGCTCTCTTTCGGCGGCTCGTCAAACTGCGGATCGGCATTCAGCGCCAGTTGCAGCACACCCTCATTACGCCCACGGAACATGGCCAGCGCGCGGTGCGAAGGAACGGTAGAAATCGGTTCGTGATGATCGAAATAGTCGCGGAATTTCGCGCCTTCTTCCTCTTTGCCACTGACCACCGTCGCCACGAGATGGGCGTTTTTCCACAGATAGTCACGGACTTTCGCCAGCAGGGCCGCATCCTCAGCGAAGCGCTCCATCAGGATATAACGCGCGCCATCAAGCGCCGCTTTGCTGTCGGCAACACCTTTATCTGCATCCACAAACGTGGCGGCCAGCGTTTCCGGATCCTGCGACGGGTCATTCCACAGTTGGTCTGCCAGCGGTTCGAGACCGGCTTCAATCGCGATTTGCCCGCGCGTGCGACGCTTCGGTTTGTAGGGAAGATAGAGGTCTTCGAGTTCGGTTTTGCTCAGCGTACCGTTGATGGCTTTCGCCAGCTCTTCGCTGAGTTTGCCCTGCTCGCCAATCGATTTCAGGATTGCCTGGCGGCGCTCTTCCAGCTCGCGCAGGTAACCAAGGCGGGTTTCGAGCTGACGCAATTGCGTGTCGTCCAGACCGCCGGTGACCTCTTTACGGTAGCGCGCGATAAACGGCACGGTATTCCCTTCATCAAGCAGGCGAACGGCGGATTCCACCTGTTCGGTCCGTGCCTGAAGTTCACCCGCAATAATGCGGCAGAGCGAATCATTCATCATTTCTTTCATCATCTTCTGAACAAAATCAGCGGATAGTTATACGGACTGGCACTGTAAAATGCCAGCCGCCGGGGTGGTTCCTGGATTGTTCTGTGGCGGTTATTTCACATATTCGATTTCATTGACGTACCAGGTAGCTTCGCCGCCCGGTGTTTGTACGACCGCCACATCACCAGCTTCTTTTTTCAGCAGGGCGCGGGCCATCGGTGAATCGATGGAGATGTAATCCTTGCGGCCAAAGATCTCATCGTAGCCGACGATGCGAAAGCGCAGAGTATCGCCATCATCGTTTTCGATCTCCACCCATGCGCCAAAGAAAACTTTGCCTTCCTGTTGCGGTGAATAATCAACGATTTTCAGGTTTTCCAGACATTTCGTCAGATAACGTACCCGGCGGTCTATTTCGCGCAGGCGTTTTTTGTTGTACTGATAATCAGCGTTTTCGCTGCGATCGCCCAGGCTTGCCGCCCAGGTCACTTTTTTCGTGACTTCCGGGCGCTCCTGACGCCAGAGAAAATCGAGTTCCTGCTTCAGTTTGTCATAACCTTCGCGGGTGATCAGGGGCGTTTTCATACTTCTGCCTTCTCTTTGTGACAGCTTTGATGTACAGACTTTACAAACGGTATTGCGTAAAGTGCGGATTAATCATGTTTTATGTGATGTTGAATGCATATAACTTGCTGTTAAATATGCTTTGTAACAATTTAGACTAGAATTTATACCAGATTTCGCTGGTCGTTAACGCGCACTTTTTTAGAATACGGAAACAGAAATTTCGGAACCTTTGGGAGTATAAACAATGCAAGAGAATTATAAGATTCTGGTAGTGGATGACGACATGCGTCTGCGCGCATTACTTGAGCGTTACCTTACCGAGCAGGGCTTCCAGGTTCGTAGCGTGGCTAACGCCGAACAAATGGATCGGTTGTTAACCCGTGAATCTTTCCACCTGATGGTGCTGGATCTGATGCTGCCGGGCGAAGATGGCCTCTCCATCTGCCGCCGCCTGCGTAGCCAGAGCAACCCGATGCCGATCATTATGGTGACGGCAAAAGGGGAAGAAGTGGACCGTATTGTTGGCCTGGAAATCGGCGCCGACGACTATATTCCGAAACCGTTTAACCCACGTGAATTGCTGGCGCGTATCCGCGCGGTACTGCGTCGTCAGGCGAATGAGCTGCCGGGCGCGCCGTCGCAGGAAGAAGCAGTAATTGCGTTTGGTAAGTTCAAACTGAACCTCGGTACGCGCGAGATGTTCCGTGAAGATGAGCCGATGCCGTTAACCAGCGGTGAGTTTGCCGTGCTGAAAGCACTGGTTAGCCACCCGCGCGAGCCGCTCTCTCGTGACAAGCTGATGAATCTGGCGCGCGGTCGTGAGTATTCAGCGATGGAACGTTCCATCGACGTGCAGATCTCCCGCCTGCGCCGCATGGTGGAAGAGGATCCGGCGCATCCGCGCTATATTCAGACCGTTTGGGGCCTGGGCTACGTATTTGTGCCGGACGGTTCTAAAGCATGATGCGCGTGCGCTTCTCGCCGCGAAGTTCATTTGCCCGAACGCTGTTGCTTATCGTCACCTTGCTGTTCGTCAGCCTGGTGACGACATACCTTGTGGTGCTGAATTTCGCCATTTTGCCCAGCCTCCAGCAATTTAATAAGGTACTCGCCTACGAAGTTCGTATGCTGATGACCGACAAACTGCAACTGGAGGATGGGACGCAACTGGTGGTGCCACCTGCGTTTCGTCGTGAAATTTACCGTGAACTGGGTATTTCTCTCTATTCCAATGAAGCGGCGGAAGACGCGGGCCTACGCTGGGCGCAGCACTATGAATTCTTAAGTCAGCAGATGGCGCAGCAGCTCGGTGGCCCGACCGAAGTGCGCGTTGAAGTGAACAAAAGCTCTCCGGTGGTGTGGCTGAAAACCTGGCTGTCGCCCAATATCTGGGTGCGCGTGCCGCTGACGGAAATCCATCAGGGCGATTTTTCGCCTCTGTTCCGCTACACGCTGGCGATTATGCTGCTGGCGATAGGCGGCGCCTGGCTCTTTATTCGTATTCAGAACCGACCGCTTGTTGACCTTGAACACGCGGCGCTGAAGGTTGGGCGAGGGCATATTCCGCCGCCGCTGCGTGAGTACGGCGCATCAGAAGTCCGTTCCGTCACCCGCGCTTTCAACCAGATGGCCGCCGGGGTGAAACAATTGGCGGACGATCGCACGCTGCTGATGGCCGGGGTGAGCCACGATTTACGCACGCCGCTGACGCGTATCCGTCTGGCGACGGAGATGATGGCGGAAGAAGATGGTTATCTCTCTGAATCGATTAATAAAGATATCGAAGAGTGTAACGCGATCATCGAGCAGTTTATCGATTACCTGCGTACCGGCCAGGAGATGCCAATGGAAGTGGCAGATCTGAATGCCGTGCTGGGCGAGGTCATCGCCGCCGAAAGTGGTTACGAACGTGAGATCGAAACCGGTCTGAACGACAGTGAGATTTTTGTACGCATGCATCCGCTCTCTATTAAGCGCGCAGTCGCCAATATGGTGGTGAATGCGGCGCGCTACGGTAACGGCTGGATCAAGGTCAGCAGCGGTACTGAACTGAATCGCGCCTGGTTCCAGGTTGAGGATGACGGGCCGGGGATTAAACCAGAACAGCGTGAACATCTGTTCCAGCCGTTTGTTCGCGGCGACAGCGCGCGTAGCACCAGCGGCACCGGTTTAGGGCTGGCTATCGTGCAGCGAATCATCGACAACCATAACGGCCTGCTGGAGCTGGGTACCAGCGAGCGTGGCGGGTTGTCGATTCGCGCCTGGTTGCCAATCCCGGTTGTTCGCCTGAATGGGCCCACCAAAGAAGCATAAAAAAACCCGCCGGAATATGGCGGGTTTTGTTTCTCTTGCGTAGCCGAATTACAGTTTCGGTCCGGCGCTGACCAGCGCGGCTCCGGCTGCGGTATCGGTATACTTATCAAAGTTCTCAATAAACAGCTTCGCCAGCTGTGTCGCTTTCTCCTGCCACTGTTCTGGCGATGCGTACGTATTGCGTGGATCGAGAATGCGCGAATCCACGCCATGTAATGATGTCGGCACGGCCAGGTTGAACATCGGCAGGGTGAAGGTTTCCGCATTATCCAGCGAACCATCCAGAATTGCGTCGATAATCGCCCGCGTATCTTTGATGGAGATGCGTTTGCCGGTCCCGTTCCAGCCCGTGTTTACCAGATACGCCTGCGCACCGGCAGCCTGCATCCGTTTCACCAGCACTTCGGCATACTGCGTCGGGTGCAGCGACAGGAATGCTGCGCCGAAGCAGGCGGAGAAGGTTGGCGTCGGCTCATTCACGCCGCGCTCTGTTCCGGCCAGTTTGGCGGTAAAGCCAGAGAGAAAATGGTACTGCGTCTGGCTGGCCGTCAGGCGGGAAACCGGCGGCAATACGCCGAACGCATCAGCAGTCAGGAAGATCACTCGCGTGGCGTGACCGGCTTTCGACACGGGTTTGACGATGTTATGAATATGGTAAATCGGATACGACACGCGGGTATTTTCCGTTTTCGACGCATCATCAAAATCGATGCTGCCGTCGTCGCGGACGCTGACGTTTTCCAGCAGCGCATCGCGGCGGATGGCGTGGAAGATATCCGGTTCAGCCTCTTCCGAGAGCCGGATGGTTTTGGCATAACAGCCGCCTTCAAAGTTGAAGACGCCGTCGTCATCCCAGCCGTGCTCGTCATCGCCAATCAGGCGGCGCTTCGGATCGGTGGACAACGTCGTTTTGCCGGTGCCGGAAAGGCCGAAAAAGACCGCAACGTCGCCTTTCTCGCCAACGTTAGCAGAACAGTGCATCGAGGCGATCCCCTGCAACGGCAGCAGGTAGTTCATGATCGAGAACATCCCTTTTTTCATTTCGCCGCCGTACCAGGTTCCGCCGATCAGCTGGATGCGTTCGGTCAGATTGAAGGCAACGAAATTCTCCGAATTGAGGCCCTGTTCCTGCCACTGCGGATTGGTGCATTTCGCCCCGTTCATCACGATAAAGTCGGGTTTGAAGCCTGCCAGCTCCTCATCCGTCGGGCGAATAAACATGTTTTTGACGAAGTGCGCCTGCCAGGCGACCTCGGTGATAAACCTGACTGAAAGACGGCTGTCCGGGTTAGCGCCGCAAAACGCATCGATAATAAACAGGCGCTTGCCGGAGAGTTGCTCCGTCACAAGGCCTTTTAAATGCTTCCAGACTTCCGGCGAGAGCGGTTTGTTGTCGTTCTTGCCTTTGCCTTTATCGGCCCACCACACGGTGTCGCGGGTGGTTTCATCTCGGACAATGTACTTATCTTTTGGCGAACGGCCGGTAAAAATACCGGTGTCGACGGCGACAGCACCAGAATTCGTCAGCACACCACGCTCATATCCTTCCAGATCTGGACGGAGCTCTTCCTGATACAGCGTATCGTAATCGGGGTTGTAGACGACTTCCTGAACATCGTTGATACCATAAGCCTTGAGATCTTGCGGGGTTAAGCTCTTAACGCGCATGTCACTACTCCTTAGCCAATTGTACTGCCTGAAATTGTAGGGTTGTTTATCGCCGCTTACCCGGACGATGTTCATAGATTTTCGAATCCCGATAAAGCTGACTTCCGCAAAACGCTGTCATTTGCGTCACTTAGCGAGATGTATTGTGGCAAAAACAGTGACAATAATCGGGAAAATGTCCCCAAAAGGCTATAAACCGATATTTTTAACCGTCACTTTGTGACTGTAATCGCTTTCATGAAAGAAAATTACGTAAGAATTACATTGAGGATTTTAGCGGAAACGTGACGTGTAATGCAAAAAATGCCGCCCGAAGGCGGCATGAGGGAAGGGGGAATTAATGAACTTGCGGGTCGGCCGGGGAGGCGTTATTACGGATCTCCGCAATATCCATCGCATTAAACAGATAGTGATTGCCGCAGTAATCGCAGTGCATGTCGATTTCACCTTCTTCGGCAATAATGCTGTCCACTTCTTCATCCGGCAGCGTTTTCAGCGCCGCAGCGCAGCGCTCGCGCGAACAGGTGCATTTAAATTCAACGTCCTGTGGATCGTACAGCGTGACCTCTTCTTCATGGTACAAACGCCATAACACATCTTCTGCCGCCAGGGAGAACAGCTCTTCCGCTTTTACCGTTTCGGTCAGTACCGCCAGGTGTTCGAAATCGTTGGCCTGGGTTTCCTGCGCTGGTAGCACCTGCAACAGCATCCCGCCGGCTGCCGGCTGGCCATCCACTTCACCCGTGCGGATGAACAGGCGGGTCGGCAGCTGTTCTGAACGCATAAAGTAATCTTCCAGGCACTCCGCCAGCGTATCGCCTTCGAGGCCAACCACGCCCTGATAACGCTCGCCCTCTTCCGGCGTAATGGTGATCACCAGATAGCCGTTACCCACCAGCGTTTTCAGATCGGCATCCGCCGGGACATCGCCCTGCACGCGGGCAACGCCGCGCATTTGCTGGCGGTTGTTACCGTTGATCACTGCAAGATTCATCGGACCGTCACCCTGCAACTGCACGGTAATATCGCCGGCAAATTTCAGGGTTGCGGTCAGCAGGCTGGTCGCAACCAACAGTTCACCGAGCAGCGTTTTTACCGGCAGCGGATAGTTATGGTTTTCCAGTACCTGCTTCCAGGTGTTGGAAACAGTCACCAGTTCGCCGCGCACGGCATAATTTTCAAACAGATAGCGGTGTAATTGGTCTTGATTGGCCATGATTATCTCTCTTGCAGGTGCGCGTTACTCGCTGCCACCAGATTTAAATTTCAGCAGATCGCGGCGCTCTTTTTTGTCCGGTCGGCGATCGGGGTGCGGCATTGTAAGCGCGTTCAGCTTACGCGCCAGCGCCATTTTTTCACGTTTCTCAATACTTTCTGCCGTTTCCTCATACAGCTCAACGGCTTCGGTTGCCGGACGGCGCTGATCCGTAACGCCTTTGACGACGACAGTACGTTCGTCATTTCCCTGGCGCAACGTGAGCGTGGCATTCAGCTCGACGATTTTACTCGGCTTGCTGCGCTGACCGTTGTAATGTACTTTGCCGCCTTCAATCATCTCGCGGGCGAGGGCGCGAGTTTTATAAAAACGCGCCACCCACAGCCACTTATCCAGACGGACTTCTTGTGCGGGCTGCTGTTTCATCACATCTCCTTGAGAAGTGAGGGGATCAGATAACGGTAGTCATTGGTTCCCGGGTGACGCAGATAGTGTTTATCTGCCAGCCCGGAATCCGGGTTCGTCACGCCAAGGCAGTAACGAATGCCAAAGGTTGCTGCCGCATCGAGAATCGGTTCGCTGTCGTCGATAAACAGCGTCCGTTCGGCGCATAGCCCGGTCTCTTCCGCTACGGCCTGCCACAGGCGCTGATCCTCTTTCGGATAACCAAATATATGGGTGGAAAGTAATAAATCAAGGTGCGACGCCAGGCCCGTGTGCTCAAGCTTGACGGCAAGATTATGTGGATGCGCATTGGTCAGCAGAATACGGCGCTTACCGCTTTTTTTCAGCGCATCCAGAAAAGGCACCGTATCTTCGCGCAGCACTGCGCGCGGCCCTTGCTGTGTCGTCATCGCACAAATATCCAGCCCGAGACGTTCGCTCCAGTAATCCAGACAGTACCAGTTTAGCGTATGCTGCACCGCGTGATACTCCTGGCGAAGAACGTTCTGTGCTTCCTCTGGCGTCAGCCCCTGTTGAGCGGCGAAAGTTTCTGGCACCAGTTTTTGCCAGAAAAAGTTATCAAACGCCAGATCAAGCAAAGTGCCGTCCATATCCAGCAGAACGGTATCAACGTCCTGCCATGCAATATCAAGGTGCATTAAAACTCCAGCCAGGGGAAAACGTGCGCGACAGATTAACACAGCTCACGTTGCGGGTGGTTATCAGGTAAGGCTGTCCTGCGTAGGAAGCAGGCGCGGATTCAGGCAGCTTTCGTAATACTGCGCAATCTCTTCGAGGCGTGTACGGTTACGCTGGTAGCGACGCAGCGCTAGCACACCGTTGTAGAGGCAACAAATGACCATGGCAAATAGTAACAGCGTTATACCGGTGTAACGCCACAAGCCCGTGGCATCCGGCATGCGGTGCAGGCTAATGTGTCGGGTACCGTTGGCATCGGTATAGATGTTGGTAATGATCCCTTCAGCGTGGAACGGCGTCTGCATCAGCATTTGCGCCAGCCGTTGGAACTCGGTCCACTGCTCTTGCGCCGGGTAGTCATACAGCGCGATTGGCGGCCACGGCTGATCCACCAGTTCGTTACCCTCTTCGCTAATAATCAGGAACCCGCCCGGCGCCGGGCTGTTCAGCGCCTGTGCGGCACGGGTTGTCTCGCGCAGGATAAAGGGCGCGGTTGAGGTGGTCACCAGATTATCCAGCGATTCGGCGCTTACCGGGCGCAGCAGCACGTTAACACCGGTCAGCTTGCCATCGCTGGCGCGTTTGGTCAGCGTATCCCAGTCTTTACTGTTTCCGAGGTTTACCAGTGCATTTTTCAACCTCAGACAATCGTCTTCTGCTGAGCATAAATCTTTTGTTTTCAGTACGATATCGGCAAAGTCGTCCAGCAAGACCATACCCGACTTTTGAATGGCTGAGCGTAACACCGGGCTAACGCGTGAATCATCTTCGGCTGTAGGGTGTAACTGACGGCTCACCGCTTGCGCAAGCGCAGTGGCTCTGGTCACGGTATCCGATTCCGGCAAGGGCAACGGAGGGGCGTTATTCCAGATAATCTGCGAACAGTCGAACGGCGTAAATGGCGATATCTGGCGCGATGACCAGTTTTGCGTGTGGATGTTGCACATTCCTGTACCGCTGATCCGCAGCGTATCGCCGATGCGCAACCCGGCGGATTCAAGTTGATTAACGCTACTGGCTTCGATAGTTTGCGCGCCTTTAATCCACGAAACGGTGAATTTGATCGGCATGTCCAGCGGCACCCAAATCAGCAGCATCGCCACCACCACCAGCGAACCGGTGGCGATTACCGCGCTGCGCACCCAGTGCTGCAACGGGAAATTTTTCACTTCGTCATGCAGGGACAAAAAGCGCCCCTGGCGAACAACGTGGCGATCCAGATAAATATCGATATCCGTTTGCTGACCGAGATCGCGGGTGATAAAGGGCTGCCAGTGGCGGGGATAAATCAGATCGATAATCCCCAGAGAGATGTTATTCATCTGCTCCTGATTGTTTTCACCGAACAGCCCCCAGCGCTTTGGCGTACCGCGCAGACAATGAATTTCGCGCAGTGTGTTTTTCGCTGGCGGCGCATACAGCCCCCACATTCCCGCGGCGAACAGCATCACGGCGCCGCCCGCCAGCCACGGAACGAAAACCTCCGGCGCCGCGAGGCAGAAGAAAAAGAGTAAAAAAGAGGCGCAGATCAGCAACGCTTCGCGCATACCGTCCGGGCGGCTTAACGCATACTCTTCCGGTGTTTCGCGGCGAATATTCAGCAGCTCGATCTGTTCCGTCTCTTCGCCGCGAATAGCGGAGCGCGTGGAAGATACGCGCTCCAGCTCTCCGCTGCGCTCTTCCTGCATATATTCGCTAAGCGTATGGCCGTTTAACGAAATGATAAGCGGCATGGAATCGGTGCGGATCAGCTCAACATTGTTCTCATCGGTAATGTATTGCTCCCAGGAGGGCGGCAGATGCACTTCGACGGAATCGAGATAGTAGCGCCATTTGTTGGGAGCATCGGTGGTGATGCCATAGCGCGTGATCGAGTGCGCGACAAACAGGACGGTATTGCTCTGAGCATTGAGTTTGATGGAGATCGGCGCAGCCGTAGCGCCCGTTGGGCCTGGCGTATTTTGTATACGGGAAAGCGTGTCCAGATAGCGCTCAACAGCATCGCGCTCCTCTGGCAAGAGTTTACGGGTTGTCGCGCCGGCAAATGCCTGTAAATGAGGCAACCTGTACCGGCGTTGAGACCTGAACCTGAAAATCCATCCAGCGAGGAATGCGCAGGCCAGCATAGCAGCGAAAAAAATCAAAATGGTGCTCATGCTTTCCCCATCTTACTTTTTCTAACAGGTGTAGTCAGTTGCACCCTTCCTGTAAACATTTAATGTGGCTGGCCGCTGTAAGCAAGAAATTACTTGAGAATTTTTAAGCGCATACCATTGCGAGAAAGAATAGCAAAACCACCCAAGCGGGAATATCAGCAAATTCTTATTTTTATATCAACCTATTGACTTTTGTGATAAATTGGGATTGCTTTTGGAGAGGTTACAAGAATGTAAATTAGCGGCGAATGACATTGCCGAAACAGTGCGTAGTGTCGCACAATAACGTAAGTTTCTCTGCAAAGACCGATAATAATGAGCAAATCATTGCAAAAACCCACCATTCTTAACGTAGAAACGGTTGCCTCTTCACGACTTTTTAACGTTGAAAGCGTGGATCTGGAGTTCAGCAACGGTGTGCGCCGTGTTTACGAGCGCATGCGTCCTTCTACGCACGAAGCAGTGATGATTGTACCGATTGTGGACGAGCATCTGATTCTGATCCGCGAATACGCCGTTGGAACCGAATCTTACGAGCTGGGGTTTTCCAAAGGGCTTATCGATCCCGGTGAGAGTATATACGAAGCGGCGAACCGTGAGTTAAAAGAAGAAGTAGGATTTGGCGCAAAAGAGCTTACTTTCCTGAAAAAACTCAGTATGGCCCCCTCCTATTTCTCCAGCAAGATGAACATTATCGTAGCGGAAGACCTTTATCCGGAGTCGCTGCCGGGTGATGAACCGGAGCCGCTACCGCAGGTGCGCTGGCCGCTGAAGCACTTAATGGATTTGCTGGAAGACCCGGATTTCAATGAAGCCCGCAATGTCAGCGCGCTGTTTTTAGTGCGTGAATGGCTAAAAGGGCAGGGTCGGCTCTGAAGGCACAAAATTATAAATAAAAAGGGCGCCACAGCGCCCTTTTTGCTTCTCTGGGTTCACGCGCTATCAGAACAGCTCGTGCGTTTCCCCGTTATCAATGATGGTCGTGCCCACTTCATGTACTGCTTGCTGCGTCGGCTGAGTTCCTTCGATGAAGTACTCCTGACGGCTACTGCCACCACTTGCCAATTGCCCGGTGCTGCGGTCGATATTGACGGTGACCACGCCTGGCGGCGGCGTTAACGGATCTTCCGGCACACCGTCCAGCACCGCTTTCATGTATGCATCCCAGGCTGGCTGGGCGCTTTTCGCACCGCCTTCGTAGCCGGAAATCTGATCTTTGATCGCGCCGGAAGCAGTGGTTCGCCCCAGATCGCGACGATGATCGTCAAAACCGATCCACACGGAAGTGACAACGCCCGGACCATAACCGGAGAACCAGGCATCTTTCGAGCTGTTGGTGGTGCCGGTTTTACCGCCGATATCGTTACGCTTGAGATCGCGTCCCGCGCGCCAGCCCGTTCCCTGCCAACCGGGTTCGCCAAAGATGTTGCTGTTCAGCGCGCTTTTAATCAGGAACGACAGCGGCGTGCTAATCACATGCGGCGCATACTCTTCGCCACCGCTGCGCTGAACCAGCGCCTGGTTTGCCTGCTCCAGTTGCGGTTGCGGCACCGAGCTGTTTTGCTGCTCCTGCGACGTGGCGACGTTTTCCATATCTTTGTTTTCCAGCACATTTGATTTCGGCGTTTCGCCGTAAATCACCGGAATGTCGCAATCGGCACAGGCTACTTTCGGGCGCGCTTCAAACAGCACATTGCCCTGATCGTTTTCGATTTTCGTGATGTAGTACGGATCGATCAGGAACCCGCCGTTCGCCATCACCGAATAGCCTCTTGCTACCTGCATCGGCGTAAATGAGGCTGAGCCCAGCGCCAGGGATTCGGTATGCACAATGTTTTGTGCCGGGAAACCGAAACGCTGCAAATACTCTGCGGCATAATCGACGCCCATCGCGCGCATCGCACGTACCATCACTACGTTCTTCGATTGCCCCAGCCCCTGGCGCAGACGGATTGGACCGGCATATTCATCCGGCGAGTTCTTTGGCCGCCAGTCGGAACCTGCACCCACATCCCAGCGGGAAATCGGGGCATCATTGAGGATGCTTGCCAGCGTCAGGCCTTTATCCATTGCCGCCGTGTAAAGGAACGGCTTGATGTTCGAACCCACCTGGCGCAGCGCCTGAGTTGCACGGTTAAACTTGCTCTGGTTAAAGTCAAAGCCGCCGACCAGCGCCAGTATCGCGCCATTATGCGGATTAATAGAGACCAGCGCAGAGTTCACATCCGGCACCTGCGCCAGCCACCAGGCGTTATCGACCTGGCGCACCCAAATCTGCTGCCCGGCCTGTATGGCATCCGTCACTTTACGTGGTGTGGCGCCTTGCTGCGTATCAGAGCGGTAAGGGCGAGCCCAGCGGACGCCGTCCATGCGCAATGAAACCGACGTGCCATCAGCCATCATCGCCACGGCTTCTTGCGGATTTGCGCTGGTGACGACCGCCGGAGAGAGCGGCCCGTACGTAGGCAGCGTTTTCAGCGAGTCAGTGATTTTTTTACTGCTCCATGCGGCTTCACCGATCTTCCACAACACATTTGACGGACCGCGATAGCCGTGGCGCATGTCGTAATCCATCACGTTATTGCGTACGGCATCCTGCGCAGCCTGCTGAACTTTACGCGTAATGGTGGTGTAAACGCGGTAGCCATCCTCATAGGCTTTGTCGCCATAACGGGCGACCATATCCTGACGCACCATCTCGGAAAGATAAGGGGCGGAGAAGGCGATTTCCGGCGCATGGTAGTTAGCGTCTATCGCCTCGCTGCGCGCCTGGTCGGCTTGCTGTTCGGTGATATAGCCTTCACTTTCCATACGCGCCAGCACAACGTTACGACGTGCGGTTGCCCGGTCAAGCGAGTAGAGCGGGTTAAAAGTCGATGGCGCTTTCGGTAAACCGGCAATCACCGCCATTTCACTTAGCGTCAGTTGATCGACCGACTTACCAAAATAGACCTGAGCTGCAGCGCCCACGCCGTAAGCGCGATAACCGAGATAGATTTTGTTGAGGTAAAGCTCAAGGATCTCGTCTTTGCTCAACAGTTGCTCAATGCGGATCGCCAGGAACACCTCTTTGATTTTACGCATCATGGTGCGTTCCGGGCTCAGGAAGAAGTTACGCGCTAACTGCTGCGTAATGGTACTGGCTCCCTGTGATGCATGGCCAGAGAAGAGCGCTACGCTGGCGGCACGGAAAATCCCCACCGGGTCAACACCGTGGTGCTCATAAAAACGGCTATCTTCAGTGGCGATAAACGCTTTTACCAGTTCTGGCGGAATTTGGCTCAGGGTCAGCGGGATGCGGCGCTTTTCACCATATTGCGCGATCAATTCGCCATCTGCGCTGTACACCTGCATTGGAATCTGTAACCGGACGTCTTTGAGCGTCGCGACATCGGGTAACTGTGGCTCAATATATTTGTACAGACCGTAAATCGAGCCTGCTCCCAGCAGAATGCAAAAGACTGCAAGGATGAATAAATACTTTACGAACTTCACTGGAGATTTCCCATTAAGAGTCATTTGGGCAGTTTATAAACAACCGCGCGGTAGTATAAAGGCAAGCCTGATGCATTGATATAGCGTCATCCCCGCAGACGATAAGGAGATCGTAACTTATGGCATTCAGGCACTGGCAAATTGGGCTGCATATTCAACAAGATGGAATCTTTATTGTGGCGCTTGCCGCCGCACGTGGCGGTCAGGCTTTACGCCGCTGGTGGCACTTTCCTTTACCTGCCGGAACGATTGTTCAGGGGCGTATTAAAACACCCGAGCCGCTTCTTGCCGCGCTGCGTCCCTGGCGACAATCTTTACCACAACGGCACTGTGTTCGACTGGCTTTTCCCGCCGTACAAACCCTACAAAAAAAGCTACCACGTCCGGCTATTGCATTGCGTGAAGAGGCGCTTAATCGCTGGGTATCACAGGCTATGGCGCGCGAACTGGAAATGGCGGAAAACGAGCTCTGCTTTGATTTTACGGAGGATGAGCCGGGAAAAACCTATGGCGTGACCGCAGCGCAGAATAAAGACGTGGCGGTGCTGCTCGATATGGCGCAGACCCTCTCACTACATCTCTCTTCTATTACGCCCGATGCCAGTGCATTGCAGGCTTTGCTGCCCTGGCTCGCGCCTCCTGCCCGTTGCCTGGTGTGGCGCGACGAACGGCAATGGTTATGGGCAACGAAAGAGAGCTGGGGTCGGCGTGCGCAGGAGGACGCCGATAGCGCTGTTCAGTTAGCCAGCGTGCTGGGGTTGCCTGCTGATGAAGTTGTGCAGTGCAGTGATTTACCCGGCGGCTTTGATTGCTGGAGTGCTGTACCTTCGCGTCAGCCGCCGTTGCCGACAGCAGGCGATCGCTATGCTGTCGCTCTCGGGCTGGCCGTCGCCAGGGGATATTGATGGCTGGCGTGAATTTTCTGCCCTGGCGGCAATACCGGCGGCGACGCAGCGTGCGTCTCTGGGCGAGCGTTTTTATCGCCAGCCTCCTGCTGACAGGTGGTGCTGGCTTGCTATGGCGAGCATCGGTAGCCGCCAATCTTCACGTGCGGGTTCTTTGGCAGCAAGCCGATGCCGCACTGCTGGCCTCGCTGAAGGCGGGTGAAAAAACTTTGCTGGCACGGCAAGACGCGTGGCGCAAGGCGCAGGTTCGCAGACAGCGGCGGCAGGATACGCAGGCCTGGCAGCCACGCTTGCTTAGCCTGGCCGCAAATCTTCCGCAGAATGCCTGGCTGACGCAACTGCGCTGGCAGCAAAACCAGTTGACGCTATCAGGCCTTGCCAGCTCGGTTCGGGCGTTAGGTGTGCTTGAACAGCAATTGCGCAACATCGCGGGGTTTCAGTTACAACAAACCGGCGCAATGGAACGGGATGCGCAGGGGCGCTGGCAATTCCACTACCAGCTTAATAAGGAGAACAGGGATGTCCCTGAACGCTGATTTCTGGTTTGCATTATCGCCGTGGCAACGTACGGCATGCTGGCTGCTGAGCGTTTTTTGCGGCTTGCTTTTGGTGTGGTGGTTAGCCATTTCCCCGCTTAGTGCGGCACAGGCGCAGTTAAATATTCAGCAAAGCGGTCAACAGGCCGCATTACAGGCTCAGTGGCGCACGCTACGTGCATTATTCCCGCCGACAGAAAGTGCGCCCTTACCCACAGCGCAGCCTTTTAGTCCTCTGGATTTTCAGGAGACCAACAGGCAACTCATCCGCTGGCAACCCGGAAAAAATGGGGGGGAGTTGGTACTGGAAACTCGCTGGGAACCGGTGACGGAAACTTTTGCGCGCCTTGCCAGTTGCGACATGCAGGTTCCGGCATTTTCGCTGGCAGTGGGCGCTGATTTGTTGCGTTTTACCCTGCAACTGGAGCATGACGATGATCGTTGAACGCGTGGTTTTTGCCTGTGCGTTATGCCTGTTGCTGAGCGGTATGCGCGACCCCTTCCAGCCGCCGCCGGATACCTGTCAGCTTACCCAACTGAACCAATGGCAGTTTCGCGGCATGATTCAGGGCAAGCAGGCGGTGGGCATATTGCGTGATGCCGGTGAACGCTGGCATCGGGTCGCTGCTGGCGAGTTGCTGCCAACGGGCTGGCTCGTTGTTTCTGTCACAGTGGATGAGCTGCAAATTTCCACGGGTAAAGATTGCATCCCGGCGCAGTGGCGCTGGAAACGAGAAGGAACTCAGAATGAAAAAATGGATAACGGGCCTCATGCTCTTCGCCCTGTCTTACGTCAGCACAGCGACAACGCAGCTCGTCACGCTGACCGTCGATGATGTGCCGCTGGTACAGGTGCTACAGACGCTGGCCGCGATTGAAAAGCAAAATCTGGTGATCCAGAAAGATGTCAGTGGCACGTTGTCGCTGCATTTAACCGATGTTCCCTGGCGGCAGGCATTGCAAACCGTGGTGGAAAGTGCCGGATTAACGCTCAGTCAGAAGGGGACAATCTGGCAGGTTCACTCCGCGTCGTGGCAGCAACAAAAACAGGCGGAACAGGATGCCCGGCAGGCCCGACAAAAACAGAATGCCCCGCTGCAAACGCGCAGTATCGTGTTGCGTTATGCGGACGCCGAAGAACTGGCAAAAGCGGGCGGAAAACTGCTTAGCCCGCAAGGTGCAATAACCGTGGACTCGCGGCTTAACCGCCTGCTGATCCGGGATAATAAAGAGGGGCTGGCAACACTCGAAAAATGGGTGGCGCAAATGGATTTACCGGTCGAGCAGGTTGAGCTGGCGGCGCATATTGTGACCATCAATGAAAAAAGCCTGCGCGAGCTGGGTGTGAAATGGGGTCTGGCGCAGAGCGCCGAAACAGCGCGTGGGCAGATAAACGCGCTATCTGCGGATCTCTCCGTTCCCGATGCCAGTACGCGCGTGGGGTTCAATATCGGCAGTATTAATGCCCGCTTGCTCGATCTGGAGCTTTCCGCGCTGGAGCAAAAGCAGCAGTTGGAGATTATCGCCAGTCCACGTCTGCTGGCTTCACACCGGCAGCCTGCCAGCATCAAACAGGGGAGCGAAATTCCTTATCAGGTCGCCAACGGCGAAAATAATACCTCGGTCGAATTTCGCGAGGCTGTGCTGGGGATGGAAGTGACGCCAACTGTGCTGCCTGATAAACGCGTTCGTCTGAAGCTGCGTATCAGTCAGAATATGCCTGGTCAGGTGCTGCAACAGTCCGGAGGCGAAGCCCTGGCGATTGATAAACAGGAAATTGAAACGCTGGTGGAGGTGAAAAGCGGTGACACGCTGGCGCTTGGCGGAATTTTTTCGCAAAAGCGCACCACGAATAAAAACCAAATTCCGGGGCTTGGGTCTCTGCCTGGCATTGGTCAGCTGTTTCGTCAGGATGGTAAGGATAGCGAACGGCGAGAACTGGTCGTATTTATTACCCCAAGGTTGGCGGCGGTACATTAAACCTGCCGTAATCCCCCTTTTTCTTCGGAACTTGGTTCAGGTGTTTGACGTGAGAGATGATTTAGCTTACAAGGAGTACCGATTTGAGCGTCAGTGGTCTCCGTCGTATAGCAAGCAGCGTGAAGGATAACGTGTTTATTCAGTTGCCAAACAAGCCGGAGTACTGAGATAATTTTCGATCTGACTCTCGCACTATCGCATATGAGGTTTCAGTTCATGTCCTGCTACGCTGGGTATCTGTGAAGCGGGTTTATCATCAACGAATAGTCTTAGTAGTACCGAAAAAATGGCAGAGAAACGCAATATCTTTCTGGTTGGGCCTATGGGTGCCGGCAAAAGCACTATTGGGCGTCAGTTAGCTCAACAACTCAATATGGAATTTTACGATTCTGATCAAGAGATTGAGAAACGAACCGGAGCTGATGTGGGCTGGGTCTTCGATGTTGAAGGTGAAGAAGGCTTCCGCGATCGCGAAGAAAAAATCATCAATGAGCTGACGGAAAAACAGGGCATCGTTCTGGCGACTGGCGGTGGTTCTGTGAAATCTCGCGAAACCCGTAATCGTCTCTCCGCCCGTGGCGTAGTGGTGTATCTGGAAACCACTATCGAAAAGCAATTGGCTCGCACTCAACGTGATAAAAAACGCCCGCTTCTGCAAGTGGACGCGCCGCCGCGTGAAGTACTGGAAGCACTGGCTGACGAACGCAATCCTCTGTACGAAGAGATTGCAGACGTGACCATTCGCACCGACGACCAGAGCGCTAAAGTGGTCGCAAACCAGATTATCCATATGCTGGAAAGCAACTAATTCTGGCTTAATACACAGGCCTGCGGGTTTAAGCAACTAAGGTGGATGTCGCGTCATGGAGAGGATCACAGTCACTCTTGGGGAACGTAGTTACCCTATCACCATCGCGGCTGGTTTGTTTAACGATCCAGCTTCCTTCTCGCCCCTGAAGTCTGGTGATCAGGTCATGCTGGTCACTAATGAAACACTGGCTCCGCTCTATCTTGATAAGGTTCGCCACGTTCTTGAACAGGCTGGCGTGAAGGTCGATAGCGTGATTCTTCCCGACGGCGAGCAATACAAAAGCCTGGCGGTGATGGATACCGTATTTACTGCTTTGTTGCAAAAACCGCACGGGCGTGACACGACGCTGGTTGCGCTGGGAGGCGGCGTAATCGGTGATTTAACCGGTTTTGCAGCGGCCAGCTATCAGCGCGGCGTACGCTTTATTCAGGTTCCAACCACGCTTCTGTCTCAGGTTGATTCCTCCGTTGGCGGTAAAACGGCGGTAAACCACCCCCTTGGCAAAAACATGATCGGCGCATTCTACCAGCCAGCGTCTGTCGTTGTTGACCTTGATTGCCTCGCAACCCTTCCCGCCCGTGAACTCTCCTCCGGTCTCGCGGAAGTGATCAAATACGGCATTATTCTTGACGGTGAGTTTTTTGACTGGCTGGAACAGAATATGGATGCGCTTTTGCGTCTCGACGGCCCGGCGATGGCATACTGCATTCGGCGTTGTTGTGAGCTGAAAGCCGAAGTTGTTGCTGCCGATGAGCGGGAAACCGGCTTACGTGCTTTACTGAATCTGGGGCATACCTTCGGCCATGCTATCGAAGCAGAAATGGGCTACGGTAACTGGCTGCACGGCGAAGCTGTTGCAGCTGGCATGGTGATGGCGGCACATGCTTCTGAGCGTCTGGGCCAGTTCAGCAAAGCAGACACGCAGCGTATCAAAACGCTGCTCAAACGTGCTGGCCTGCCAGTTCAGGGGCCGCATGAAATGGCGGCGGAAGCCTATCTGCCACATATGATGCGCGATAAAAAAGTGCTGGCGGGGGAAATGCGCTTAGTGCTCCCGTTGGCCATAGGGAAGAGTGAAGTTCGCGGCGGAGTGTCGCACGACGTAGTACTTGGCGCTATTGCTGATTGTCAGCAGGCGTAACTATTAGAAAGGTCTGGTCACCTGTTGCGTGACGTTTAACTTCGGGCGCTATGCATGTCGTGGCATACGCCTTTGTGTGGGGTGTTAAATGGATGAATACAAACCAGAAGACGAGCTGAAAACCGATCCCAGCGATCGTCGTACTGGTCGTTCTCGTCAATCTTCCGATCGTGTCGATGAACCGCAGATCAATTTCGATGATATTGATCTCGATGCCGACGACCGCCGTCCTTCGCGTACCCGCCGGGCGCGTGATGAGCGCGAAGAAGAGGGCTACGACGAAGAAGATGAAGCTCTGGACGAAGAGCGTGAAGAACGTCGTCCGCGCAAGCGTAAGAAAGCGGCTGCCGCGAAACCTGCTTCGCGCCAGTACATGATGATGGGCATTGGCGTTCTGGTTCTGTTATTGCTCATTATCGGTATCGGTTCCGCGTTGAAATCCCCTGCGCCCTCCACGGCCAATGAACAGAATGCTCCGGCAGAGAAGAATATCGATCTCTCCGGTAACAATGGCAGTGCGGACAGCTCCGCCGCCGCTAACCAGGCGAATAACGCACAGCCCGCTGCCGGTACATCGCCTGTCCAGCAACCTGCTGGCAATGTGCCTGCGCCGCAGGATGTTACCTTACCGCCGATCTCCTCGACGCCATCTCAGGGTGAATCGCCTGCAACGCCTGCGGGCCAGCAGCGTGTGGAAGTTCAGGGCGATCTGAACACCGCGCTGTCGCAGCCGCAAAGCCAGGCGCAGATTGACAATGCGGTAAGCTCCACGTTGCCAACAGAACCTGCAACGGTAGCACCGGTACATAACGGCAATGCACGGCAGACGGCAGAAAGTCATTCGGCGGCAACGCGTCCTGAGCGCAAGCAGATGGTGATTGAGCCGAAACCGGTCGTTAAAGCGCCGGTCGCGAAAGCCGAGTCAAAACCGGTTGCCCAGCCGCCAAAACGCACTGAAACTGCGGTAACCGCTCCGGTGAAAGCACCGGCGACAACGACAACTGCTGCGACTGCTGCGCCGGTACAACAGCCGAAAGCCGCCGCGCAGGCTACTGCACCCGCTGCAAGCAGCGCAGTCTCAACCGGGAATGTTGGCGCGCTGAAATCGGCTCCGGGCAGCCACTACACGCTGCAACTGAGCAGTTCCTCGAATTACAGCAACCTGAATTCGTGGGCGAAGAAAGAAAATCTGAAAAACTTCGTGGTTTATCAGACTACGCGTAACGGCCAGCCGTGGTATGTGCTGGTAAGCGGCGTATATGCATCAAAAGATGATGCAAAACGCGCAGTTGCTACGCTTCCCGCTGATGTACAGGCGAAAAACCCGTGGGCTAAGCCGCTGCATCAGGTTCAGGCCGATCTGAAGTAATGTTTAAAGCGCAGGATGCTGTCGGAGCTTTCTCCACAGCCGGAGAGAGTGTAAGTAATCAGTCAGCATGAAAAAGAATCGCGCTTTTTTGAAATGGGCAGGGGGGAAATACCCCCTGCTGGACGATATCGGAAGGCATCTGCCAGAGGGTGAATGCCTGATCGAGCCGTTCGTCGGCGCGGGTTCGGTGTTTCTTAACACCTCGTTCTCCCGCTATATCCTCGCTGATATCAACAGCGATTTGATTAGCCTCTATAACATCGTCAAAGACCGCCCTGATGAATACGTTCAGTATGCGCGGGAATTGTTCATGCCTGCGACGAACCAGTCGGTGATTTACTATCAGTTGCGCGAGGAATTTAACCAGTGCCAGGATCCGTTCCGGCGCGCGTTGCTGTTTTTGTACCTCAACCGGCATGGTTATAACGGCCTGTGCCGTTATAATCTGCGCGGCGAATTTAATGTGCCGTTCGGTCGCTATAAAAAACCCTATTTTCCGGAAGCGGAGTTGTATCACTTCGCGGAAAAAGCGCAGAATGCCTTTTTTTACTGCGAATCCTACGCCGACAGCATGGCGCGCGCTGACGAGAATTCAGTCGTCTACTGCGATCCGCCTTATGCCCCGCTTTCTGCAACGGCAAACTTTACGGCGTACCACACAAACAGCTTCAGTCTGGAGCAGCAGGCGCACCTGGCCACCATTGCCGAGAACCTGGTGCAGAACCGGATCCCAGTATTGATTTCCAACCACGACACCGCGTTGACGCGTGAGTGGTATCATCAGGCAAAATTGCATGTGGTGAAAGTGCGCCGCAGTATCAGCAGTAACGGCGGCACACGTAAAAAGGTGGATGAATTGCTGGCGCTCTATCGCCCGGCGACACCTTAACTCGCTTTCGCCGCGTTGCCAGGCCCTATTTTCTCAAGGAGATGCGGATGAAACAGTATTTGATTGCCCCTTCGATTTTATCGGCTGACTTTGCTCGCCTGGGTGAAGACACTGCCAACGCGCTGGCCGCTGGTGGCGACGTTGTCCACTTCGATGTAATGGACAACCATTACGTACCGAACCTGACTATCGGGCCTATGGTGCTTAAAGCGCTGCGCAACTACGGCATCACCGCACCTATCGACGTGCATTTGATGGTGAAACCGGTTGACCGTCTGGTGCCGGATTTCGCCGCCGCGGGTGCGAGCATCATTACATTTCATCCTGAAGCTTCCGAGCATGTTGACCGCACGCTGCAACTGATCAAAGAGCAGGGTTGTAAAGCGGGGCTGGTGTTTAACCCGGCGACGCCGCTGAGCTACCTGGATTATGTAATGGACAAGCTGGATGTGATCCTGCTGATGTCGGTGAACCCCGGTTTTGGTGGTCAATCCTTTATTCCGCATACGCTGGATAAACTGCGCGAAGTTCGCCGCCGCATTGATGCTTCCGGTTTTGATATTCGTCTGGAAGTTGATGGCGGGGTTAAAGCCAGCAATATCGGCGAGATTGCCGCTGCTGGTGCGGATATGTTCGTGGCGGGGTCGGCGATTTTTGATAAGCCGGATTACAAACAGGTTATTGATGAAATGCGTAGCGAACTGGCGAAGGTAAGTCATGGATAAATTGCAGTCGATTCAAGGTGTGGCTTTCGATCTGGATGGTACGCTGGTGGATAGCGCGCCGGGTTTGACGGCCGCCGTAGACAGCGCGTTGTATGCGCTGGAACTCCCCCAGGCCGGTGAAGCGCGCGTGGTGACCTGGATTGGTAACGGCGCGGATGTGCTGATGGAGCGAGCATTCAACTGGTCGCGCCAGGAACGTGCTATCCAGCGTGCGGCGCAGGGCAAGCCAGACATTGAAGAGCATGTTCCGCAGGAAGAGCAGATTCGCATGCTGCGTAAGCTGTTTAACCGCTATTACGAAGATACGGTGGAAGAGGGCAGTTTCCTGTTCCCGGACGTGGCAGACACCCTGGCTGCACTGCACGCTCAAGGTCTGCCGCTGGCGCTGGTGACCAACAAACCGACGCCGTTTGTCGCTCCGCTGCTGGAAGCGCTTGATATCGCACAATTCTTCTCTTTTGTCGTCGGCGGCGACGATGTGGTGAACAAAAAGCCGCACCCGGAACCGTTGCTTCTGGTGTGTAAAAAGCTCAATATTCAGCCTCACGAGCTACTTTTCGTGGGTGATTCGCGTAACGATATCCTGGCTGCGAAAGCGGCAGGCAGCGTTTCTGTGGGCCTGACTTACGGTTATAACTACGGCGAAGCGATCACCCTGAGCGAACCAGATCTCGTATTTGATCACTTTAAGGACTTACTGCCCGCATTTGGGCTTTCGCATATTGAACATCAGGAAATGAAACATGACTAAGCCCATCGTCTTTAGTGGCGCACAGCCCTCAGGTGAACTAACCATTGGCAACTATATGGGTGCGCTGCGTCAGTGGGTAAACATGCAGGACGACTACCACTGTATCTATTGCATCGTTGACCAGCACGCGATTACCGTGCGTCAGGACCCGCAGGCGCTGCGTAAAGCGACGCTGGATACGCTGGCGCTGTATCTGGCCTGTGGTATTGATCCGCAGAAAAGTACCATTTTCGTTCAGTCGCATGTGACTGAACATGCCCAGTTGGGCTGGGCGCTGAACTGCTACACCTATTTTGGTGAGCTGAGCCGTATGACGCAGTTCAAAGACAAATCCGCTCGCTATGCGGAAAACATCAACGCCGGTCTGTTTGATTATCCGGTACTGATGGCGGCAGATATTTTGCTGTACCAGACCAATCAGGTGCCGGTTGGGGAAGATCAGAAGCAGCATCTGGAACTGAGCCGCGATATCGCCCAGCGTTTTAACGCGATCTACGGCGATATCTTTAAAGTGCCGGAGCCGTTCATTCCGAAATCCGGTGCGCGCGTGATGTCGCTGCTGGAACCAACGAAGAAGATGTCCAAGTCGGACGATAATCGTAATAACGTGATTGGCCTGCTGGAAGATCCGAAATCCGTGGTGAAGAAAATCAAACGCGCGGTGACCGATTCCGACGAGCCGCCGGTTGTGCGTTATGATATCGCCAACAAAGCGGGCGTTTCCAACCTGCTGGATATTCTCTCCGCCGTTACCGGCCAGAGCATTCCGGAGCTGGAACAGCACTTCGAAGGCAAAATGTATGGACATCTGAAAGGCGAAGTGGCGGAAGCGGTTTCCGGTATGCTGACCGAGTTGCAGGAGCGTTATCATCGCTACCGCAATGACGAAGCCTTCCTGCAGCAGGTGATGAAAGAGGGGGCTGAGAAAGCCAGTGCACGCGCCTCTGAAACGCTGAAAAAAGTCTACGAAGCGATTGGCTTTGTCGCCAAACCGTAATTGATGATTGCCGGATGAGCGAAGCCGCCATCCGGCAATTTATTTCAAAACCATTTCAGTTTATCGCGTAGCGCCACGACGCGACCCACAATAATCAGCGCCGGGCTTTCCACCTGCTGCGCCAGTTCGCCGAGTTGCGATAAATCACCGCTCACCACACGCTGCTGCACCGAGGTGCCGTTTTCCACCAGCGCAACCGGCATATCGGCCTGCATGCCGTGTGCAATCAATTGAGCCTGAATGGTGGTGGCCTGATTTAAGCCCATATAAAACACCAGTGTCTGTTTTTCTGCCGCCAGGTTGGCCCAGTCCAGCTCGCTGCCGGTTTTCAGATGCCCCGTTACCAGCCGTACGCTTTGTGCATAATCGCGGTGCGTCAGGGGAATGCCTGAATAGGCCGAACAGCCGGAGGCTGCGGTAATCCCCGGTACAACGGAGAAGGGAATTCCTGCATGGCACAAGGTTTCCAGCTCTTCGCCGCCGCGGCCGAAAATAAACGGATCGCCGCCCTTCAGACGCACAACGCGTTTGCCCTGCTTCGCTTCTCGCAGCAGGATCTGGTTGATCTCTTCCTGCGGTACACAGTGATAACCTGCGCGTTTACCGACAAAGACACGATCGGCGTCGCGGCGCACCAGGTTCATGATCTCATCCGAAACCAAACGATCGTAGACCACCACATCGGCTTGCTGGATCTGCTGCAAACCTTTCAACGTCAGTAATCCGGCATCGCCAGGGCCCGCACCCACCAGCACAACTTCGCCGCGGTTATCCAGCGGCTCGGCCAGCAGCTGTTCGGTGATTTTTTCTACCGCTGGAGTGTTCTGGTTCGCCAGAGATTGCGCCAGCCGATCGTTAACAAACAGTTTTTCCCAGAAACGGCGGCGTTCACCGACGCTGGCGAACTGGCGCTTTACACGACCGCGTAGCTTGCCAGCAAAGTGTGCAACATGGCCGAGATGTTGCGGTAGCAGCGATTCCAGCTTCTCACGCAGCAAGCGTGCCAGTACCGGCGAAGTACCGCCGGAGGAGACGGCCACCATTAGCGGTGAGCGGTCAATAATTGACGGCATGATAAAACTCGCCTGCGTGGGAGCATCGACCACATTACAGAAGATGCGGCGCGCTTCAGCCGCAGTGCTGACCTGCTGGTTAACGGCTTCGTTGTCCGTGGCGGCGATCGCCAGCCAGCAATCATCAAGCAGCGTCTCTTCGAATGCGCCTTCCGCCAGCGTCAGCATGCCTTCTGCCGCCCAGACGGTAAACTGTGGCGTAAACGCGAGAGCGTTAACGGTCAGCCGGGCGCCTGCGTCCATCAGCAGCCGGGCTTTGCGTTCGGCGACATCGCCGCCGCCAACCAGCAGGCATGCGCGATCGCGTAATTGACAGAAAATGGGCAAATGATCCACGACATTACCTCGGTATTGTTGTTGTTCGACGTAGCATACCAGCAAGAGAACTGCGGAAGTTAAGGGAATCTTGAAGGAGCGGGAGCGTTGCGCTCCCGCTGGAGAGTCAGGCTTTGATCTGGACTTCACCTTCTTTGACTCGCGCGTCGAAATGCGCGATAGAACGGCTTTCATCCTCCATACACAGGCCATCACGCAGACGGAAGCGCTGTTTTTTCAGCGGGCTTGCCACCCACAGATCGCCCTGATGTTCGGCGATAATCCCACGAGAGAGCACACTGGCTTCAAAGAAGGGATCGATATTGCTGATGGCAAAAACCTGATCGTCATGGCGCGGGCGGAAAACGGCGACTTGTTTGCCGTTTACCAGCGCGCAAACACCGGTGACAGGCACAATGTCATCGATTTTGCAGATAGTGTTCCACTGGCTCATGCGTTTTCCTCCACTAATACGACCGGAATACGTTCATAGGGCGTTGCCGGGCGATGTTGTTCGCGTTCCGGCACCACTTGCACATTCGGGTCGCGGCGATCGCTGTTGATAAAGTGTTTGAAGCGCGTCTGGGCGGCAGGTGTGTTCACGGTTTCTGTCCATTCGCAAATTACTGCTTCACGCAGGCGGGTCATCTCTTCTTCCAGTTGCGCGTCAAAGCCCAGCTTGTCGTCGATAATCACGCTTTTCAGGTACTCAATGCCGCCTTCCATGCTTTCCAGCCAGGAGGCGGTACGGGTCAACTTGTCAGCGGTGCGGATGTAAAACATCATAAAGCGATCGAGGTAGTGCAGCAGGGTTTCGCGGTCGAGATCGGCAGCCAGCAGATCCGCATGGCGTGGTTTCATACCGCCGTTACCGCAAACATACAGGTTCCAGCCCTTTTCGGTGGCAATGATACCGACATCTTTCCCCTGGGCTTCCGCACACTCGCGGGTACAACCGGAAACGCCGAATTTCATTTTGTGCGGCGTACGGATGCCTTTGTAGCGATTCTCCAGTTCGACGCCAAAGCCAACGCTGTCGCCAACGCCGTAGCGACACCAGGTGGAGCCGACGCAGGTTTTCGCCATACGTAATGCTTTAGCGTACGCATGGCCCGTTTCGAAACCGGCGTCGATAAGTTGACGCCAGATTTCCGGCAGATCGTCTTTTTGCGCGCCGAACAGGCCGATACGCTGCGAACCGGTGATTTTGGTGTACAGGTTAAATTCACGGGCGATACGGCCCACTTCCATCAACCCTTCCGGTGTGATTTCGCCGCCTGCGGAGCGCGGGATCACCGAATACGTACCGTCTTTCTGGATATTGGCGAGGAAGTTGTCGTTGGTGTCCTGCAATGGCGTATGTTGCGGTTTCAGGATGTACTCGTTCCAGCAGGAAGCGAGCAGCGAACCAATGGTCGGTTTACATACTTCGCAGCCGTAGCCTTTACCGTATTTCGCCAGCAGCTCGTCGAAGGATTTAATCCCTTCCACACGGATCAGGTGATACAGCTCCTGGCGCGAGTAGGCAAAGTGCTCGCATAGGTTGTTGGTAACCTCGATACCCTGTTTTGCCAGCTCGGCGTTCAGCACGTGCGTCACCAGCGGGATACAACCGCCGCAGCCGGTACCGGCTTTGGTTTCAGCTTTCAGCGCAGCAACGGTATGACAGCCTTTATTGATGGCGGCGATCAGAGCGCCTTTGGTCACGTCGAAACAGGAGCAGATTTGCGCGCTGTCCGGCAGCTTATCGACACCGATTGACGGTTTGCCGCTGCTGGCATGTGCAGGCAGGATCAGCGCATCCGGATTTTCTGGCAGTTCGATGGCGTTAAGCACCAGTTGCAGCAGGTTGCCGAAATCGCTGGTGTCGCCCACCAGCACCGCGCCGAGCAGGGTTTTGTTATCCGGGCTGACGATCAGACGTTTGTAGACCTCTTTGCTTTCGTCGAGATAAACATAGCTGCGCGCGCCTGGCGTACGGCCATGCGCATCGCCGATACCGCCCACATCGACACCGAGCAACTTCAGTTTGGCGCTGAGATCCGCGCCTTCAAAGGCGTTTTGCGTACCCAGAATATGATCTACAGCGACCTGCGCCATTTTATAACCCGGCGCGACCAGGCCATACACGCGGTTATTCCAGTTGGCGCATTCACCGATGGCGTAGATGTTCGGATCGGAGGTCTGGCAGTTATCGTTGATCACGATACCGCCACGTTGCGCCACTTCCAGGCCGCACTGAGTCGCCAGCTTGTCGCGCGGGCGAATACCGGTTGAGAAGACGATAAAGTCCACTTCCAGCTCGCTGCCGTCGGCAAAGCGCATGGTTTTGCGCGCTTCTCTGCCTTCCTGCACGATCTCTTTGGTGTTTTTGCTGGTGTGAACGCGCACGCCCATGCTTTCAATTTTACGCTTCAGCTGTTCGCCGCCCATCTGATCGAGCTGCTCGGCCATCAGCATCGGGGCGAATTCGATCACATGCGTTTCGACGCCGAGGTTTTTCAGCGCGCCAGCAGCTTCCAGGCCCAGCAGACCGCCGCCGACCACGGCACCACGACGGCTACGACGCGCGCAGGCTTCAATAGCGTTTAAATCTTCAATGGTGCGGTAGACGAAGCAGTCCTGCGTTTCGGAACCTTTGATCGGTGGGATCCACGGATAGGAGCCGGTCGCCATGATCAGCTTGTCGTAATAGACCGTGCGCCCGGCGCTGGAGTGAATTACTTTTTCCTGCCGATTGATAGTGATGGCGCGTTCGCCTACCAGCACTTTCACACCGTGTTTTTCGTAAAAGCCTTCGCGAACCAGCGACAACTCTTCGGCGGTATGATGAGAAAAATAGGAAGAGAGATGGACGCGGTCGTAGGCTTTACGCGGCTCTTCACAAAAGACAGTAATATCGAACTGAGCGGCGTCGGTTTTATCGAGGAGATCCTCAATAAAACGGTGGCCGACCATGCCGTTACCGATAATAGCGAGTTTGACTTTGCTCATTTTTGCCTCGATTTCTTTTCTATTACCTCCTACCTTAACGATTCAGCCCCCCCACTTATTGATGTGCATCAAATACATCTTCGCCTACCACTTAATGAGTAGCTTATTGATTTTTCTTAGTTTTTATAAGTTGTGGATATCAATGGCTTTTATGGTTTGCGTTAAATGTGTGCAAAAAAAAGCGGGTTTTTGCTCGCGTCTCTGATACAAGATATCTGATGAAAACACGGAGGCATGCTATGTCGGCAACACCGCTTTGGTTGGTTCAGAATGTGCATTTACCCGATCGCGAAGGGCTGTGGCAAATCGCCATCGAGCAAGGGCGCTTTGGCGAAATTACGCCGATGGGCGCAACGCACAGCGATAGCCTCGAAGTACTGAATGCCCGCGGCGGCCTGGCGCTGCCACCTTTTATCGAACCGCATATCCACCTTGATACTACGCAAACCGCCGGTGAGCCGAACTGGAACCAGTCCGGTACGCTGTTTGAGGGGATTGAACGCTGGGCGGAACGCAAGGCGTTGCTTAGCCATGAGGATGTGAAAGCACGCGCCTGGCAGACGCTGAAGTGGCAAATGGCTAATGGCGTGCAGCATGTGCGCACCCATGTTGATGTCTCCGATCCCTCCCTGACTGCGCTGAAAGCGATGCTGGAAGTGAAAGCGGAGGTCGCGCCGTGGATCGATTTGCAGATTGTTGCGTTTCCACAGGAAGGCATTCTCTCTTACCCCAATGGTGCGGAGTTGCTGGAAGAGGCGTTACGTCTGGGCGCCGATGTTGTCGGCGCGATCCCGCATTTTGAGTTTACCCGCGAGTACGGCGTGGAATCGCTGCACATTGCCTTTGAACTGGCGCAAAAATATGACCGCCCGCTGGATATTCACTGTGATGAAATCGATGACGAACAGTCGCGTTTTGTTGAGACGGTGGCTGCACTGGCGCTGAAAATGGGGATTGGCCCGCGTGTGACGGCCAGTCATACCACCGCCATGCACTCTTATAACGGTGCTTACACCTCGCGGCTGTTCCGCCTGCTGAAGCTTTCCGGCATTAACTTCGTCGCCAATCCACTGGTCAATATTCATCTGCAAGGGCGTTTTGATGATTATCCGAAACGTCGGGGCATCACGCGCGTGAAAGAGCTGCTGGCGGCGGACATCAACGTCTGCTTTGGTCATGATGATGTGTTTGATCCCTGGTATCCGCTTGGTACGGGCAATATGTTGCAGGTGCTGCATATGGGGCTGCATGTCTGCCAGCTGATGGGCTATCAGCAAATTGATCAAGGGCTGCGTTTAATCACCCATAACAGCGCCAGAACTTTCGGTCTGACACAGTACGGTATCGTCCCCGGCAACCCGGCCAATATGATTATTTTGCCGGTGGAAAGCGGGTTTGATGCTGTGCGTTGCCAGGTGCCTGTGAGATGGTCTATTCGCCAGGGGCGAGTGATTGCCAGTACGCAGCCTGCGCAAAGTTGGGTGAAGATGGACAGCGGCGGTGAAGAGGTGCAGTTCAGCCGTTATCACGCACGATAACCTGCGGCGTCAGGCCGTATTCTTGCGGTTGTGAGCGACCTGACGTTACATATGTTTCCAAATACGTAAAATTAAGTAAAAGGCTGGCCTGCTGGCTGACTGCTCTTTAGAATCAAGCCACTCGCTTTCTTTACTGCACTTCGTTAAGGAAACCCTATGGTTAAATCGACTCTGGCGGCTGTTGTGGCTGTGTTTGCCCTTTCTGCTCTTTCCCCTGTTGCGCTGGCGGCAAAAGGCGACCCCCATGTTCTGCTCACCACCTCCGCAGGTAATATCGAACTGGAGCTGAACAACCAGAAAGCCCCTGTGTCGGTGAAAAACTTCCTTGATTACGTTAACAACGGTTTCTACAACAACACGACGTTTCATCGTGTGATCCCGGGGTTCATGGTGCAGGGCGGTGGTTTCAACGAGCAGATGCAGCAGAAACAGCCTAACCCGCCGATCAAAAACGAAGCTGACAACGGTCTGCGTAACACGCGCGGTACCATTGCAATGGCGCGCACTGCGGATAAAGACAGCGCGACCAGCCAGTTCTTCATCAACGTTGCGGATAACGCTTTCCTCGACCACGGCCAACGTGATTTCGGCTATGCGGTATTCGGTAAAGTTGTGAAAGGGATGGATGTGGCGGATAAAATTTCTCAGGTGCCCACGCACGATGTTGGCCCGTACCAGAATGTCCCGTCAAAACCGGTTGTTATCCTTTCCGCAAAAGTGCTGCCGTAACACCCCCTTCGCACGGGTTTTTCGCCCGTGCTTAGTTCGCTTCCCTGCGTAACGTTAAATTGCTGCTTATAATTTGGGCAACTACATGTGCCAACAGGGAGGCGCTATGCCGAAAAAACTCACCGACAGGCAAAAATCCCGTCTCTGGGAGCAGCAGCGCAATGTTAACTTTCAGGCCAGCCGACGACTGGAAGGCGTTGACAGCGCGCTGGTGACGCTCACCGCCGAAGAAGCCAACATCCGACTTGCAGAACTCCGGAGGCACTATGAGCGATAAATTTGGCGATGGCCGCGATCCTTACCTCTATCCAGGCCTGAATGTGATGCGCAACTTACTGGGTATCCGCCAGGCGCAGCGCCTTGAACAAGCTGCTTATGAGCTGACGGCATTACGTGCAGCGACGCTTGGACTGGGGCCGCTGGCACGCGGGCTTCCGCATCTTTGCGCTATTCATCATCACCTTTATCAGGATGTGTTCGACTGGGCCGGGAAGTTTCGGGAAGTAGACATCTACGAGGGCGATACGCGTTTTTGCCATTTCGAATACATCGAAAAAGAGGGCAACGCGCTGATGCAGCAACTGGAAGAAGAAGAGTGGTTGTGCGGCCTGTCTGCGGATGCGTTTATCGAACGACTTGCGCACTACTACTGTGAGATCAATGTGCTGCATCCATTCCGCCTCGGCAATGGCATCGCACAGCGCATCTTTTTTGAGCAGCTTGCGCTGCACGCTGGCTATATTCTGGACTGGCGCGGTATCGCTCCTGAACGCTGGAGCGCGGCGAACCAGGCCGGAGCGATGGGTGATTTAGATCCACTGTGCGCTATCTTCCGTAAAGTGGTAAGCGAAGCTGTCGAAAGCGAGTAAACTAGCGCGGTTTATTTTACCGAGGCCGCTATGATCCTGCTTATCGACAATTACGACTCCTTCACCTGGAACCTGTATCAATACTTTTGCGAACTGGGCGCAAGGGTGGAGGTGAGGCGTAACGATGAGCTTTCGCTTGAGGATATTGCCGCGCTGGCACCGCAAAAAATCGTTATCTCGCCAGGCCCTTGTACGCCCGATGAGGCCGGTATTTCACTGGAAGTCATTCGCCATTATGCAGGCAAACTTCCTGTGCTGGGCGTCTGTCTTGGTCATCAGGCGATTGCCCAGGCCTTTGGCGCGACGATCGTCCGTGCGGCAAAAGTGATGCACGGCAAAACATCGCCCATTACCCATAACAATAGCGGCGTGTTTACCGGGCTTAATAATCCGTTAACCGTCACCCGTTACCATTCTTTGGTGATTGATCCACCTACGCTACCCGCCTGCTTTGAAGTCACTGCGCGCACGGAAAGCGGGGAAATAATGGGGATTCGCCATCGGCAGTGGGATCTGGAAGGCGTACAGTTTCACCCGGAAAGTATTCTTAGCGAGCAGGGCCACCAGTTACTGGAAAACTTCCTCAAACGGTGATTTCTGGTTGCCATGCAGTGATTTTTTATGCATATTTCGTGATTATATTTTCATAATCAATGCAACAAAAAATTGGATGGGCAAGACATGGCAACTCAGCAAGACGCGGTAACGCGTGCAAACTTCGATGAAGTGATTCTGCCAATTTACGCACCGGCCGAGTTTATCCCGGTGAAGGGAAAAGGCAGTCGTGTGTGGGATCAGCAGGGTAAAGAGTATGTTGATTTTGCAGGTGGAATTGCGGTAACTGCTTTAGGACACTGCCATCCCGCGCTGGTAGAAACGTTGAAAACGCAGGGTGAAACGCTGTGGCATATCAGCAATGTATTCACCAACGAACCGGCTCTGCGTCTGGCGCGTAAACTGATTGACGCGACTTTTGCCGAGCGCGTGGTGTTTATGAACTCCGGCACGGAAGCGAACGAAACCGCCTTTAAGCTGGCGCGTTTTTATGCATCCACTCGCCATAGTCCGTATAAAACCAAAATTATTGCCTTCCACAATGCTTTCCACGGTCGTTCGCTGTTTACCGTCACGGTTGGTGGTCAACCGAAATATTCCGACGGTTTTGGCCCGAAACCAGCCGATATCATTCATGTGCCGTTCAACGATCTGCACGCGGTGAAAGCTGTCATGGATGATCATACCTGCGCGGTGGTGGTCGAGCCGATCCAGGGGGAAGGCGGTGTTACGGCAGCAACGCCGGAGTTTTTGCAAGGGCTGCGCGAACTGTGCGATCAGCACAAAGCGCTGCTGGTATTTGATGAAGTGCAATGCGGCATGGGCCGTAGCGGCGATCTGTTTGCTTATATGCACTATGGCGTGACGCCGGACATTCTGACCAGTGCGAAAGCGCTGGGGGGCGGTTTCCCGATCAGCGCGATGCTGACGACCAATGAGATCGCCAGCGTGTTCCACGCCGGTTCGCACGGTTCCACCTATGGCGGCAACCCGCTGGCCTGCGCGGTAGCGGGAACGGCTTTTGACATTATCAACACGCCAGAAGTGCTCAACGGTGTGAATGCTAAACGCCAGCTTTTCGTTAAGCATTTGCAGCAGATCGGCGAAAAATATCAACTCTTCAGCGAAGTTCGCGGCATGGGGTTGTTGATTGGCGCTGAATTGACTGCGCCGTTCAAAGGCCGCGCGCGTGATTTTCTCTATGCTGCCGCAGATGCGGGCGTAATGGTGCTGAACGCCGGTCCGGACGTAATGCGCTTTGCGCCGTCGCTGGTTATTGACGAGCAGGATATTGATGAAGGGATGCGCCGCTTTGCCAGCGCGGTAGAGAAAGTGGTTAATGGTTAAGGCGTCGGCTTAGCCAGATGCCATGATGCGGGCGCTGACGCCATGCCACTGACGAAATGGTGTGCATGGTGTTCAGATGCCCGATAACCCGTTGTAAATGCTGTTCAAGCGTGCTCATTGGCCCGTGGGTCAACGTTTCCGGCGCTTCAAGAATATTCACATCACCGGACTCTCCCGGTCCGTCATACTCCAGCCGCTGCTGACAACGTTGCAGCGCAATTTCGCAGGACTGTAAATAGCGCTGCGCCAGCTCCGGCGTCAGCATCGTATGCTCACGCGCCAGCGTGGTCATCGCATTGATATGTTCGACAATAAATTGACTGTGCGTCACCCACAACTTCATATCTTCCAGATAACGGGTGTTAAAGCCCGGTTCCTGCATTGCCTGATTGAGCGAGTTAAAAAGTGCATTATGTGCCTGGTTGACGCGCATACGCTGCCAGGCGAGCGGCGTGGGCTGCGGGTCATCGCTGAGGATCAGGCGAATCGCCTGCTGGTCTGTTTCCAGCGCGTCGTGGGCATTCTGGCGCAGCAAACCGCTTTGCCATTGCGGCCACAGCCAGACCATACCGCCAAAGGCGATCAGGCAGCCAATTAAGGTATCGATTAGCCGCGCGACAATAAATTCTTCGCCGTTTAAGGTCAGCAGTTGCAATGAGTACACCGCGGTAATGGTAAAGCCGACCATCGCCCAGCCGTAGTTTTTGCGGATAATCAGATAGCTGACCAGCGTAATCAATAACATGGCCGTCAGCGTAAAGCCGAGCGGAACATGAAAGTGCAACGTGATCCCGGCGATCACCAGCCCGGCAATGGTTCCTGCCGCCCGGTGGACAATGCGCACGCGTGTCGCGCCATAACCATTTTGCGTAACAAACATAATCGTCATCATGATCCAGTAGGGCTTTGGCAGATGCAGGGCGCTGCCCATCAGGCCGGCAATACTGAGCATCACACTGATGCGCGCCGCATTACGCAGCGCGGCGGATTTCAGGGACAAATAGCTTTTCAGCGCCGGGAGCAATGGCAATCGACGCTGCTTCTCTGCCATCAAATCGCGGATGTACAGAGGACGCTGCGTACGCAGTACGCGGGCGATGCGGCTAAAGTGCCAGGCGCAGAACTGGCCTACCGGATTGTCCGGATGCTGGCGGGCGATTTTTTCCAGCGCGCCAATTTGCTTCTCCATCGTGAAACGCGTCGGATACCGATGGTAGAGAATATCGTCCGCCAGCACGCGTAAACGGGCGGCAACGGTCTGCGCATTCCAGCGGATCACCTGCTCGGCATGGGTTTGTTCAACCAGTTTTTGTACCTCTTCCGGCTGGTGCAGGCTAACGGAAATATGCTCTTGCAAATCCAGCGCGACCTGGAAAACGCGCAGCAGGCGTTTGTAGTCGTTATGCTGATTGGCCGCCAGCATATGCAATTGTTGATAGCACTGGCTTATCATATCCACCGCTTTTTGCTGGCGTGCAAGCAGCGGCGGCAGGGCTTTTTCCGGATCGGCGTGCTGCGTCAGCAGGCTGTATTTGGCCTCGCAATAATCAGCCAGTTGCCGGTAGAGCAGGCTTAATGATTCGCGCAGCGGTTGTTCCCGCCACATCCAGAACCAGAACCAGTTAAACAGCCCGTACCACAGCGTGCCCAGCGCGTAGATCAGCAGTGGTTCCCACACCGGCATATTCCCGGCGAGGCTGAGCGTGAAGATGGCGGCAATCAGCGAGGCGGGCAGTAAGCGCGCGTGCAATGCGCTGATCTCGGCCGTGACGCCCAGTAGCAGGGTCAGCATGGTAAAGATCAGCGGCAGCGGAAGATCTTCCGCCAGCAGCAATTGCACAGCCAGGCTGCTACCCGCAAACAGACAGCCGCCAATAATCAGGCGTTTAAAGAAACGCTTATGCGGCGTGTCGAGACCGGCAATATTGCAGCAAGCGGGAACGAGTGAGAAAAGCAGACCCTGTTGCAGATGGCCGACGAGCAGGCCAATCGCCACAGGCAGACATAACACCAGCGTTTGTCGCAGTGCGTAGTTGATTTCGGGGTGATAAATCAGCCTGCGCCACATGAGGAGAGAAAAACGGCGCGCCGGGTAAACGATGCGCCGTTTTACGGATTAACGTGTTCCGTATACCACGATGGTTTTACCGTGGGCGGAGATCAGGTTCTGATCTTCCAGCATTTTCAGGATGCGGCCGACAGTCTCACGGGAGCAGCCAACGATTTGGCCAATCTCCTGGCGAGTGATTTTAATCTGCATGCCGTCCGGGTGAGTCATTGCGTCCGGCTGTTTTGCCAGATTCAGCAGCGTCTGCGCGATACGGCCCGTTACGTCCAGGAACGCCAGGTTGCCGACTTTCTCCGAGGTCACCTGAAGGCGACGCGCCATCTGTGCGGAGAGGCGCATCAGAATATCCGGGTTCACCTGGATAAGCTGACGGAATTTTTTGTAGGAAATCTCGGCGACTTCACAAGCGGTCTTGGCGCGTACCCAGGCACTGCGCTCCTGACCTTCTTCGAACAAGCCCAGTTCACCGATAAAATCACCCTGATTAAGGTAAGAGAGAATCATCTCTTTACCTTCCTCATCCTTGATTAGCACTGCCACTGAGCCTTTAACGATGTAGTACAGCGTTTCCGCTTTTTCACCCTGGTGAATCAGCGTGCTCTTCGACGGGTACTTATGAATGTGGCAATGAGACAAGAACCATTCGAGAGTCGGGTCTGTTTGCGGTTTGCCAAGCACCATGCGCGGTTATCCTCTGTTATAAGCTGGCTCCGAAAGCGGGGATGTAGTTTCAGCCTGCTTCCGGGGTTGCAATCAAAGCTTCTCATGTCCTGAGAAGTAGGCCGTCAGCGTTATCTGCGGCCTCTAATCTACGATGTCATGCATACATGCGTAACATCCATTTATCTCTGTAGCATCCAGATTGTTTTAGCATAGGTTTTCACGCCTGTCTCCTGGTGTCTCGCTTCAGCATGACGCAGGTCGCCTTCCGTTGCGAGTTTTGTTATGTACGCGTAATCTGTGGAGAAAATTACTACTCCGGAGTGAATAAAATGCAGGCACGAGTGAAATGGGTTGAAGGGTTAACCTTCCTGGGTGAGTCCGCATCTGGCCACCAAATTCTGATGGACGGTAATTCCGGGGATAAAGCGCCAAGTCCGATGGAGATGGTGCTGATGGCAGCGGGCGGTTGCAGCGCAATTGACGTCGTTTCCATCCTGCAGAAAGGGCGCCACGACGTGACCGACTGCGAAGTGAAGCTGACTTCCGAGCGCCGTGAAGAAGCGCCGCGTCTGTTTACGCACATCAATCTGCACTTTATCGTCACCGGTAAGGCGCTGAAAGACGCGGCGGTTTCCCGCGCGGTGGATCTGTCGGCAGAAAAATATTGCTCCGTAGCGTTGATGCTGGAGAAGGCCGTGAAGATCACCCACTCCTACGAGGTTATCGAAGCCTGATGCCCTGGCCCGGCGATCGGTTTGCCGGGCTACTTAATCTTTTTCCCTTCCATCAGCCGTTGCACCAGCGGCGTCATAATCAATTCCATCGCCAGCCCCATCTTGCCGCCCGGTACCACCAGCGTATCCATATGGGAAATAAACGAACCTTGCAGCATCGCCAACAGCCACGGGTAATCAATGCCCTGCAAATTCTGGAAGTGAATGACCACAAAGCTTTCATCGAGTGACGGAATGCCTTTTGCGGCAAAAGGGTTAGAAGTATCGACCGTCGGCACACGCTGGAAGTTGATGTGCGTACGGGAAAACTGCGGGGTGATAAAGTTGATGTAATCTTCCATCGAGCGAACCACCGAATCCATCACTGCTTCACGGGAGTGTCCGCGTTCGCTGGTGTCGCGAATCAGTTTCTGGATCCACTCCAGGTTGACGATCGGCACCACGCCAACCAGCAAATCAACGTGCCGCGCCACGTCATTTTGCGGTGTCACTACGCCGCCGTGCAACCCTTCGTAAAACAGCACGTCGGTGGGTTCCGGCAGCGGTTGCCAGGGCGTAAACGTGCCCGGAACCTGATTCCACGGCACCGCTTCATCGTAGGTATGCAGATATTTACGCGTTTGCCCGGTTCCGCTCTGGCCATATTCGCTAAAGGTTTGTTCGAGCAGGCCAAAGTCATTGGCATCCGGGCCAAAGTAACTGATATGCCGCCCAAGATCGCGGGCTTTGCGGATCGCCATATCCATTTCCGGACGGGTATAGCGATGGAAGCTGTCACCTTCCACTTCTGCGGCATGCATATCGAGCTGGGCGAAGATTTTACGGAAGGCGACGCTGGTCGTGGTGGTTCCCGCGCCGCTGGAGCCAGTAACGGCGATGACCGGATGTTTGGCGGACATAGCAACTCCCTGAATAAAACTGTGTTTGCAGTATAGTCAGCCGCCATCTACCCGGTTAATCGTGGAACTGCCCCCGCGGCATAATATTTACTGTCTCGTGCAGTTCCGACCACACCAGTACAGCTTCACCGCGTTGCAGTTGACGTTTAACGTCAGCGACTTTTTGTTCTAGCGAACGTTCATGTTCACCATAATCGGTGCCTTCGCGCAAGACAAAGCTCTCAATCAGATTGTTCAGCGTGTCGGCGTCAATCTCTTGCCAGGGAATAATCATGATGTTCTCAGCCAGGTGGAAAGCCAGTCCGGAATGCGCTTTTCCAGCCACATTTCCGGTCGGCGCAGTGTACCGCCGACAAACCCGACATGACCGCCGTGCTCTGTCAGTTGGTACTCAATATTTGGCGGTAAATGCCCGGCGTCGGGAATGACGTTGTGATCCATAAACGGATCGTCTTTGGCGTGAATGATCAGCGTCGGTTTGCGGATCAGCGGCAACTGCGGCATGGCGCTACAGCGGCGATAGTAATCCAGCGCATCCGCAAAGCCGTGGATTTTGGCGGTGATCAAATCGTCAAATTCACGGATACGCCGCACTTTCCGCAGCGCTGGCAGCGTTGTCGGCAGCGAGCCGGGATAGGCTCTTAATTTGCGTGCGGCGTTCGCTTTCAGCAAATTCAGCAGGTAACGCTGATAGAAGCGGGAAAACCCTTTTTCCATATGATAGCTGCACGCTTCCAGCATCAATGGCGCAGAGACAATCACGGCTGCATCAACGGGAAGAGAATCATCGGCTTTGGCCAACAGACAGCCAAGCATATTGCCGCCCAGCGAATACCCTACCGCCGCGGTCGGCGCCGGGCCGAAGGTTTCTGGCAGCCAGCGCAAAAACCAGGTGCCATCTTCGGTTTCGCCGGAGTGGTAGATGCGGTTCAGGCGGTTGGGAATGCCGCTACACCCGCGAAAATGCATCACCACGCCCAGCCAGCCGCGCTCTTTTGCCGCATGGATAAGACCATGCGCATACGGACTGTGCAGGCTTCCTTCCAGGCCGTGAAACACGACCAGACGCGGTTTGTGTTTTGCTTGCCCGGGCTCTTCGCTCCAGGCGAGATCGACGAAGTCGCCGTCCGGCAACTCCAGGCGCTGCCACCAGGGATCAAACTGTAAGCGGCGGCGTAGAATGCGAGGCAGCATCGTTTGTAGATGCGGATTCCGCGCACCCGGCATCGGATGAAAGTTGTGCGAATCTTCCTGATTTTCAAGAAGATTTGCAGGGGTAATATCTGCCATCGTGTTAAATCATCTCAAGAAACTGACGCTTATTATACTTGCGAATATTTAAGCTGTTTAATACTTTGCTGCTGTTGTACCGTATTACGCTCTATGGACAGCCTTATAACGATTTAATAAATCAGCAATTTCATTCCATTACTGCTGTCCGCTTTTCACTCATTGAGGACTCATTGGATGACGGAAAATACCTCGCTTGACCTTGCGGCGCCACAGCAGCTCAATCAGGCAATTAACGACTTACCCGGCAGTGAAAATTTAACCCCAGCCGAGCAAACGCAAATCCAGAATATCGTTGAAGAAATTAATATTAACGATCCGGTGTTCTCGCTGGCCTTTGGCGCCAAAACCATGAACAGCATCTCGCAGTTTTCTGAATCGCTGATGCAGGAAGTCCGGGCGAAAGACGCTGGCGTGATTGGCGCACAGCTGACCGATCTGCTGATGAAAATCAAGCAGGTGGATATCAGCGCTTTTGAGCAAAAACCGGGTTTCCTCGCTTCACTACCGCTGTTGGGATCGCTGTTTAACCGGATCGAGCGCACTATGCTGGAATACCAGACGCTGGCGAAGCAGGTAGATACCATCACCGAAAAGCTGAACGAAGCGATGGTGGATCTGCTGCGCAATATCTCGGTCCTGGAGATCCTGTTTGATCGTAACCGCGACGTTTTTCAGCAAATCACGTTGCATATCATTGCCGGTAAGCAAAAGCTGGAGCAGATCAAACAGAACGAACTACCCGCTTTGCAGGCGCAGGCGGCAACTGATCCGATGAACGCACAGCGCCTTCGGGATCTGCTGGAGGGCATTCAGCGCTTTGAGCGTCGTCTGCATGATTTGATGCTGTCGCGCACCATTGCGATGCAGTCCGCGCCGCAAATCCGCCTGATGCAAAGTAACAGCCAGTCCCTGGCGGAAAAGATCCAGAGCAGCATTCTTTCCACTATTCCTGTCTGGAAGAGCCAGATTGCGCTGTCGATGTCATTACAGACTCAGCGTCAGGCGGCAAAACTGCAAAAAGACGTTGCCGATACGACCAACGACTTACTGCGCCGCAATGCAGAAATGTTGCAAACCGGAACGCTGGAAACAGCGCGTGAAGTGGAGCGTTCGGTCGTGGATATCGAAACCCTGCGTGAGGTGCAGACGCGGTTGCTCAGCACCATTGAAGACTCCGTGAAGATCGCTATCGACGCGCGCCAGCGCAGAGCCGAGGTGGAAAAAGAGTTGGTCACGATGGAAAACGATCTGCGTAGCCGCCTGGCGTCTATTGCCAACGGCGCGGTGCGTCAGCAGTAAGGCGGGAGAAAGACGATGTTCGATAAAGCAGGAACGCGGCTGGATACTATTTACAGCAAGCGTTTGAATCGGGTCGCTCTCCAGCTACTTATGTTTTTCATTGGAGCGATGTATGCCACTTATTTTGCTCCGTACGCCACGCAGGCTAATACAGGGCTGGGTAGTGAAGCGGGCGGGATAGAAACGAGCTTCGCTGCGGTGGACTGGTTTTGTTTTATTTTGCTCTGCCGCACGTTGTTCTTCGATTGTATCGCGCTGTGTGTCGGGATGCTGGCGGGCTTTTGCTGGCTTTTTGTGGGCGATGCGGTAGCGCTGCCATTTTGGGCAGGAACAATGGCGCTGTTGGTGCACATCTACAGAAGCGGGTGGAGCAAACTGGGTAAAATCCACATCTGGTATCTGTTTTTATGGTTCTCGGCCGCGTTGAAGTATGGCTCGATCTATGAATACACCGCACATCCTGTTTACCTGACGCTGTTTGCCTTGTTATTTGCCGGATACCTCCTGTACGAGCTGGCGCTGAAAGTTAACGCCCGCAGGCAACAGGACCGGTTGGCAATGTTTGCCGAAGCGGAAAGAGAGAAAGAAAAACTGGCTGATTCGGATAAAGTGCTGGTGCAGCGGATATCTCGTCTGGAACAAATCAGCGATTTGCCAGGGCCGCTACTGGTCGAGCTCGCTCAAATCATTCATTCGGCGCAGCAGATTGTGGTGTGCATGAAGACTGACGAGCGAGATGAAGTGTCCGGACGGAGATTTTTGGAGCGCTACTTGCCGGGCGTTGAAATGATCGTCACGCAGGGGCAGTCCCTTTCAAAGCAGTTGATAGACGATGAGTTGCGCCGAAAGACGACAGAAGATCAACTGGATATGTTGATCCGCTTAAGAAGTGCTTTTCATCAGCAGCATCAGGCGCTACTGGAAAACGACACGGACGATTTTGATTCAGAGCTCAGAACGCTGGACAAACTTCTTAAAACAGACGGCTATGTGAAATAAAAGCGCGCCTGCACCCGCAATAGCGTGGGTGCAGGTATGTTACCCATCCGCCAGTAAATTCCGTGTAAAAAGATGAATGTCGGCGTCCGGTTTGCGTCGCCACAAACGCGCTTTACGCGCGCCGGTCGCCACGCTCTGACCCGTCTCTTCAAACATGCCAGAAGCTTCAAAGCGGCGGATCAAACTTTTACGCTGAATAGGCTGACCAAGAATGATTTCGGTCGCTTCCTGCAATTGCGCCTGGGTAAACGTCTCCGGCAAACAATAAACCGGCAGTAACGAGTACATGGTTTTCTGACGCAGCCGGTGCAGCGCCGCCTGAATAATATCGCGGTGATCAAATGCCAGCTCAATGGTATCCAGCTCGCTGACGGGCGCCCATTTCGCATCACTCACACTGGCAATATGCGGCGCACAAGAAACCCATGAAATCAGCGCGTACCAGGCGATAGTCAGGCTCCAGCCGCGTGGATCTCGCTGTGGGCCGGAAAAGGTATCGAGCTGTTCCAGCCAGGAGGGAGAGACGCCGGTTTTTTCCGTGAGTTTGCGCAGCGCTGTGGTGCGCGTGGAATCATCCTGTGCCATGTCGATAAACCCACCGGGCAATCCCCAGCGCCCTTGCTGCGGCTGGCTTGCACGCTTTACCAATAGCACGCAAAGCACCTGCTGATGCACGGTAAACAGCACACTATCCACCGTCACCAGTGGTGAGGGAAAACGGCTGGCATCATAAGCTTCCAGGTACTCTGCTTCGCTGATCATGGCTCTCTCGCTCCTTTTTACACGTCACAAGTTTATCAGCCTGCCCTGGAGCGGCAAGCTAACTTTTATCAGCTTAATTTTCAGCGAGTTAACTTGTTATTTCGTGGTAATTGGAAAAAACGCTTGCCTTAATAGTGTCTCATGGACAATATTAAAAGTGTCCAAGGGACATTAATGAGTTAAAGCGAGGTGAATGATGGCGAGCAGAATCGAATTAGTGATTGATAATGAGCAGGTTGAGATTAGCCATGGCGTCTTTCCCGATGGCGCTGTATGGCTAAAAGTGGCCGGTAAACTTCCCTCATTCGCCCTGCATATGCGGGTACGTGTCGCCGCCATGCGCGATATGAACGACTTTATGTTACTGGCACAACTGGTGGATGCCGTGCGCCATGTTACCGATATCGCAGTGAGCCATCTGGAGCTGGCATGGTTGCCGTGGGCACGTCAGGACCGCCATATGGTGGCAGGTGACAGCTTCGCACTGAAGGTTTTTGCCGACCAGCTCAATACCCTGAATTTCGACAAAGTGTATATCCTCGACCCGCACAGCGATGCTGCGGCGGCAGCCATCAAGAACTGCGTAGTGATTGCGCAGGAAAGTGGCCTAATGCAGAGCGAAACGCTGCGTCGCGCCATAGGCAAGGGCGAGCTGATGCTGGTCGCGCCGGACGCCGGTGCGCTGAAGAAAATCCACAACGTGGCAAAAGCCAGCGGCGCGCAAAGCTACGCCATCCTGACGAAAGAACGTGATGTTGCAACAGGAAATCTTACGGGGTTTGCGTTGGTGGCTGGTGATGTGGCGGGCAAAGATGTGCTGATCGTTGATGACCTTTGCGATGCGGGCGGCACCTTTATCGGCTCAGCGCAGGTGCTGCGCGATGCCGGGGCTCGCAGTGTCAGTCTGTATGTCACGCACGGCGTCTTCTCCAAAGGGGTCGAACACTTGCTGAATAATGGCATTGACGCAATTTACACCACCACCTCCTTCACCTCGCCTGAGCTTGCAGACCCGCGAGTTGAACTGATCGACATCAACACTATTTTCCGCGCTTAAGGGAGCCAACATTATGAAAATCAATCCCATTCTGGCTATCGACGGTTATAAAGTTTCGCACCGTGTGCAATACCCGCAGGGAACAACTCAGGTTTATTCCAACTTTACCCCGCGCAGCGACCGCTTTTTCCAGTCTCCCGTTGCGGATGGCAAGCTGGTGTTTTTCGGCCTGCAAGGCTTTCTGAAGTGGTTTATGGTTGATTTGTTCAATGCCGACTTTTTTACCCGCCAGGAAGATGACGTCGTCAATGAATATAAGCAGGTGATGGATAATTATCTCGGCAGGGATGTCGTGGCGGTCGATCATATTCGCGCGCTGCATCGTTTGGGGTATCTGCCGCTGCACATAAAGTCGCTGGATGAAGGCAGTAAAGTGCCAATGAAAGTCCCGGTTTTGACGATTACCAACACCCGTGAGGAGTTTTTCTGGCTGGTGAACTACCTGGAAACTGTGCTCTCCGCTGAATTATGGAAAGCCTCCACCAACGCCACCATTGCCCACCACTACCGTAAAATTTGTCAGCAGTGGGCAGAGAAAACCTGCACCGATTTATCGCATCTGGATTTCCAGTGTCACGACTTCTCTTTTCGCGGCATGGCCGGTCTCCACGATACGGCGCAGGCTGGGGCCGGTCACCTGCTGAGTTTCAAAGGTACCGACAGCATTCCGTCGCTGCTGTATGTCCGCGATCACTACACTGGCGGTGAAGAGTACTTTATTGGTGCCAGCATTCCCGCTACTGAACACAGCGTGATGTGCATGGGTGAACACGATCATGAAATCGAAACGTTCCGACGTCTGATTGCCGATATTTATCCGCAGGGATTTGTTTCTATCGTATCGGATACCTGGGATTACTGGCGTGTACTGACGGAATACACCAGGGAATTGAAACAGATCATTCTCCACCGTGAGGGACGCGTGGTGTTCCGCCCGGACAGCGGCGATCCGGTAGAGATCCTTTGCGGGACGGGGGCAGATAATGACATGCATCCGGAACGCAGCCCGGAAGAGAAAGGTTCGGTAGAGGTGCTGTGGGAAATCTTTGGCGGCACGATTAATGAGAAAGGTTACAAAGTGCTGGATCCGCATGTTGGCCTGATTTATGGGGACTCCATCACCCTGGCGCGTGCGAATGAGATCCTGCGCCGTCTGGAAGCCAAAGGTTTTGCCAGCTCCAACGTGGTGTTTGGCGTCGGTTCCTTTACTTATCAGTACAACACCCGTGACACCTTCGGTTTCGCGATGAAAGCGACCTGGGGAGCGGTAAACGGCGAAGGACGCATGATTTTTAAAGAGCCGAAAACCGATAATGGTCTGAAACGTTCGGCGCGGGGACTACTGCGCGTGGAGCGCGATGCGCAGGGGGAACTGCAACTGTATGATGAACAGCGTTGGGAGCAGGAAAAAGGCGGTGAACTGAAAACGCGCTTCCTTGATGGCAAACTCTATCAAACGGAGCATTTCGAGCAGATTCGCCAGCGTCTGGCCAGCCAGCGCTAATCTTTCGTTGGCGGTACGTTCCGTACCGCCATAATACTTTTCTTATCTGGCGAAACTGATCCACATCACAGATTGTTTCGTTGATTATTACTCCCAGGCTAATGATTTCGTCGCCTCCTTAATTGATGCCTTTCTCAGCAAAGCGCACACTGAGTTCAGTGTTAAGCAAGTCAAAATGATGAGCTGAATCAGGAGGTTAACAATGTTATCTGGGCAAACGCCAGCACAGGTATGGAACACGCGGCGCAGCGAGAAACAGCGTCGCCTGGCGTCCATTCCCGTGCAGGGCAAGGTACTGCCGACCGGCGACCTTGTCGCCATGCTGGAAAAACTGATCGCCCCCGGCGACCGTGTCGTTCTCGAAGGGAACAACCAAAAGCAGGCGGATTTTCTCTCCCGCTCGCTGGCTGAAGTCAATCCGCAGAAAGTGCATGATCTGCATATGATTATGCCGAGCGTCGGCCGTAGCGAACATCTTGATATCTTCGAAAAAGGCATCGCGCGCAAGCTCGATTTCTCTTTCTCCGGTACGCAGAGTCTGCGCATTTCGCAGCTGCTGGAAGATGGTCTGCTGGAAATCGGCGCCATCCACACTTACATCGAACTTTACTCCCGCCTGTATGTTGACCTGTGCCCGAATGTGGCACTGATTGCCGGTTACAAAGCCGACCGTAAAGGTAACCTCTACACCGGCCCCAGCACCGAAGATACGCCGGCGCTGGTGGAAGCCGCTGCGTTCCGCGACGGTATTGTCATTGCGCAGGTTAACGAACTGGTGGATGACGAATGCGATCTGCCGCGTGTCGATATTCCTGGCTCGTGGATCGACTACGTAGTGGTAGCGGACAAACCGTTCTTTATCGAACCGTTGTTTACCCGCGATCCGCGTTTGATCAAACAAGAACACATCCTGATGGCGATGATGGCGATTAAAGGCATCTACGCAGAGCATCAGGTGCAGTCGCTGAACCACGGTATCGGTTTCAACACCGCGGCGATTGAACTCCTGCTGCCGACTTACGGCGAACAGCTCGGCCTGAAAGGCAAAATCTGTAAACACTGGACGCTGAACCCGCATCCGACGCTGATCCCGGCGATTGAGAGCGGCTGGGTGGAAAGCGTGCACTGCTTCGGCGGCGAGCTGGGGATGGAAGAGTATATCCGCGCGCGTCCGGACGTGTTCTTCACCGGTTCTGATGGTTCAATGCGTTCCAACCGTGCGTTCTGCCAGTTAGCAGGTCAGTACGCGGTGGATATGTTTATCGGCTCCACGCTGCAGGTTGATGGCCTGGCGAACTCCTCCACGGTTACTCGTGGTCGTCTCTCTGGCTTCGGCGGCGCGCCAAACATGGGGCATGACCCGCACGGTCGTCGCCATGCAACACCTGCCTGGCTGAATATGATCACCGAACCGGATCCGATGCAACGCGGTAAAAAACTGGTCGTGCAGATGGTTGAAACCTTCCAGGCCGGGGCGAAACCGACCTTTGTGGAAAAACTCGACGCTGTTGAAGTGGCGAAAACCTCCGGCATGCCGTTGGCACCCGTCATGATCTATGGCGATGACGTGACTCACGTGCTCACCGAAGAGGGGATTGCTTACCTCTATCGTGCGGAAAGCATCGAAGAGCGCCGCGCGATGGTGGCGGCGGTGGCCGGTATCACCGATATCGGTCTGGGTGTTGACGCCAAACGCGTGGCGCAACTTCGTCAGAGTGGCAAAGTGGTTTACCCGGAAGATATGGGCATTCGTCGTACTGATGCCACCCGTTCGTTGCTGGCAGCCAGCAGCGTGGCGGATCTGGTGGAATGGTCCGGCGGTCTTTACAACCCACCTGCGAAATTCCGGAGCTGGTAATGAAACTTCTGCCACGGATTGAAGCTGAAGGCGGTGCCGATTGGCTGGCGCGAGCCGCCACGCAGAGTCTGATTGACGAAGCACGATTAAGCCCCAAGCCCGGTCTGGTGGACAGTCGGGGGAGCGGCGCGCACCACGATTTAACGCTTGAACTGATGGAGCGTTCCGCGCACAGCCTGACCCCCACGTTTCAGGCGCTGGCGCAACAGAGCTGGTTACGGCCGGTAGATGTGGCGCTCAGACAAACCATCGGGCGATTGGGCCGCGAAGGCGAGCAGCAGATGATGGCGGCAACTGGCGGTGTGAATACGCATCGTGGCGCGATTTGGGCGCTGGGGTTGCTGGTCAGCGCTGTGGCGATGCTCGGCGGCAGCGGCACGGCTGAGGCGATTACCGCCACCGCCGCAAAGCTGGCGCAACTGCCGGACGAGGCCGCGCCGAAAGTGTTCAGTAAAGGGCTGCGTGCTACCCATCGTTACCGGGTGCCCGGCGCGCGCGAAGAAGCGCAGCAGGCGTTTCCACACATCATGAAGCTGGCACTGCCGCAGTTGCAGCAAAGCCGCCAGCGCGGCGGCAGCGAAACTGCCGCACGGCTGGATGCGTTGATGGCGATCATGACCTCGCTCAGCGATACCTGTGTTTTATCGCGCGCCGGTCTGGAAGGGCTGGAGACGATGCGTGAAGGCGCACGGAATGTGTTGCAGGCAGGCGGTGTTGCCCATCCGCACGGCTGGCAAGCGCTGGTCAACCTCGACAGGCAAATGCTGGCGCTGAACGCTTCACCCGGCGGCGCGGCGGATTTACTGGCCGCCACACTGTTTCTCGATCGCCTGACCACGCCTTATTTAGCGAATTAAGAGGAAGTTATGGAACATATCACGATCACTGTGCCTGCCGGCCGCGTATTGCGCGGTAAAGCACTGGCAGGCGTTGTGGGCTCCGGGGATATGGAGGTGTTATTCACCGCCGACCAGGGGCAGACACTGACAATCGATATCACCACCTCCGTGGATAACAGCCGTGGACGTTGGGAAGCGCTGTTCACCCGTCTGGGGCTGGTCAGCACGTTACCTGCCGGCCAGCTTGTGATTCACGATTTCGGCGCGACGCCCGGTGTGGCGCGCATCCGTATCGAACAGGTATTCGAAGAGGTGAGCTATGCGTGACGATCGCAGTTTTATCGAACTCAAAGCGCGTCAACGCGCGCAGGCGCTGCTGGATGAAGGCAGCTACCGCGAATTGTTGGATCCGTTCGAGGGCATTATCTCCCCGTGGTTAGGGCCGCAGGGTATTGTTCCGCAGGCGGATGACGGCATGGTTGTCGCCAAAGGCACCATCAATGGTCAACCGGCTGTCGTCGTGGCGATTGAAGGCGCGTTCCAGGGCGGCAGCATGGGCGAAGTCTCCGGCGCGAAAATGGCGGCGGCGCTGGAACTGGCGGCAGAAGATAACCGCAAAGGGATCCCGACGCAGGCCGTTCTGTGTCTTGAAACCGGCGGCGTGCGCTTGCAGGAAGCCAACCTCGGCCTGGCGGCGATTGCCGATATTCATGCGGCGATCGTTGACCTGCGTCGTTATACCCCGGTTGTCGGTATTGTTGCCGGCACGGTGGGCTGCTTTGGCGGGATGTCTATCGCCGCCGCGCTGTGCAGTTATCTGATTGTGACCCGCGAAGCGCGTCTCGGTCTGAACGGCCCGCAGGTGATTGAGCAGGAAGCGGGGATTGAAGAGTACGACTCCCGCGACCGTCCGTTTATCTGGAGCATGACCGGCGGTGAAGTGCGTTATCGCAGCGGGCTGGTGGATGCGCTGGTCGGCGACGGCGTGAACGCGGTGAAAAACGCGATGAATGACGCCATTGCCAAAGGCGTTCCGGCGAAACACCGCACCGATAACTACGACGATTATCTGCAACGTCTGACCCGGTTCGACACCCGTAAACAAGCGGATGCTGAACAGATCAACGCGTTATTTGCCGGGGAGGGTAAAGCATGAGTACGACAGTCAGCCGTGGTGCCTTATGGCTGGAAAAACTGGCACCGAATGCGCAACGTCTGAGCGGGCTTTGCCCGTCCGTACAGGCCGCTGATGGTCAGGTGAACGGTGAAGCGGTGCGTTTTATCGCTGTGGTACCGGACGCCAACAACCACTATCCGCGCGCCGCGAAAGGCGAAGTCGGTTTGCTGGAAGGCTGGACGCTGGCGAAAGTGGTCAGCGAAACGGTCGCTGCCGATGCGAACAGCAGCGTGAAACGCCCGATCATTGCGGTGATTGACGTGCCAAGCCAGGCTTACGGCCGTCGTGAAGAGGCATTTGGTATTCACCAGGCGCTGGCTGGCGCGGCTGCGGCGTATGCCAATGCGCGCCTGGCGGGCCACCCGGTGATTGGTCTGATCGTCGGTAAAGCGATGTCCGGGGCGTTTCTGGCCCACGGCTACCAGGCCAACCGCCTGATCGCCTTTAACGATTCCGGTGTGTTGATCCACGCGATGGGTAAAGACTCGGCGGCGCGCATTACGCTGCGTACCGTGGAAGCGCTGGAAAAACTGGCGGCGACCATTCCGCCGATGGCCTACGACATTAGCAACTATGCCACGCTGGGGCTGCTGTCGGATCTGCTGAACATCAGCAATCCGGATGCGCCTTCAGAAAGCGATCTGACGCAGGTGAAGAACACTCTGCAACAGGCAATCAAAGACGCTCGTCAGGACACCACGTTGAAAAACCGTCTGGGTGCTGACAACCGCCGCAGCTCCGCTCTTGTGCGCGAACGCATGAAAGCAAGCTGGTAAGTAAAAAAAAGAAACCTGCCAGATAGCAAACCCGTGGGCGCGTACGCCGCGCCCACGCGGCATTCTGCATCTGAAAATAATAACCATCGCGCTATTTCTCTTTTTTCTTAAAGGCTTATAGGTGATCTATGACTTATGTAATTGTTCATGCCCTCGCACCCATTTTTGTCATCATGCTGTTGGGTTTCTGGGCAGGGAAGGCCAAAATGGTCGACAACAAGAACGTTTCCCTGCTGAATATCTTCGTAATGGACTTTGCCCTGCCCGCCGCGCTGTTTAGCGCGACCGTACAAACGCCGTGGGCCGGTATCATCGCCCAGTCGCCGCTGATTGTGGTGCTGGTTCTCGCTATGTGGATCACCTACGCGGCTATCTACTTCCTGGCGGTCTCTGTCTTCAAAAAATCGCCGCAGGATGCTGCAGTATTAACCCTGACAGTGGCGCTGCCGAACTACGCGGCGCTGGGTCTGCCGATCCTCGGTAGCGTTCTGGGCGAAGGGTCTGCAACGTCTCTTTCCGTCGCGGTTTCTATTGCCTGTGGTTCGGTACTGATGACGCCGTTCTGCCTGCTGATCCTCGAACGTGAAAAAGCGCGTGCAGAAGGCGGCAACACAGGTTCTACGCTGGCAATGCTGCCGGTGCTGATGTGGCGTTCGGTGAAAAAACCGATTGTCTGGGGCCCGCTGCTGGGGGTTGTGCTTTCAGCGTTTGGCCTCAAAATGCCGGAATTGCTGCTGGCTTCTATCAAACCGCTTGGCCTGGCTGCGACCGCTGCGGCGCTGTTCCTGACCGGTGTGATCCTCTCAGCGCGTAAACTCGCCATCAACACTATGGTTATTTCTGCCACGATCACCAAGCTGCTGATCCAGCCTGCTATTGCCTGGGGGATTGTGCTGGTGCTGGGCCTGCATGGCTCTGTCGCTATCACCGCGATCCTGATGATTGCGCTGGCGGCTGGTTTCTTCGGCGTGGTATTTGGTAACCGCTTTGGCGTGCAGTCGCCGGATGCGGAAGCGGTACTGCTGTTAAGTTCCGTACTGTGTATCCTGTCGCTGCCGCTGTTTATCTCGCTGACTTCAGGAATGTAATCATGACCACAACATTACGCCCGCACGATCTTCTCTGGCCTGGCGCACGCGATGCGCTGGAAGGGGTAACTGAACCCTGGGTCGATGAAGTGTGGCACGCCGGTTTACCGGTAGTGGTGCGGCGTGATGTTGTTCAGGGCGATCGAATCCCCGTTGGCGTGCGCGGTTTACGACGCGATCAGCGCGCTGCGGGGTGGGTGAGATCAGAGCGCATTACCCGCATTGTCTCACCAGAGCAGCTTGTCGCACCGCTGGCGCTGCTTCGTTCCCCCTTTATTTCTCAGCCGCCGGTGCAACTGGCTTTGCAACTGGCGCAGCAGAACTGGCCGTGGATATGGGGCGTGACCGGCAGCACCGGCTACGCGCTGGCGACAGGCATTCCGGTTATCCATGCGACCAGCGATCTTGACCTGCTGATCCGCGCTCCGCAGCCGCTTTCTCCCGATGATCTTTTACGCTGGCAACAGCAACTGAGCGGTGGATTGTGCCGGGCGGATACCCAGATTGAGACGCCGAATGGCGGTTTTGCGCTGGCGGAGTGGTTACGCGATGGGCGGGCAATGCTGAAAACCAATCATGGGCCGCGGCTGGTCAGCGATCCGTGGTACAGGGAGGCGTAATGAAAATTCTGTTTACCTTTCCGGGGCAGGGGACGCAGCGTCCCGGCATGTTACAGGGGCTGCCCGGCACAGAACTGGCGCAAGCGCGTGAAATATTAGGCGCGGAAGTGGATGCGCTTGATACGCCGCAGGCATTAGAACATACGCGTGCCGTACAACTGGCACTGCTGATTTCCGGTGTTGCCTGGGCGCGGGAATTACAGCGCCGGGGCATGATAGTGGATATCACCTGTGGATTATCGATTGGCGCATTTCCTGCCGCTGTGGTGGCTGGAGCGCTGGATTTCCACGATGCCTTGCAGCTTGTCGCGTTGCGCGGCGACTTAATGGAACAGGCCTGGCCGCACGGGTACGGTCTGACGGCGATTATGGGGCTGACGCTGCCTGTCGTGGAAACGCTGCTCGAAGGGAGCGGGGCGTATATTGCCAACCTGAACGCGGAAACGCAGATTGTTATCGCCGGTAGTGATGACGCGATGGCGCTGGTCGCGCAGCGTGCGCTGGCCAAAGGCGCGAACAAAGCGCAGCGTCTGGCGGTCAGCGTGCCTTCGCATTGTGAACTGCTGGCTGCGCCCGCGGAAAAACTGGCGCAGGCCTTTACTCACATCGCGCTGAACCGGCCGCAATGCGCTTATTTAAGCGGCAGTACTGGCCGTGTGCTGTGGCAGCCGGAAAAAATTGCTGACGATTTGGCGCGTAATATGGCGCGCACCGTGCGCTGGCAGGAGGCGATGGTTGCCGCGAATGAACGTGACGCAAGGCTGGCGATTGAGATGCCGCCGGGCGGCATTCTGACCTGTCTGACGCGCCAGGCGGCATGGAACGGTGAATGCATTTCGCTGGAAAGAAGTGGTGCGGATGTTGCGCTGCATCTGGCTAAGCGGCTTCGGGGGTAAGTTTGCGCTCCGCTTGTCGGGCCTGCAGGCTGGCGAACGGTTTACAGGGAAGATTGATTGCCTGATAGCGCCGATCTTTGCCGGATAAGGTGCAGGCGCTATCCGGCAAAGATCAGGCGCTATCTCCCAGACTGCGGGCGTACATTCGCCCTTCGGCTGCCAGCGCCAGTAAATTGGGATCGTGCTCGCGGTTGCGGGCGAAGACAATAGCGATCAACTGCTGCATCTGATACGGCTCGGCGAGACGCAGTAACTGCAAGGAGCTTTCGTATACTTTTTTCATTCTTCCCGGCATCAGGGAAAAACCCACGCCCGCCTGCACCAGGCTGAGCATGGAAAAGATGTCGTTAACACGGGTGACGATTTCCGGCTCGAACCCGGCAATATGAAACGCTTCCTGAAACCCGGCGTAAGTGGCGAACCCTTCGGCCAGCGAGACAAATTTTTGCGTACGATAATCGCGCAGATCGGCAAAGTCGTCGCTCTTCAGCGTGGCGCTGGCTGGCGCAGCAAGAAAGATATCGTCATGAAACAGCGGCAGCATTTCGAAATTATTGTGGTCGAGTTCGCTGCCGGAGATTGAGATGAGGATGGCATCGAGCGTCCCCTCTTCCAGCATATGCAGCAGCGCCTCGTTTGACCCCATGGTCAGATCCATTTCCAGGTCCGGACGGCGCAACTTCATGCCCATAATAAGCCTCGGCACGGTTTCCAGCGTCAGCGAGTAAAGCGTACCGACACGTAAACGACCCTGACCGACGCCCGCCGTTTTCCGCGCTTCATCCAGCCCGCGCTCCATCAACTGCATGACTTCCTGGCAATACTCCATAAGCGTCCAGGCGGCAGGAAGGGGGATCAGATTGCGCCCTTTATGCACGAATAGCGGGCAACGCACATTTTCTTCCAGCGTGTGCAGCGCGCGATGCACACTGACGCCGCTCAGGTTAAGGGTTTCCGCCGCGCGGGCGATATTTCCCTTTTCCATAAACGCCATGAAAATGCCCAGCTTGCGAAACGTAATGTCGTTGGTGATATCCAGATTCATAACTCTCTCGCCCGCTGTTATCGCCAGTTATTCCCCTTGCAGCATCGCTTCCAGCTGCTCGTGCGCTTCAAGCCATGCCATTTCACACTCTTCCAGACCGGCTTTCGCCGTCGCCTGTTGTTGCAGGCAGGTGGTCAGTTCGGCTTTACGGCTTTGATCGTACAACCCGCTATCGCCGAGCTTCTCTTCGGCTTGCGCCAACTGTGCATTCAGCTTTTCCATCTCTTTTTCCAGCCGGGCGATCTCTTTACGCAGCGGCTGGGTTTGTGTGCGCAGTTCCGCTTCGCGGCGTTTTTGATCTTTACGTGCCTGAGCGCTGTTGCCGTTATCTTTTGCACCTTCCGCGGGCTGACTTTCCTGCTTCTGCACGTCGCTCAGCCATTGCTGGTAATCTTCCAGATCGCCTTCAAACGGCTCCACTTTGCCGTCGTGTACCAGGTAGAGATCGTCAGTGGTGGAGCGTAACAGGTGACGATCGTGCGAGACGACGACCAGCGCGCCTTCGAACTCGATCAACGCTTCGGTCAGCGCCTGGCGCATATCAAGATCCAGGTGGTTGGTCGGTTCATCAAGCAGTAGCAGGTTCGGGCGCTGCCAGACGATCAGCGCCAGCACCAGCCGCGCTTTTTCGCCTCCGGAGAAGCGTTCCGTCACTTCGGTAACCTTGTCGCCCTGAAAGCCGAAACCGCCGAGATAATCGCGCAGCTTCTGTTCCAGCTCCTGCGGTGCCAGGCGCGCCAGGTGTTGCAGCGGCGACTCATCCGCGCGTAAAAATTCCAGTTGATGCTGGGCGAAATAACCCAGTTTGATGCCTTTCGCCAGGCCGATTTCACCGCTTTGCGGCACCAGTTCACCGGCTAACATTTTGATCAGCGTCGATTTACCTGCACCGTTGCGCCCCAGAAGGCCAATACGCGAACCGGGTACCAGGTTCAGTTTGATGGCATTCAGAATGGTGCGATCGCCATAACCCGCGCTCACTTTTTCCATTTTCAATAACGGGTTCGGCAGGCTTTCCGGCGCGCGGAAGCTGAAATGGAACGGATTATCGACGTGCGCTGGCGCAATCAGCTCCATGCGTTCAAGCATTTTGATACGGCTCTGCGCCTGTTTGGCTTTGCTGGCTTTCGCTTTGAAGCGATCAATAAAGCTTTGCAGGTGCGCCACGCGTAGCTGCTGGCTTTCGTAAGTGGCCTGCTGCTGGGCGAGACGCGTTGCACGCTGACGCTCGAACGAACTGTAGTTGCCGGTATATTCGAACAGGCTTTGTTGTTCAATATGCAGAATTTTGTCGACCACCGGATCGAGGAAATCGCGGTCGTGGGAGATCAGGATCAGCGTGCCCTGATAGCTCTTCAACCACTTCTCCAGCCAGATCACTGCGTCCAGATCCAGGTGGTTCGTCGGTTCATCGAGCAGCAGTAAATCTGAACGGCAAATCAGCGCCTGCGCGAGGTTCAGACGCATGCGCCAACCGCCGGAGAAGTCGCTCACCGGGCGATCGAGTTGCTCGTTGGTAAAGCCCAGCCCGTGCAACAGGCTGGAAGCGCGGGAACGAATAGTCCAGGCGTCAATGGCATCGAGTTTGCCGTGTACCGTGGCGATGGCATGGCCGTCGTTGCGCTCGTTGGCACTGTTCAGCTCGGCTTCCAGTTTGCGATATTCACGATCGCCGTCTATCACATAGTCTATCGCCGCCTCGTTCAGGGCCGGGGTTTCCTGATTCACCCACGCCAGTTGCCAGGTGCCGGGAAACGTGACGCTGCCGCCATCGGCGCTCATCTCGTTTTTCAGCAGCGACAGCAGCGTTGATTTGCCGCAGCCGTTTTTACCCACCAGACCGACTTTCTGGCCCGGGTTAATGGTGGCCGTGGCGTTATCCAGCAGGACACGCACACCGCGACGAATTTGTAACGAGGAGAAAACAATCATAAGGCGCCGTATGTTCAGACTATGTTAATTTGTCATTATGATAATGTAAGGTTACGGCCTAATGCCGTACCGGGGCCGCAATGGTAGCCCAAAATGAAGGCGATAGACAAAATCATTCTGGGCGGGCAAAAGCGGCCGCGCCGGAAGAATAACAGGTACGACACCCGGGAGGGGAATGATGTCGCAGACAGCCAAAGTGTTGCTGCTGTATGCCCATCCGGAATCTCAGGACTCGGTGGCTAATCGGGTTTTGCTTAAACCGGCAATGCAGCTCCAAAACGTCATGGTGCACGATCTCTACGCGCGCTATCCTGATTTCTTTATCGATATTCCTCGTGAACAGGCGTTGTTGCGCGAGCATGACGTGATCGTCTTCCAGCACCCGCTGTATACCTACAGCTGCCCGGCATTACTCAAAGAGTGGTTGGATCGCGTGTTAAGCCGCGGTTTTGCCAGCGGTATTGGTGGGAATCAACTGGCGGGAAAGTACTGGCGTAGCGTGGTCACCACCGGTGAGCCGGAGGCGGCTTATCGTCATGATGGCCTGAATCGCTACTCAATGAATGACATTCTGCGCCCGTTTGAGCTGACCGCCGCCATGTGCCGTATGCACTGGCTTAGCCCGATCATTGTTTATTGGGCGCGCAGGCAGCCGCCGCAGGAACTGGCAAATCATGCCAAAGCTTACGGCGACTGGCTGGCTTCGCCCCTGCCGCCAGGAGGCCGCTGATGGAAGGTTCCACGCTGTTACTGGCTGGTGTGCTGTTTCTCTTCGCTGCCGTCGTCGCCGTACCGCTGGCCGCCCGGCTTGGTATTGGGGCTGTGCTTGGTTATTTGTTGGCGGGGATAGCCATTGGCCCGTGGGGGCTGGGGTTTATCAGCGACGTTGACGAAATCCTTCATTTCTCCGAGCTGGGCGTGGTGTTCCTGATGTTTATCATCGGGCTGGAGCTGAATCCGGCCAAGCTCTGGGAATTGCGGCGCTCGATTTTCGGCGTCGGTGCCGCGCAGGTGCTGCTGAGCGCGGCGATTCTGGCCGGATTGCTGATGTTGACGCAATTCGCCTGGCAGGCCGCTGTGATTGGCGGTATTGGTCTTGCGATGTCATCGACGGCGATGGCGCTGCAGCTGATGCGCGATAAAGGCATGAATCGCAGCGAATCCGGGCAACTGGGTTTTTCTGTGTTGCTGTTTCAGGATCTGGCGGTGATCCCGGCGCTGGCGCTGGTGCCGCTGCTGGCAGGAAATGGCGACGATCACCTTGACTGGATGAAGGTCGGAATAAAGGTGCTGGCCTTTGCGGGTATGTTGATTGGCGGGCGTTACCTGCTGCGCCCGGTATTTCGCTTTATCGCCGGTTCAGGTGTACGCGAGGTTTTTACTGCAGCAACGCTGTTGCTGGTGCTCGGTTCGGCGCTGTTTATGGATGCACTGGGGCTGTCGATGGCGCTAGGCACCTTTATTGCCGGAGTGCTGCTGGCGGAGAGTGAATATCGCCACGAACTGGAAATCGCTATTGAGCCGTTTAAAGGTTTACTGCTCGGTCTGTTCTTTATTTCTGTCGGTATGGCCCTGAATCTGGGTGTGCTTTACACCCACTTGCTATGGGTGGTGATGAGCGTCGCAGTGCTGGTGGCGATCAAAACGCTGGTGCTGTACGTGCTGGCGCGTGTGTATGGGCTGCGCAGCTCGGAGCGGATGCAGTTTGCTGGCGTGCTTAGCCAGGGGGGAGAGTTTGCGTTTGTGCTCTTCTCTTCGGCATCGTCCCAGCGCTTGTTTCAGCACGATCAGATGGCGCTGTTGTTGGTGACCGTCACCCTGTCGATGATGACCACGCCGTTGCTGATGCGCGGCATCGATAAGCTGCTCTCATGGCGCTTTAACACGCCGGAAGATGAAGACGAAGCGCCGTGGGTGGAAGATGACAAACCGCAGGTGATTGTCGTCGGGTTTGGTCGCTTTGGTCAGGTGATTGGCCGCCTGCTGATGGCGAACAAGATGCGTATTACCGTGCTGGAACGGGATATCAGCGCCGTTAACCTGATGCGTAAGTACGGTTATAAAGTTTATTACGGCGATGCGACGCAGGTGGAGCTGTTGCGCTCGGCGGGCGCGGAATCAGCGCAATCCATCGTCATTACCTGCAACGATCCGCTGGATACGATGAAACTGGTGGAAATCTGTCAGCAACATTTCCCGCATCTGGCTATTTTGGCGCGGGCGCGTGGACGCGTGGAAGCGCACGAGCTGTTGCAGGCCGGTGTGACGCAGTTTTCCCGCGAAACCTTCTCCAGCGCGCTTGAACTGGGGCGTAAGGCACTTATTTCGCTGGGGATGCACCCTCACCAGGCGCAGCGCGCGCAACTGCATTTTAAACGGCTGGATATGCGTATGCTGCGCGAACTGATGCCGGTGCATACCGATACGCTACAAATTTCCCGCGTACGCGAAGCGCGGCGCGAGCTGGAGGAGATTTTCCAGCGTGAAATGCAACAAGAGCGTCGCCAGCTGGATGGCTGGGACGAGTTTGAATAAGGGGATTCGAATGGCTGTACGTAAACGTTTTATTGCCGGGGCGGTCTGTCCGTCATGCCAGGCGAAGGATTCGCTGGCGATGTGGCGTGAAAATAATGTCGATATAGTTGAGTGTGTTAAGTGCGGACACCAGATGCGTGAAGCCGATAAAGAGGCCCGCGATCATGTTCGCAAAGATGAGCAAGTTATTGGGATTTTTCATCCGGACTAGCCATATCGGGCAGCTTTTTTTAAGCTAAAGGGTACACGGGTGCAGAATTCCGCTACAATCTGCGCCAGTAATTTTCCCACGCTCAGGAGATATCATGAAAGTAGCAAAAGACCTGGTGGTCAGCCTGGCTTACCAGGTACGTACAGAAGACGGTGTGTTGGTTGATGAGTCTCCGGTGAGTGCGCCGCTGGACTACCTGCACGGTCACGGTTCCCTGATCTCTGGTCTGGAAAACGCGCTGGATGGTCACGAAGTCGGCGATAAATTCGATGTGGCGGTTGGCGCGAACGACGCTTACGGTCAGTACGATGAAAACCTGGTGCAGCGCGTACCGAAAGACGTCTTTATGGGCGTTGATGAATTGCAGGTTGGCATGCGCTTCCTGGCGGAAACCGACCAGGGTCCGGTACCAGTAGAAATTACCGAAGTCGAAGACGACCACGTTGTGGTTGATGGCAACCACATGCTGGCTGGCCAGAACCTGAAATTCAACGTTGAAGTTGTCGCGATCCGCGAAGCGACTGAAGAAGAACTGGCTCATGGCCACGTTCACGGTGCGCATGGCCACGATCATGACCACGACCACGATCACGACGGTTGCTGCGGTGGTCACGGCCACGATCATGGTCACGACCATGGTAAAGGCGGTTGCGGTGGTAACGGCGGCTGCGGTTGCCACTAATAAAATCCCATCGTCTTTCGCACTGCTGGTGCGTTGGTTTCACTTTCAAACCCCGGTCACATAGTTTTCTATGCTCCCGGGGATTTCAAGTTTGCCGCCTGCCTGCAACACGAAATATTAGGGATTTATGCACTGAGCGGGGAAACCCGCTTTTTTTACGCCCTAATAATGGGGCGGCGGTGTTTCTTCTGATGGCGACGCCATATGGGAAGGCTGGCTGGCCTTGAGTTTTTCTGCCATTAGTCGCAGATGCTCGCGCAGCTTTGCCATCTCCAGTTCGTGGGCAATAACCGTCTGGTTTAGCTCTTCGATTGTCATCTCCTGAAAAGCCAGTCTGCTCTCCAGTTCAGCCAGTCGCGCTTCTGTTGTTAGCTCTTGCATTCTTCACCTCGGGTCTGCTTCCGGCTCAAATTTCATAAACCGGGCGAATTTTACTGAAGTTTGTCATGCGGTACAGCATTACGTCAGAAAATCAGAAACTAATTTAAACAAAAATAGTCAGAAAACAGGTGAATTCGGGTAGTGTCCTTATGTTGATTTCTACCGCAACGCTTTATAGTACGCTTCTTACTTAATGTTTAACCCTGGGGCGAGATGCCCCGACCCCTGGAGAAATGGATGAAATCACTGTTTAAAGTCACGCTGCTGGCGACCACAATGGCCGTTGCCCTTCATGCGCCGATCTCTTTCGCTGCGGAGACTGCGAAGAAAGAGACTGCCACTGCAGCTGACAGCAAAGCGGCATTTAAAAATGACGACCAGAAATCTGCTTATGCGCTGGGCGCATCTCTGGGCCGCTACATGGAAAACTCCCTGAAAGAGCAGGAAAAACTGGGCATCAAACTGGACAAAGCCCAGTTGATCGCTGGCGTTCAGGACGCGTTTGCTGATAAGAGCAAACTGAGCGACCAGGAAATTGAACAAACGCTGCAAGCGTTCGAAACGCGTGTGAAAACTGCCGCGCAAGAACGTATGGAGAAAGACGCTGCTGACAACGAAGCGAAAGGTAAAACCTTCCGTGACACCTTCGCCAAAGAGAAAGGTGTGAAAACGTCTGATACCGGCCTGCTGTACAAAGTCGAAAAAGAAGGGACTGGTGATGCGCCGAAAGACAGCGACACTGTCGTTGTAAACTACAAAGGTACGCTGATTGACGGTAAAGAGTTCGATAACTCCTATACCCGTGGCGAACCGCTCTCCTTCCGCCTCGACGGCGTGATCCCGGGCTGGACTGAAGGTCTGAAAAACATCAAGAAAGGCGGCAAAATCAAGCTGGTGATCCCACCGGCTCTGGCTTACGGTAAAACTGGCGTTCCGGGTATTCCGGCTAACTCCACGCTGGTGTTTGACGTAGAGCTGCTGGATATCAAACCGGCTCCGAAAGCTGATGCCGCAGCGCCGAAAGCGGAAGCTGGCGCGTCAGATGCGGCTCCGGCCGCTGCAGATCAGCCTGCTGATGCGAAGGCTGCCGATACTGGCACGAAGTAACAGTATGAAAAAACGCCGCCTCCGGGCGGCGTTTTTTTTTGTAGTAAGGATATAATCTTAACGTACGATGTATTAATTTATATCCCCATATAAATAATGAGCCTGCCCTGAAAAGTTAACGACAGGCTCCTGAAAAGGAGTGTTTTTTTTCATGTCCAGGTCGCTATTAACCAACGAAACCAGTGAACTTGATTTACTGGATCAACGTCCTTTCGATCAGACCGACTTCGATATCCTTAAATCCTACGAGGCGGTGGTGGACGGGTTAGCGATGCTCATTGGCTCACACTGCGAAATCGTTCTGCACTCCCTGCAAGACCTGAAATGTTCCGCTATCCGCATTGCGAACGGCGAACACACAGGACGTAAAATTGGCTCGCCGATTACCGACCTTGCCCTGCGCATGCTGCACGATATGACCGGTGCCGACAGTAGCGTCTCCAAATGCTACTTCACGCGCGCGAAAAGCGGCGTGCTGATGAAGTCAGTGACTATCGCTATCCGTAACCGCGATCATCGGGTGATTGGCCTGCTGTGCATCAACATGAACCTTGATGTGCCGTTCTCGCAAATCATGAACACCTTTATTCCGCCGGAAACTCCGGATGTTGGCTCGGCCGTTAACTTTGCATCCTCGGTAGAGGATCTGGTGATGCAGACGCTGGAGTTCACCATCGAAGAGGTTAATGCCGATCGCAACGTTTCCAATAATGCCAAGAATCGCCAGATTGTGCTGAACCTTTATGAGAAAGGCATCTTCGACATTAAAGACGCGATTAACCAGGTTGCCGATCGCCTGAATATCTCGAAACATACTGTTTACCTTTACATCCGCCAGTTCAAAAGCGGTGATTTTTCCGGACAGGATCGTTAATGCGTTTTGCCCTGATGGTCACCGGCCCGGCGTACGGCACTCAGCAAGCCAGTAGCGCTTATCAATTTGCGCTGGCGTTGCTGGAAGCCGGACATACGCTGAGCAGCGTTTTCTTCTATCGTGAAGGGGTGAATAACGCGAATGCGCTTACGGCACCTGCCAGCGATGAGTTTGACCTTGTGCGCGCCTGGCAGCGCTTGCATGATGAACAGCAGGTTGAACTGCATATCTGTGTCGCTGCCGCACTGCGCCGTGGTGTGGTTGATGATAATGAAGCTGAGCGATTAGCGCTGCCTGCCGCGAATTTACAGGCAGGTTTTTCACTTACCGGGTTGGGCGCGCTGGCCGAAGCCGCGATCTCCTGTGATCGGGTGGTGCAGTTTTGATGAAGCGCATCGCATTTGTCTTTACTTCCGCGCCGCACGGTTCATCCTCCGGGCGCGAAGGGTTGGATGCCTTACTCGCTACCTCAGCATTCACTGACGAGATTGGCGTATTTTTTATCGGCGATGGCGTGTTTCAGCTATTAGCCGGGCAGCAGCCGGATGCGATTCTGGCGCGCGATTACATCGCCACCTTTAAAGTCCTTCCTTTGTACGACATCGAACAGTGTTGGCTGTGTGCGGCCTCGCTACGCGAACGCGGTCTCGGCGAGGAGACGGCTTTCGTCTTGCCTGCGCAACAGCTGGAGCCGGAAGCGCTGCGTGAACAGCTTGATGAGTACACTGTCGTACTGACGTTTTGAGGCGCCTATGCTGCATACTCTGTCCCACTCTCCCTGGCAATGCGATATGACGGCGCTGTTGCGCATGTTGCGCTCTGGCGATGATGTACTGCTGTTATCGGATGGCGTCACGGCGGCGCTGGAAGGCAGTCGTTATATTGCTTTATTGCTAAATGCCCCCATAACCATTCATGCGTTAAATGATGATGTGCACGCACGCGGATTGAGTGGTCAAATTTCGAGCAGTGTTGTCAGGGTTGGCTATACTGATTTCGTTAGCCTGACGGTAAAACACGCCGTTCAGATGCATTGGTAATGTGGGATCGCTGTATATTTCTTGACACCTTTTAAGCACAGCCATAAAATTCTGCGTCCTCATATTATATGAGGTCGTTTTATTACGTGTTTACGAAGCAAAAGCTAAAACCAGGAGCTATTTAATGGCAACAGTTAACCAGCTGGTACGCAAACCACGCGCTCGCAAAGTTGCAAAAAGCAACGTGCCTGCGCTGGAAGCATGCCCGCAAAAACGTGGTGTATGTACTCGCGTATATACTACCACCCCGAAAAAACCGAACTCCGCACTGCGTAAAGTATGCCGTGTTCGTTTAACTAACGGTTTCGAAGTGACTTCCTACATCGGTGGTGAAGGTCACAACCTGCAGGAGCACTCCGTGATCCTGATCCGTGGCGGTCGTGTTAAAGACCTCCCGGGTGTTCGTTACCACACTGTTCGTGGCGCGCTCGACTGCTCTGGTGTTAAAGACCGTAAGCAGGCTCGCTCCAAGTACGGCGTGAAGCGTCCTAAGGCTTAATGGTTCTCCGTTAAGTAAGGCCAAACTGTTTTAACTTTAATGTCAAACTAAACTCTTAGAGTTTTGGACAATCCTGAATTAACAACGGAGTATTTCCATGCCACGTCGTCGTGTTATTGGTCAGCGTAAAATTCTGCCGGATCCGAAGTTCGGATCAGAACTGCTGGCTAAATTTGTAAATATCCTGATGGTAGACGGTAAAAAATCTACTGCAGAAGCAATCGTATACAGCGCGCTGGAGACCCTGGCTCAGCGTTCTGGTAAAAATGAACTGGAAGCTTTCGAAGTAGCCCTCGAAAACGTGCGCCCGACTGTCGAAGTTAAGTCTCGCCGCGTTGGTGGTTCTACTTATCAGGTTCCGGTTGAAGTTCGTCCGGTTCGTCGTAATGCCCTGGCAATGCGTTGGATCGTTGAAGCTGCTCGTAAACGCGGTGATAAATCCATGGCTCTGCGCCTGGCGAACGAACTTTCTGATGCTGCGGACAACAAAGGTACCGCAGTTAAGAAACGTGAAGACGTTCACCGTATGGCCGAAGCCAACAAGGCGTTCGCACACTACCGTTGGTAATCCCTTCGGAGTTTTAGTCACCAGGCGGGCGCTTCCAGTAAGTCGCCCGCCGTTTGGCAACTTAAATCTGAGCGCCTAAGAGACAAACGAGGAATCAAATGGCTCGTACAACACCCATCGCACGTTACCGTAACATCGGTATCAGTGCGCACATCGACGCCGGTAAAACCACGACTACCGAACGTATTCTGTTCTACACCGGTGTAAACCACAAAATCGGTGAAGTTCATGACGGCGCCGCAACCATGGACTGGATGGAGCAGGAGCAGGAGCGTGGTATTACCATTACCTCCGCAGCAACTACTGCATTCTGGTCTGGTATGGCGAAGCAGTATGAACCGCATCGCGTAAACATCATCGACACCCCGGGGCACGTTGACTTCACTATCGAAGTAGAACGTTCCATGCGTGTTCTTGACGGTGCGGTAATGGTTTACTGCGCAGTTGGTGGTGTTCAGCCGCAGTCTGAAACCGTATGGCGTCAGGCTAACAAATATAAAGTTCCGCGCATCGCGTTCGTTAACAAAATGGACCGTATGGGCGCCAACTTCCTGAAAGTTGTTGGTCAGATCAAAACCCGTCTGGGCGCGAACCCGGTTCCGCTGCAGCTGGCAATTGGTGCTGAAGAAGGTTTCACCGGTGTTGTTGACCTGGTGAAAATGAAAGCCATCAACTGGAACGATGCAGACCAGGGCGTAACCTTCGAATACGAAGATATCCCGGCTGACATGCAGGATCTGGCTGACGAATGGCACCAGAACCTGATCGAATCCGCTGCTGAAGCTTCTGAAGAGCTGATGGAGAAATACCTGGGTGGTGAAGAACTGACTGAAGCGGAAATCAAATCTGCTCTGCGTCAGCGCGTTCTGAACAACGAAATCATCCTGGTAACCTGTGGTTCTGCGTTCAAGAACAAAGGCGTTCAGGCGATGCTGGATGCGGTAGTTGACTACCTGCCGTCCCCGACTGACGTACCTGCGATCAACGGTATTCTGGATGACGGTAAAGATACTCCGGCTGAGCGTCACGCAAGCGACGAAGAGCCGTTCTCTGCTCTGGCGTTCAAAATTGCTACCGACCCGTTCGTTGGTAACCTGACCTTCTTCCGCGTGTACTCTGGTGTGGTTAACTCTGGTGATACCATCCTGAACTCCGTGAAATCTGCACGTGAGCGTTTCGGTCGTATCGTTCAGATGCACGCTAACAAGCGTGAAGAGATCAAAGAAGTTCGTGCAGGCGATATCGCTGCTGCTATCGGTCTGAAAGACGTGACCACTGGTGACACTCTGTGTGACCCGGATCACCCGATCATTCTGGAACGTATGGAATTCCCGGAACCGGTAATCTCCATCGCAGTAGAACCGAAAACCAAAGCTGACCAGGAAAAAATGGGTCTGGCTCTGGGCCGTCTGGCGAAAGAAGACCCGTCATTCCGCGTATGGACTGACGAAGAATCTAACCAGACCATCATCGCCGGTATGGGTGAGCTGCACCTCGACATCATCGTTGACCGTATGAAACGTGAATTCAACGTTGAAGCGAACGTCGGTAAACCTCAGGTTGCTTACCGTGAAGCGATTCGCGCGAAAGTTACCGATATCGAAGGTAAACACGCGAAACAGTCTGGTGGTCGCGGTCAGTACGGTCATGTTGTTATCGACATGTACCCGCTGGAGCCGGGCTCTAACCCGAAAGGTTACGAGTTCATCAACGACATCAAAGGTGGTGTAATTCCTGGCGAATACATCCCGGCCGTTGATAAAGGCATCCAGGAACAACTGAAGTCTGGCCCGCTGGCTGGTTACCCGGTAGTAGATATGGGTGTTCGTCTGCACTTCGGTTCTTACCATGACGTTGACTCCTCTGAACTGGCGTTTAAACTGGCTGCGTCTATTGCCTTTAAAGAAGGCTTTAAGAAAGCAAAACCAGTTCTGCTTGAGCCGATCATGAAGGTTGAAGTAGAAACTCCGGAAGAGAACACCGGTGACGTTATCGGTGACTTGAGCCGTCGTCGCGGTATGCTGCGCGGTCAGGAATCTGAAGTCACTGGCGTTAAGATTCATGCTGAAGTGCCGCTGTCTGAAATGTTCGGATACGCAACCCAACTGCGTTCTCTGACCAAGGGTCGTGCATCATACACTATGGAATTCCTGAAGTATGATGATGCACCGAACAACGTTGCTCAGGCCGTAATCGAAGCCCGTGGTAAATAAGCCTCAGGGTTAAAACCAAAGTCCGTGCTCTCTCCTGAAGGGGAGAGCGCTATAGTAAGGAATAAAGCCGTGTCTAAAGAAAAATTTGAACGTACAAAACCGCACGTTAACGTCGGCACAATCGGCCACGTTGACCATGGTAAAACTACCCTGACTGCTGCAATCACTACCGTTCTGGCAAAAACCTACGGTGGTTCTGCCCGCGCATTCGATCAGATCGATAACGC
>NZ_QODH01000039.1:0-1029 GCF_009935945.1 Kosakonia sp. MH5 | reverse complement strand
TAAAGTAGGTGTGTGATTAAAAAAACAAAGTACACCTATGAAATTAACCAACGTATCGAGTAAAACAAAAGTTCGGCATAAAACTGATATAAACAAAACACTATCTAAGATGCCCTTATCATCTAGGCGCGTTTTATTTATGGCTATTGCTCAACTTGACTCTAAAAAGATAGTAAAACAAGGCCAAGTGTTTCGTATATACGCTAGTGAGTATGCAAAAATAGCTAAGCTGGAAATGAATACAGCCTACGAACAACTAAAATCCGCTACGTTGGATTTACAGAAACAGATAATAGGAATCCCAAAAGATCAACTTTTACCGCCTATAGCTCGTCAAGGAGATCGGCCTTGGAAGAAACCTAGCGGTAAAGGGGTTCGCATGCTTAACGTCACTGAATACTGTGACTATGAGGACGGTGACGGTTACGTAGATATTAGCTTTAGTCGTCAAATGGAGCCGTATATTTGCATGATAGAGGGTAATTTCACTACTCAAGTGCTTATCTCTAGCGCACGACTCAGAGACACAAATGCCAGTAACATATATCAACTTATAAGGCAGAAAATAAGTCAGAAGAAAGACCGTTTTTTTGAAATTACTGTTGAAGAACTAAAGGAAGAGCTTGGGCTTTACACAATAAAGAATAAGGAAAAAGTTTATTCTTATCCGTTGTTTAAAGAGTTTAATCGCAGTGTTATCAAGCAAAGCATCGATACCATTGAAGACACTACTGAAATAAAGAATATAAGCGTTGAAATCATCGAGAGGAAGCAGCGTAAAGCAACTAAGCTAAGATTCTCTTATCGAGTAGATGACCAAATGAAGTTTGAGGGATTTTAGCTAAACTTGCTTTCCAGATAGCCCATACCGGTTTTTATGTTAAATACGTCTTCTTAGTACACACTCCCCGTTTGTGCCCAACAAAGCGTTTGTTTTTACCCGGTTCACGTTATTTTTCAGTGCCAACTCCGGTAAGCAAGCAATAAGGGCAGAAGAAAACAAACAGTTTTGCGCAAGATATAGTCATT
>NZ_QODH01000038.1:0-1105 GCF_009935945.1 Kosakonia sp. MH5 | reverse complement strand
CTGACTGCTGCAATCACTACCGTTCTGGCAAAAACCTACGGTGGTTCTGCCCGCGCATTCGATCAGATCGATAACGCGCCGGAAGAAAAAGCTCGTGGTATCACCATCAACACTTCTCACGTTGAATATGACACCCCGACCCGCCACTACGCGCACGTAGACTGCCCGGGGCACGCCGACTATGTTAAAAACATGATCACCGGTGCTGCGCAGATGGACGGCGCGATCCTGGTTGTTGCTGCGACTGACGGTCCGATGCCGCAGACCCGTGAGCACATCCTGCTGGGTCGTCAGGTAGGCGTTCCGTACATCATCGTGTTCCTGAACAAATGTGACATGGTTGATGACGAAGAGCTGCTGGAACTGGTAGAGATGGAAGTTCGTGAACTGCTGTCTCAGTACGATTTCCCGGGCGACGACACGCCGATCGTTCGTGGTTCTGCTCTGAAAGCGCTGGAAGGCGAAGCAGAGTGGGAAGCGAAAATCATCGAACTGGCAGGCTTCCTGGATTCCTACATTCCGGAACCAGAGCGTGCGATTGACAAGCCGTTCCTGCTGCCGATCGAAGACGTATTCTCCATCTCCGGTCGTGGTACCGTTGTTACCGGTCGTGTAGAACGCGGTATCATCAAAGTGGGTGAAGAAGTTGAAATCGTTGGTATCAAAGACACCGCGAAATCGACCTGTACTGGCGTTGAAATGTTCCGCAAACTGCTGGACGAAGGCCGTGCGGGCGAGAACGTGGGTGTTCTGCTGCGTGGTATCAAACGTGAAGAAATCGAACGTGGTCAGGTACTGGCTAAGCCGGGTTCAATCAAGCCGCACACCAAATTCGAATCAGAAGTTTATATCCTGTCCAAAGATGAAGGCGGCCGTCACACTCCGTTCTTCAAAGGCTACCGTCCGCAGTTCTACTTCCGTACAACTGACGTGACTGGCACCATCGAACTGCCGGAAGGCGTAGAGATGGTAATGCCGGGCGACAACATCAAAATGGTTGTTACCCTGATTCACCCGATTGCGATGGACGATGGTCTGCGTTTCGCAATCCGTGAAGGCGGCCGTACCGTTGGCGCGGGCGTTGTGGCAAAAGTTCTCAGCTAAT
>NZ_QODH01000037.1:400-1127 GCF_009935945.1 Kosakonia sp. MH5 | reverse complement strand
GTTTAGCTGTTGAACAATGGCTGGAAGTTGGTGTTTGGCTCAGATTTTGGTGGTCTGTGCTTTCTGTCATGCTGTCCCACAGTGGAGTCAATCGCTTCAGAATGCTCAAGCTCTGATGATCCAGCAAACTGACCAGCAGTTTCAGCTCCAGAAGCCAGTTCAACAGCTAACTAACCAGCAGTTTCCACCTCAGAAACCAGTTCAACAGCTAACTAACCAGCAGTTTCTGTTTCAGAAGCCAGTTCCACAACAACCTAAGCCGCAGTTTCCGTTTCAGAAGCCAGTTCCACAACAACCTAAGCCGCAGTTTCCGCTTCAGAAGCCAGTTCCACAACAACCTAAGCCGCAGTTCCCTCTTCAGAAGCCAGTTCCACAACAACCTAAGCCGCAGTTTCCGCTTCAGAAGCCAGTTCAACAGCTAACTAACCAGCAGTTTCCGCTTCAGAAGCCAGTTCCACAACAACCTAAGCCGCAGTTTCCGCTTCAGAAGCCAGTTCAACTTGATAAATGTGCTGTAGCTGATTCTGAGCAGATCCAATGCGGTCTACCTGGGATCAGTGGTGCTGCGTGTGAAGCTATCAACTGCTGCTTTAACGGACAGCAGTGTTTCTATGGGAGGGCAGTGACTGTCCAGTGTATTAGAGATGGTCAGTTTGTGGTAGTGGTGTCTCGAGACGTTACCTTGCCTCGACTGAGTCTGGATTCGGTTCAACTACTGGGTGGAAAC
>NZ_QODH01000037.1:0-334 GCF_009935945.1 Kosakonia sp. MH5 | reverse complement strand
CTCCTGTGGGGTCTACACCTTCCTTTGCTATATACCAGTTCCCTGTGACCGCATGTGGCACGAGCGTGATGGAGGACGGTGGATATGTGGTGTATGAAAACCGAATGACCTCATCGTATGAAGTGGGGATTGGACCATATGGTTCCATCACAAGGGACAGTCATTTTGAGTTTCTCTTCCAGTGTAGATATTCGGGAACTTCTGTGGAAGCTCTGGTTGTGGAGGTCAACTCCGTTCCTCCACCTCCACCAGTAGCCGCTCCTGGACCTCTCAGGGTGGAGCTCAGACTGGCCAATGGCCAATGTGTCACCAAAGGCTGTGCTGAAGGGGATGA
>NZ_QODH01000036.1:0-1231 GCF_009935945.1 Kosakonia sp. MH5 | reverse complement strand
TGGACTGACCCCACGCCCGTAGACAAATTCTGTCCTCACGATTGGGCCTGTTCGAAGGCCTCCGGACTGACGCCGCCGAGGTGACTGTGGCGCCGGGCCCGGTTGTAGAACACTTCAATGTAATCGAAGATATCCGCCCGGGCCAGATCCCGGGTTTTGTATATTCTCTTCCTGATGCGTTCTTTTTTCAGTGAACTGAAGAACGATTCGGCCACTGCATTATCCAGACAGTTGCCACGCCGGCTCATGCTCGGTGTCAGGTTATTGGCCCGGCAGAAGCGCTGCCAGTCGTCACTGCCGTACTGGCTACCCTGATCGCTGTGAACGATAACCTCGCCGTCCGGTTTTCGACGCCACACGGCCATCATCAGCGCGTCCAGCGCGAGTTCGCGTGAGAGAGTGGGTTTCATCGACCAGCCGACCACATTACGGGCGAAGAGATCGATAACCACCGCCAGATATAACCATCCCTGCCAGGTGCGGATATAAGTAATATCGGTGACCCAGACCTGGTTGGCCCGGACAACGGTGAACTGCCGCTGCACGCGATTAGGAGCAACGACTGAAGGCCTGCCGGCGATACGACGTGGCGCTTTATAGCCACGCACAGCTTTAATCCGGTTCAGTTGCATAATCCGACCCACCCGGTTTTTACCGCAGGTTTCCCCGATTTCGTTCAGATCGCCATGAACCCGCCGGTAACCGTATACGCCTCCGCTCAGGGAATATGAGTCGCGGATAAGTATCAGCAGGCGCTGGTTATCTTTATCACGCGCCGGGACAGGGTTATGCAACCACGCATAGAACCCGGCCCGGGCGACATTCAGTACCCGACACATCGTCATCACACCCCATACAGTGCGGTGCTCATTGATAAAGCGGTACTTCAGTCGGGCTCCCTTGCAAAGTACCGCGCGGCCTTTTTCAGGATATCCCGTTCTTCTTCGGTGCGTTTTAGCTGCGCCCGGAGTTTCAGGATCTCGCTTTTAGCTTCCAGTAAATCCCGGGCATGCTGCTCGCTGTTATCAGGTTTGATAGCCCGTAGCCACTTGTAGAGGCTGTGTGCAGAGACGCCCAGACGGTCAGATACTTCGGCGACGGAATAACCGCGTTCCGTTATCTGACGGACGGCTTCTTCCTTAAATTCAGGTGTAAATCGTGGTGTGCCCATACGCTCCTCCTATGCTCAAACTATAGGGCAGGATCGTCTACCGGGGCGGGGTCAGTCCAA
>NZ_QODH01000035.1:0-635 GCF_009935945.1 Kosakonia sp. MH5 | reverse complement strand
TAGTTTCCTGCAGAGGAGCCAGTGATGTGGGATCCACAAACGTGAACATCTTCACAATGAAGCGCTTGTAGTGGGTTGGGAACTGAAGACCAGAAGAGCCAGTCACTGGAACCAATGTGGTCAGGTAACGGTCATCCTGGTAAGGGCATCCATCAACCAGAAGGTCCCACTGGGGTAGACTGAGTGGATTGGGGGCGGAAGTTGCCCAGCAGTGTCCCAGCATCAGGACAATGTTGGGGTCAGTCCTCTCCACAATGTGCACCTCAACATACACAGGCTCCCGCAGGACTTTCGGTCTTCCCATAGTAACACTGCTGTCCACTAAAGCAGCAGTTGATAGCTTCACATTCAGCACTACTGATACCAGGTTGTCCACATTGGATCTGCTCAGAATCAGCTACAGAACATCTGTCCAAAGGCTCAGCCTTCGCTACTTGCTTCTGAAACTGAATCTTCTGAGGAAGCTGCTGATTAGTCTGTTGAACTGACTGCTGAAGCCGCTGGTCAGTTTGCTGGAGCATCAGAGCTGGAGGATTCTGGGACAGTTTACTCCACTTACCCTTCTTTGGAAGAGCATGACAGAGAGCACACAGTGCTAATACCTGAACCAGCCACCAACTTCCAGCCATTGTCCA
>NZ_QODH01000034.1:0-1364 GCF_009935945.1 Kosakonia sp. MH5 | reverse complement strand
AGCTAATGGAATGGTTCGCCCCCACTCAACTTGCTAAAATTGCACTTGCTGTCAGCCCTTATATTGGAGGTGTGTTATGTCACGAACAAAAGCACAGTCCCTTAGCCGAATGGGTATTGATATCGGTAAAAATACGTTCCATGTAGTAGGGATGGACGATAAAGGAAATATCCTGATTAGGCGATGTTTTACCCGCGTTAAATTGATTGAATATCTAGCCCGCTTACCCCAAACAACGATTGGAATGGAAGCCTGTCCGGGTTGCCATTGGCTGGCCAGAAAGGCTAAATCATTTGGACATACGCCCTGCATCGTCCCGGCACAATTTGTAAAACCTTTCGTTAAATCAAACAAGAATGACCTGATTGATGCTGAAGCAATAGCCGAAGCCATTTCTCGTCCTACTATGCGGACAGTGATACCAAAAACAACGGCACAGCTCGATCTACAGGCATTACATCGGATCAGAGAACGCGTGGTCTCTCATAAAACAGCGGTGGTGAATCAGGCTAGGGCATTTCTCCTAGAATACGGATTAACTATCCACAGTGGAATTGCCAAATTTACACATGATATGCCTTCTCTGTTATCTGACGAGCAAAACGAACTGAGTCCATCAATGAGGGATATACTCATTGATCTCTGGCATGAATATCGGTCTCTTGAGGAAAAACTGTTGCACTTACGTCGCCAGATTGAGTCTATCGCTGATGCAGATGGAATAGCTAAAAGGCTGACGTCTATTCCCGGTGTAGGGAAATTGACAGCGACGGCAATGACGGCGTTTGTAGGTAATGGCCAACAATTTAAATCAGGGCGCAATTTAGCTGCCTGGCTGGGGCTTGTACCACGAGAATACTCAACAGGAGGCAAGCAACGTTTATTAGGTATGAGTAAACGTGGCAATGCTTACCTGAGAAAACTGCTTATCCATGGAGCCCGAACCTGTGTTCTGCATTTGAACAGGACAACAAATTTTCTGGGACAGTGGGTACAACTTATGGAAGAGCGCGGTGTACACCGCAATAAGGTTGTTGTCGCACTGGCGAACAAAATTGCCCGAATTATCTGGGCTGTCATGACACGACCGGGCGCTTTTTATTTACAGCAACGAGAAATCTGAACTCGCTTAAAATCTTACCAGTTTGCAGGGTATGTGATGACAAAACTGTGCAATGGCGTCTTGTAAACCCGGGACAAAAAAACGGCTTTAACAGCCTAAGAAGCTTATTGGGAACCTGACGCGCTTATTCCATCATGGCCTTGCTGCCAAAAGCAGCTGACTTGCAAGAGGCCGGATACATTAACGCAAACAGCTTTAATCATCGTGTGCTTGCAAAACGGGGGCGAACCATACATTTTTT
>NZ_QODH01000033.1:0-1432 GCF_009935945.1 Kosakonia sp. MH5 | reverse complement strand
GGCCATGTCTGGCTCGCCCTTCTCAATCGAAACGCTGATGTCCGTAGCCGCATTGGGCGCGCTGTTCATTGGTGAGGCCGAAGAGGCTGCAGCCGTAGTTTTCCTATTCTCGATCGGTGAGTTATTGGAGAGTGTGGCGGCCGATCGTGCCCGCGCCGGTATCAGAGCTCTGGCGTCACTGGTTCCGAAAACAGCGGTGCTGCTCGATGCCCAAGGCGGGCAGCGCGAGGTTGCTGCAGCTTCGCTGCGGGTGAATGACCATGTGCTGGTGCGCCCAGGTGACAGGGTGCCCGCCGATGGTGTGATTACTAATGGCTCGTCCAGCCTCGATGAATCTCCCGTTACGGGCGAGTCCATCCCCAGTGCCAAGACCACGGGCGATACTGTCTTCGCCGGTTCGATCAACGTCGACGGGGTACTTGAAGTCCGCGTAGAAAAAACCGCTGCCGACAACACCATTGCACGCATTATTCAACTGGTGGAACAGGCACAAGCATCCAAAGCACCCACAGCCCGCTTCATTGAGCGATTCAGCCGCTACTACACTCCCACTGTGATGGCGCTTGCCGCATTGATCGTTATCCTGCCACCACTACTAATGGACGGTGAATGGGCGACTTGGCTATATCGCGGGTTGGCGCTATTGCTGATTGCCTGTCCCTGCGCACTGGTTTTATCCACTCCAGCAGCGATTGCTTCAGGACTGGCGGTAGGCACCCGCCGTGGGTTACTTATCAAAGGCGGCAGCGCCCTAGAAACTATTGGTCAGGTAAAGACCATAGCTTTCGACAAAACCGGCACCCTGACCGAGGGCAAGCCGCGTGTTACCGATGTAGCGGCCTTTGCACAGCCCTTTACCAAACAAAGCGACGATGAAGTACTGGCACTTTTTGCCAGCGTGGAATCCGGCTCCAATCACCCGCTTGCGAAAGCGATTGTCGGGCATGCCGAAGCGGCCAATCTCCTCATCCCCGCCGCGTCAAATGCCTATGCCACTGTCGGTAAAGCTGTGCATGCAACCGTGGCTGGCCGCGTTTTAGCCATCGGTTCGCCGGTCTACGCTGGCCAAGTCGCAATACTGTCGTCCGCGCAGCAGACTCAAATCGAGGCGCTACAACATGACGGCAAGACTGTGTCAGTGCTGTTCGACGAACAGAGCCATGAAGCACTTGGATTGGTAGCTCTGCGGGATGAACCGAGAGCCGATGCACAAGCAGCCGTGGCCCAGCTCAAGGCCATGGGCGTGCGCTCCGTCATGCTCACCGGCGACAACCACCGCACCGCCCAGGCCATCGCCGGCCATTTGGGTATGGAATGGGAAGCTGAACTGCTGCCAGAAGATAAGCTGCGCCTGATCAACGAAATGAAACTCAACGCCAAGGTCGCCATGGTCGGCGATGGCATCAACGACGCACCTGCACTGGCAACAGCA
>NZ_QODH01000032.1:0-1496 GCF_009935945.1 Kosakonia sp. MH5 | reverse complement strand
TATAGACTTTCATACCCTGAAAATTACGCTATTAGGTGATTCAGGGTATGCGCTTGCTGGTTACGAATATTGAGCGAGAATCATGCGATGATCACCGCTTTTCTTTCGAGCCAGTAAGTGCTCCACGTTCGTTAACGAATACTCAGGGCATGCAGACAAACTGCTGACTATATTTCTTTCGAAGAACGTGGAATGCATACCAATCCCCGATAAAAAGGAGTTGGTGATGACTGCGATAAATCAGTTTGCTGCTCATATTGGCCTCGATTGGGCAGATAAAAAGCACGATGTCTGCGTTCAGTTTAACAATGGTGAACGAGTGTTCCATGTCATTGAACATACGCCAGAAGCACTTGATACCTGGCTGGAAGCGTTGCACAAAAAAGTGAAAGGCAGGATCGCAGTCGCTATTGAACTTAAAAAAGGCCCAGTGGTTTTCGCGCTACAAAAATACCCGTTTATCACTGTTTTTCCTGTTCATGCGTTATCACTTGCTCGCTACAGGCAAACCTTCTGGCCCAGTGGGGCAAAAGACGACCCACAAGATGCAGAGCTGGCGCTGGAACTAATGCTGCGTTATCCCAAAAAAATCAGAGCCATTGAGCCCGACAATGCGGATATTCGATTACTTCAACAGCTGGTTGAACAGCGTCGGCAACTCATTGAAGACAAACGTCGCTTTGTGAACAGGTTAATCAACACTCTCAAACAATATTACCCTCAACTTCTGGAATGGTTCTCACATCGGGGTAGCTTACTACTGTGTGAACTGATTATAAGATGGCCAAGTCTGCAACAACTGAAGCGTGCCAGGCGCGACACTGTTCGCAACTTTCTTAATGCCAAAGGTGGCCGTGCAACAGCCCTTACCGGGCAGCGTGTTGCGAGTATCGATGATGCGATCCCGTTGACAACAGACCCGAGTGTTATCGAGGCTAATGCTTTGATGGCAACAGCACTGGCGACACAAATTAAAGTGGTGAGTGAAATCATCAAAACTTACGACGAGCGAATCGAAACGCTGTTTAATACCTTGCCAGATGCAGGTCTGTTTAAATCACTTCCGGGCATGGGGCCATGTATGGGCCCGCGTATGCTCGCTGCTCTTGGCGATAACCGAGACCGTTTTAATAGCGCAGAAGAAATTCAAAACTACGCAGGTATAGCACCGGTAACAGAACGAAGTGGCCAGAAGTCCTGGGTCCACTGGCGATGGCAATGCGCTAAGTTCGTCAGGCAGACCTTTGTTGAATGGGCTGCCAAGACGGTTAACTCATCATACTGGGCCAAACTGTATTATCAGAGCCTCAGAGAGAAGGGTAAATCTCACCAGTCTGCGATCCGGGCACTGTCGTTTAAATGGATCCGTATAATTTATAGCTGCTGGAAGCACAGAACCTGTTACGACGAAGCAAAGTATTTGCTGGCTCTCAAAGCGCGAAACTCGCCCTTACTGAAGCCATAAAAAGCTTGTCGAATGTCTCAGGGCGTGAAGC
>NZ_QODH01000030.1:0-3442 GCF_009935945.1 Kosakonia sp. MH5 | reverse complement strand
TCGCTCAATATTCGTAACCAGCAAGCGCATACCCTGAATCACCTAATAGCGTAATTTTCAGGGTATGAAAGTCTATAATTCGCTCAGAGCGGACCTTCTGCTCAGTGAGTTAGTCCGCTCCGTGCCAACAGCGGACATCCATAGGAGAAATAAGCGATAAGCTCTTAAATTAGTTGTAATTTTTTGATTTTTTTGTATTCGCAAAGGGGTTTGTGTTGGTTGTATAATTGCCTAATATTCATACAGTTGAATGGGAGATGTGGAATGAAGTTCTCGCACAGACATGGTTTTGATCCTGAGTATAATAAAAAGCCGATACGGGAAGATGCTCCAGAGTGGCTTCGCTCTTTATTTTTTGTAACTGTCCTCGATAATTTTTTGTACATTGATGGTGATAGCCGCATTGCGAATGATGAGAACAAGACTCTGGGTATTAAGGCTTTGATCGAGCGACTTTGCGCAGAGAATGGTCAAGAAACAGATCATGAGGATTTCGATTCATGGTACTGCCATGATGCTTTGAAAGCACGTTTGCAACATATGCATTGGTTTCAATTTTACGATGCTGTTGAGATCATTGGAGATCTATTAAGGAAAAGAGATGCAGAGAGAGGCCATACTTGGGGTAAGAAGGTATTAGAAGACATTACTTTTACATCATATCGTCAGAAATTGAACGAGTTATTCGCATCTCGGAATATTGACTGGAAAATGAATTCTGCTGGTAGGTTAGAAACACCATTACCAAATGAACTAGAACAAAAAATCGATGAAACTAATAACTTATTGCAAGACCAGTTTGAACCTGCAAGAAGGCACTATGTGAAAGCACGGGCTTTTGCATTAGGTGCGCATAAGGATCCAGAAAATTCCATAAAAGAATCGATAAGTGCAATAGAAAGCATGTGTCGGACTTATTATCCGTCAGCCTCAACCCTGGGCGAGGTATTAAAACTGATGAGAAAAGAAAACACTATCTCACCTATGCTATTAACTGTAATAGAAAAATTTTACGCTTATACAAATGCAGAGCCAGCAGTAAGACATGGTAGCAACAAGGTTTCTTCTGTCTTGGAATACGATGCTGAATTCGTGTTGCATATATCAGCAGCATTTATTAGAACAATAATACAAAGAAAAGCTGTTTTGGATAACTAAGCCAGACTTACAGCCAACTGACCGTCTCTTATTATTCAAAACATAATAATGTTAGATCCGCTCTTCGCTCACAGCGGACCTTTCGCTCCGTTAGATTGTCCTCTCCGTGCCAGGAGCGGACGTTATGATTCTCTCAATGAAAGGTAATGAAGCTTATATGGCTGTCGAACTGATCAGTATCACATAACTAATTTTACTGGAAACGAGAACATGACGGAGTTATAACAAAAATTAACTTGCTAATTATCAGGCATAAAATGCAGATCAAATACCTTATGGATCACCCTGATTATCTAATTCAGACGACGGCATTACTGTTTAATGAGTGGTCTCATCTGCCTTCATGGTCGGAATCAAGGCAGATAATGAAACGTCTTACCGAGCGTAATAGTATTGATAATCAGCAGTTCACCTTGGTTGCCCTAGACGCAGAGAATAATGTGACTGCTGCTGGTAGCCTTATCTATTATGAACTTAAAGATAACCTTCAGCGCATGTACTGGTTAGGCGAAGTTATTACTCGGTCTACTCATCGTGGTCAGGGGATAGGTTCTGCATTGATAAAACGCATTGTTGAATTAGCTACTGAGAGAAATATTACTGAACTCTGGCTATACACTCCTGACAAGCAGTCTCTATATCGAAGTCTGGGATGGAAAGAGTATGAACAACGTATTGTAGCTGGAGAATCCGTTACGGTAATGGTTATGAGGTTACCTGCTAATGCAATAACCTGAAAAATGGTTTAAAGAGTCAAGCGATGTAGCAGTTGTAACTTCCGCTCCTCGCTCACTGCGGACATCGATCTTCGGGCTGGTCCGTTCAGTGACAGGGGCGGACATTGCTGATATTATTACATTCGTGTCAATGGGGCACAGCGCAAAACAGTAAGTCAAAATTATAAAAGCGATGAGTACAAATTTGGTTGTGAGTCTAAGACTGTCCCTCAGAAAATAAATAAAACCCAAAGTTTTAAGGGCTAAATATGCAAATTGAACTCAGTTTTCTTGAAAAAATCGTCAATACAATATTCCTTGAAATGAAACGGCGTGGCATGGATAGTGTTACGCTAGATGAAGATTTGTATTGGAATATCCCATCGGAATCTCTTTTTGACCCGCATAATGAGCCGAATCAATTAGATATAGGTCAACTGGCAGAAGACTACGAAATATTAAGGCTTGCACATTCGCAGCACAGTCTCGTTAGTCATAATTTAAAAAATGTCTCAGCAATAATGAGATTTTTATCGGAAAAATATCCATTTTGAATGCCAAAGCTGTGCTAACTTTCTTAGTAGCATAGTTTTTTATTAAGTTTCTGGAATAATATTTAATGGTTAATAACCAGTGAGCCAGTAACCGAGCCTGATAATTTGTCGCTTCCTGTTCGCCGGGTAAATAAATTCCCGCTCTTCGCTCATAGCTGCCGGTTAAATTTCTCGCATTCTGTATGAGAGGTAACAGTCTCATCGCGGATTGACTGAATACCCTTGGCCGACGCCGAAATGACGAAAGCAGGCGGGTTTACCAGCAGTTCTGCACAAAGCTGCGCATCGAGGCCGGATTGTGCCTGCAATTATGCAGTTGTTCTCGCAACCGGTAGCCCAGTGGCAACCGCCCCTCCAGAACCTTTTGCACATACTAATGTTCAATTTCTAATATATGCCCTCCCTTGGAAAAATCGGCCTGAATATCAGCAATAACCATATCGATATCATCGCCAGTCATAATCTGACTTTGGTTAGGCGCATCCCAAAACCTCAAAGCCCCCTTGTACAACACAAAGCCAATTTTATCGTTACCGGGAAAGAACATCTCACCTTGAACGGTCGCCGTTCTATCTCCAATTTTTACTTGGATATGACCCCGAGAGACATCAAGAATCATAGTTTCCCCCTTCACGTAAATAATTTTCTCGCCCATTCTTACAGAAACAATAGTAATAATTTCTTCTACATTAGGATTTTTCATCAACGCAGACAACTCAGCTCTTTCCCAAACATTTTCAGGTCGCAGACTCAGCCCGAATACTGCACGCACCGTTCCTGAGACTCCATTTGCATACCCTGACTTGCTCACCGTTTATAGACCTACAGCTTTGTTAGTAATACCTCTATCGCTGCAAGAGTAACTGCAAACTTCCGCTCTTCGCTCTTAACAGACATGCAGGTCCACTGACTGGCTGCTGCCTGCCAAAAGCGGAGTTCTATAAGAGCCGTAGAAGGTCAACTACCACGTTGCTTCTCTAATCGAATAAAAGCGCCATCTAATGTTGTCTTATT
>NZ_QODH01000003.1:495628-525580 GCF_009935945.1 Kosakonia sp. MH5 | reverse complement strand
CGCTCAATATTCGTAACCAGCAAGCGCATACCCTGAATCACCTAATAGCGTAATTTTCAGGGTATGAAAGTCTATATCTCGCTCTAAGCGAGCTTTCAGACTGTCCGCTTCATGCCAGAAGTAGACCTTGTCGCTTCTGGAAATTTCAGTGGATGTGCTTTGGCTCTTTAAAAAAAGCTCTAAAAACAGCGATACCGAAAGTGATGACACGACGTCGATGGCGGGCAGTTTGTTGTTGAGTGTCGCGGGCTGGCAGGAAGGGTGAGTATTGAGCCAGAAATCGTGTGGCACGTGTCTAAATGCGCGATAAATCAACAAAACGGGAGGCCACGAAGCCTCCCGGCGATTTAAAAGTCGTATTGCAGGCTTAAACGGTTCTGCCAGAAATGCGAATCATATAGCGGTGATGTCTGCACCCCAGCGAAATCGGTCAGGCTCAACCCTTTCAGCATGCCACTGAAACTCCAGGTGAAATACACCAGATATTCCGACTGATTAATGCTGGCCGAAGCCGGTGACGGTTTCAGATCCATAAACGAATACTGCGTCCCCAGAGACAGGTTTTCATTCATCACGTAATTCAGATTGGTCATATAAGCGTTGCCGCTTCCCAGATCCTGAGTACTGGTGAAGAACGGTTGCGCAAAGTAAGGACCCGACGAAGTGTTGTGCGCGTAAGGCGTCACCAGCGAACCGTTGTTCCAGCTATTGCCGCTGGCGGCGATGTGGTCATAGCCCAGCTTCCAGCTCAGGGCTGGAGTCAGGGTCAGCGCCAGTTGGGCACCGTAAGAGGTACTGTTCACTTCACCAGCCAGCGCTTTGCCCAGGCTGGTGCCGCGAATAAATTGCACGCCAAAATCCGGCTGGAACAGCGCATCCTGCCATTGTAAATGGCTCTCGCCATACACCAGGCGGGTATAATCGGCATACTCCTGATACCACAACTGGCCGGTGAGTTTTTTGCCGTCCCACTGCGTACCGCGACCACCACCCAACGCCCACATGCCGTTAGTGCGTTCATCCACATCGGTATAGGCCGTGGTATTCAGGAATTGATCGTCACCCCACGGTTTATAACGCCAGACTTTGGTGGCATGCAGATAATTGGTGCTGTCGCCGTAATTCGCATCTACACCACGGAACAAAATAGGCGTAATACGCCAGTCGTAATCACCGACAAAAGGAATATTGATTCGTTGATCACCGGCAGTAATTTTAAAATCATCCAGCTGCCAGCTTAAATAAGCCTCACCAACGTTAGTTTGATTATCACCAATATCGCTGATGGTATGAGCTTCATCCGGATGGTCAATCCCGCGCAGGAAAATACCGCTGACACCGGCACGGAAACCATAAAACGGCGCGGTTTCATATTTTATATCACCACCGTAGCTCAGGGTGTCCTGATTAAAACCTTTAGAAAAATACGCGTTGTGCGTTGAATAATACAACGTGCGCAAACTGCCGCTCACGGTACCGCAGGTGAAAATATCGGTGAAGCTATTTACACCACTCGCACCGTACTGACAATCGCTGATATTGCTCTGTGTCGCCGCCAGTGCAGCTGGAACAAGCGGGAAAAACAGCGCAGCAAGACACGCACCACTTAGTGTTTTTAATTGCATAATCCCAAGCCTCGTCACTTTTTGAAAAGAGCAAAGCAGTGCCACCCGCACAATAAATGTACGGTCGGTGGCATGCTTTGCCGTAAAAATTTTTTATTATTGATTAATTATTTATGCCGGTTATTTTCACATCCGGCAATGTATCGCGAACTTCCCAGCCACGTAATTTTCCAGGATTCAGTAAATTATACGGATCGCAGGCACGTTTCATTGCCACAACATCTGCCCGCACCATGCCTTGTTTACCATCTTCAATATGAATAACGTGCGGGTTATTAATTTTCACCCCGTTATCACGATAAATATCCATAATGGCGTTCAGACGTTCTTCATCGCTATATCGCACCAGCGGCAACCCGCTACAGGTCAGCGTGCCGTTCATATCGCGCAGAAACTCAATATGCGACATCACCTCATCTGATAATTGTGCTTCCATCGCCAGCGCCTGCTGATGATAATTTTCCGGCGCATAGGCAGTTTGCAAATAGGTCAGGGTCTTATCGACCTTCAGTGCCTGCAACGTGGTATGGTTCCAGCAATATTCAATCAACGAATGACCGTGATTCTCACCCTCAGCAAAATGCAGCGCGTTGCGGCCATCATGCTGCGTCAGCAATGATGGCATTAGTCGGTCGCTCTCCACCCCGACCACCGAAATCACGCCATGCTGCCCCGCTATGCCCGCATCGGCGAGATCGGTGAAGTAATCCAGCACCGGCGCCGCCATCACCGCCACCTGACGCTTCACCAGCCCTGGCGATTTTGCCAGCGCATCGGCAAAGGCCATCGCTGCCGGGAAGCTGGCAAAGGTGTCGAGACGTTCAATCCAGTCGTGACGCGGAGCCAGCGCCAGCTCAATCTCCAGCACAATGCCGTTGCTGCCGTAAGCATGATGCAGCAGTAAGGCGTCAGGCGCCTGTAGAGTCAGGATGCGTGGCGTCTTTTCCATCGTCATCAGCTTCACTGACAACACATTGCCGGGGGCCGCCAGCGGGCCATAGTTGATGGAACCCACGCCACCAAAACCACCGCCAAACAGACCGCCGAGCGTCGCCAGCTTCCAGGTGGAGGGCATACAACGCAGCTCCCAGCCGAGTGGTCGGGTATGGGCTTCCAGGTCACCGAGACGAATCCCGGCCTGCGCGCGCACCGTGCCTTGCCCCATGCTCACCACAGCGTTCAGTCTGGTCATATCGACCATCACCCCGCCCTCCAGCGGGATCAACTGACCGTAGTTACCGGTGCCGCCCCCGCGCAGATTGAGCGGGATGCGACGGGCTGCACAGGCAGCCACCACTGACACCAGTTCCTGTTCATCACGCGGGCGCACTGCCAGCTCAGCAAATTTCTCTTCCAGTTGCGGTTTCAACACCGGGCTGAACCAGTGAAAATCGCGCGACAGGCGTTTGACCTTGGGCGCATCTTTAATCCAGTCCAGCTCAGGCAGCGCTGCGACCAGCGCCGCCAGTACAGACTGACGATCGGAATCAGACATCTTTCTTTCCTGTTGTTGAGGTATCAGGTCGGGGTAAGTTCGCTCTCATGCCAGTCCGCCAATACGCGGCGCGTTAGCCACGACATCAGGGCAAACAGCAGGAACCCCGCCAGGGAAATCAGTAACAGCGCGGCAAACATCAGCGGAATATTGAGCTGATAACCGGCCTGTAAAATCTGGTAGGCCAGCCCGGTGTCGGTACCACCCGTACCGGCGACGAACTCCGCCACCACTGCGCCAATCAGCGACAAGCCGCTGGAGATACGCAGCGCACCGAAAAAGTACGGCAATGCCGAAGGAATGCGCAGGCGCAGTAAAATCTGCAACCGCGACGCATGGTTAAGTTTGAAGTAACTTAACAGGCCCGGCGAGACACTGCGCAGCCCCTGAGTGGTATTGGAGATGATGGGAAACACCGCCATCAGCGTGGCACACACCACCAGCGACATAGTGGTATCTTTCACCCAGATGATGATCAGCGGGGCAATCGCCACAATCGGCGTCACCTGCAAAAACACGATGTAGGGAAACAACGCACTTTCGATAAAGCGGTTCTGCACCAGCAAAAACGCCATGACCGAGCCAATCACAATCGCCACCAGAAAGGAGATCACAGTGATTTTCAGGGTGTAGAGCAGCGACATAAACAGCGTCGGGAAGTTCTGCACCAGGCTTTGTGCCACCACCTGCGGCGACGGCACCAGGAAGGCGGGCACCTTCAGCGCCGTCACCAGGAACTGCCACAGCAACAGCAGCACAATGGCAAACAGCGCCGGGAACAGACACTGCTGAAATTTACGCTGCGCGGCTAAGGGCTTTTTCATCATTTGCTCTCCTGACTGGCAGCAAACAGACCGCGCTGCAACTGCTGGGCATACTGGGTAAATTGCTGGCTGACGCGAAACTCATCATCACGCGGGAATGGCGCATCAATGCTGATGTCATCCACCACGCGGCCCGGCCGTGCCGCCATCATGATCACGCGCTGCGACAGGAATACCGCTTCCTGAATCGAGTGGGTGACAAACACCACCGTCAGCTTCTGCTCCTGCCACAGCTGCAGCAGATCGCTATCCAGTTTGTTACGGGTGATCTCATCCAGTGCACCGAAGGGTTCATCCATCAGCAGCACTTTCGGGCGCGTCACCAGGCCACGGGCAATCGACACACGCATCTGCATTCCCCCGGACAGCTCACGTGGCAGCACATGGCCAAACTGCCCCAGCCCCACCAGATCAAGGATTTCGCGCACGCGGGTATCGGCTTCGGCCCGCGGCACACCGGACAAGTCGAGGGGCAGGCGCACATTTTTATGTACGTTGCTCCACGGCATCAGCGTCGCCTCCTGAAAAACGAACGATAACGGCAGATCACGCTGTTTTTCCCGACGATCGCGACGGAAAAGCATCAGTTTTCCATCGCTCGACTCTATCAGCCCGGCGATCATTTTTAACAAGGTACTTTTGCCACAGCCGGACGGACCGAGCAGCGAGACAAATTCGCCCTGGCGAATTGTCAGGTCCACCGGCAGCAACGCACGCGTACCATTCGGATAAATTTTCTCCGCAGAGAGCACTTCAATCGCCGGGGGTGCCGCATGCAGCGGCACCGCTTGCACATCATTGCTCATCAGGGTCAGTCGGCTGGCGACATTCATGGCATGACCTTCACGTCTTCAATGAATTTCAGGGTGTAGCTGCCGTCAAACGGTACTTTCACTGGATCGATCAGCTTGTTGTCCACCAGCAACTGCCAGGTCTGCTTCAGACGCGGTACGGTCATAATCCCGATACCGCCTGTCTGCGCATCGCCGCCTGTCAGCATCTGATACTTTTTCATCTGGGCGATGCCGAAGGCGATCTGTTCGTCGGTCATCTGCGGGTTTTCTTTCTTAATCAGCGTGTTGCCCGGTGCCGGATTCTCCAGGTAGTTTTTCCAGCCCTGCATCGAGGCTTTAACAAAAGCCGCGACCGCCTGCGGACGTTTCTCGATGGTCGATTTCATGCACACGATGCTGTTGCCGTATGGTGGGTAGCCCCAGTCGCTGATCGGGTAGACGTTGGCCTGCGCCCCGGCTTTCTGCACCGCAAAAGGTTCGGAGGTCACGTAGCCCTGCTGTACCAGGGTTTTATCCGCGAGGAACGGCTGCACGCTGAAGGTATACGGGCGCACGCGGGCGTTTTTCAGGTTGAGAACGCTCTGCGCCCACGGCCAGTAGGAGGTATAGGCTTCGGCGGCTAACAGGAAAGTTTTACCCTGCAAATCGGCCTGGCTTTTCACATCCGGGTGGGTGATAAACACAATCGCCGAATGCTGGAAGGTGGTGGCAACCGGTACAGCTTCCACGCCCTGCTGCCAGGATTCCAGCGCCTGCATGTTATCGCTGATGATGCAGTCGGCCTGGCCTGCCGCCATCAACTGCATGGTGTGCACCTGCGGCCCTCCCATTTTGATGGTGACGTCCAGACCGGCATCACGGTACAGATTCTGTGCCTGGGCCTGATAAAAACCGCCATGCTCGGCCTGAGCATACCAGTTGGTCATAAATGTAAATTTCTCGGCAGCCATTCCCTGGGCCGACAGGGCCATGGAAAGCGCGGCGACAATGCTCAATGTTTGTTTCATAGCCGATCCCCGAATTAGCGCGGTGGTAATAATGATGCTGCGTCGTTTTGGTCTAATACTTTGCCCTGCCACTGCCCTGTGCCCCACGCCGGTTCAGCGCGTGTTACCCATGTCATCTGATGCACTTCGGTAATCACCTGCGCCCAACTGGTCGCCAGTGAATCCAGAATCGCATCCCCCTGCTCTTTGGTTGACGGGCGCGGATCGCCGATCACACCACTCGGGCCAAAGTCATATGACGCCCATGCCGCCATCGGACGGGTGCGGGAGAGCGTCGGGCACGGGAATACCGGTGGATAGTTGGCGACTGCTTTGTCCATCTGCACAGTATCCGGTGCCAACGCCAGCATTAGCGCGGTTTCGGCATGACCGGCGTGCATCGCCATCTGACGTTCTTGCTCGTCCATAAAACTTTCGGCGCAGTTCGGCACTTTGAAGGTGTCCTGCATGATGATGATCATGTCGCCGTGACGCAGGCGCAGTTCGCGCGCTGCCATCTGCAACGGCTGCGGCTGACCACCATGGCCGTTGACCATCAGGAACTTACGGAAACCGGCGCGGTACAGCGATTCGCCAATCTCCAGAATGGTGTGCAGCAGCGTCTCACCAGTTAGCGTCAGAGTGCCGGGGAAATGCAGATGCTCGTCCGATTTGCCATAAGTGATGGGCGGAATGGCGTAGGCCGGGATCGTTGCCGGTAAACGTGCCAGTGCATGGCCGACTACCCCGGAGGAGATCACGCTATCCACCGCACACGGCAGATGCGGGCCATGCTGCTCAATCGCCCCGGTCGGCAGCACAATCACTGTGTTGGTTTTGTCGTCCAACGTGGCGATATCGGTCCAGCTCAGATACGGCAAAAAGCGGTTTGCCGGAATATAACCATGTAACATCTTGCTTCCTCGTGTTATTGCGGCAACCACGCCGTCGCTTCAACTTCAATTAAGACATCCGGGCTGGGCAGCATTTCACTCACCTGAACCACGGTAGAAACCGGTGGCGTATCGGGGTAAAACAACTTGCGCACCCGGCTGTAGTGCGGAAAGTGATCCAGATTGCGGAAGTACTGCACCAGTTTGATCACGTCGCTCATCTGGCCGCCCGCGCTCTCAATGGTGGTGCGGATGCTCTCCAGCACATACCAGCTTTGCGCCAGGATCGGCCCTTCTTTGATATCGGTGGAGAACTCACCGGTGCGCCCCAGCAGTTGCTGCGCCCCGGCGGGGATATCGTCGTAACCGCGCACAATCAGCGCGGTTTGTGGGTTCACCGGGATAATGCCGGAGAGAAAGATAAAATCGCCCGCGCGTCGCCACGCGGCATACTTCGCCAGCGGTTTACCCGCCCCAGCTTCAAGTGTCATTGCTGAATTCCCCATAACAGATCCCCTGTTTCAACCGATAGCGACTGCGGCTACGCAGTGGCCAGCTTGCCGCCTCGGCTGCAGGGAAAATGACAAAATCGTTAGCCAACACATTTGCACCATCATGCAACGCCGTACGCTGACAAATCAGTGCCGATGCTTCATCAAAGGCCATACCCAGCTGCGCACTCAGCAGGCCGCTGAACAGCGTGTCGAGCGGGTCGTAGCTGCCGACCGGACAGAACGCGTCCTGCACGTTATCCGCCCCTAACAGCAAGGGGATGCCGCGCGCCTGCGCCTCTTTAATCAGCGTTAAACCGCGCTGACGCGGGGTGCGTCCCGGCACTGCGTCCTGTAACAGCAGGTTGGTCAGCGGCAGCGCAATCAGGGTGACGCGATGTTGCGCCAGCACCTCAAGGATGGCCTCGCCGTCTTCCTGCTGCGCCAGGGCACAACCGTGGCTACAGGTAATGCGTCCGTTAAACGAATACTGCCGCAAATAGCACGCCAGCCAGCGCAAGCCCTGCGCATCGTGGCTCAGTTCTTCGTCGATATGCAGATCGATATCCAGCTGCCAGCGTTCCGCCGCCTGCAATAAATGGGTAAACGCCTGGGCATCCCAGTTGCTGCTGTGAATAAAGCCCCCGAGCAGCGCACCACTAGCGGCCACCTGGGCGGCGATATGATCCGCCTGGGCGGCATCAGCAAAAAAGGTCACCGGGGCCAGCGCGACACGTTCAATGGTGCACAGCGGATGCTGCAACTCACCCACAACCTGCCATGCCAGCGGGGCATCGGCAGCAAACCAGTCGATATGGGTACGCAGCAGACCCACACCGGCCTCCACCGCCCAGCTCAGTGCCTGGCTGGCACGCTGCCGCAGGTCGTCCGCACTCCAGCGCACCCGGTCCTGATGCATGGCGGCGATGGCTGCCAGCAGGCCCGGCTGTTGGGGCGGACTGCGCTGCGCGGTGAAGGTTTTATCGAGATGCGCGTGGGGTTCAATCAGCGCTGGCAGCACCAGTGCACCATTGAGCGCCAGATAGCCACTAACATTCTGATCCGGCTCGATCCGGGTGCCCTCTTCGCGGAAATGCAAGGTTGCCAGCGCCGGTTGATCGCCATCCATCGGCCACTCTTGCGGCAGCAACCAGCGGGGTAAACGCGCACCTGTTGCGCCCGGATAGGCGCTCACAGGTCGAGTACCAGGAGTGGGGAACGGGCACGCGAACAGCACAGCACGATGCAATCATTGGCTGTGCGCTCTGTCTGGCTCAACACTTCATCGCGATGATCTGGCTCACCATGCAGCACACCGGTAATGCAGGCTCCGCACATCCCCTGTTCGCAGGAGAGTTCAATGTCGATCCCGGCACGCTCCAGCACCTCCGCAATACTTTCATCAGCATTGATGGTGTAACGCGCCCCGCTCGAGGCGATTTCTACCGTGAACGTGTCGCCAGCAACCGATTGCGTGGCAGCACTGGCTTTGAATTTTTCACTGTACAATTGATCAGCGCGCCAGCCGTATTTCAGCGCTAACTGATGCAGATGGTCCATAAAACCCGCCGGGCCACAGCTCACCAACACGCTGTCGTGCGACTGTTTAAGATCGGCCGGGACATGCTGACGCAGACTGTCACCTTCGCTGCTGTAATGCAGCACCACGCTCGCGCCAAGTTGCTCCAGCCGCGCGCTGAACGGCAGTTCATCATGGCGTTTGAGAAACAGATGCAGCGTGAAATCGGCACCCTGCACCGCCAGCTGTTCCGCCATTACCAGCAGCGGCGTCAGGCCAATACCGGCGGCAAACAGCAGCGTACGCGGTGCCTGCGGCAAGGGAAAATGGTTGCGTGGAGCGGAGATGGTTAAGCTCGCCCCGGTCTGCACCTGATGGTGCAGCCAGCGAGAGCCGCCGCCCGATGCCTGATCGAGACGGACGCAAATTTGGTAGTGCCCCGCCCCGGCAACGGAGCAGAGCGAATACTGCCGCTTGCCGCAGTCGGGAATGGTCACATCAATATGAGCACCGGGAGTGAACGCCGGTAGTGGATGACCACTGGCAGACGCCAGGGTCAGTAGTACATTGCCAGCACCGTTGAACTGCTTTGCGATGACGGTGACAGCCAGATTCTCTGCCTGCTTCATGATAATCCTGCATACCACGGACACGTCATCAGCCGGAAGGCCGCGCGTAGTCTCGTTTTTATCGTGATTGTGATTATTATGTTGCCCGCGTGTAAACGTCCATCCGTTTAATTCGCACGAAGTGTTGCAAAAAAGAGAACGCCATTATGTTTGCCTTCTCCCGGTAGCTGATCTATTTCACCGAGGTGGTCCCCAGGGTTCACTGCGAAAGGCTTCCGGGACGCTGCATGTGTCGACATCCTCTATCGACCGACAGATTTTATGAGTGGAACAGCCGCTGGATATGCCGCTGTTTGAATGTCTTCCATAAAAATTACGTATGACGGCGGGCGGGAGAAATCCTGCAAAACGCGGAGAAGAACTGGCAGCGTAAGTTTGGTCGCGCCTGTACTCAGTTGGGTGATTTGAACTGCTCCCCGTTGATCAATATACCGTTCTGCCTGCATGCGATAATCAGAGCCGTTACGTTGTGTACGCTGCAAACCAACTTTCTGGCAAACCGGCGTATAGGTCTGATTCGGCCTTCATCAGTGCGCCGTCGTACCTTGACGGCGCAGAGAGGCTCACACAGGCACTGAGGCAATACAGGGTTGTGAATCCCTCGCCTGCCAGCGTCGAACAGGTGCTTTGGATTCCAGGGGATGTATGGCCGCATTGAGTCGGTGAAATTTACCGACCACTTTGACGGGATAACTGTCATCCATGGTTCCAAAGACAAAGTTACCAGAACGGTCGCTCCGGCCATCTCCGATACGGGTACCCGCTTCCCCTGGGGACGCTGCAACTGCGGTAAAAATACCAGTACTGAGTTCATAAAAGCCTAAGCCGGACGCCAGCCCCATCAGCAGGACATCCCGTCTTTTCGGTAAAGGCAAACGATCCAAGGCGTTCAGGCAGAGACCATCGCATCACAACGTTACTGTCTTCTTGTAAGACGAGTAGTTCACTACCTTCAATGTCCGTCCAGAACAGCCGGCGTGTTCTTTCGCACCAGAGAGGACACTCTCCCAGCAAATTTCTGACATCAGTTGCCATGTTATTTCTCCAGGGAAAAGTACGCAGTAGCTTAAATAAATGCACACGGATGTCTGCAGCAGGGCAAACCCGTAATAAGCAGGGAGCAGTATTTCACTCTGTTAATGCAGAAAACGCTCAGAAAGCCGATCGCCGAACAGCATGATGGCAAGCCCTGCCAGCATGACCAGCATGCCACCCAGCTTTAGCACCGAAACCGGACGCCGGATGGCACCCAGCAAACCAAAATGGTCAATCACCTGCGACGAAAGCAGTTGCCCGACAATCGCCAGCCCGAGCAGGGCTGAAAAACCAATTTTCGGCGCGAGCACGACATAGCTGAACAGGGCACATGTACCGATCAGCCCGCCCGCCAGACTCCACAGTGGCTGAGATGGAATGGCGGCAAGCGAGGTGAATAATCCTCCCCGCAGCAACGAGTAAACCGCGAGGCTGAACGCCCCGGCCGCAAAGGAAAACAGCGCGGCAGTCACTGCATCTCCGCCTAACCCTCTTGCCAGTTGGCTGTTCAGGGTCGTCTGCAGGGTGATCCCGAGGCCTGCGGCAAACGCGATTACGTAATAAATCATGCTCATGCGTTTCATCTCTGTCAGTGTGTCTGCTCCAGCGGCAGGAAGGTTTCCGCAAAAATATCAGGCTTATATCCTGCAGCAGCAAACAGATGTTGACGCGATTCATCAATCGCTGCGTGAAGTCGCGAGCTGTCGACGCCCACGACTTTGCCGTTCTGCTTGACGATGCGTCCGCCGATCATGACGGTATCAATGTTGCTGCGCTCTGTCGCATGTACCACCGTGCCAAAGGCATTCCCGGAGGGATAAAGGTTGATGTCGCTGGCGTTAATCAGGATCAGATCGGCTTGTTTACCCGGTGTCAGGCTGCCGATTTTGTCCTGTAGCCCGGCACAGGCCGCGCCATCGACGGTCGCCGCTTTAAGGAGTTGTGCCGCCGGAAGTGTTGTCAGCGAATGTGCGGAATCGCAGCAGTGCTGCTTGTGCCTGCCCATCACCCGCTGCAGGTAAAAGGCCACGCGCATTTCCATAAACATATCGGTACTGTAGGACGTTTCGTTATCCACGCTCAGGCCCGGGTTGATACCGTGACGTTGCGCAGCCTCAATGGCAAACATACCGTCTTCAATGCCATAGTGCGCATCAGAACGCGGGCAGACGTTCACCCGGACACCCGCTTCGCGCAGGATTTTCCATCCTTCGTCAGGCAGCGATGTGCAATGATTGAAAATATTGTCCGGCCCGAGAAGGCCCCGCTGATGCAGCGATTCAAGCTCAGAGGCCATCTCAGCACCAAAGAATTCAGTGACGATCGGCACCCCCAGCCTGCGGGCCTCGGCCCACATCTCTGGCTCCAGTTGAGCCATAACCGCAAGAGAAACAAGGCCTTCAGGATTGTTCCTGAAATACTTTTCCTGCAGGCGTTGCCAGTTACCGGGCCAGTGCGCCTTGTCCCATTCACCCGATACCGGTGCGCCGGAAGCGTGTACAGCGCGGATGCCCGCATCAAGCAAAGCCTCAACGGCCGCGTCTGAATGCGCAGCGGTGCGGCTGTTATGGGAATTATCAATGATTGTCGTGATGCCTGCGTCAATCGCGCCCAGCGCTGTCAGCAGGTTACCCACATAGATATCGGAAGGGCGATAGTATTTGGCAAAAGAGAAGTGCGTGGCGTTGCTGTAATCGTCCAGACAGGTGGCATTAGGGTTAATGCGGCGCAGTTGTCCTTCCCAGGAGTGACGATGAGAATCCACCATCCCCGGCATGGCAATCATGTTTGCGGCGTCTATGACGCGGGCTTTCTCTGCGTTCAGGTTCTGACCCACGGCGGTAATGGTTGACCCGCTGATAAGAATATCACCGCGCTCAATATTCCCTACGTTATCATCCATACTCAGTATCGTTGCGCCACGGATCAACGTCGCAGGGGAAGTTGTATTCTGATTATTAACAATATTTCTCACGTAATCGGTCATTTAAAGAGCCTCTTTTCTGGTCAACAGAAAAACGATACGTCACTCAATTAACCTGAAAAAGATGCTTAACGCGTTTTCATTATTCATAATCTGCGAATAATGAAGTTAACTATCGGCAGCGTTATCGGCTCTGGAGAGAAGGACTATGGATCGTATTCAGGCGATGCAGATTTTTACGCGGGTTGCTGAAGCCGGAAGCTTCGTGCGCGCGGCTCAGACGCTTTCACTGCCGTCATCAACCGTCACCAGCGCCATTAAAAACCTTGAGAAATACCTGCAGGTACGCCTGCTTAACAGGACAACGCGGCGGGTGAGCCTCACTCCCGAAGGTTTACAGTATCTTGCACAGTGCCGGGAAATACTCTCGTTAATCGAGCATGCTGAATCCAGCCTGACGGACGCCGTCAAAAGGCCACAGGGACGTTTACGGGTGGATATGCCCGGAGGGATCGCCCATTTCATCGTCATGCCAAATCTGAAAGATTTTTACCGGCGTTATCCGGACATCTACCTGATGATAGGAGTAAGCGATCGGCAGGTCGATCTTGTCCAGGAGGGCGTGGACTGTGTGATCAGAACGGGGGAACTGAGCAACTCGACGCTGGTTGCCCGCCTGCTGGGCCGCTTTCGCTGGATAACCTGCGCCTCGCCGGACTATCTCAGGGAATACGGTATTCCGCAGTCGCCCGTAGAGTTGTCCCGGCATCGGGCAATCCACTACTTTTCCAGCCAGGCGAGGCGTGCGAACGAATTGCGCTTTGTCCGCGGAGCAGAAACACTTTCCGTTCCTGTAAGCGGAGAAACCGCCGTCAATGAAACAGGACTGTATATCAAAATGTGTCTTGACGGTTTCGGGCTGGCGCAGCTTGCCGAGCGTATTGTCTCGGAGCATCTGCAGGAAGGAAGGTTAATCGAGGTTCTGGCAGACTGGCAGCCGCCATCAGTGCCGGTCACATTGCTTTATCCGCATCAACGCTTTCTTTCTCCCGCCGTGCGCGCCTTTGCGGACTGGGTTGCCGCGCTCATAGAAAAACCAGCCCGTTAAACTTGCCGATACCAACCGATACGCGCAGATTCAGGCTTCACGACACTCAATACAACGCGTTTTTGGTCGTGCAATCAGACATGATCCCCGCTCTCATCCTTGAGGGGTGTGAAAAATCACATAAACCGCTCTGCTCCGCCTGAAGCTTCAATTGTCTGCCCGGTAACAAACTGATTTCTATCTGAAAGCAGAAAAGCAGTAATTGATGCAATGTCTTCGGGAAGCCCAAAGCGGCCTACCGGGGTCTTCTCTTTACCCAGTAAAGCCATAACCTCGTCGTCCGTTTTGTCAGCCAGTTCAGGACGCCGAGTGCGGACATTCGGTAGCATATTCTGCGCCCAGTTATCCGTCGCGACAGCGCCTACACCAATAGCATTAACCAGAATGCCATCCGCGGCCACGCTCAGCGCTATGCTACGGGTCAGGTTGTTGATGGCAGCGCTCAGTGCATGTGAGACGGTAAGTTGCGGGTTGGGATAGATGCCGCCAATAGATGAAATATTGACAATCCGTCCCCAGCCTCGTCTTTGCATTCCGGGTATTACAGCCTTGCAAAAGCGTCGCATGGCGGAGAATTTGGTCTCCGTCATTAACTGCCACTCCTCTTCCGGGGTGGTTAACAGCGTGCCCGCATGTGCTCTTCCGGCATTATTCACCAGCAAATCAATGTGCTGAAAAACCTTTTCTGCTTGTTCAACCACCCGAGAAGGTAGGTCGGGATCCGTTACATCCCCGGCGACAGGCAGCGCTGAAACACCATATTTATCGGTGATTTTTTTTGCCGCCAGGATCAGCTCAGGTTCTCGTCTGGAAACCATCACTAAATGCACACCATTGGCGGCCAGTTCTTCACAAATACTGAAACCAATCCCGCTTCGCGCTCCGGTTACCAGAGCCACTTTTCCTGTCAGTTTTAAATCCATGGGTTGCTCCTCAAATTAAGCACTGTTAACAACATAAGAAGGATTAGTAACCGATCTTAATTTCAGAATCTTGGGCAACAGAATTCAGACGTCTGAAAAAAACGGCCAAAGCGTTGAGAGCCGCCTCTGCTTATTCTGCAAAAAAAGAGTGAGCTTAGAGCGAGGAGTGGCCAGTGCGTACGGACAACCACGAGCTTTCTTCTGCCAGGATTCTGATGCTGGCAATAATTTGCTGTATTGTTGTAGCGAATATTTATTTTAACCAATCCGTTCTTAATCTGATCGCGGGTGCCTTTCCCAATGAATGGGAAGCGGTTTCGTTAATCCCCATGGCCACCCAGTTAGGCTATGCGGCGGGTTTATTATTTCTGATCCCACTGGGTGATTATATTGAACGTCAACGGCTTATCCTGCGTCAGGCTCAGGTGCTTTTGCTGGCGCTGATCGGCATGATGCTATCCCCAACGGCGACTGTACTGGTGTTCTTCTCGTTCCTTACGGGTATGGCTGCAACCGTTGCCCAACAAATAGTGCCGCTTGCTGCCTCTCTCTCCAGGCCGTCTTCCCGGGGCAAAACAGTAGGTACCGTGATGAGCGGTGTCCTCGCAGGTATTCTTGCTGGCCGGGCTATCGGAGGCCTCATCGGTCAGTATTTCGACTGGCGTGGCGTCTTTTTGTCCGGCGCGCTCATGACATTGCTGGCGCTATTTTTCATCGCCCGCCTTTTGCCTTCTCAGACGTTGCCCACGCCAACATTTCACTATCTGGCGGTATTACGTTCATTAGGTGATCTGTGGAAAAGCGAGCCGCAAGTACGTAATGCGACGCTGACACAAGCCATGCTGTTTGCCTCCTTCAGCGTGCTGTGGACCGTGCTCCCTTTCTGGTTAGCCCATCGCTACCATTACGGTGCAGGCATAACCGGAACCCTGGCGATTTTGGGACTCATCGGTATTCTGTGTGCGCCTCTGGCGGGAAGTTTCAGTGACCGCCAGGGATCATTTCGAATGGTTGTTTTTGGTGTGTTACTGATGCTGTTCGCCTGGATTGTTTTTTGGGGCTGGAACAGTATGGCGGGTATGGTGGCGGGCATTTTACTCCTGGATGCGGGTGAACAATGTGTACTGATAGCTAACCAGCACACGATTTATTCTTTGCGTCCGGATGCCAGAAACCGGCTTAATACTCTCTTTATGAGCGTTATGTTTATTGGCGGGGCATGCGGTTCATTGGTGGCTACCGGGTTATGGGAGGCAACGCATAGCTGGACACTGATCTCCTCAGCGGGAGCCGGGCTGGTGATGATGGGATTATTAACAGCCGTGAGACGTCAAACTTCAGGTCGCCATTCGGGCACATAGCGCCAGAGCGTGTCTGACATCCGTCGCGCTGTCTGAGCCATCGACATCATGTAAAACGTTTTCTATTAACTGGTTAGCCGCCAATTGTTCTCCGGCTTCCACCAGCAACGTTGCCAGTGAATAAGCAATACGCAGGGACCAACCATGTGCCTGTTGCTGTCGTGCCTTGTTCAGCGCCAGCTCTAACAACGGGCGTTGCTGCTGCGGAGGTAACTGCGCGGCGGAAAGACGCATCAACTCAGGCGCGCACCAGTTTTCATGATCCAGCCTGGCGGTTTGCTGCGATATCCCGATATCAATTTCTGAGAGCAACGGGGAATATTGCCAGTCTAATCCCATCGCACGCAGCGAACTAAACAGTGTACTTTGACCCACGTCGGCATGGCTGAACCGTTTTGCCCAGACAAGAAACAACTCGCCATAGGTCTTCCAGAAATACAAATCATGCTTTTCTGCCAGAAAAATAAGCCAGTTTGCGGCCTTTACAACCCAACGCGGATGGCGATCAAGCGCCGCTGTCATACAGGCACCTTCAGCCAGCGCGCAGCAAAGCGAGCAGGCATGCTGTAAACGCGCGGTTTTTTTCACACCGCGCCATGCCATCTGTTTCGCGGCCTGATACTCCCCCTGTACCCAGAGCAAGCGAGACAGAAAAGCCATACCAGCACTCTGTTGATCAAGACCGAAACGAAAAGAGTGGCTTACGCTCTCCCGATCGTACCAGGCCAGCGATTGCAGCAGGTAATTGCGCCCGACAGCATGCTGCCCTAAAAAATGCAGTGAAACGCCGAGAAGACGTAGCCCGGTAGCCTGCGCCTCCGCGTCTTTGATGGCGAGCGCGAGATCATACAGCGACTGCGCATGCAGAAGCGATGTATTCAGCTCGCCCGTGCGCAAGCAATACAACCATAACCCGTAATGCGCCTGCAAACGTATCTCTTTGTCGTCGAGCTTTTCTGCCAGCGTCAGTGCGGTTTGCCAGGCTGAATGGGTTTCAGATGTCGGGCCTTTTGCCCAGGTTGATGCCTTACCCGCTGCGGCACAGAGATGCATTCTCTGGCGTAACGTTAAAACGACCCGCGAGCTATTTTCATATAACAGAGGAGAGATATGACGCTGACATTCATCATAGAGGGAATATTCAATCCAGAAAGGCGTCATAGCCTGTAAGATCGCCAGCCCTGTAGAGGAATCACGCCCCTCGGTTAATGTTTGCTGTAAAACACTGCGCAAATCATTAAGGATGTGACGATAACGCTCCCGCCACTGTTCCGTCGGCAGCACCAGCCAGTCAGCCTGGGCCTGTTCCACCAGGGCTTTATAATAATCGGCGAAACGGAGAGAAAGTTCTTCATATTCATCATGTTGCCTGAGTTTATTGCAGGCGAACTGGCGCATGGTTTCCAGCAGACGAAAACGGGTTACCGGCACCTGGCTACTGACCTGAATCAGTGAAAGTGCGAGCAACCGCTGCACATCGTCAATCACCTGCCAGTAATGCTTGTCCCTGGACACCAGAAAATCAGTGACGGATTGCATACTGAACGTGTCGGTGAAGATGCCCAGCGTTCTGAATAACCGCTGTTCGCGCGCGTTGAGTAACTGATAAGTCCATTCCAGCGTGGTCACTATTTTCTGGTGTCTGGGAACCAGTGCGCTGTGCGTATTGCTCAATAGCTGGAAACGGTCCTCCAGACGGCTATAGATCTCGCTGACGCTCATTACTGGCAGACGGGAGGCTGCAAGTTCAATTGCCAACGGCAATCCATCAAGATGGCGGCATAATTTGCCAATCAGCGACAATTCACTGTCAGAGGGATGAAAATCATGTCGGTTGGCCTGTACACGCTCGATAAAGAGACGGACGCTGGCAAAAGAGAGTAGCGTTTGCTTATCGCTGTCTGTCTGTTCAGGAATTTGTAATGGCGGTAATAAATATTGTTGCTCGCCAGCAATCTGTAATGCTACCTGACTGGTCAACAACAGCCTGCTATGGGGAGCCACGTGCAACAGCGAGGTTATCACCGGTTCCAGTTCATTAATTAAATGTTCGCAGTTATCAACCAGCAGTAAACAGCGGCGTCGCGCAAGCTGTTGCCGTAAATCGGCATCATGATGCAGGCTAACTAATGGAAGATGTAGCGCCTGAGAAAACACAGATAACAAGCTGGAGGCTTCGGTGATATGCGCCAGTTCAACCACGCAAGTTCCCTCCGGAAAATGCGTGCGCATAAGATTGACGACTTCCCACGCCAGACGCGTTTTCCCCACGCCCCCGGAACCTGTAATCGTGACCAGAGGGTGGTGATTTAATAACGTACAGACGTCCTGCACAGCCTGGTCCCGCCCTAAAATCGACGTCAGAAAAGGGGTAACAACAGGCTCGGGTAGCTCTGGTTTCGCAGGCGTTTGCAGCGGTGCACTATTGATATTTAAGCGGTAACCACAACCAAATTCGGTGACAAGTAGATGCCGATCGTGACCCAGAATGCGGCGTATAGCGGAGATTTGCGCCTGAAGATTATTTTCTTCGACAATTTCATTTCCCCACACCTGAACAAGTAAAGCCTCTTTACTTACCGCTTTACCTCCAGCCCGCAGCAGCACAACCAGGACATCAAACGCTCTGGCAGAAATTCTTACAGGCTTACCCCGGTGCAACAAAATTCTCAGCTGGGGCCAGATTTGCCATTCGGCAAAGTGCATCTCATCGGTTGTTATCATGGTGTTGAGATCTTCTGTTTTTGACCATCCGGATGCACTGCGCGCAGAGAAAGCCATCTTTAACGGAAGTCATTATCAGCATCGGGTTATGCAGTGAGTGTGCTCTTCGGCCTGTATTTCACCGGCGCCATCCGGAACCGCGTATAAAAAGAACCACGGCCTCACTGTAACATAGCCTTTAATCGCTATGGGTCTAACAGGCACCTCAGAGACATTTTAGAGGGCGTATCTTCAGCAACACCCCGGAGAGTTTTATTGAGTATTACACTGGGATAATTGATAACAGTAAGCGCCGACACCACTCCGGTTACCTGATGCCACCGGCAGAATATGAACGCCGGGCTCCGGGGAAGTCCAGGTTTTCAAAAACTGAAACCGAGCAATTTAGGACGTGCTGTAATTACATCTTTCTGAAAGAGTGAGTCTATCTGTTTTAGTTTCGCGTACCTCGTTTTCGTTTCCCAAACAGAACTCATTCAAGAGCCTTAAGGAATATCTGAGGTGATAATTGTTTCAGTGATACTGCCACTGTAACGCCTGAAAGCGGCAGGTTGACGGCTATTCTCAAGAAAGTAAATTAAGCCCAATAATATTCAGCAGCAACTCATCTCCGGCACCTTTATTTGATGAAATTCAGGTGACCATCTTCAGAAAACACACCGATAAAGATCCAGACTGCTATGTAATAAAATAGTCGATAATGTCACAACATTTCTGACACACCCATTGACTGAACCCTGCAACACTCTATATAATTCTGGAACAGAACAAGAGCAATAAATATAAAACATAATTCTTTATTTTGTATGCTTACAACCTAACCCTAAAGAGTACAAATATGTTTTACATATCAGAACTTCCTCTTTCTGAAATTTGAGTACATCATGAAGTATCTTTTAAAATTTCGTACAGTCATTAACCTCATTAAAGTCTTAAGGGACATTTTTTTGTTTCTGATATAATACAAAGTAAATAATTGATATTTTACACTGGAAGTGTCAAATTTGGATTTGTGTTTCCTGTAGAAATTTAAATAACCGGAAAATTTTCTACCAGAACACGTTATACGAACCTCACCATGATTGACGTAAAGGATTTGTGTAATATTTTCCAATTTAAACGGAGAGCCATATACTTCTGCGAGGCGATAAAAAGCATCATAATCTTGAGCCGCAGTCAATTCTGTATCGAATAGCACTTTCTGCATACGACTTGTTACTGTAAATACCTGATTACCAATAACATTCTTCTTATCAAATAGACTTTTTTTGTAATTGGGTTTGGGGTAGATCTTTAGATCATCAATGCTGTCATAGCTGGCACTTTCACACAAATAGTCTCCTGCATATAAAAAACCGTGATAGTTAAGTTTATATCGGTATGAAAGAAAAGATGACAATCGCGATGAAAGCCACTCGTCATCGTCGTCAAGACCGGTTATAAAGTCCCCTTTAGCAAGACGGATTGCCTGGTTTCTTACAGCACATGCTCCCGAGTTGTATTCATTTCTAATATAAATAATACGTGGATCATTAAGGTCGGATATAAACTTTTGCAGCAACTTAAACGATGATGAGAAATCATCAACGATAATGAGTTCCCAGTGTTCATAGTCCTGCTTTAACACAGAGTAAATAGCTCTAATGGTCAGTTTTTCCCGGTTCCATGTCGGCATATAGATAGAGATCAGTGGTCGTGCTGAAAGAGTATCAGATGCAAGATCATCTCGCTCAGAGATGGCGCCAGTGAAACTTGCTTTATCAAAATCACTCCCGGAAAAATCCACGCATGTACAGTCTGAATAATTAAAGTTAGCGCCCTGCATTTTACAGTTACTCAGATTCACACCCCTTAGATTACTGTAAGAAAAGTCAGTATCACGAATATCACTAAAAGATAAATCACTACCTGATAAATTAATATCCCGCAAATTAAGCCTCCGTAAGTCCATAAACCGAAGATCTGCGCCTGGCAGATCTGATTTATTATGTAGTTTTTTAATTGCAGCATGCTGATGTTTAAGAAATTTTCTTTCGATATTCGTTTTACTGTTCATTCTAAATAGTGACTTCTAAGATAAACACGTCTTAAGTTAATCACCCTGTTATTCCCCCGGCAATCCCAAATTTTCACTTTCAGAAATATATCAATACATTTATTAACGATACGTAATTTTTGTTTATGTTTTCCTGAAAATCTGGCTACCTGACCCCCACATATCCTTTAGCTTGAGAAGCGCAACGACTCAGTCAGTAGAGTACTGTCCAGAGCAGTGAGCTCGTCCTGATGTAAGTAGACCATTCTTAGTTCCATGCACTTTTTGAGATCCCGAACCTTTGATGTTCCAGGCGGTATTCCTCCAGTGTCATGTTATTCAGTGATTCGTGCGGGCGTTCATTGTTGTATTCTGTCCCCCCATTCCGTCATCTCCCGCACTTCATTCAGGGTTCTGAACAGATAAAAATCGAGTATTTCTATACTGATATGTTCGGTTAAAGCGTTCTATAAAAGCATTCAGAGTGGATTTCTCCAGCCGAATAAATTCCAGCTTTACCGCATATGCATCTCTGCTCATTCAGCCAGCGTCGGAGAAATAAACTCCGGGTCATTATCCATACGAAGCGATGACGAAATATCCATGGTTGGCCGCGCTGCTGTCGAGTACTCGGACCACTGGTTTCAGATCCAGCGTCGACCGACAACGCCTCTCGATTAAGGTCAGCGATGATCTGATGCTCAGTAAAACGGGCTTTACGCATAGCGATCTCCTTCGCTGGCAAATTGAATATGTCGGAAGATCTCTGAAAGTGAATGGTTCGTTTTAGCGGGATACTTACAGTTACTCCGGGTGACAATCTGATTTGTTGTCACAGCATCTCGCGCGAAGAGCTGATGCGTCTTCTTGAAACAGGCCGAACTGGGTACGCCGGTAAGCCCTTGATAAAAGAAGAATGCGTCAGGTTTGAGGACGATTAACCCTGCACAGATATCATCTTCTGGAGCCCTGGGCCTCCCAGGCTGGCAGAAAAATAACCGTTCAGGTACCGGAGCCACACGATTATCACATCAGAGTGATAACGATTAGACTTCCGTTATTTCTATTGATGCATTATCGCTACGGGCGGTAAGGGGTTTTGATTGAAGAAGATATATTAATCTCGCTGTCCATCAATGTTGCAGTGTAACCTGGAAATATATGTATTACGTAGCGGCTCATTTGAGCCGCATTACAAATTAAAGCCCTTTTAAAAGGCTTCTAGTTAATACTCCAGTAATCTACAACATCATTGCGGTTAAAGGTTATATAAAGGCGGTTTCCGTGTATCTCAGTATTTCCACTGCGTTTGTCTGAAAGCTTACCGGCTGTTGATGATGCTTCGCTGGCTGTGTTGGCCATGCCCAGTGCACTGCTAACAGCCCCCGCTCCCGGTATGTAGCCCGCCAGAGAAGATACACTGCTGTAGTCAGCATTTTTATGATAAACCCACGTAGTGCCATTTGAAGATTTTTCATTATCATCAGGAACGCCATAAAGTTGCTGTACCTGAGCTTTTGTCGTTTTACCCTCAACAATATGTGATTGAACATATGAAGCACTGAATTTATCTTCTCCTCCCCCCATAGATGAGCATGCGCTCAACAAAATAGCGGAAACAACAACAAGACATTTTAGGCTGCTATTCATTTGTAACCTCATTGTTAGTTTTGTGTAAAGTTTCTGCTTTCTATTACCATGAGTTTCAAAGACAGGCAACAAATTCTGTTGAATAACAATAGAAATGCAGGGGAAATAAATATCCCTGAAATCTTCCCTGGCAACTTAATTCTTTGTTTTATTTGGAAACCCATGCTCATTAAGTCTTAATTTCTGAATTAAGAATAGTTAAAGGTAACTAAACTATAAGCGATTAAAATTGTCAGGATTTGTTGAAAGACATTTGCAATAGCATCCCTCGGGTAGAGTGCTTGAGACTCAACGACAACCTGCAATCAGTAGTGCTGGAATTTCAGGAGCCGGGGGAGGGGCACTGGCGCACCTGTATGCGTGGTTATTGGTGCTTTTGTTGGCAGTCGCATGGGACATCAATGGGTTCCGGGACTAACCATGTTTAAGCTGCCGGACAACGTTACACTTCAACTCAGGGAAGAACCTATACCGACATCAATGGGAAAATATGAAGTCCTGATTGCTGGAAAAGGTGCGGACATTATGGTTCCTGTACAGGTGCCAGAAGCTGCTGTTCAGGTGGATGATAAACGGCTGCTGTTATTTCTTACTGATGACGTTCTCTATGAAGAAGCGCTTAAAATCGCACTGCTCGATCCGAAAGATGGAGCGAAAGAAATACTGACGCTGGGTAGCGCATACCTGACAGGATCGTTTACTGACCTGAACATATTGCGGTAACTGCTCCAGAATACCAGTTAGGCTGGTCGTTGTAAGAGCAACCTTGCCGTTGCGCTGAATACGGTTAAGCAATGCATTCCTGGCCTCTTTCGCGCGGATGGCTTTATCTACCGCTGCCGTGACGTGTATCTCCCGGTATTTACGCCCCTTTCCCTACCTGACTGTAAGAATGCCATTGTCATAGCCCCAGCGATCAAGGCTGGCCCCTTCCCCGGCCCGTAAGCCCGCACCGCAAAGGATCATTACAATGGCGGTATCACGATCATAGCGGAATATCAGCTTTATCTTTGTCACCCGGCTTTATCATTTCTACCGCTTTAAACGTCAGTGGCTTTGCCTGTTGTTTTCCTGCCATAAAGACTCCGTTATCATGCTTACTCCGCATTCCTGGGAAAACCTTCAGAATGCTTGTGAATGAGGCAAGGCGATACGCAACAAGAATGATAAAAATCGCCGGCTCGTTAAAATTTAAGCACATGGACATCATAAACTGATGAGTACACTAGAGAATTTCGACGCGCATACGCCAATGATGCAGCAGTACCTGAAGCTGAAAGCACAGCATCCGGACATTCTGCTGTTCTACCGGATGGGCGACTTTTACGAACTATTTTATGACGATGCGAAACGCGCTTCGCAGCTTATGGATATTTCACTGACCAAACGTGGCGCATCGGCAGGTGAGCCGATCCCGATGGCCGGGGTTCCGCATCATGCGGTGGAAAACTATCTGGCGAAGCTGGTGAGTCTTGGCGAATCCGTGGCGATTTGCGAGCAAATCGGCGATCCGGCAACCAGCAAGGGGCCGGTTGAGCGCAAAGTGGTGCGCATCGTAACGCCAGGCACCATCAGCGATGAAGCGCTGTTGCAGGAGCGTCAGGATAATCTGCTGGCCGCCATCTGGCAGGACAGCAAAGGTTTTGGCTACGCCACGCTGGATATCAGCTCCGGGCGTTTTCGCGTCAGCGAACCGGCCGATCGCGACACCATGGCCGCCGAGTTACAGCGCACCAATCCCGCCGAGTTGCTCTATGCCGAAGACTTTGCCGAAACGGCGCTGATTGAAGGCCGCCGCGGTCTGCGGCGCCGTCCGCTGTGGGAGTTCGAAATTGATACCGCCCGCCAGCAGCTAAACCTGCAATTTGGCACCCGCGATCTGGTCGGCTTTGGGGTGGAAAACGCACCTCGGGGCCTGTGCGCAGCCGGCTGTCTGCTGCAGTATGTCAAAGACACGCAGCGCACTGCCCTGCCGCATATTCGCTCCATCACCATGGAGCGCCAGCAGGACACCATCATTATGGATGCCGCGACGCGCCGGAATCTGGAGATCACGCAGAACCTGGCGGGCGGTGTCGAAAATACGCTGGCCTCGGTACTTGATTGTACCGTAACGCCAATGGGCAGCCGCATGCTGAAACGCTGGCTGCATATGCCGGTTCGCGATACAAAAGTGCTGACGGAACGCCAGCAAACCATTGGCGCATTGCAGGATCACTGCGGCGAGCTACAACCGGTGCTGCGTCAGGTGGGCGATCTGGAGCGTATTCTGGCACGTCTGGCGCTGCGCACTGCGCGTCCGCGCGACCTGGCGCGTATGCGTCACGCTTTCCAGCAACTGCCGGAACTGCGCGCGCAACTGGCGGAAGTGAAAAGCGCGCCGGTGCAGGCGCTGCGCGAAAAGATGGGCGAGTTCAGCGAACTGCGCGAACTGCTGGAGCGCGCAATTATCGATGCGCCGCCAGTGCTGGTGCGCGATGGCGGCGTGATTGCGCCGGGTTATAACGCCGAACTGGACGAATGGCGCGGTCTGGCGGATGGCGCGACTGACTATCTTGATCGGCTGGAGATCCGCGAGCGCGAACGCCTCGGGCTGGATACGCTGAAAGTGGGTTATAACGCGGTACACGGTTACTACATCCAGATTAGCCGCGGGCAAAGCCATCTGGCGCCGATCCATTACGTACGTCGCCAGACGCTGAAAAATGCCGAACGCTACATTATTCCGGAACTGAAAGAGTACGAAGACAAAGTTCTGACCTCGAAAGGCAAAGCGCTGGCGCTGGAAAAACAGCTTTATGAGGAGCTGTTCGATCTGCTGATGCCGCATCTGGGCGACCTGCAACAGAGCGCCTCTGCGCTGGCGGAACTGGATGTGCTGGTGAACCTGGCGGAACGCGCTTACACTCTGAATTACAGTTGCCCAACCTTCACTGATAAACCAGGCATCCGCATTACCGAAGGGCGTCATCCGGTGGTCGAGCAGGTGCTGAAAGAGCCGTTTATTGCTAACCCGCTGAATTTATCGCCGCAGCGCCGGATGTTAATCATCACCGGGCCGAACATGGGCGGTAAAAGTACCTATATGCGCCAGACTGCGCTGATTGCGCTGCTGGCCTATATCGGCAGCTATGTGCCCGCGCAAAAAGTCGAAATCGGCCCAATCGACCGCATCTTTACCCGCGTCGGCGCGGCAGACGATCTGGCCAGCGGCCGTTCGACCTTTATGGTGGAGATGACCGAAACCGCCAACATCCTGCATAACGCCACAGAAAACAGTCTGGTGCTGATGGATGAAATTGGTCGCGGAACATCGACCTATGATGGTCTGTCGCTGGCATGGGCGTGTGCGGAAAACCTGGCGAATAAAATCAAGGCATTGACGCTGTTCGCGACTCACTACTTTGAGCTGACGCAACTGCCGGAAAAAATGGAAGGCGTGGCAAACGTGCATCTCGACGCGCTGGAGCATGGCGATACCATCGCCTTTATGCACAGCGTGCAGGACGGCGCAGCCAGTAAGAGTTACGGTCTGGCGGTCGCTGCGCTGGCGGGCGTGCCGAAAGAGGTGATTAAACGTGCACGCAGCAAATTGCGCGAGCTGGAAAGCCTGTCGCCGAATGCGGCGGCCACGCAAATAGACGGCACGCAGATGTCGCTGTTGGCTCCGGCAGAAGAGACCAGCCCGGCAGTGGAAGCGCTGGAAAACCTCGATCCGGACAGCTTAACGCCGCGTCAGGCACTGGAATGGATTTACCGCCTGAAGAGCCTGGTGTAAGGCGCTGATTGCCGGTTGGCGCTTATCCAGCCTGGAAGTTTTCCGCGCAGTGATCAAATCCGGCCAGCAATTCTGTGCAGGCCGGGCTTCCATGCGGTTACCGTTGATTTTCTGCCAGCAGCGGCGGAATCGTCGGCACCTGCGGTGCGTCATCAATATCTTTCTGCGTTATACGAAACGCCTGTGGATAGTGCTCGCGGCTGGTACGACGCAGTGGTTCGGTATCACGCCAGGTGTATAAACAGTGCTGGCACTGGTACACCGTCCAGACCCCTTTTACCGGCGACGTCGCCATGATTTCAATGTGCTCATCGGCACAACGTGGACAGATCATTTTTCGCTCCTTATTTTTGGCGGCTCGCCAGCATGGCGGTCAGTTTTTCAGCCCATTCTTTGGTTTCCGGCAAATCACGTACCGGCTGGCTGTAGTGGCCACGGTTATCCGGCGCAACCGGCGTGGTGGCATCAATAATCAGTTTGTCGGTGATACCGGCCGGGCTTGAACCCGGATCGAGTTCCAGTACCGACATATTCGGCAACTGCACCAGATCGCCTGCCGGGTTTACTTTCGACGACAGCGCCCACATCACCTGCGGCAAATTAAACGGATCGACGTCTTCATCGACCATGATCACCATCTTCACGTAACCGAGGCCGTGCGGCGTGGTCATGGCGCGCAAACCCACCGCGCGGGCAAAGCCGCCGTAACGTTTTTTGGTGGAGATAATCGCCAACAGACCGTGGGTATACATGGCGTTTACCGCCTGCACTTCCGGGAACTCGGCTTTCAGTTGCTGGTACAGCGGCACACAGGTTGCTGGCCCTATCAGATAATCGATTTCCGTCCATGGCATGCCAAGGTAAAGGGATTCAAAAATCGGTTTCGTGCGATAAGAGACTTTATCGATGCGTACCACTGTCATGTTGCGCCCGCCGGAATAGTGGCCGGTGAACTCACCGAACGGCCCTTCGATCTCGCGCTTACGTCCTTCGATCACCCCTTCGAGGATCACTTCCGATCCCCATGGCACATCGAAACCGGTCAGCGGCGCGGTAGCAATCGGATACGGGCTTTCACGCAACGCGCCCGCCATCTCATATTCCGACTGATCGTATTTCAGCGGCGTGGCGCCCATCAGGGTAATAATCGGATCGTTGCCGAGCGTAATCGCGATGGGCAGATCCTCGCCGCGCTCTTCCGCTTTATGCAGATGCAGCGCAATATCGTGCATCGGTACCGGTTGCAGGCCGAGTTTGCGTTTGCCCTTCACTTCCATGCGGTAGATGCCAACGTTCTGCTTGCCAAAATGATCGGGATCGAGCGGATCGCGGGAAACAACGCAGGCTTTATCAAGGTAGAAACCGCCATCGCCATCGTTCAGGCGGAACAGCGGTAGAATATCGAACAGATTGATGTCATCCCCATCGACACTGTTCTCCGCCCACGGCGGATTGTCGCGACGTTCCGGGGCGACCGGGAACTTATCCCAGCGACGGATAAATTCGTCAATCTGCTGCTTAACCGGCGTGTTCGGCGGTAATCCCAGCGAAATCGCGTGGTTCTGCCACGAACCGATAGTGTTCATCGTGACGCGGGCATCAACAAAGCCGCGGATATTATCGAACCACAGTGCGGGAGCGCCTTCGCCAATGCGGCCGGTCGCGTTCGCGGCAGCGGCCAAATCCGGCTCGGCATTCACCTCTTCACTGATTTTCAGCAACTGTCCTTGCTCGTCCAGCGCCTGTAAAAAACTGTGTAAATCATCAAAAGCCATTATGCATTCTCCTGTGAATAATTCTGTGCCGCCTGCAAACCACCCCAGCGCTTCGCCTGCGGTAGCGAAAGACCGAACTGATCCAGCACGCGGGCGACAATATGCAGCGTGACGTCGTCAATCGTTTGTGGATGGTTGTACCAGGCGGGCATCGGCGGAACCATGGCGACTCCCAGGCGGGATAATGCGAGCATATTTTCCAGATGGATGGCGCTCAGCGGCATTTCGCGCGGCACCAGCACCAACTTGCGCCCCTCTTTCAGCACCACATCGGCGGCGCGTCCAACCAGCCCTTCGGCATAATCCGCGCGAATACCTGCAAGCGTTTTCATACTGCATGGAATGATGATCATGCCGTCGGTATGAAACGATCCGGAGGAGATTGTCGCCGCTTGATCCGCCGGGTTATGGCAATGATCCGCCAACGCAGCAACTTCACGCGGGCTAAAAGGGGTTTCCAGTTCAATGGTCGTTTTTGCCCATTTCGACATCACCAGATGCGTTTCTACCTGCGGCATCTGCTGCAATGCCTGCAACAGTGCAACCGCCAATGGCGCGCCCGTCGCACCGGTCATTCCGACAATTAGCTTCATTCTCCACCTCAATATTGTTCGTATACGAACGTTATGAGATACACTACGCCTGCAAAACGATCCTGACAAGGCATCCCAAAACGTTGCGGCACGAAAAGTGAAATTGAGGATCGTTATAAAGCAGCGCAGAAGCCGCTATGATAAGAAGAAGATCATGATGGAGAGCGCTAATGAAATTAAGGAATGAAGCATTTCACCTGTTGCGCCAGCTTTTTCAACAGCATACCTCACAGTGGCAGCAGGCGCTGCCCGAGTTGACTAAGCCACAATACGCGGTGATGCGCTCAATTGCAGAAAACCCGGGCATTGAGCAGGTTGCGTTAACGGAGGTGGCTGTCAGCACCAAGGCGACGCTGGCGGAGATGCTGAGCCGTATGGAGAGTCGGGGATTAGTGCGGCGGGAAAACGATCCGGCGGATAAGCGTCGGCGGTTTATCTATCTGACGCCGGAAGGAGAAAGGCTGCTGGCAAGCAGTATTCCCGTCGGCAACGGCGTGGATCAGGCGTTTCTTGGCCGTCTGAGCGCCGAAGAGCAAACCGCTTTTTCAGCGCTAATCAGAAAGATGATGGATAAAGCGTAACCGCAGAAAAGAAAAAGGCCGCGTCATCTGCGACCGGCCTTTTTGGCTTGAAAGGATGCTTATTCGCGGAACAGCGCTTCGATATTCAGCCCTTGCGTTTGCAGGATTTCACGCAAACGACGCAGACCTTCCACCTGAATCTGACGAACACGTTCACGGGTGAGACCAATTTCACGGCCCACATCTTCCAGTGTCGCAGCTTCATAGCCCAGCAGACCGAAACGACGCGCCAGCACTTCACGCTGTTTGGCGTTCAGTTCGAACAGCCATTTGACGATACTTTGTTTCATATCATCATCTTGCGTGGTGTCTTCCGGACCGTTGTCTTTTTCATCGGCCAGGATATCCAGCAGCGCTTTTTCAGAATCGCCGCCTAACGGCGTATCAACTGAGGTAATGCGCTCGTTGAGACGCAGCATACGGCTCACGTCATCAACCGGTTTGTCCAGCCGTTCAGCTATCTCTTCCGCACTCGGTTCGTGGTCCAGCTTATGGGACAACTCACGCGCGGTACGCAGATAGACGTTCAGCTCTTTAACAATGTGAATTGGCAGACGAATGGTGCGGGTTTGGTTCATAATCGCCCGCTCAATAGTCTGACGAATCCACCAGGTTGCATACGTTGAAAAACGGAACCCACGTTCAGGGTCAAATTTCTCAACGGCACGGATCAGCCCCAGGTTACCCTCTTCAATCAGATCCAGCAGCGCCAGACCACGATTACTGTAACGACGGGCAATCTTAACCACCAGACGCAGGTTGCTCTCGATCATGCGACGGCGGGAAGCGACGTCACCGCGTAGTGCGCGGCGTGCAAAATAGACCTCTTCTTCGGCCGTTAATAGTGGGGAGTACCCAATTTCCCCAAGGTACAGCTGAGTAGCATCTAATACACGCTGGGTTGCCCCCTGCGATAACAGCTCCTCTTCAGCCAGGTCATTATCACTGGGTTCCTCTTCTACTAAGGCTTTTTCGTCAAAAACCTCTGCTCCGTTTTCATCAAATTCCGCGTCTTCATTTAAATCATGAACTTTCAGCGTATTCTGATTCATAAGGTGGCTCCTACCCGTGATCCCTGGGCAACGCTCCTGAAAACGCCTCATTGCGCCCGTTGCAGCGGCATCTGCGCGCACTGCAACGGCTCAGATGGGGAGTCTTCAACAACCTTGCACCGATTTATCGCTGCGGCAAATAGCGCAGCGGGTTTAC
>NZ_QODH01000003.1:369270-495618 GCF_009935945.1 Kosakonia sp. MH5 | reverse complement strand
GGATTTCCCCTTGTAACGAATTTCAAAATGCAAGCGTGTAGAACTGGTTCCGGTGCTACCCATGGTAGCTATTTTTTGCCCCGCCTTAACTTCTTGTTGTTCCCGGACCAGCATTGTGTCGTTATGGGCGTAGGCACTCAGGTAATCATCGTTATGTTTTATGATGATCAGATTACCGTAACCGCGCAGCGCGTTACCGGCATATACAACGCGCCCATCTGCGGTCGCGACAATAGCCTGTCCTTTGCTGCCGGAGATATCGACGCCTTTATTGCCACCTTCGGTAGCAGAGAAGTTGTCGATAACTTTGCCCTCAGTCGGCCAGCGCCATGAAGCAATAGGCGCGCTGGTAGATGTACTGCTGGCAGTCGGTTCGGTTGAGCTTACAGAAGGTGCCGTAACAGGCGCTGTGATGGTTGTCGCAGGCTTGTTGTTTGGCAACATTTTGTTAGCACTTTGTTCACCTGAATCCTCAGAATACGTAATTGTCGGTTTCGAAGCAACCACTACGCTGGAATTTTGTGCAGGTTTTGAGACTATTCCTTGTGCTGAATCATCAGCCCGAGTAATGGCATTTCCACCCGTAATTGGTGTGCCGGATGCATTACCCACTTGCAACGTTTGCCCGACTTCAAGGTTATAAGGCGCGGCGACATTATTACGCTGCGCCAGATCACGGAAATCGTTCCCGGTAATCCACGCAATATAAAATAGTGTATCGCCACGCTTCACCGTATAGGTACTACCGCCGGTATAGCTGCCTTTGGGAATATTGCCGTACTGGCGGTTATAGACGATGCGCCCGTTAACAGTTTCAACAGGCGTCTGCGCCACCGGCTGAATCTGCGTTGGCTGCGCGGGCTGAATTTTCTGCTGCGATGATGTACCAAGTTTTGGCGGCGGCGTGATCAACATTCCGGAGCTGCCGGAACTGGAATTTGAACTGGCGTTGCCGCCAACAGAACTGACCGGGGCTGGAGCATTAGTGGAATTTGAACACCCTGCCAGCCACAGCGAAACCAGTGACAATGCCGCAATACGGCTTACGGTGAATTTCGGGCTTCCCGCGCTCATTTATCCCCCAACAATATTTAGATAACCAATGACTTAAAGATAACCGCGACGCCTGGCGGCAAATGTGCCTACCATACGCTGTTACGGCCTGAAAATCCCAGGGAAAACTCTGTAACTCAGGCCAGTTCGCCTCTTATCAGCGGAACAAAGCGCACCGCTTCCACAGTATCAATAATAAATTCGCTTCCCCGCCGACGAACGCGCTTCAACTGCTGCATTTCATCGCCTACGGGTAAAACAAGAAGGCCGCCATCGTCCAGTTGCGACATCAATGCGGCAGGGATCTCCGGCGGTGCGGCGGTCACAATAATGGCGTCAAACGGAGCGCGGGCCTGCCACCCCTGCCAGCCATCACCGTGACGAGTAGAAACATTGTGTAGATCGAGCTGTTTCAGGCGGCGGCGCGCCTGCCATTGCAGGCTTTTAATGCGTTCAACAGAACAGACATGGTGTACCAGACGCGCCAGAATCGCCGTTTGATAGCCGGAGCCGGTGCCGATTTCCAGCACCCGCGACGCAGGTGTCAGATCCAGCAGCTCGGTCATTCGCGCCACCATATACGGCTGCGAAATGGTTTGCCCCTGACCAATAGGTAACGCGACGTTATCCCACGCTTTGTGTTCAAACGCCTCATCGATAAATTTCTCGCGCGGCACTTGCGATAACGCCTCAAGCACCCGCTCATTTTTAATGCCCTGCGCGCGTAATTGATTGAGAAGATCCTGTACGCGTTTACTCACCATTGCGAATTCACCCCGACACGATCCAGCCAGCCCGACACCACATCATGCGCGCTGTATGCTGTTAAATCTACATGCAACGGCGTGACAGAGACGTAGCCTTCATCCACGGCTGCAAAATCCGTATCCGGCCCGGCATCGCATTTTTCCCCGGGCGGACCAATCCAGTACAGTGTGTTGCCGCGAGGATCCTGCTGCGGAATAACCTGATCGGCCGGGTGACGGCTACCGCAACGGGTAACGCGAATACCCTTGATCTGATCGAGCGGCAGATCCGGCACGTTGATATTGAGGATCCGCCCGGTACGCAGCGGCTCGCGGCTGAGCGCACGCAGAAGAGAGCAGGTGACGGCGGCGGCCGTTTCATAATGGGTATGCCCGTTGAGCGAGACGGCCAGCGCCGGAAAACCGAGATGACGCCCTTCCATCGCAGCGGCAACGGTGCCAGAGTAGATCACATCGTCGCCGAGATTCGGCCCGGCATTAATGCCGGAAACCACCACATCCGGGCGCGGACGCATCAGCGCGTTCACCCCAAGGAAAACGCAGTCGGTCGGCGTGCCCATCTGTACAGCGATATCACCGTTTTCAAAGGTAAAAGTACGGAGCGAAGATTCGAGCGTCAGTGAATTAGACGCACCGCTGCGGTTACGATCGGGCGCGACCACCTGAACATCGGCAAACTCGCGCAGCGCTTTTGCCAGCGTCTGGATTCCCGGCGCGTGGATCCCGTCATCGTTACTCAGCAATATTCGCATAATCACCCGATGTGTTAATAAGTTCCCTGATCACGCTGGTGGCAAAACTTCCCGCCGGGAGCCAGAAACGTAACTCGACGGTGACATCATCCCACCAGTTCCAGCAAAGCTTCTGCGGATAGAGCAGCATTGCGCGGCGCGCAGCTTCTACTTTTTCCCGCACCAGCAACGCCTGTAACTCCGGCGCATCGGCAACCGCCTGTTGCTCAAACGCCAGCGCTGCGCGCTGCGCGCCCCAATCGCCGCTACCCGGCAGCGCGGCGGTAATCATTAAGGTTTTCGCATCGACGCGCGCCTGCAATTCCGCGCGCTCTTCCTCGCTGGCGACAAACCAGCTACCACGCCCCGCTAATTGTAGCGCATCGCCGTCAACAACTTGATTAAAGTCTGTTTTTTTCAATCGTTCGTTGACGATTTGATTAAACAACGCGCTGCGCGCCGCCGACAGCCAGAAGCTGCGTTTATTACGATCGCGAACCGGCGCAGCGCTTTGCGCCCAGCGCAACGCGCCCTGCAAATTGCTGCCGCCAATACCAAAACGCTGCGCACCGAAATAATTCGGCACACCTTTTTCACTGATGGTCTGCAAACGGGCTTCCACATCCGCCCGATCGCTCACTTCACGCAGCACCAGCGTAAATGCGTTGCCCTGCAATGCACCCAGCCGCAGCTTGCGCTTATGGCGGGCATACTCCAGCACTTTACAGCCTTCAAGCTCAAACGTGCTGAGATCCGGCATCGTATTGCCAGGCACGCGGGCGCAGAGCCATTGCTCGGTCACCGCATGTTTATCTTTTTGCCCGGCGAAGCTCACTTCGCGTGCATGAATTTTTAGGAATTTTGCCAGCGCATCTGCCACAAAACGGGTGTTGCAGCCACTTTTCAGAATACGCACCAGAATATGTTCGCCTTCGCCATCCGGTTCAAAGCCGAGATCTTCCACAACGACGAAATCTTCCGGGTTGGCTTTGAGGATCCCGCTACCTGCTGGTTTGCCATGCAGCCAGGTCAGGTTTTCGAATTCTGTCATTTTGCCGCCTTCACCAGCAGCGCTACCGCTTCACAGGCAATGCCTTCGCCACGCCCGGTAAAACCAAGTTTCTCGGTGGTGGTGGCTTTGACGTTGACATCATCCATATGGCAGCCGAGATCTTCGGCGATGAAGACGCGCATCTGCGGAATGTGCGGCAGCATTTTCGGCGCCTGGGCAATGATGGTCACATCAACGTTACTCAGCGTATAGCCCTTCGCCTGAATGCGTCGCCAGGCCTCGCGCAGCAGCGCGCGGCTATCGGCGCCTTTAAATGCCGGATCGGTATCCGGGAACAGTTTGCCGATGTCGCCCAGCGCCGCCGCGCCCAGCAGAGCATCTGTCAGCGCATGCAGTGCCACATCGCCATCAGAGTGCGCCAGCAGCCCTTTCTCGTAAGGAATGCGTACGCCGCCGATAATAATCGGGCCTTCACCGCCAAAGGCGTGTACGTCAAAACCGTGTCCAATGCGCATTATACTTTCTCCTGAAGGTCAGAAAGGGTCAGATAGAATTCTGCCAGCCGTAAATCTTCCGGTCGGGTCACTTTAATATTATCCGCGCGTCCGGCAACCAACTCCGGGTGGAATCCGCAATACTCCAGCGCCGACGCTTCGTCGGTGATCGTCGCGCCTTCATTTAGCGCGCGGGTCAGGCAATCGTGCAGCAGTTGCAGCGGGAAAAATTGCGGCGTTAGCGCATGCCATAAATCATTACGCTCGACGGTATGGGCAATCGCTGTTTTTCCCGGCTCCGCGCGTTTCATGGTGTCGCGCACCGGCGCGGCAAGAATACCGCCGACGCGGCTGGTTTCGCTGAGCTGTAACAGCCGGTTTAAATCATCCTGATGCAGACAAGGACGCGCGGCATCATGCACCAGCACCCACTGTGCGTCGCCAGCGGCTTTTAAGCCCGCCAGCACCGAATCAGCGCGTTCTGCGCCGCCGTTCACCACGGTAATCTGCGGATGTTGCGCCAGCGGCAGACGGGCAAAGCGCTCGTCGCCTGGACTGACGGCAATAATCACCCGGCTGACGCGCGGGTGGGCAAGCAGCGCGTCTACGGCGTGCTCAAGAATGGTTTTTTGGCCAATGGAGAGATACTGCTTAGGACATTCCGTTTGCATGCGGCGGCCGAATCCGGCGGCCGGCACCACGGCACAGACGTCCGGAATTAGTGCTGACATGTCGTAAACCCGGGACTGTTTATCGATTATTTTGTGTGTTTTGATTCTGATTCTGGTTTTGCGCTGACCCCGGCGTACGCTTTGACGAGTCCGGCACCAGACGATAAAACGTTTCGCCCGGCTTAGTCATGGTTAATTCATTGCGTGCGCGTTCCTCAATCGCTTCCTGACCGCCATTGAGGTCGTCAATTTCGGCGAAAAGCTGATCGTTACGCGATTTTAATTTGGCGTTCGTCGCCTGCTGTGTCGCCACATCTTCGCTGACGCGGCCGTAGTCATGCAGACCATTCTTGCCAAACCACAGCGAGTACTGTAGCCAGACCAGTAAAGCCAGCAATAGCAGCGTTAGTTTACCCATCCTGCCCCCTGAAAAACGGCACCATCATCCCATAACTTTTCGTCAGACTCCACTCCGGGGCCGGGCGATGCCGCGCAAGCGCCAGACTTTATCATAAATGTCTTCCGAACCGTAGCCGGACACATTGCCTTAATGAGGGTTACGCTTTGACGTAAGGCCGCTAGCCCAGCAACCACATAAACAGCACGCCAAACATGGCGGCGACCGTCAACAGCGTCGCCACGCTGCTGTAAAGCAACCGGCCACCGAGCAGCGAATACAATGCAATGCCGACCACCACGGAGACGGGCATCAGCGCGAGGAAAAACGGCCAGGTATAGAGAAAGAAAAATAGCGTGTTGGAACCGTAAATCATAAACGGGATCGCCAGCGCCAGCAGCCATGCAACGAACCCCACCACGGCCCCGGGAAAAGACCATGTGGTTTCGTCGGAGGTCGCAGGGAGTGGTGGCGACCGTGTGAGGGTGATGTTCTGACTGTTACGCATATCGGATCCTGTTGCCTGTACGACCGGTAAACAGGAGATACGTGCGCCAATTCAGGAAGCGTAATCTCAACGCCGTAATGCCTGAAGAAGGCGCGTATCGCCAGTACCGTCTCAGGATCTGATAATATCGCTCTCCCGGAGGAGGTCTAATAATTGGCTGACCAAATTTGTTACCAATTGTTCACCTTGCAGGTGAACTTCCGGCGATTTGGGCGCTTCGTAAACCGAATCAATCCCGGTGAAATTACGCAGTTCACCGGCGCGCGCTTTCTTGTACAACCCTTTAGGATCGCGCGCTTCACAAATCGCCAGCGGCGTATCGACAAACACTTCGATAAAACGCCCTTCCCCGAGGCGTTCACGCACCATCTGGCGCTCAGCGCGGTGCGGCGAAATAAATGCCGTCAGCACCACCAGCCCGGATTCCACCATCAGTTTGGCTACTTCGCCGACGCGGCGGATATTCTCTTTGCGATCGTCATCACTAAAGCCGAGATCGCTGCACAAACCGTGGCGCACATTGTCGCCATCCAGCAGATAAGTACTGACACCTGCCTTATGCAGCGCCTCTTCCAGCGCGCCAGCGACCGTCGATTTGCCGGAGCCGGAGAGCCCGGTAAACCACAGCACAACCCCACGGTGACCGTGGAGTTGTTCGCGCTGCTCAGGCGTTACCGGATGGGCATGCCAGACGACATTTTCGTCATGCAGAGCCATTATTTGCCTCCCAGCAGATCGCGCGCGCCCCAGTGCGGGAAGTGCTTACGGATAAGCTGGTTCAGCTCCAGTTCAAACGCGCTGAACTCCGAGGCGCTGGTCGTCTGTTCAATATGAACATCACGCACCATACCCGCGCCCACGGTCACGTTGCTCAGCCGATCGATAAAGATAATGCCGCCGGTGACCGGGTTTTGCTGATACGCGTCCAGCGTCAGCGGTTCATCAAAGGTCAAATCAACCAGACCAATGCCGTTCAGCGGCAGGCTCTCGACCTGGCGCTGCGTCAGATTGTTGATGTCCACCTGATACTGAATGGCATCGACGCGTGCGCGCGTCTTTTTGCCCGCCACTTTGATGTCAAAGCTCTGGCCCGGTTGCAACGGCTGTTCCGCCATCCACACCACGTCAAGCGACGCGCGCTGTACGGCTGGCAGGGTTTCCTGCGCATCAAGAATCAGGTCGCCGCGGCTGATGTCGATCTCATCTTTCAGCACCAGCGTAATGGCTTCGCCCGCTCCCGCTTCCTGTAAATCGCCATCAAACGTGACGATGCGGGTAATGGTCGATTCCACGCCTGATGGCAGCACTTTAATGCGTTGACCCACGCTCACCACGCCGGACGCCAGCGTACCGGAGAAACCACGGAAGTCGAGGTTCGGGCGGTTAACATACTGCACCGGGAAACGCATCGGCTGGGTATCGACTACGCGCTGGATCTCGACGATTTCCAGCACTTCCAGCAGCGTCGGGCCGCTGTACCACGGCATTTTTTCGCTCTGGCTGGCAACGTTATCGCCTTCCAGCGCCGACAGCGGCACGAAACGGATATCCAGGCTGCCCGGCAGTTGTTCAGCAAAGGTCAGGTAGTCCTGGCGGATGTTTTCGAAGATCTCTTCGCTAAATTCCACCAGATCCATTTTATTCACTGCCACCACCAGGTGCTTGATACCCAGCAGCGTGGAGATAAAGCTGTGGCGACGGGTTTGATCCAGCACGCCTTTACGCGCATCGATCAACAAAATCGCCAGATCGCAGGTGGACGCGCCGGTGGCCATATTGCGGGTGTACTGCTCATGCCCTGGCGTATCGGCGATGATAAATTTGCGCTTCTCCGTGGAGAAATAGCGATAGGCCACATCAATGGTAATGCCCTGCTCACGCTCCGCTTGCAGGCCGTCCACCAGCAGCGCAAGGTCGAGTTTTTCGCCCTGCGTGCCGTGGCGTTTACTGTCGTTATGCAGCGTAGAGAGCTGATCTTCATAGATCTGGCGGGTATCGTGCAGCAGACGGCCGATCAGGGTGCTTTTCCCGTCATCGACGCTGCCGCAGGTCAGAAAGCGCAGCAGGCTTTTGTGCTGCTGAGCGTGCAGATACGCTTCAACGCCGCCTTCGTTGGCAATTTGTTGGGCAATAGTGGTATTCATGGCGGCTCCTTAGAAGTATCCCTGACGTTTTTTCAGCTCCATCGAGCCGGCCTGGTCGCGGTCAATCACGCGGCCCTGACGTTCACTGGTGGTGGAAACCAGCATCTCTTCAATGATCTCCGGCAGCGTCTGCGCGGAAGATTCCACCGCGCCGGTCAGCGGCCAGCAGCCGAGCGTACGGAAACGCACCATCCGCTGCTCGATCACTTCGCCAGGTTGCAGATCGATACGGTCGTCATCGATCATCATCAGCATACCGTCGCGCTCCAGTACCGGGCGCTCTGCCGCCAGGTACAGCGGAACGATTTCAATATTTTCCAGGAAGATGTACTGCCAGATATCCAGCTCGGTCCAGTTCGAGAGCGGGAAAACGCGAATGCTTTCACCCTTGTTGATCTGGCCGTTGTAGTTGTGCCACAGCTCCGGACGCTGGTTCTTCGGATCCCAGCGGTGGAAACGGTCGCGGAAGGAGTAAATACGCTCTTTGGCGCGTGATTTCTCTTCGTCGCGGCGCGCGCCGCCGAAAGCCGCGTCAAAACCGTATTTGTTCAGAGCCTGCTTCAGCCCTTCGGTTTTCATAATGTCGGTATGTTTCGCGCTGCCGTGCACGAACGGGTTAATCCCCATCGCCACCCCTTCCGGGTTTTTGTGCACCAGCAGTTCGCAGCCATATGCTTTGGCGGTACGGTCGCGGAATTCATACATCTCACGGAATTTCCAGCCGGTATCGACGTGCAGCAGCGGAAACGGCAGCGTGCCCGGATAGAAGGCTTTACGCGCCAGATGCAACATCACGCTGGAATCTTTGCCGATGGAGTACATCATCACCGGGTTGGAAAATTCGGCGGCCACTTCGCGGATGATATGGATGCTTTCCGCCTCCAGTTGTCGCAGGTGAGTGAGTCGTTTTTGATCCATAACCATTCCTTAAGCCAGTTTAATCACGGAGGCGTCAAAGGCGTCCGTTGCTGTCGTATGCCGGAACCAGGCGAGCTCGCGATGAAGCTGCACCACTTCGCCCACCACCAGCAGGGCGGGCATCGGCGCAGCATGCGCCAGTTCCTCGAGTTGTTCTAGTGTGCCGGTAGTAACCTGTTGCTCCGCGCGCGTACCGCGAGAGATCACCGCCACCGGCGTGGTTTTATCGCGCCCGTGAGCAATCAGTTGTTCGCTGATCTCTGCCGCTTTCATGGTGCCCATATAAATCGCCAGCGTCTGTCGGCTTTGCGCCAGTTGCGCCCAGTCGAACGGTACGCTGTCGGCTTTATAGTGGCCGGTGACAAATGTTACCGACTGGGCAAAATCCCGGTGCGTCAGGGGAATGCCTGCATAAGCCGTCGCGCCGGAGGCCGCCGTGACGCCCGGCACCACCTGAAAAGGAATGCCGGCTTCTGCCGCCGCCTGTAACTCTTCACCGCCGCGGCCAAAAATAAACGGGTCGCCGCCTTTCAGCCGCACCACCGTTTTACCTTCGCGCGCCGCATCCACCAGCATGCGGTTGGTCTCATGCTGCGCCACCGAATGGGAACTGGCGCGTTTACCGACGCAGATTTTCTCTGCATCGCGGCGGGTCAGCTCCAGCACTTCATCGCTGACCAGATGATCGTAAAACACCACGTCGGCCTGCTGGATCACCTGCAAACCGCGCAACGTCAGCAGCCCCGCGTCGCCCGGACCGGCGCCAACCAGGATAATTTCTCCGCTACCCGAACCCGGCTGTTTCAGTTCGGCTTCGAGCGCTTTTTCGGCGGCGGGTTCATCTCCGGCAGCCATCAGGCTGGCAAAACGCCCGCGAAAAGCGCTTTCCCAGAAGCGGCGACGTTCATCCGTGGTGCGGCGAAAGGCTTTAATCCGCGAACGCCAGCGCCCGGCCACTTCCGCCATACGGCCCAGATTGCCCGGCAGCAGCGCTTCTATCTTTTCACGCAGCAGACGCGCCAGCACCGGCGCGGTTCCGCCAGAGGAAATCGCCACCAGCAGCGGCGAGCGATCAACAATCGACGGGAAAATAAAGGAACACAGCGGCTGGTTATCCACGACGTTGACCAGCTTGTGACGCGCATTTGCTGCCGCAAAGACGCGCTGATTCAGCGCCGTGTCATCGGTTGCCGCAATCACCAGGAAAACGGCATCCAGCTGTGCTTCGTCAAATTCGGTCGCCAGCCAGTGAATCGCCTGGCTGTCGGCAAGCTGTTGCAGTTGCGGTTCCAGCCGTTGCGCGACAACCTGCACGCGTGCGCCAGCGCGACGCAAAAAGGTGATCTTGCGCGCGGCGATTTCGCCGCCGCCAATCACCAGTACGGGGCGGTCTTTTACTTCAGCAAATAATGGCAGGTAATCCACAAAGCAACTCACTTACAGCCAGCAATAGTGCGACTATAGGGGGCGGTTCCGGGCGAATGAAATTACGAATTGGAATGAGTAGTTCCGCAAAGGAATAACGCAGTGGCAATACAAATATCAAAAAGTGCTTAAGGCGAGCATTTTCGGCAGGTTAAGAACAAATGAAATTGTGTAAACCTGGTCACAGTTTCATACTAAGCGCGTCAAAAAAATTGCTGCATAAAGGACTCTCTATGTTTTCCGCATTGCGCCTCCGTACCGCTGCCCTGGCGCTCGGCGTATGCTTTATCCTTCCGGCTCATGCCCGTACGTCCCAACCCGGTGAATTTGCCAACGAGCAGGCTCGCCACATTGCCACCCTCTTTCCTGGACGCATGACCGGCACACCGGCTGAAATGCTCTCCGCAGACTATTTGCAGCAGCAGTTTGAACAGATGGGATACCAGAGCGATATCCGCAAGTTCAAAACCCGCTACCGCTACACCACCAAAGATAACCGGCAGAACTGGCAAAATGTCACCGGCAGTACGGTGATCGCCGCCCATGAAGGCACGCTGCCGCAGCAGATCATGATTATGGCGCATCTTGATACGTATGCGCCGCATAGCGATGCCGATGTCGATAACAATCTGGGCGGCCTGACGCTTCAGGGCCTGGATGACAACGCGGCCGCGCTGGGCGTGATGCTGGAACTGGCGCAGGTGCTGAAATCCGTGCCAACGCAGTACAGCATCCGCTTTGTCGCCACCAGCGGTGAGGAAGAGGGCCATCTTGGCGCGGCAAACGTGCTCGCTCGGATGAGCGAGCAAGAGAAGAAAAATACCCTGCTGGTGATCAACCTTAATAACCTGATTGTCGGCGACAAGCTCTACTTTAATAGTGGCAAAAATACGCCAGCATCGGTCCGTAAACTGACGCGGGATCGTGCGCTGGCTATCGCCCGCGCCCACGGTATCAGCGCGATGATAAATCCCGGCCTTAACCCTGATTACCCGAAAGGCACCAGTTGCTGCAACGATGCCGAGGTGTTTGATAAAGCGGGGATCCCGGTTCTGTCGGTGGAAGCCACCAACTGGTCGCTCGGCAAGAAAGACGGCATGCAACAGCGGGCGAAATCAAAAAGTTTCCCTGATGGCATCAGCTACCACAACGCGCGCATCGATAACCAGCAGTTCCTCGATCAAGCCCTGCCCGGCCGTATTGCGCACCGTAGCCGCGACGTGATGCGGATTATGTTGCCGTTAACCAAAGAGCTGGCCAAAGCCAGTAACCCGTAAGCGCTCAGGCGTCCTGAAATCAGGGCGCCTTTTCTTCTGTGGCAACATCTCACCCGTTTCTTTCGCAAAAAACCTTTGCGATCGGTATCACAGGAGAGCTCGCGAAGTAACGGAATATTCTTTTAAAGAAAGGGGTAACGCCGTAATCTTTTTGCCCGTAGCGCCCGCATGATGCAGGCCTTCATCGGATGACGGAAGAAGAGCAAATGAAAGCGGCACGCCAACAAACCATCATCGATCTGTTGAGGCATCACCAGAGCCTGACAACCGAAGCATTGTCAGTGCAGCTCAACGTCAGCAAAGAGACGATTCGCCGCGATCTCAGTGAATTGCAGGCGCAGGGAAAAGTGCTGCGCAATCACGGGCGCGCCAGGACGCTCCACCAGGAAAATCAGGACAGCGGCGATCCCTTTCATATCCGCCTGAAAAGCCATTATGCCCACAAGGCGGATATCGCCCGCAAAGCGCTTGGCTGGATAGAAGAAGGCATGGTGATCGCGCTGGACGCCAGCTCCACCTGCTGGTATCTCGCTCGCCAGTTGCCGGACTGCAATCTCCATGTCTTTACCAACAGCCACCCAATTTGCCAGGAGCTGGCCAAGCGTGAACATCTGCAACTGATCAGTTCCGGCGGCACGCTGGAGCGCAAATATGGCTGCTACGTCAATCCGTCGCTCATCTCCCAGCTCAAATCGCTCGATATCGACCTGTTTATTTTTTCCTGCGAAGGGATCGACAGCAGCGGCACGCTCTGGGATTCAAACACCTACAATGCCGGGTTCAAATCCATTCTGCTGAAACGCGCGGCGCAGTCGTTACTGCTGATCGATAAGAGTAAATTCAACCGTTCGGGAGAGGCGCGGATTGGGCACCTGGATGATGTGACGCATATTGTCTCTGACAGCGAACTCGCCTGAGCCGGACATTGCCCGGCTCAGCTGGTTTTAACGCTCGTCGCGACGACCGCCGACGGCCGCCCACATACGACGCACATGTACCGTGACTTCTTCGCGATCGTGGTACAGCTGGCGCGCCTGAATTTGCGCAGCGATATTATGTTCATCCAGCTGCTGCTGGATAAAGGCGAGGTTATTTGACACCTCTTCATAGCGCTTTTTCATCGGCAGCTTCAGGTTGAAAATAGTTTCGCGGCACCAGCCCTGCACCAGCCACTGCGCCATCAGCGCGGCGACTTTCGCCGGTTTTTCCACCATATCGCACACCATCCATGAGATGTTATTGCGGTTCGGCCGGTAACGGAAACCATCTTCCCGCAGCCAGGTGACCTGCCCGGTATCCATCAGGCTTTGCGCCATCGGGCCGTTATCCACAGAAGACACCCACATATTGCGTTTCACCAGTTGATAGGTCCAGCCGCCCGGGCAGGCACCGAGATCTACCGCGTACATGCCGTTGGCCAGGCGCTCATCCCATTCGTCCGCCGGAATAAAGACGTGGAACGCCTCTTCCAGTTTGAGGGTTGAACGGCTCGGCGCATCCGACGGGAACTTCAGGCGCGGGATGCCCATATAGAACGGAGAATTGTTATACGAATACGAATAACCGGTATAACAGCAGCCAGGAGCAATAAAGAAGATATGCACCACCGGACGTTTCGGCGAATCATTGCGCGCCAGCACGCCTGCTTCACGCAGCGCACCGCGCAGCGGCACGGTGAACTTGCGGCAGAACTTCATCAGTTCTTTGCTTTCGTTGGTATCGGCCACCTCGACGCGCAAATCCCCGGCTTTCTCCACCACGCCCTGCAACATACCGACGATCGGCGTAATACGATCTTCTGGCGGCAGATCGCGCAACAGTTCGCCCACGACAAACATCTGACGGGCGAAAATCAGCGAACTGAACGGCAGCTCGCGCGCCACTTTGTCCGCGTCGTTTTCCTGATAGCACTCGAACACGACATAGCCCGAATTCTCTTTCACCCGGGCAAAACCGAACACCTCAAGGCGGCCAGCTTTATCGGTAATTTCGGCTGCGCACTCTTTCTCAAAACCCGGGCGGCACAGCAATACCACTTTATTCATGAACAACGCCCCTACGTTTCAGACGAATTGCGCCAATCAACATCAATGCCCAGCCGATTAAGAAACAAACCCCACCGACTGGCGTAACAAACGCCCACAAGCGTAAATGCGAAAGTGCCAGGCAATAGAGGCTGCCGCTAAACAGCACGGTGCCCAGCGCAAGAAAAACACTACTCCAGTAAAACCAGATGCTGATGCGACGCTGCATCGCCACCGCCAGGCCCAGCACGGCCAGCGTGTGGAATGCCTGATATTCGAGGCCGGTCTGGATCCAGCTCATCTCCGGCACACCCAAAGTTTTACGTAAAACATGCGCGCCGAATGCGCCGAGCGCGACAAATACAAAACCGCTCACCGCGGCGAAAATCAACATAAAACGGCTGGTCATGTGAGTACCCTAAAAAGTCATACGCGCCACGCGCGCGCATTAATGTTCATAACGGAAACGGAATTTTTCCTGTTCGCTTGCCGCTTTGGCCAGGATCCACTGACGAAAGGCGGCTATTTTACCCAGTTCTGCCTGACTGTCATGACAAACCAGATAAAACGCATTCTTACTGACCAGAACATCATTAAACGGGCAGACCAGGCGACCTGCCTCGATTTCGGACTGTGCCATTACATTGTTGGCCAGTGCGATCCCCTGTCCGTGGATGGCCGCCTGAAGCACCATAGAGCTGTGGCTGAAGATGGGTCCCTGCTGAACGTTGAGGTTAAGACCTAATTGCCGCGTATAAGTTTGCCAGTCGCGACGCGATGCGTCGTGCAATAAAGTGTGGTGCGCTAAATCTTCCGGCGTTTTCAGCGCTTTATCGCCCGTCAGCAACAGCGGCGAACAGACCGGCAGCAAATATTCGGCGTACAATTTTTCGACGCGCATTCCCGGCCAGTTACCGCGCCCGTAAAAAATCGCCACGTCGACATCGTCCGCCAGTTTATCTTCCTGACGGTCAACGGCCTGGATACGAACGTCAATTCCCGGATAAGTTGAGTTAAAGTCGGAGAGCCTTGGCACCATCCACTGGATGGCAAAACTGGGGAGCAAACTGACGGTTAGCGCGCCTTTTGCACTGCGCGCCTGCAACTTACGTGTGGCTTCCGTCAGTTGGGAAAATATTTCTTTAATATCCTGAAAATAGCTCTGCCCCTCTTCGGTCAGCAGCAGTGAACGGTTGCGTCGGCGAAAGAGTTTGAGCCCGAGGAAATCCTCAAGAGACTTGATTTGGTGGCTTACTGCGGCCTGCGTCACAAAAAGCTCATCAGCTGCGCGCGTGAAACTTAAATGGCGTGCGGCAGCATCAAAAACGCGTAATGCATTCAGTGGTGGTAATCGCTTGGACATGGTTTTCAGGCTTAGATGTAAAGGCAATTTAACAAACAGGAAACAGTGATTAACCTATTAGTTTTTTTTATCTGAGCCATTATAAATTGTCCGTTGAGCTTCTACCAGCAAATACCTATAGTGGCGGCACTTCCTGAGCCGGAACGAAGAGCTTTTTTCGGAATGCGTGTTCTGAAGGGCTTTTGGCTTACGGTTGTGATGTTGTGTTGTTGTGTTTGCAATTGGTCTGCGATTCAGACCACGGTAGCGACGCTACCCCTTTTTCACTTCCTGTACATTTACCCTGTCTGTCCATAGTGATTAATGTAGCACCGCAAGATTGCGGTGCTTTTTTTTTACCTCACATTCAGCGCTTACTTATCCAGCGCGACCATCTCTTTCACGTCGCTACGGTTGATCTGCTGTTCGTTGCCGTTAGCGTCTTTATACGAAATCAGGCCGGTCTGATCGTCAGTTTTCGGTTTCCCTTCCGAGACGATCGTGCGTCCATCATTGGTATGTAACGCGTAATTCGGACCGGAACAGGCGCTCAGGGCAAAAGTAAACATACATGCAGAAATAATTGCGGCAGTCTTCTTCATCTTCTTCTCCTTCTGGCAATTAATGCTGTGAAATACTCTTAGTGGAAGAGTCTTAAACATTTACCTAACACTATTTAGCATAACCTGCTTACATCTCCCTGCCAGGACAAACAGACAATTCCGATGGAGTGCAACGTTCTTGCTCCGACAGAAAAATTGCGCGACGATCGCGCTATTGATACGAGGAATCGCATGAACGCATTTAACCCATCGCAATTTCGCGCGCAGTTCCCGGCGCTGGCCGACGCGGGTGTCTATCTGGATAGCGCCGCCACCGCCCTGAAACCGCAGGCGGTAATTGATGCCACACAACAGTTTTACAGCCTCAGCGCAGGTAATGTGCACCGCAGCCAGTTTGCCCAGGCGCAGCAGTTAACCGCACGCTACGAAGCCGCGCGTGACCAGGTCGCCGCGCTGCTCAATGCGCCCTCCGGCAAAAATATCGTCTGGACGCGCGGTACCACCGAAGCCATCAACATGGTCGCCCAATGCTATGCACGCCCGCGCCTGCAAGCGGGCGATGAAATCATTGTCAGCGAGGCGGAACATCATGCCAACCTGGTGCCGTGGCTGATGGTGGCGCAACAAACCGGCGCGCGGGTGGTGAAACTGCCGCTCGGCGCCGATCACCTGCCGGATATCAACCAACTATCGTCGCTTATCACCTCGCGTAGCCGCATCCTGGCGCTGGGGCAGATGTCCAATGTCACCGGCGGTTGCCCGGATCTGGCGCAGGCGATTACGCTGGCGCATGCGGCAGGCATGGTGGTGATGGTCGATGGTGCGCAGGGCGTCGTGCATTTCCCGGCCAACGTGCAGCGGCTGGATATCGATTTCTATGCATTTTCCGGCCATAAACTCTACGGTCCTAACGGCATCGGCGCGCTGTATGGGAAAGCGGAATTGCTGGATGAGATGACGCCGTGGCTGGGCGGCGGCAAGATGATCAGCGAAGTGACATTTGACGGCTTCACCACTCAGCCTGTGCCGTACAAGCTGGAGGCTGGTACGCCAAACGTGGCGGGCGTGATTGGCCTCAGCGCGGCGCTGGAGTGGCTGAAAACGCTGGATACCGCCCAGGCGGAGAGCTACAGCCGCGGGCTGGCGACGCTGGCAGAAGATCAACTGGCTAAACGTCCGGGTTTCCGCTCCTTTCGCTGCCAGGACTCAAGCCTGCTGGCCTTCGATTTTGACGGCGTACATCACGGCGATATGGTGACACTGCTTGCAGGTTACGGTATTGCGCTGCGCGCCGGTCAGCACTGCGCCCAGCCGCTGCTGGCCGCGCTTGGCGTCAGCGGCACCCTGCGCGCCTCATTTGCACCCTATAATACACAACAGGATGTAGATGCGCTGGTACAGGCTGTGGACCGCGCCCTGGAAATATTGGTGGATTAATGACAAGCCCGACTTTCGCCGGACACCCGTTCGGCACAACCGTTACCGAAGAGACTCTGCGCCAGACGTTTGGCGCACTGAACCAATGGGAAGATAAATACCGTCAGTTGATTATGCTTGGTAAGCAACTGCCTGCAGCATCGGAAGCGCTGAAGGCGCAGGCGCGGGAAATTCCCGGCTGCGAAAATCGCGTCTGGCTCGGTTCAACGCTGAGCGCGGAGGGAACGATGCATTTCTTCGGCGAGAGCGAAGGGCGAATTGTTCGCGGATTGCTGGCCGTGCTGTTGACGGCAGTAGAAGGCAAGCGCCCGGAGGATCTCATTCAGCACGATCCGATGTCGCTGTTCGATGAACTGGGGTTACGCGCCCAGTTGAGCGCGTCGCGTAGCCAGGGGCTGGCGGAGCTGGCCGCCGCCGTGCAGGATGCGGCCCGTCAGGCGCTGACCTGACGCTCTGCTTTCGCCATCAGTTTTTTCAGCGCATGGGAAACCGCGATAAAACCAAAGGTTGCGGTTACCATCGTTGCAGCACCAAAACCGGCTGCGCAATCCATACGTTTCGGCCCTTCCGCCGTACTTTTCATCGCACAGACTGAACCGTCCGCCTGCGGGTAAACCAGCGCTTCGGTAGAGAATACGCAGTCGACGCCGAGCTTCCCTTTGCTGTTCTTCACCACGCCAAAATCACTTTTCAATCGCTCGCGCAATTTTGCCGCCAGCGGATCCTGAATGGTTTTCGCCAGATCGCTGACCTGGATCTGCGTTGGATCGATCTGCCCACCGGCACCGCCCGTGGTCACCAGCGGGATCTTATTGCGACGGCAATATGCAATGAGTGCGGCTTTCGGGCGTACGCTGTCGATCGCATCGATCACATAGCTGTAGCCCTGGCTCATCAGTTGCGCAACGTTGTCGGCAGTCACAAAGTCATCCACCACCGTCACCCGGCACTCCGGGTTGATCTGGCGAATGCGATCCGCCATCACCTCAGCTTTTGCCAGGCCAACGTTATCGCGCAGGGCGTGGATCTGCCGGTTGGTGTTGGTCACGCACACGTCGTCCATATCAATCAGCGTGATCGCGCCGATGCCCGTTCGCGCCAGCGCTTCAGCCGCCCAGGAACCCACGCCGCCGATACCGACCACGCAGATATGCGCATCGGCAAACCACTGCAACGCTTTCTCGCCATATAAACGCGCCGTGCCGCCAAAACGCTGACGCCAGGCATCGCTGATTACTGCTGACATAAAACAGACCTCAAAGAAAACAGAAAACCCTCTTCCGCAGGCGAAAGAGGGTTGCAGAGTGTATCACACTCAGCCGCTGAACACGCCGCCGCTGGTGCCCGCGCCCGGAGCGTTTTTCAGCACCCAGACCCGGCCATAATGGTTATACCAGCCTGCGCGGTGACCGGCATCCGGGCCAATGCCCTGATAGATATCGAAGTGCTGGCCTTTGATAGCGCCGCCAACATCCAGCGCCACCATCAGGCGCAGCTCATACTGACCGTTGAATTTGCCTTTATTGTCCAGTTGCGGTACTTCCGCCAGCAGCGTGGTGCCCGGCGGAATAATGCTGCGATCGGAAGCAACAGAAGCGCGTCCAATCAGTGGCACTGCGCTGGCACCTTTCACCGGCGCCCAGGATTGCGGTTTAAAGAAGACAAACGACGCATTCTCTTCCAGCAGCGCGCGCACTTCCGCTTCACTGTGTTTTTCACCCCATTCGCGGATGGCCTGCATCGACATATCTTCTTTCTTCACTTCGCCGCGCTCGATCAGCACTTTGCCGATACTGCGGTAAGCATGGCCATTTTTTCCGGCGTAACTGAAGAAGTTAAGCGGGCTGCCATCGCCAAAATCAATATAGCCGCTGCCCTGCACATCCATAATAAAGTTGTCCATCAGCGAGTTGCTGTACGCCAGCACATAGTTGTCGCTGAGCGCGCCGGCATAGATTTCCGCGCGCGTTGGCAAGCGGCCGCGTTTGGGCGGCATGCGATAAATCGGGTACTGGAACTCACCCTGGCGCGTGTGGCGCGCCTGCACTACCGGCGTGTAGTACCCGGTAAATTGCACGTTTCCGTAATTATCCGTTCCTTCCATCTGCCACGCGTCAAGACCGTACTGGCGCAGGGTGCGCGTATCGCCGCCCGACATCAGCCATGACTGAATCGCATTGTAAAGGCCGCTCTGGCTGCTATAGAGGCGCGGAGAAGCGGAACGAATTTGATTAACCTGCTCGGAGAAGTCTCCGGCGTTGATTGGCGCACCGACGGCGTCAGGTTGATTGACCAGGGAAAAAGGCTGGGAAAACTTTCCGTCTTTATACTGTTGACCGCGATCGGTCGGTTTGGAGGAACAGGCGGCAAGGATTGCGACCATGGCGCCTGTGAGTACGAACTTAGCCCAACGTCCTTTCATTATATCTCGTCTTCTGATTAACCTGCAGCGGGGTGAAGATAACAAACCCTATTCACTAAAGAAATGCGTCAGCACAACCCATCGCCAATTTCGCATAAAAAATAAGCTAATTGTATTGTTTTTACACATAATCCCGGCAATTCGTCGAATTAGTCAAAAAAAAGGTTGCATCGCTAAGTTTGCAGAGTATAGTGCGCATCCACGGACGCGGGGTGGAGCAGCCTGGTAGCTCGTCGGGCTCATAACCCGAAGGTCGTCGGTTCAAATCCGGCCCCCGCAACCAATTAAAATGTGAAGAAAAAAGTTTACATGATGGAAGTGTAAACAGACGGACGCGGGGTGGAGCAGCCTGGTAGCTCGTCGGGCTCATAACCCGAAGGTCGTCGGTTCAAATCCGGCCCCCGCAACCAATCACAATAAACACCTTAACGGGTGTTTTTTTGTTTCTGCGGTCCGTAAAAAATGGCGCCTTTCAGCGCCACTCTATTATCCCCTTCTCGCCAGCGTCGCGCCATCCGAGAAATAAGCTTTAATCCCCGCCAGAATCGACTCCGCCACTTCCTGCTGGAATTTGGCCGTCTTCAGCTTACGTTCCTCTTCCACATTACTGATAAACGCGGTCTCGACCAGAATCGACGGAATATCCGGCGCTTTCAGCACCGCAAAACCGGCCTGTTCAACCTGATTTTTATGCAGATTGTTAACGTTGCCAAGCTTGTTGAGTACGGCTTTACCGAACTTCAGGCTGTCATTGATGGTCAGCGACTGCACCATATCGAACATGGTGTGATCGAGATAACGGTCGCCGCTTTTACTGACGCCACCAATAAGGTCAGAAGCGTTCTGCGTCTCCGCCAGATACTTCGCCGCCGTGCTGGTCGCCCCTTTGGTCGAAAGGGCAAATACTGAAGAACCGCTCGGCTGACGGCTGGTGAAAGCATCGGCGTGAATCGACACAAACAGATCCGCACGCTGTTTTTGCGCTTTGGCAACGCGCACTTTCAACGGGATGAAAACATCCTCGTTACGCGTCATATAGGCTTTCATATTGCCTTCTTTCTCGATCAGCGCGTACAGACGGCGGGCGATTTGCAGCACCACGTCTTTCTCGCGGGTACGGTATTTCCCCATCGCCCCCGGATCTTCGCCGCCGTGACCAGGATCCAGCATAATAACGATTGGCCGATCGCGCCCCGCTTTCCCCGGCTGTGGGCCGCTATCCTGCTTCGGTACCTGCTGTTCAAGATCGCCTTTGTTGTACTCTTCCAGCAGCGCCAGCAGCGGATCCTGCACATCTTTCGCATTCACCGGATAGAGATCCATCACCAGCCGCTCTTTGAAGCCAGCTACCGGCGCCAGCGCGAACAGTTGCGGCGCAACATCCTGTTTCAGCTCAAACACCATGCGCACGGTTTGCGGATCAAACTGACCAACGCGCGCAGACTTGATAAAGGGATCGTCGCCACGAATCTGCGTCCCCATGCCTTTAAGCACGGAGTTAAGGTGTACACCTTCGAGATCCACCACCAGCCGGTCAGGGTTACTCAACGTGAACTGCTTGTATTTAATGACCTGGTTAGATTCCACCGTCACGCGCGTATAGGTAGACGCTGGCCAGACGCGAACCGCCACTACGTGGCTTACCGCTGCCAGGCCCATTTGGCTTACGCTTAATAACCACATGGCCCCCGCCCCTTTTAATAACCTGCGGCGGCTCACCGATGATTGACTTCCCGACATGCCTCTCCCGAGCAATTTTTCGCTAAATAATGCTATTCGTCAGAATTGACCGAAAACTTTAACGAATGATGCATAAACTGTCATCCATTAAAGGGTAAACATATGTCTGCCCAATGGCTTCGCCGGGGCAACTTTATTGAATGACGACAAAATTTGCACTTGCGCCGGACGGCAGAAAAGAATAAAAATACAGAATTTACGAATAATCATGCATTGAGGGCAGGCCGTGGTAAGAGAGCGCAGAACCGAACTGGTACAAGGATTCCGCCATTCTGTTCCCTATATTAACGCCCATCGGGGAAAGACATTTGTCATTATGCTCGGCGGCGAAGCCATTGAACACGAGAATTTTTCCAGTATTGTCAATGATATCGGCCTGTTACACAGCCTCGGCATCCGGCTGGTGGTGGTGTACGGCGCGCGTCCGCAAATCGACGCCAACCTTGCCGAACATCATCATGAACCGATTTACCACAAACACACCCGCGTGACCGATGCAAAAACCCTTGAACTGGTTAAGCAGGCGGCAGGCCTGTTGCAGCTCGACATCACGGCGCGGCTGTCGATGAGCCTCAACAATACGCCATTGCAGGGCGCGCATATTAACGTGGTCAGCGGCAACTTTATTATTTCCCAGCCGCTGGGCGTCGATGACGGCGTGGATTATTGCCACAGCGGACGTATTCGCCGTATTGATGAAGAAGCGATCCATCGCCAGCTCGACAGCGGTGCGATTGTGCTGATGGGGCCGGTCGCGGTGTCTGTCACTGGAGAAAGCTTTAACCTCACCTCCGAAGAGATCGCCACACAACTTGCCATCAAGTTGAAAGCCGAAAAAATGATCGGTTTTTGCTCGTCGCAAGGGGTAATGAACGACGAGGGCGATATTGTTTCCGAACTGTTCCCGAACGAAGCGCAGGCGCGCGTCGAGGCGCTGGAAGCAAAAGGAGATTACCACTCCGGTACGGTGCGTTTCCTGCGTGGCGCGGTCAAAGCCTGTCGCAGCGGCGTGCGTCGCAGCCACTTGATCAGCTATCAGGAAGACGGCGCGCTGTTGCAGGAGCTGTTCTCCCGCGACGGTATTGGTACGCAGATTGTGATGGAGAGCGCCGAGCAGATCCGCCGTGCCACCATCAACGATATTGGCGGCATTCTCGAACTTATCCGCCCGCTTGAACAACAGGGCATTCTGGTGCGCCGCTCCCGCGAGCAACTGGAGATGGAGATCGACAAATTCACCATTATCGAACGCGATAATCTGACCATTGCCTGTGCGGCGCTTTATCCCTTCCCGGAAGAGAAAATCGGCGAGATGGCCTGCGTGGCGGTACACCCGGACTATCGCAGCTCATCGCGCGGTGAAGTCCTGCTGGAGCGTATTGCCGCGCAAGCGAGACAGATTGGCCTGAGCAAACTGTTTGTGCTGACCACGCGTAGCATTCACTGGTTCCAAGAGCGCGGCTTTACCCCGGTGGATATTGATTCGCTGCCGGAAACCAAAAAGCAGATGTACAACTATCAGCGCCGTTCCAAAGTGCTGATGGCCGACCTTACCTGAAAGCTTGCCCCCGCGCGCTGCGGGGGCGTTACTCTGCTTCGCTGAAAAACGCATCCAGCCCGCTGCGCCGCTCGGTGCGGGTGGCAATGGCCTGCGCCAGAATACGCTCGTCGGCATAGAGTGACAGCCGCCTGCGTGCACGGGTGATGGCGGTATAAACCAGCTCACGCGTGACTACCGGTACAAACTGCCCCGGCAGGATCAGCGCCGTATGATCGAACTCCGAACCCTGCGATTTATGCACGGTCATGGCCCACGCCGTTTCATGCTCCGGCAGGCGACTGGGCTGCACGGATTTGATGCTGCCGTCCGGCAGCGGAAACCAGACGCGGATCCCCTGCCCCTGCTCCAGCGCGATACCAATATCGCCGTTAAATAAACCCAGCGCCGAATCATTACGAGAGATCATGATCGGACGGCCGTGATACCAGCGCGAATGCGCCGGGCGTGAGATCTGCCGTTTACGCAGCAGAGCCAGCTCCAGACGCTCATTCAGCCCGCTCACCCCAAACGGCCCCTCGCGTAATGCGCACAGCAACTGGTACTCGCTAAACGCCGCGATAATCTCCTCCGGCGCGGCGTTGTCATGCACCCGCGACAGATAATGGCCATAGCCGGCGAGCGCGTCGTCGATCATCGCCTGATACTCTTCTGCGCTCTGCAGCGGTTTACGCTCGATATCGCCAAAGCCCTGACTAAACACTGCTCTGGTGGCATTTTTATCACCCCGGTTGACCGCCGCCGCCAGTTGGCCAATCCCGGAATCACTGCCAAAACGATAGCTTTTTTGCAGCAAACACAGGCTGTCGCGCAGCGTGCTGGCGCAGTGCCCTTCCCCGGCGGGAACCGTTGAGCCGGTTAAACGTGAGAGCTGTGCCGCGCGCTCCGGGGTATAACCAGCGTTCACCCACGCACAGATATCGCCCAGCACCGCCCCGGCCTCCACCGAAGCTAACTGATCGCGATCGCCAAGAAAGATCACCCGGGCCTGCGGCGGCAGCGCATCGATCAGACGCGACATCATCGGCAAATCAATCATTGAGGCTTCATCGACCACCAGCACATCAAGATGCAGCGGGTTATCGGCATGATGCCGCAGGCGCTGGCTGCCCGGCTGCGCGCCAAGCAGACGGTGCAGCGTGCTGGCTTCGTCCGGCAGCATCGCTTTCTGTTGTTCCGTCAGATCCAGCTGACGCAGCGCATTGCCCAGCGACTCGGTCAACCGCGCGGCAGCTTTGCCGGTCGGCGCGGCCAGACAAATGCGGCATTTGCCGCCGTCCACCATCTGTACCAGTGCCGCAAGCAGTTTTGCTACGGTAGTGGTTTTGCCGGTTCCCGGTCCGCCGGAAATCACCGAAATACGCCGGGTGAGCGCCACGGCTGCCGCCACTTTCTGCCAGTTTATTTCGCCCGTGGTCGGAAAAAATGTCTCCAGTACCTGCGTCAGCCGGGCTTCATCCACCTCGGGTTGGCTCTGCCGTTCGGCAAAAAATGCTGCCACCTGTCGTTCGTTTTGCCACATGCGGTTCAGGTAGAGGCGATCCCCCCTCAGCACCAGCGGCGCTGGCGTTTCGCCTTCGCTGACGGCATGCGATGCCAGCAGCGTTTGCCGCCAGTCTTCAGGGTTTCCGGCCTGCTCAAACAGCGGGCTAAAGATCGTTCCCGCACTGGCATAGGCTTCTGGCGTCAGGCGCGAAAGTGGCAAACAGACGTGACCTTCACCGGCGTCGTGGCTGAGCAGCGCCGCAGCCAGCATCACCGCCGGTTCATCTTCTGTTGCCACCGTCAGAGCGAACTGCACATCCAGCGGGCGCAGCAGCTTCAGCTCTGCCGCTTCACGTAATTTTGTTGTCATACTCATGGCGTCGCCTCCTGCGTCTCTCCGGCAAATAACGCATCCATCTGTTCGATCAGTGCCGCGTCAGGACGCGTGGTGAAGATACCCTGCTGCGGGTTTTGCGCCTCAACGCCACGTAAAAAGAGGTAGATTACGCCGCCGAAATGCTGTTCATAGCGGTAATCCGCGATGCGGTGGCGCAAGTAACGATGCAGCGCCAGGCTATATAATTGATACTGCAAGTCGTAGCGGTGCGACTGCATTGCCGTCGCCATCGCCTCCTGCGTATAGGCCTCCGCGCTTTCGCCCAGCCAGTTGGATTTGTAATCCAGCAGGTAGTAGCGCCCGTCGTGGCGAAAAACGAGATCGATAAAGCCTTTCAGCATGCCGCGCACATCGCGGAAATCGAGCGGCGGGCACCCTGCCGACAGCGGATCGTAGCGCCGAATTAGCGCATCCAGTGCCTGAGCGCTCATCGTCTTCGTCACAGGCAAGTAGAACTCCATCTCCACCTGTTTCTCCTTCGCCGTAAGCTGGCTCAGCGAAATGCCCGTTCCGGCCAGCGGTGCATGCAGCACGCTCTCCAGCCAGCGCCTCAGTACCGGCTCCCAGTGCTCTTCGTAACCCCCTGCCAGCACTCTTTCTGCCATCCATTGCGGGGAGATTGGCTGGGTAAAATCCAGATCTTCAAACAGGCTATGTAAAAAGGTTCCCGGCGCTGCGCCACGCGGGAACTGGTGTGGCGTTAGCATCGGTTCAGCAACAACCTCACGCTCACCGGCTGCATCGATATCCAGACGCGGCAGTAGATCCTGGGCGATGCCGTGAGCACGCTGCTGCAAGCCGGAATAGCTGGTCACGCGCCAGTCGTCGGCAATTTTACGCGTCACTTCCCGTGCGCTCAGAGCAGGCAACGCCGTTTGCGGCAGCTGCCAGCGGTCGCTATCAGCGGCTGGCGGCGTGCAAAGGGCGATATCGTCATTGCACAGCGCCTGTAATGCACGCTGCAAACCGGCAGCATCGAGCGCTTCACCTTTCTGAATCAGCCGCCCAAGCGCGCTCTGATGGAAATCAGTTTCGCCCGTTTTGCCACCGCGACGACGAATCAGCGGCGCAATCCCCAGGCTGCAGTGCCAGACCGAGCGCGTTAATGCCACATAGAGCAGGCGCAAATCTTCCGCCAGGCGCTCGGTTTCCGCCAGTTCGACACTCTCGTCGCCGTGGCTTAAATCGAGCATCGCCGCAAACGATTCGCGGTCATGATAGAAACCCTGATCCTGAACGCGGAAATTCGCAATAAACGGCAGCCAGACCAGCGGGTACTCAAGGCCTTTGGATTTGTGGATGGTGACAATCTGCACCAGATGTTTGTCGCTCTCCAGACGCAACTGCTCGCTGGAGACATTGGCATTCGGTTCGGCGATGCGCTGCGCCAGCCAGCGGGTAAGTGCATGCTCACTTTCAAGCTGCGTTCCAGCTTCCTGCAACAGCTCGCTGATATGCAGAATATCGGTTAACCGCCGCTCACCGCCAGGCGTAGCCAGTAAATTCTCTGCCACATTGCGCGCACTCATCAACGTGCGCAGCATCGCCATCACACCGCGTTTTTGCCACAGTTCGCGGTAGTGAGAGAACTCCTCAACTTTCTCATCCCACGCCTGTTCATCGAGATTCAGCGCTTCAATATCCTGTGCGGTCAACCCCAGCATGGAGGTGGCTAATGCGCTACGCAACGTACTCTCTCGCTCCGGCGCCAGCACGGCATGCAACAGCCACAACAGCTCCTGCGCTTCCGGCGTGTCGAACACGCTGTCGCGGTTAGAAAGATAGACGGAGGGGATATCCAGCAGCATCAGGGCATCACGAATAAGCGACGCTTCGTGGCGGCTACGCACCAGCACGGTGATATCCGAGGCTCTGACCGGACGCACTTTCTCATGCTCGCCCTCACCTTCGTACAGCAGCGCCTCGCCCTGCTGGCCAGCACTCAGCCAGTCGCGGATCTGCGAGGCGCAGAGCTGCGCCATAAACCCCTGGTAATCGCCGACGCCGACGCCTTCGCCGTCCATCAGCCACATTTTCATGGCTGGCTGCATTTCCCCACGAAAGGTAAAGCGCAGGCCCGCATTTTTAGCGGCGGATTTAACCGGCAGGAATGGGATCTGGCGAAACATAAAGGCGTCTTCCATCTGCATAAACAGGCGGTTAACGCTGGCAATCATTCCCGGCGACGAGCGCCAGTTGGTATCAAGGGTATAGCGAGCGCTCACTTCATCGCGCGCTTTCATATAGGTAAAAATATCGGCGCCGCGAAACGCATAGATGGCCTGCTTCGGGTCGCCAATCAACAACAGACCGCACTCTGGCTGCTCATGCCAGATACGGCTGAAAATACGGTATTGCTGCGGATCGGTATCCTGAAATTCATCGATCATCGCCACCGGGAAGCGTTCGCGGATCGCAGCGGCCAGCGCCTCGCCGTTCGGGCTGCGCAATGCGCTATCCAGACGGCTGAGCATATCGTCAAAGCCCAGTTCGCCGCGACGACGCTTCTCTTTCGCCACCGCCTCGCGGATTTCACGCATTGCGCTGGTCAGCACCAGATCGTCAAGCGTTAACGGCTGAGCCAGTAGTTCCTCGATTGCGACAAAAAGCGGATGTTCCGGCACCACGCCATCCGCTTTGGTGCGTTCAGCAAGGAAAGACTGGGCAAACTTCTCCAGTGCCTCCGGCAGCAGGTAACTGCGCGTCTCCTCCTGCGCCCAGGCGGACACTCGCTCAATATACTTTGCCTGGTTGCCGCGGTTGAATTTTCGCCGGTCGATGCCGGACGCTTCAATCACCGGTTCCACTTCGGCCACCGCGGCGTTCCACTGCTGCTTGATAGCTTCAATCCGGGCGATAATGCTCTGATGGCGGGAAACCAGCGTTTCATCTGCCGGCGGTGGGGATTTGATTTGCGGCGCTTCGCCCTGCAGGTAGCGATCGATCGCCTTCAGCAGTTCCTGCGGCCCTTTCCACGAGGCATGAATCGCCTGGGCAATCTCGCGCGGCAGCGGGTAGCAGTGACGCCGCCAGAAATCCGCGCAGGCCTGATAGCGCAATAGGGATTCATCTTCCACCAGTTGCTGTTCAAACAGCATGCCGGATTCGAACGCGTTCAGGCTGAGCATGCGCTGGCAGAAGCCATGAATGGTAAAGACTGCCGCTTCATCCATTTGCCGCTCGGCCAGCATCAGCCAGTACGCCGCCTGCTGCTTATCGGCGATCTCCTCCAGCAAACGGGCATATAAGGGGTTGCTGCTGCTTTCCCGCAGGCAGGCAATACGTAACTCATGGATATTACTGCGGATACGGCCACGCAGCTCTTCGGTCGCGGCCTCGGTGAAAGTCACCACCAGCAGCTCTTCAACGCTGAGTGGTCGAGGGAAGGCGGCATTGCCGCCCAGCCCTAATAGCAGCCGCAAATAGAGTGCGGCGATGGTGAATGTCTTGCCGGTGCCCGCCGAGGCTTCAATCAGGCGCTCGCCGGTAAGCGGCAAGCGCAGGGGATCAAGGGTCTCAGCAGTGGTTTCACTCATCTTTCTCGGTCATCTTCGGTAAGGATTGCTGCAGGGCGCTGACGCTGTCCCAGACCTTCCAGCCTTGCGGTTGAGCATATTCCGCTTTCCCGCTCTGGCTACCGGAGATCTGCGACAATATCGCCATGCCTTGCGGCTCTACCACCGCCTGATGGAAGAAGTCGGCAAGTTTCTGCGGCGTCAGCAGTTTTATCTGAGCGACTACTTTATCACGTGAATCGAAGCGCATATTGCCGCGATCGAAATCTTTGCTGAGTTTGGAAGCCTCTTCACCTAACGTTTGCGGCGCTTGCACTATTTGCGCAATCACCCCCTGCTGAATTTGGGCAAACTCTTCCGGTTTCATCGCCCGCAGCTTCGCTTCCGCTGTCGGGAAGAAGGCCTTATAGCGCTCCCAGAGATACGCCGGTTGCTTATCATTGCTCTGTAGCAGGAAACCCATGCCCCACTGACGGCCAACGCTCATCGGGAAAGCAAACACGGCGTATCCAAGCTGTTCCTCAGTACGTAACTGGTTATAGAACCACGGCTGTACAATTTGCCCCAGCATCGCACTGTAGGCCGAGCTGCTGTACTCATCAAAATCCGGTGGTACGAACACCGCGGCCAGCGCGGAATCCGTGCTGTTGCCCGCCTTTTCAAAGCTCACATTCTGCTGTTTATCAACCACGACGTCCTGGTTACGGCACCACACTGTGCCATTGGCACCCAGCTGTTTTTGTACCGCATGAGCAAGGTCTTTCGCCTGCTGCTCGCCAAGGTTACCAACCACGAGAAATTCCGGACGCGCATTGCTCTTCAGTGCATCGCGATAGTGCAAAATGTCCTGCAGAGAGATTGATGGCAACAGTGCACGACGATCTTCACGCAGGAAGTACGGGACCTGCGACAGCATCTGCACTGGCATAATCGCCTGATCGAAGGCTTTACCCTTCTCTGCCGAATCCATCATTTGCGCGTACCAGGATTTGGCCTGCGCAAGCTGTTCTTCCGTCGGTGTATAGCTGAAATATCCGCTCAACAGCGCCTGGAAAAGCTGTGGCAGGCGCTGTGTGTAACCATTGGCGTTAAGCATCAAGCCATTGTTGGCATTCGTAGAGAAGGTGATGCCCCCGACAGCCGCCTGGTTGCTCAGTTGATCGAGCGCAAGCCCCGCCAGATAGTCATTCAGCGCAAACATCACCTGGCTCTTCGCAGTATCCATCGCCTGTGGATTACGCAGCACCACGCTGACATCCGCCTTCGGTTCGCTGGCAAAATAGCGGCTCGGCATATACACCACGCGTAGCGTCGGCTCATCGACAATCAGCTCGGGATGCTCGTACTGCTTCTGCGGTTTGATCAGCGTGAAATCGTCCGGAATATAGGGGTTCAGCTCGGGGAATTTCAGCGTAATGCCGCTCTCCCGCTTCTGCCAGTCGGCAAAGGTTTCCGGGGAAATTTTATCAACCTGATAAGGCGCATCGACAAAATAGGCAGTTTTATTGTGCGGCTCATCCGGGCTGATATACCAGATGCGGGCATTTTGCGGCGTCATTTCGTTAAGACGCGTCTGCACCGCTTTGGCATCAAACTGGTCGGCGATATTTACCGAATCCAGCGTATGCGCAACCGGTACGCGGATCATGGTATCCGCCAGCCACTCAACATAATCCATATCGCGGGTAATGGAGGGGTAGCGAAAATCAAGGTCAAGAATATGGGAAAGCTCGTCGAAATAACGCTTATCGATGCCTTTTTCACGCAGCAGTTGCAGGTAGCTGAAAATCGCCGCCACCACCTGATCGCGATTCGCCTGGCCTTTATCTGTCAGAGTAGCGGAAATCGCCAGCACGCCGCTGTTGCCGTTGACCACTGGATCGGAGTCGCCACGGATCCCTTCAACCAGCCCCTGGCTTTGTAGCCAGTCAGAGAGCGTGCCCGGACTGCGATTGCCAATCAGATAGGTGATCAACTCGTCCGTTTTACTGCGAAACGCAGCGGTGTTGTTATCGATACGGAACTCAACACGCAGCACTTTGCGCGGCACAGCCGGAACATAGTGAATGATGACACCTTTCTGCGCGTCGGTGACGACGGGAACGGTGATTTCCGGCTTCGTGATGTTTTTATTCGGCACACGGCCATAGGTCTGTACCGCAAGCGTCGCCAGTTCGTTCAGCGGACGGTTGCTGTAGATGACCGCTTTCATCAGGTTCGCAGAGTAGAATTTATCGCGAAACGCCAGCAGCGCCTGGTGTACCGGGCTGCCCGGTTTGTCGCTCAGCGTTTCGAGGTTGCCGCCGGAGAAGCGCGCTCCCGGATGCGCCGGGTTAATGGTCTCAGCGCTGACCTGCGCCATCCGCATCCCGTCACGGGTACGCGCCATGGTCAGCTCGGCGTTGACCGCGTTGCGTTCGCGCTCGCCATATTTTTTATCCAGCATCGGGGCGGCAATCGCATCCGCCAGACGATCAACGGCGCCGTCCAGCGCGTTATTTTCCACTTCCAGGTAGTAAGCGGTGCGGTAAGGCGCAGTACTGGCGTTATGGCTGCCACCATGCAACTTGAGGTATTCGGCAAGGCTGTCCGGTTGCGGGTATTTTTTGGAACCCATCAGGGTCATGTGTTCCAGGTAATGCGCAAGGCCAGGATGGGAATCAGGATCCTCCAGCGAACCGATCGGTACGACCAGCGCGGAGAGAGATTTCACCGCCTGCGGATCGGATACCAACAGCACAACCATGCCATTATCCAGACGAATCGCCTGATACTGGCGGGTATCTTTATCGCTCTTGTGGATCGTTTCCTGAACCGGTTGCCAACCATTGTCGGCCTGACTGAATGGCGCCCAGAGGGCAAAAAACAGGACGAAAACTTTTAACCAGGTGCTGCGGGGCATTCACGAACCTCATCATTAACGTTTCTGGCGGCTCCAGTAACTGTGGAACTGCCAGATATACTCGCGCTGGCTTTGCCAGCACTCTTGTTATATCAGTCCGTGACCGTCGCGCATAATAATGGATGCTTACGGCTTGCGCAATTTTTATACAATCAGTCGGACTGATTATGTCGATAAAGCGGTAACAGGAAACGGCGCGCCTGTTCGGTGATTTCAGCGTAACACTCTGGCTCAAGGGTACGCCACAACCGCTGATACCATATATCTTCACCTTCACCGCGAACCATCATATTGCCCTCCCAGGCTTGCAGAAATTTGCTTTGCGCTTTCTGTAGCGTTTCCTCGTCCATTAACATGGCATCATTTGCAGCGTCATAACAGGCTTTTATCCACGCGCCGCCGCTTTCCGGCACCAGTAGCAGCGGTTTCGTCATCCCTTCCCGGTAGCCGTCGATCATCAGTGCCAGAGAGTCCATCGCCTGCTCTGGTTTCAGCGGCGGGAATCGCCACTCACCTTCTTTACGCACAAACAATCGGCTTTCGCCGGTACCACCGCTGGCACAGTAGACAAGATGCTCAAGCCAAAGTTGCAGCCCCTGAGAAACGCTCAATAAAGAGGGTCGCCAGCGTAGCAGGCCATCCGGCTGCACACGTGACAACCAGCCCGTCAAATGAACGCCTGCACAGTGAAGATCGATCTCCTGGCTTACGGCAGGTTGACGATGCTCGATGACGCGACCGGCAAGTTCCTGCATCTCCTGGCACTGTGTTTCCCAGATAATTTCGCCAAAAGCGCCATAAGGCAGCAGGCCCGCAGCGCGATAACGGCGGAATAATTTATCTTCGTCCTGCTGCTCCACTAATGTGTTGAGCAGTTCAAGATTCAACTGGTACCGGTCTAAACCATCGAGGATAAACGGCTCGGCATCAGGGATCTCACTCTCTTCCGGACGGAAGTTGACCCGTAAACGCATCTGGAAAAAAGCCCTTACCGGATGCGCCCAGAAGCGCTGAAGCTGATCGAAGGAGAGCGTTTCCAGCGGCTGACTTTCCAGCGTCTGGATAAACGGTGAATGCGCTTCACCCTGCGAACTCGCCGCAGGCAGCCATTCACGGGCATAACTCTGCCACTCGTCAGCAGTAAAGTTCGCCGGATCGAACGGCATACGGGTATGTAAATGCGTGATATGCGCTTTCACCCGACGCTCGCTGTCATCGCAGTTCAGCGCTTCATCCCCCACCAGGCAGTGGCTTTGGCCAATGTAATCGACCAGTTCCTGCACCAACACGGAAGGGAAACGCTCTTTGTTATCCTGGATAGAACGGCCGATATAGCTGATGTAGAGCTGCTGCTGCGCCGAAATTAGCGCTTCCAGGAAGAGATAACGGTCGTCGTCGCGGCGGCTGCGATCGCCGCGCTGCGGCTTCTGGCTCATCAAATCAAACCCCAGCGGCGGGAGCGTGCGCGGGTAAACGCCGTCATTCATGCCTAACAGACAAACAACTTTAAAGGGAATGGAACGCATCGGCATCAGGGTACAGATATTGACCGGACCGGCGAGAAAGCGCTGGCTGATACGCTCCTGATCCAGGCGCTGGGCCAGCTCATCGCGGAGTAAAGAAAGCGGGATCGCTTCGCCATACTTCGCGCCAACACCCTGAGCGATGATCGCCTGCCACTCCTGCTCGATCAGCGCCAGCGCCGCTTCGGTATCCTGATCGGGCAGGAAAAAGTCGTTGAGCATATCACGGCAAACCGGAAGCCACTCCTCCAGCGGACGCGCTTCAGAAAGCCCACGACGCCAGATATTCAATTGCATCAGCAGCGTTGCCAGATGCCCCACCAGTTCAGCAATCAGCCCACTTGATTCATCGTAAGGCAGAACGGATTGCCATTCGCCGTGGCGGCTCTCCATAGCATAACCGATGAGCATACGCGTGAGGCCAAACTGCCAGGTGTGCTGCCCGGTCGGCGGCAACTCAAGCTCGCGCACGTTGTCATCATCCATCCCCCAGCGAATACCGGACTCATTAACCCACAACCGCAGGTAACGCAGCCCCTCTTCATCGATGTTAAAACGCGCAGCCAGCACCGGAACATCCAGCAGCGCCAGCACATCTTCAGAAACAAAGCGGCTGTCCGGCAGCGATAGCAGGCTAATAAAAGCCTGCAGCGCCGGATGCGCCTGCCGGGCGCGGCGGTCGGAAATAGCATAGGGAAGATAGCGCTCGCCGCTGGCACTGCCGAAAACGGCCTGGATGTAGGGGCTATAACTGTCGATATCCGCCACCATCACCACAATATCGCGCGGCGTCAGTTCCGGATCGGCTTCCAGCATCGCCAGTAAACGATCGTGCAGGATCTCCACTTCACGCTGCGGGCTATGGCAGACATGTACCGTCACGCTGCGATCGTCGAGTGATAGCGTTCGCTTTTTGTCGCTGTGGGCAAACTCTTCCGCAGTCACGCCAGCCACGGCGCTGTTTTGCAACTCAAGGATGTCGTACTTCAGGTTTTGCAGCAGGGAACCGGGCGTGATATCAACAAAAGCATCCAGTTCCTCGTAACGATCCATGCCTGCCAGCAGAAAAATGTTATCGCGCCCCAGCTTTCCCCACGAGGCCAACAACGGGTTTCCTACATCCTGTTCACCGTCGTCATTAAACAGACCACCTGCGTTTTGCGTATCGCGAAACAGCGGAAACAGACGATCTTCCCGGTGATGGCGGCGCTGGCGGGTAACCAGCCTTGCCAGAAATGCGGGATCTTTGATATCTCCCCAGTAGTAACGACAGGGATTGGTAAACAGCAGATGAACATCAATGTGCTTACCCAGCGCCTGCAGAGCCTGTAAATAGACTGGCGGCAGAGCAGAAATACCGCAGATGAAGACGCGGGACGGCAGACCTGCGGGCGGCGTCTGTGCCGATTCGAGTGTGTTGATAAAACGTTGATAGAGGTTGGCGCGGTGCCAGTGAGGCTGACCAAGCGCAGCGGTATGTTCCACCAGAGCACGCCAGAGCGGAGCCTGCCACTGTTGCGCCTCGCCCAACCCATCAACGGTTTCGCCCGCTTCCCAGCGTGTCAGCCATTCCGGACGGTAGACAAGGTACTGGTCGTAAAGATCCGCTACCCGCGACGAAAGCTGAAACAGTTTGCGCTTGTCGTCATCGTCATTCAGGTAGTGACGCAACATGGCGAACTCTTCGCGCTCCAGCATGTCCGGCAACAGCGACATGAGCTTCCAGCCCATGCTCTGCTTGCTAAAAGCGCTCTCTTTGGGAATGTCATCGAGCACGCTGACAAACATGTCCCAGATGAAACTAGCCGGGAGCGGAAAGGTGATATTGGCGGCGATGCCAAACTTTTGCGCCAGCGTCATCTGAAGCCATTGCGCCATGCCGGTGCTTTGCACCAGAACCACTTCCGGTTCAAAGGGATCGTCGAGTCTGTCTCGCTCAACGATAAACTCCATCAATGCTTCCAGCACATCCAGGCGATTGGAGTGGTAAACCCTTAACATAAGCGCTCCTGACTACTGACTGTTCGGACAAAATAATCGCGTCATCTGCCCCTGCCTGCCCACTGGTGAGGTGACGGTGACGTTGATGCTGACACATCCCTCTGCCGTTGTCTGCCCCCGGTTTACCTGCCAGCCAGGCGGCAAAGGCGGTGCGTCGGGTTGCGCCTGTTGCCATGCATATCGCCACAACTGCCGCCACTGGCTGGCAGACCAGAACCCTGATGCCAGTGCCCGATGATAACCGCCCAGTGCGGTAACCACCATCACCATCAGCAGCATCGCCAGCAATACCTCCGTCAGGCTGAAACCCCGTTGCTTGTTCAGGGAAGCAGACATAGCGCCACCTCGTTTAGCGGACAAAAATCACTCCAGCCATGCGGCAAAAAGCGGATATTACCACCGCTTACTGCCCCCAGATGCCACAGTACATCCTCTTCGTTCGCAACGATCAGCAACGCGGAACCATCGCTGAAAATGCGCAGACAACTGCGCAAACCCGCGCCAGAAGGTTGCCGACACTGTAACAAGGGTTGCGATGGCCATACCTGATGTTGCGCCCACGCCATCGCCGAGTGGATTTCAGCAATATTGCGTAATCCGTGAATCTCACGATTTACGCGCCACAAATGGCTGGAAAGTTGCTGATTCAGGCCATTCAGCATCAGGCTTCCGAGCACCAGTAGCAGCAATACCAGTGCCAGCGATGACATTCCCCGTTGACGATTCATAAGTTATATCCGATGACGTCCAGCACAGCGTTCGCCGTCGTTCCTGCATCACCGGGAAGAGAGGCGGTGAGCGCGACACTAAGCTGTGGGGCATATCCTGTCGTCTCGCGCCTGGTCACGTTAAAACGCGAGACAGACATCTGGGCAGGATCGGTCGTTTTTTCCCAGCCCCGTCCGGTACAGGACGTTGCGCCACGCAATGTCTCCAGCGCACCATTTTGCAGACGAAACCCCGTTTGCTCCGGTTCGCTGCTCGCAGAAGATTCCCAGCGTCCGTTGCTGTTGGCATCCCACTGCATTATCACGCACTCTCCGCTACTGCTGATAACCAGCGGCTGGCCAGTGCAACTGCCGTTGCAGTAGCCCGCCCGCTGTAACTGTTTTGCTACCGCCCAGAGTCGTTGCCAGAGATCGTCCTCCAGCGTCTGGATACGAGTCTGTTGCAAAACGGCGGCTTGCAGTGCCGGTAAAAAGCGGGCAGAAGCCAGCAGTAATATGCTGCCAATAGCCATTGCCAGTACGGTTTCCAGCAATGAAAAACCCCGTTGACTGTTCAACATTGATCGTCCTTCGCGTTCTGACACATTCTGATGCGCCCCCAGGCTGAAACCACGATCCGCCACTCTCCGGCACTGCTGCGAACGCGAATATGCCCGGGCCATGCGGTGTTGCGCAAACCAAAGAAGCCGAGCGACGGCGTCACATCCAGGAGCGTCACCTCAGGCCAGGCGGGCATAACGGCGAGCGGGCCTGGCGTGGCGCATCCCGCAGAGGGCGTATTGAGCAGGCACCAGCCTTCGCTCCCCCGTGCCGAATAAACCCGTTGCGCCTGATTATGCCAGTTCGCCTCCTCGCGTAACCGTTCCAGAAAGTGGCGAACTTGTAGCGCGGTCTGCCATAACCGCTGCTGCGCCTGCCAGTGCTGCCAGCCCGAGAGCCCCATACCGCTCAGGATCGCGATCAGCGCAACGGCAATAAGCGTTTCAATAAGGGTAAAACCTGCTTCGTTTTTCATGGCGGCAGTGTGCAAGCGGTGGATGTTCAGAGCGAGGCAGAAAAGGGAAAATTACGAGGTGTTACGAGAGAAAAAAATGCATTTGCAGTGGCTTGCACAGCGGCTGCGAGCAACGCCGAAAAACCGTTTTTTGATGAAAAAAACCGGCGCATTACTGCACCGGTTGTGTCATGTTCAGCCTGGTCAGACAGCGACCGGCGCTTTAATTGCCGGGTGCGGATCGTAACCTTCAATATCGAAATCTTCGAAGCGGTAATCAAACAGCGACTCTGGCTTACGTTTGATCACCAGTTTCGGCAGCGCGCGGGGTTCGCGGCTGAGTTGCAGATGCGTCTGCTCAAGGTGGTTGCTGTAGAGGTGCGTATCGCCCCCCGTCCAGACAAAATCACCCGGCTCCAAATCGCACTGCTGCGCCATCATATGTACCAGCAATGCATAGCTGGCGATATTGAACGGCAGCCCAAGGAACACATCGCAGGAACGCTGATAGAGCTGGCAGGAGAGCTTGCCGTCCGCTACATAGAACTGGAAGAACGCATGGCAAGGCGCCAGCGCCATTTTGTCCAGTTCGCCGACGTTCCAGGCAGAAACGATAATACGGCGAGAGTCCGGATCGTTTTTCAACTGGTTGATAACCGTTGAAATCTGATCGATATGGCGGCCATCCGGTGTTGGCCATGCGCGCCACTGTTTACCGTATACCGGTCCGAGATCGCCCCGCTCGTTGGCCCATTCATCCCAGATGGTGACGTTGTTTTCGCGCAGATAAGCGATATTGGTATCGCCCTGCAGGAACCACAGCAGTTCATGGATAATTGAACGCAAATGGCAGCGCTTGGTGGTCACCAGCGGGAAACCGTCCTGCAGATTAAAACGCATCTGATGGCCAAAAATAGACAGCGTGCCTGTCCCGGTGCGGTCATTTTTCGGGGTGCCTTCGGTCAGCACCTTTTGCATCAATTCTAAATACTGTTTCATGGTTCCTCAGGAAACGTGTTGCGGCGAACGATGGCGGTACGCCCAGATCATCATAATAGCGCCTGCGACAATCATTGGAATGGAGAGGATCTGCCCCATGCTGATGTACTGCACCCATTCGCCGGTAAACTGCGCATCGGGCTGGCGGAAAAATTCAACAATGATACGGAACGCACCGTAGCCAATCAGGAACAAGCCGGAGACCGCGCCGGTCGGGCGTGGTTTACGGATAAACAGGTTAAGGATGATAAACAGGACAACGCCTTCCAGCGCCAGCTCATAGAGCTGTGACATATGACGTGGCAGCACGCCGTATGTATCAAAAATCGACTGCCATTCCGGATGCGCTGGCAGCAACGCGACATCTTCCGCACGCGAGCCGGGGAACAACATAGTAAAAGGGAATGAGGGATCAACGCGGCCCCATAATTCACCATTGATAAAGTTGCCCAGACGTCCGGCACCCAGACCAAATGGGATCAGCGGCGCAATAAAATCAGAGACCTGGAAGAAGCTGCGTTTAGTACGACGCGCGAAAATCACCATCACGACGATAACGCCAATCAGGCCGCCGTGGAAGGACATACCGCCATCCCACACGCGGAACAGATAGAGCGGATCGGCAAGGAATAGAGGGAAATTGTAGAACAACACGTAGCCGAGGCGGCCCCCCAGAAATACCCCCAGGAAACCTGCATAGAGCAGATTTTCCACTTCGTTTTTCGTCCAGCCGCTGCCCGGACGGTTCGCCCGACGCGTAGCCAGCCACATTGCAAAAACGAACCCTACGAGGTACATCAACCCGTACCAGTGCAGGGAGACGGGTCCAATGGAAAAAATCACCGGATCAAAATCGGGAAAACGCAGATAGCCACTGTTCATCTGTCACCACAACTTGTTGTTCTTCCGCCGAAAGTGGACAGCGGTTTACATATGCGGTCGCAACCGGCGGCCGCTCCAAAGGGGCGAATCATAGCATAAGGGGGATGCATGAGTTGCGCCGAAGTTGTAAAAGATATGTATAGTCAAACAGCCACGCGCTTATTTTACCTCTGAACAAGCAGACGCTTAAATCCCGCCGCGGATCAGGCCGCCCAACCCGCGCCGCTCCATAAAAGCGGCAATCTGATGGCGAACTTCGGCAGTTAATTGCGCCTCAAGCGTGCGATTTGCCAGCACCTGCGCCTCTTCAGCATCAATACGCCGCAGCAAATATTTGATGCGCGCGACCGAACGCCCATTCATCGACAAATGGCGATAACCAAGGCCTATCAGCACGGCGACACACATCGGATCCCCGGCCATTTCACCGCACAGGCAAAGGTCGATGCCTAACCGTTCCGCCTCAGTAGCCACCATCGACAGCGCACGCAGCACGGCCGGATGCAGACTGTCATACATTGTCGCTACGCGGGTATTGTTGCGATCCACCGCCAGAATATACTGTGTCAGATCGTTAGTGCCGATGGAGATAAAATCAACGCGGCTTGCCAGATGCGACAACATAAACACCATTGAGGGCACTTCCAGCATCACGCCAATACGCGGGCGTGGAATGGCGTAGCCGATCATCTCTTCGACTTCACGTCCGGCGCGTTCAATGAGCCGTTTTGCCTCATCCACCTCGTCAATGCTGGTGATCATCGGCAGCAGAATACTGAGGTTGCCGGTCGCCGCATTAGCGCGCAGCATGGCGCGCACCTGCACGAGGAAAATTTCCGGCTGATCGAGCGTAATACGAATGCCTCGCCAGCCAAGACAGGGATTTTCCTCGCTGATGGGCATATAGGGCAGTTGTTTATCGGCGCCAATATCCAGCGTACGCAGCGTTACCGGCTTGTCGTTGAACATTTGCAGCATGCCCTGATATTGCGCCACCTGCTCCTCTTCCGACGGAAAGCCGCTTTGCAGCATAAAGGGAATTTCAGTGCGGTACAGCCCGATACCGTCGATGCGGCTGCCGAGTTTCTCTTCATGCTCCGGGCTTAAGCCAGCATTCAGCATTACTTTCACCCGCTCGCCGCTTTTAAGCTGCGCCGCCAGATTGACATCATCTTCGGCGAGACGGCTGAGCTCATTTTCCTCAGTGATGAGACGCTGGTATTCCTGTAGCAGAACCGGTTCCGGATCCACCAGCAATTCGCCGCGGTAACCATCGACAATCAGCGTACGGCGATGCAGCGCAGAAGGCTGGATATCCGCCCCCATCACCGTCGGAATGCCAAGCGCGCGCACCATGATCGCGGCATGAGAGTTGGCGGCACCGTCGCGCACCACTACGCCCACCAGCCGATCGTGCGGCAACTCTGCCAGCGTTGTCGCCGAAAGCTCATCGGCGACCAGCACAAAGCGCTCCGGCCAGGTATTCGGCCCCTGAATATTGTCATCAAGGTGGAACAGCAGACGCTGGCCGAGGGTCCGGAGATCGCCGGCCCGTTCTTTCAGATAACCATCGCTGAGCGCGGCAAACTGTTCGGCGAAACTTTCAATCACCGTTTTCACCGCCCATTCGGCCACCACGCCTCTGTCCACTTCTTCGAACAGCTCACGGCGCAAACGCGCATCGGAGAGCAGGTGGGAATAGAGATCGAAAATCGCCGCCGTCTCTTTTTGCGCACCGGCGGAAAAACGCTTGCTGTAACGGCGGAATTCGTTGGCAGCCTCTTCCAGCGCGCTGGTCAGCCTTTCACGCTCAAGCGAGGTATCCAGCGTCGATGCCGGATAAACCTGCTCCATCAACGGCAGGGTTTGATCCATCCAACCTTCGGCAATGGCAACCCCCGGCGAAGCAGGCAGCGCGCGAATACGAGTCTGCCGATACTGACCAAACAAGGCATTTAATTGTGACTGGGAAAGGATCCCGGCGACCTGGGTAGCCAGTGTGACCAGAAAGGACTCTTCGCTTTCATTGTACTGGCGCAGCTCACGCTGCTGCACAACCAGTACGCCAAGCAACTGACGACGCTGGATAATTGGTACGCCGAGAAACGCGCGAAAACGCTCCTCTTTTACCGCAGGAATATATTTAAAGCTGGGATGTTTCTGCGCATCGGCAAGGTTGATAGGCTCCGCCAGTCGGCCAACCAGGCCCACGATCCCCTGATCGAATGCGAGCGTGACAGTGCGGCCACGCGGCTTTTTTAAGCCGCGCGTCGCCATCAGATAAAAACAGCGCCTGTCGTGATCTGCAAGATAGACCGAGCATACTTCGGTTTCCATCGCCAGACACACGTCGGTAACCAGTATCTCCAGCGCTTCGTTAAGACGCGGCGCGCTGGCAACTTTCTCAACTATTTCTCGCAGTCGGGTGAGCATAATGTGGGTGGCTTAACCTCGTTTACGTCGCCAGGCAGGTGCGTTTTGTGGCTTAGGAGGCGTTTCCTGAAGCGATAACACCGCACTTGCAAACTCTTTCATCACCCGTCGGTAGACGTCGCGTTTAAACGAGACTACCTGACGAACAGGATACCAGTAGCTTACCCAACGCCAGCCATCAAACTCAGGAGTGCTACTGGTTTGCATATTGATTTCTGCATCATTACCAATCAACTGCAAAAGAAACCATTTTTGTTTCTGGCCGATACAAACCGGCTTTGTGTCCCAACGCACCAAACGTTTCGGTAACTTGTAACGCAACCAGTTACGGGTAGAAGCAAGGATACGAACATCTTTACGACTTAAGCCCACTTCCTCGAACAGTTCCCGGTACATCGCCTGCTCCGGGGTCTCGCCTGGGTTGATTCCCCCCTGGGGAAATTGCCATGAGTGCTGCCCGAAGCGTCTGGCCCACATCACCTGGCCCTGTCGATTGCAGATTACGATTCCCACATTTGGGCGGTAGCCATCGTCATCAATCACCGGACTACCTCAAAATAAACCTGAATGACGAGATTGTTTCACACTCCCGGAAAACGGTAAACCACTCTATGACAGGGATACGAACGGATAACGATTGAATAACTCACAGTTTGCATAAGAGTTATAAACATCACCCCCTGCCTCAGACGGGTTTTATTCACCTTTTCTGTGGATAGAGTTGTGAAAAAGTATGGAATTACCCAGGGAAAACCCAGAACAGTCTGAATAACCCATTTATCGGGTAAAAAAATAAAACTCGGTGATTCATTTAGTTAAGTGACTTATCACCGGTTTTTTGCAGCATTACGTGACGATCATCACTCTTAGGATCCTGGCGCTGATGAAAGATCGAACAGAGCCGTTTTTATCCACAGATTATGCCAATAAGTTAGGCATATTTTGTGCAGAAACTCGATTTTCATCGCACGTCAAGGCTGTAAATGGAAACAGTAGTGAGGGTTTTCATCAGTTATCCCATTTTTCTGTGGATAACATGGTGTAAGATCCTGTTCATTGTCAGTGACCAGATTTGGAAAACCTGGCAGGCTGTTGCGCAACACATTACAAACACAAATAAATTATCTTTTAAATCATTGCGTTGCCTATATTCCACTGAAAACGGTAAACTACCAGACTACAGTGGAAAACTACTGCCTGTTTTTTAATCAAAAGGTTAGTGACATGTTCGCGTTGTCTCCCTTCACTTCGCCACCAGAATCCGAGGCTCAGTTACTCGCTCAGGCACAGCGCCTGGCAGGCTATTCGCTTGGCGAACTGGCGGCATTGGTGGGACTGCCGGTGCCGCGCGATCTGAAACGGGATAAAGGCTGGATCGGTGTGTTGCTTGAGCTATGGCTGGGCGCCAGCGCCGGAAGCAAACCCGAACAGGACTTCGCCGCGCTGGGCGTCGAGTTAAAAACCATTCCGGTGGATAACCAGGGCCGCCCGCTGGAAACCACCTTTGTTTGCGTCGCACCACTCACCGGGAATAGCGGCGTGGTGTGGGAAACCAGCCATGTCCGGCACAAGCTGAAACGCGTGTTATGGATCCCGATAGAGGGTTCACGCGAGATCCCGGTAGCCGATCGCCGTGTCGGATCGCCGTTGCTCTGGAGCCCCAATGAGGAAGAAGAGCAGCAGTTGCGCCAGGACTGGGAAGAGTTGATGGATCTGATTGTGTTGGGCCAGGTCACGCGTATTACCGCCCGTCACGGCGAAGTCCTGCAATTACGTCCCAAGGCCGCCAACAGCAAAGCGTTAACGGAAGCGATTGGCGAACATGGGGAGCCTATTCTCACGCTACCTCGCGGTTTCTACCTGAAAAAGAACTTCACCCGCTCGCTGCTGGCTCGCCACTTTTTTCTATCCGGCTATTAATTTTTTGCCACAGCCTCACCGACGCTTATAATTAGCGCTTCTTTTTTTGCAGGACTTTTATTGATGTTATTTGCATGGATCACCGACCCTAACGCCTGGCTTGCGCTCGGTACGCTGACGCTGCTGGAGATCGTGTTAGGGATCGATAATATTATTTTCCTCTCTCTGGTTGTTGCAAAGTTACCTACCGCGCAACGTAATCACGCCCGTCGGCTTGGGCTGGCAGCGGCAATGCTGATGCGACTGCTGCTGCTGGCTTCTATTGCCTGGGTAACAAGACTGACGCATCCGTTATTCACCCTTTTTGATCACAGCGTTTCGGCGCGTGACATGATCCTTTTTCTCGGCGGATTGTTCCTGATCTGGAAAGCGAGCAAAGAGATCCACGAGTCGATCGAAGGTGAAGAAGAAGGGCTGAAAACTAACGTTCACTCTTTCCTCGGCGCTATCGTGCAGATCATGCTGCTGGATATCATTTTCAGTCTCGATTCGGTGATTACCGCAGTGGGTCTCTCCGATCATCTGTTCATCATGATGGCCGCCGTCGTGATCGCTGTTGGCGTGATGATGTTTGCCGCGCGTCCGATTGGCGAATTTGTCGATCGCCATCCGTCGGTCAAAATGCTGGCGCTGTCGTTTTTGATTCTGGTCGGCTTTACGCTGATCCTCGAAAGCGTTTCGATTCATGTGCCGAAAGGTTATATCTACTTCGCGATGTTCTTCTCTATCGCTGTCGAGTGGCTTAACCTGTTGCGCAACAAAAAAAATCCACTGTAAGCAAAGCGCTTCCCCGGTCGGGGAAGCGCTTTTCACTTCCTTACCCGCTCTAACCGCTATTTTCAGAAAATCTCCCTTTTCCATCGCGAAACAGCGGGTTATTACTAGACTGTGTGTGACGCATGCAATGAGAGGGTCTGAGTGATGAAAAAATGGGCGGTGATTATTTCCGCAGTAGGTTTAGCTTTTGCGGTTTCCGGATGCAGTAGCGATTACGTAATGGCAACAAAAGACGGCAGAATGATCCTGACGGATGGTAAGCCGGAAATTGATGATGATACCGGGCTGGTCAGCTATCGCGATCAGCAAGGCAACAAAATGCAGATTAACCGTGATGATGTCTCCCAGATTATCGAACGCTAAGAAATATCTTTAAAGGTCAGTGACCTGCTGACCTTTTTGTGAATTTTCCCTTTCCCTTTTGCTTCCCCTCTGCCATGTTTATAGTCCTTTGTCAGGACTACTGACGTTGTATTTTTAAGGAAGCCGGCTATGCAGTATCACCGTATCCCCCACAGTTCGCTGGAAATCAGCACCCTGGGGCTGGGCACAATGACGTTTGGTGAACAAAACAGCGAAGCCGACGCCCATGCACAGCTCGATTACGCCGTCAGCCAGGGAATCAACCTGATTGATGTCGCAGAGATGTACCCTGTTCCGCCACGCCCGGAAACGCAGGGTTTAACCGAAACCTATGTCGGCAACTGGCTGGCAAAACGCGGCAACCGCGAAAAGCTGGTTATCGCCTCTAAAGTCAGCGGCCCAAGCCGCAACAATGACAGCGGGATCCGTCCGGATCAGGCGCTCGATCGTAAAAACATCCGCAGCGCGCTGGATGAAAGTTTAAAACGTCTGCAAACCGATTATCTCGATCTCTACCAGGTTCACTGGCCGCAGCGCGCCACTAACTGCTTCGGCAAGCTGGGTTATAGCTGGGTAGAGAGCGCGCCGGTCATAACGCTGCTGGAAACGCTGGAAGCGCTGACTGAGTTTCAGCGCGCGGGCAAAATTCGTTATATCGGCGTCTCGAACGAAACCGCCTTTGGCGTGATGCGCTATCTGCATCTGGCGGAAAAGCATGAACTGCCGCGCATTGTCACCATCCAGAACCCGTACAGTCTGCTAAACCGCAGCTTTGAAGTGGGCCTTGCGGAAGTGAGCCAGTATGAAGGTGTAGAACTGCTGGCCTACTCCTGCCTCGCCTTCGGCACGCTGACCGGGAAATACCTCAGCGGGGCGAAACCCGCAGGCGCGCGCAACACGCTGTTCAGCCGCTTTACGCGTTACAGCGGTGAGCAGGCGCAAAAAGCGGTGGCGGCTTATGTGGATATTGCGAAGCGACACAATCTCGATCCGGCGCAGATGGCGCTGGCGTTTGTCCGTCGCCAGCCCTTCGTCGCCAGCACCCTGCTGGGCGCGACGACGATGGAACAGTTGAAAACCAATGTGGAAAGCCTGCATCTGGATCTGAGCCAGGATGTGCTGGCGGAGATTGAAGCGGTGCACCAGATATATACCTACCCGGCGCCGTAAACTTACCGGCGGCGCTGCCAGAACCACAGCGCCGCTATCGCCAGCGCAAAGATCACGCCAAAGCCGACGCCCGTTCCCACTACCGGAGCGCCAGCTTTTACCGCCAGCGAGTACAGCCCCAGCATTACCAGCATTGCCATGTTTTCGCCGAGATTCTGCACGGCAATCGCATTGCCCGCCCCGACCGACGCTTTACCAATCGCCTGTAGCAACGCATTCAGTGGCACGACAAAAAAGCCGCCCAGCATGCCGATCAGCATCAGAACGCCATAAGCAGGCAGCAAAGCATGTTGTAACGAAAACAGCACCACCGCGACGCCAATCAAAACCCCTGCAGGCATACAGCGCGCGACAGTTTCCAGCGTGACCAGCTTCGCCGCCAGCCCGGCACCGACCACAATCCCGACCGCCACCATCGCGTTCAGATAGGTCGGCGTGGCGTTGTCAGTAATACCCAGCGCTACCGGCACCCACAGCACCAGCAGGAAGCGCAGCGTCACACCCGCCCCCCAGAACAGGCTGGTGCCAACCAGCGAAAAGCGGGTTTCACCGTTGCGCCACAAACTTTTGCAGGCGCTAAAGAAGCTGTACGTCATCGGCGTAAAACGCCAGGACTGCCCCGGCCGCGCAGCGGGCAGCTTTGGGATCAGCAAATTTGCGACGACCGCGCCCGCATAAACCAGAGTACAAACCCCCAGCGCAGCAAGCACATGCCAGTCGGCCAGCACGCCACCCGCCACCGAACCGAGCAGAATGGCGGCAATGGTTGATGACTCCATCAGCCCATTGGCTTTAACCAGCTTATCCCCGGAAGTGATCTCGCCGAGGATGCCGTACTTCGCCGGAGAGTAAGCCGCCGCGCCAATGCCCACCAGCAGATAGCCGACAAAGGGATTCACGCCAAAGCAAATGCTCGCAGCGCCCAGCAGCTTTAAGCCGTTCGCCATCATCATTACCCGGCCTTTGGCGAAACTATCCGCCACCTGACCGACAAATGGGGCAAACAGGATGTAAGCGCCCACAAACACCATTTGCAGGATCGGCTGGCTCCAGTCCGGGTAAAACTCAGCCTTAAGCAGCGCCAGCGTGGCAAACAGCAGCGCATTGTCGCCAAATGCCGAAAGGAACTGGGCGGCGATCACCGCCATCATTCCACGCGACCACAGCGAGGCGTTGATCTCAGGTTTAAGCATGTTGGGTTTCCGCCTCGTCAACCATCGTTTTGAGCGTGACAAAATCTGGCTTGCCGCTGCCCAGCACCGGCAGTTGCTTGAGATAACGAATGTCACGCGGTACCGCCAGTTCAGGGACACCCTGCGCACGCGCATACTGCAGAAGTTTATCGCGCGTCAGCGATTCATCGTTCGTAAACATCACCAGCGCTTCACCTTTGCTGGCATCACTTTTAATCACCGTGGCATGCATTTTCTCCGGCGACACCGCCAGCGCCAGCTGTTCCACCGTCTCCAGCGAGATCATCTCACCGGCAATTTTGGCAAAACGCTTCGCGCGCCCCTGAATCTGCACAAATCCTTGCTCATCAAAACGCACAATATCGCCAGTGTCGTACCAGCCAGCTTCCTGCTCGCCATGAATATTCTCCGCCGACGGCGCTTCCAGCACACCGGGTTTTTCTACCCGCAGATAGCCGGTCATCACGTTCGGCCCTTTGAGTTGCAGGCGTCCGCCCTCTTCAATGCCTGGTACCGCCATCAGACGCGCATCCATTCCCGGCAGAATACGGCCAACCGTGCCCGGTTTCGCCGCCATCGGCACGTTAATCGAAACCACCGGCGCACATTCGGTCACGCCATAACCTTCCAGAATGCGCAGGCCGAATTTGTCCTGCCACAACTGGCGCGTGCTCTCCTGGAGCTTTTCGGCTCCAGCCACGACATAACGCAGGCGGAAAAAGTCGTAAGGATTGGCGAAACGCGCATAGTTGCCGAGGAAGGTCGAGGTGCCAAACAGCACGGTACAGTTGCGGTCATAGACCAGTTCCGGCACCACGCGATAGTGCAGCGGGCTGGGATAGAGAAACACTTCCGCCCCGGTCAGCAGCGGCGTAAACAACCCTACCGTCAGGCCAAACGAGTGGAACAGCGGTAGCGCCGACATAAAGCGGTCGTTGGCGGTAAAGTCAGCGATGGTTTTGATCTGCTCAACGTTAGCCAGAATGCTCTTGTGGCTATGCACCACGCCTTTCGGGTTGCCTTCAGAACCGGAGGTAAAGAGCACCAGCGCTGGATCCTCCGGTTTCTGCGCCACTTGCGCTTTTAGCGGCGTCAGCAAATGGCGGAAAATCCAAACCTTATCTTGCAGCGTAACATCGCCCTTCAGATCTTCCAGATAGACCCAGCGCACCTGGGTAAGCTGCTCCGGCAGATGCCAGAGCTTGCCTTTATCTATAAAGGTTCGCGAGGTGAAGATGGTTTTGATTTGCGCTGCCGTGATGGCGCTGCCAAGCCCTTTCACCCCGGCAGTGTAGTTCATCATCGCCGGAATTCGGCCACGGGCAATCGCCCCAAAAATGACCGCCGCGCTGATGCCTGCATTGGGCAGCATCAGGCCAATTTTCTCCCCCTGCTCACTGTATTTTTCCAGGATGCGCGCAACGAACAGCGTCTTGGTCAGCAGCTTGCGGTAGCTGTCGGGAGTAAAGTTAATGTCTTCGACGCAGGGCTTGTTGGCACCGAAACGGTACTGCGCGGCGAGAAATGCTTCAAACAGCGTTTCGCGCGGGCGCACGGCCATGCGCGCTTCCATCATGATTTGGTGCAACATCTCACCGGCGATTTTGCGGCGATCGCGCGCGCGCGGTGCTTCCGGCATCGGTAAAGATGTCGGCGGCAGAATATGCAGCGTAATGCGCGGAAACAGACGCTGTTTAACCAGCCCTTTCAGGCGGCTGAAATAAGTCAGCTCGGCGCCATCAATACGCAGCGGTATTACCGTTGCGCCCGATTTGGCGGCGACAAAACCCGCGCCGTCATAGATTTTCATCAGCGAACCCGAGAGCGAAATGCGCCCTTCAGGGAAAATCACCACCGGGCGGCCCTGCTCGATCAGGCGCACCAGATATTTAATCGACATCGGTTTGGTGGGGTCGAGAGGGACAAAGTCAACGATAGAGCGGATCCAGCGCATATACCACTGGCTGCTGATCGAGGAATAAACCGCAAAAACCGGGCGTACAGGCAGGAACAGCGCCAGCAGAATGCCATCAATAAAGGAGACATGGTTAGGGGTAATCAACACACGTTCGCCGTGTAGTGCTTCAGTGCTGCCGGTCAACTGCACCCGGAACAAAACGCGAAACAGTTCGCGAAAAAAGCCCAGTAGCATCTCAACTCCTTTTGCCAGAGAAATAAGTAAGTTTGCAAATTGTGGCAGATTACACGAGAAGTGCTGGAGGAGAAATTCAGGGCAAAAAAAAACCTGCGCGTCCGCGCAGGTTGGTGCAAGAAATGAGTACGAAGAGCGTACCGAATAAATCACCAATCAATACCTCTGGGATCTTGATTGTGGCGTTGGCGCGGGCGTACCGCCAGCGGGAAAAAGCAAGGGAATGAGCCGAAGTGAAACGAGGTGTGTCGATTCGCTTTGCTTGTAACAACGCGGGCAAAAAAAAACCTGCGCATCTGCGCAGGTTGGTGTAATTCGAGTATGCAACCCGGGGGCTGCGCTCACCTATCAATACCTCTGGGATAACCACTCTGTCATGGGGGAGAACGCGCCACCAGCAGACAATCGAAACAGCTTTGCGCAAAGTGTAACTAAAGGTTTTACCTGTATTAATCGGCAAAACTTTTTTGTGTAACGGTTCCACGGCTTTCCAACGCGTCACTTCACGTTTGCACACTACCAGCAGGTAACTGCCTTGATTAGCCATTCCTTTTCCGTAACACTACACAGTGTGTAAACGCTTACCCCTAAGGAAGGTACGCCATGGCGACCATTAAAGATGTAGCACGGCTGGCAGGCGTCTCCGTTGCTACGGTTTCCCGTGTGATTAACGACTCGCCAAAAGCGAGCGAATCTTCACGGCTGGCGGTGCAAAGTGCAATGGATGCGCTGAATTATCATCCGAACGCCAACGCCCGCGCGCTGGCGCAGCAATCGACGGAAACCGTCGGTCTGGTGGTCGGCGATGTTTCAGATCCTTTTTTCGGCGCGATGGTGAAAGCCGTTGAGCAAGTCGCTTCCGCCACCGGTAATTTTCTGCTGATTGGCAACGGCTACCACAACGAAGAGAAAGAGCGCAAAGCCATCGAGCAGTTGATCCGCCATCGCTGCGGCGCGCTGGTGGTACACGCCAAAACTATCCCCGATGAAGAGCTGGCTTCGCTGATGAAGCAAATTCCTGGCATGGTACTGATCAACCGTATTCTGCCGGGTTTTGAACAGCGCTGCGTGGCGCTCGACGACCGCTACGGCGCGTGGCTGGCAACCCGCCACCTGATCCAGCAAGGCCATACGCGCATTGGCTACCTTTGCTCCAACCACGCCATTTCCGACGCGGAAGATCGTTTGCAGGGTTATTACGATGCGCTGAAAGAGAATGGCCTGCCCTGCAATGACCGACTGGTGACCTTCGCCGAGCCGGATGAAAGCGGCGGCGAACAGGCGATGACTGAACTGCTAGGTCGCGGCAGAAACTTTACCGCCGTTGCCTGTTACAACGATTCGATGGCGGCGGGCGCAATGGGCGTACTGAATGATAATGGCATTGATGTGCCGGGCGAGATTTCACTGATTGGTTTCGATGATGTGCTGGTGTCGCGCTATGTGCGTCCCCGGCTGACCACCGTCCGTTACCCGATTGTCACCATGGCGACACAGGCCGCCGAGCTGGCGCTGGCGCTGGCGGAAAACCGTCCACTGCCGGAGATAACGCATCTGTTTAACCCGACGCTGGTGCGCCGCCATTCAGTGATTGCCCCGCAGGAGAGTTAACGCGGGTTGCCCTGAGCCTGATTGCTTGCCGGAAGGCGTTAATGCTTATCCGGCCTGCATATTCTTCTGCGTTTAGCCGAAAAACTCACAGCGCAATGCGATACAAATGCACATGCGTGTTCGGGTAATCCAGCCCGTCGCCAATATACTCCCAGCCGTAGCGCTCATAAAAATCGCGGCAGGCGGAATAGAGATGTAACTGGCTAAATCCCATTGCTTTTGCCTGCGCCATCACATGATGCTGTAGCTGCCCGGCCAGCCCCTGCCCGCGCGCGCTTTCTTTTACATACAACGCGGCCAGCCAGGGGAAAAGATCCTGACGGCTGATCAAATCGCAACGCCACAGCCCGACAGTCGCCAGCAGTTCATCGCCGTCAACCAGCACAAACGTCAACGGTAACGCGCCCGGCGTCTGGCTGTGATCAATAATGCTGGCAAAGAAATCGCGCGGCAGGGAATCGCCAAACTCATGCCACAGCCACTCGATAACCTGCGGCGCAAAGCGCGGCGCTTCGTAGAGAGGAAGGATTTTCACATCAATTTTCCCTGGAAGATGGGGACGGATTCAAACAGATAGCCGTCGAAATCCGGCGCATCTTCATCAGATAGCTCCAGCAGGCTTTTTTTGACATTTTCCAGATGCTGCCACATCGCCTGCCATGCGCCCATCACATCGCGGCGACGCACCGCTGCCAGCAGCGTTTGCCGGTCGCCCAGCCATTTCAGGCGATACGGACGGCTGGCGATATGCACATTAAACTGTTGCCACAGCGGGCTACTGTCCATCTGGTGCCAGATGCTCTCTACCGTTGCCAGCAGCATCTGGTTTTGCGAAGCCCCGGCCAGCACCAGATGAAACATCTTGCTGTTGTCCTGGGTGGTGTCATTCAGGGCGATGGCGCGCTGCTCTTGTTCGAGAATACGCCGCAGGTTGTCAACATCCGCCCGCGTCGCCATAGTCGCCGCAAAGGCAGCAATATTGCTCTCCAGCAACTGACGCGCTTGCAGGATCTCGAACGGGCCAACATCGCTACTGAGAAAGCGCTCTTCCTCGTTTTCATGGGCCTGCGGAATACGCATCACATAGACGCCCGACCCCTGGCGAATATCAACCGTGCCCTGCAATTCCAGCATCAGCAGCGCTTCGCGCACAATGGTGCGGCTGACGCCATATTTTTCGGCGATATTGCGCTCCGGCGGCAGGCGGGAGCCAACGGGATAGTGCCCCTGGATGATTTGCTCGCGTAAATCCTCGCCAATCTCCTGGTACTGTTTTTTTTCCGGCGGAACGACGGCCTTCTCCACAATATCACCTGCACTTATTAGTTATTGCGCGCTATCTTACTTCATCATCGAGGGTAAGGGTCAACCGGCGCTCATCGCTCAGCGCGCGGAACCAGTGCAGCGACTTTTTCGCCCGCCGATCGCGGTTGTGCTGCAGATCGATCTCCACCAGCCCATAGCGGTTTTTAAAGGCGTTCATCGGCGAAACGTTGTCGGTAAACGCCCACAGCATATAGCCGTGGCAGTTCGCGCCTTCTTCCCGCGCCCGCAGCGTCTGATACAGATGCGCGGCGATGAACTCAATGCGGTAATCATCCTCGATGGTTCCTTCGGCATTGCGGAACTGCCCTTCGTTCTCCACGCCCATGCCGCTTTCCGCAACAAACCACGGAATGTTGCCGTACTCGTTTTTAATGCGCATCGCCATGTCATAGATGATCTCCGGCAGGATCTCCCAGCCGCGCGATTTGTTCATCTTTCTGCCCGGCAGCTCAAACGGCTCATAGTAATACGCCGGGTGGAACGGTGTCTCCGGGTGCCAGGCGCGCGATGGCGCTTTCACACGGTGCGGATAGTAAAGATTGATGCCCAGTTCATCGACGGTGTTGTCGCGAATGATCGCCAGTTCCTCTGCGCTGTAATCCCATTTAACGTTCTGTTTTTCCAGCAGATCCACCAGCTCCTGCGGATAGTGGCCTTTCACCAGCGGATCGAGGAACACGCGGTTATAGAACAGATCGTAACGCTGTGCCGCCAGTACATCGTGCGGAGCGCTGGAACGTGGGTAAGTCACTTCCGGGTTGAGAATGCAACCGACAGTTCCGGCGTACCCCTTCTCGCGAAACAGCTTCACCACTTTTGCCGTCGCCAGGTTTTTGTGGTGGTTCCACTGCATCCAGGTGCTGGTGTTCTGCTCATACGGCCAGCGCAGCGCATCAAGATAGGCGCGGGTTTGCACCACAATCGGCTCATTAAAGGTAAACCAGCGTGTCACTTTATGGTGGAAGCGCGCAAACACTTTCTCAACGTACAGCAGATAGAGTTCGACCACTCTCTTTGAGGCCCAGCCGCCGTAGGTTTCCAGCAGATAACCGGGCAGCTCGTAGTGCTCCAGACAGATCATCGGCGTTATGCCATGGCGCTGCATCTCATCAAAAAGCTGGTCGTAATAGCTGGCGTAAGTCTCATCCACCACGCCCTGCTCGTAATCGGTAAGAAAGCGCGACCAGTTGATCGAGGTGCGGTAGTGGGTTAACCCCGCCTGCTTCATCAGTTGCACATCTTCGCGAAAACGCTGGTAGAAATTCGTGGCCACCGCCGGGCCATAACCCTCATGCCAGACGTGGCGATCGTTTTTGTACCAGAGATCAGGCCACGAATCCTGGCCCGCCTTTTTCCCTTCCCAGCCTTCGGTTTGCCAGGCCGATGCCGCCGCGCCCAGAATAAACGACGGCGGAATGGCAATGGTTTTTGTACTCATAACATCCTCAGGCATTGTTGGCGGCTTGCGCCTGTAATTGCGCCTGTTCCGCGCGGCGGGAGGCGATCTTCACAAACGGCAGATAGATAACGACGGCGGTAACAATGCAGATTAACTGGGTAACCACCGCCCCCATTGAGCCTGCGGTAGAGAGCCAGGCATTGATCAACGGCGGCGTCGTCCAGGGCACCATCACCACGGCTTTCCCGGCAAAACCGGTTACCGTCGCGAAGTAGCCGATCGAGCCGGTCACCAGCGGGGTGATAATGAACGGAATGGCGAGGATCGGGTTCAGCATGATCGGCATACCGAAGATCACCGGCTCGTTAATATTGAAGATCCCAGGACCTATCGACAGCTTGGCGATCTCTTTCATCTCTTTGCGTTTCGTGGCGATCATTACCGCAATCAGCAGGCCGATGGTCAGGCCGGAACCGCCGATGCTCATGTACACATCCCAGAACGGCATGGTGATGATGTTCGGCACCTCTTTCCCTTGCTCAAAGGCGCTCATATTGACGGTGATCGCCCCCAGCAGCAGCGGTTCACGGATCGGTTTGATCATTTGGTTGCCGTGAATACCGATCACCCAGAACAATTGCGCGACAAACATCAGCAGCAGAATGCCGGGCAGGCTTTGTACCACGCGCTCCAGCGGTTGCTGCACCACCTGATACACGGCGTCATACAGATACATGCCGGTCACCTGATGGAAGACGAAGCCGAAAGTGGCGATCAGCGTGGTGGTAATGATCGCCGGGATCAGCGCCGAGAACGAGGCAGAAACGTTCGGCGGTACGGTATCCGGCATTTTGATCTTCAGGCTCTCGCGGTTTTCCAGCCAGCAGTAGACTTCCACCGACAAAATAGCGATAAACATGCCGAGGAACAGGCTGCGGGTATCGGAGAACTGGCGCAGCAGCACATCTTTCACCACGTGCATCTGGCCATCCACCATCATCTCGACAGTAGTGGGCGTCACGCAGATAAAGCAGATCACCGCCAGCAGACCGGGAAACAGCGACTTGATGCCGTTAATACGCCCCAGTTCAATACCAATTAAAAACACCGCGCCAATGTTGAGGAAGTTCAGCGTGGCATAGTTAATGGCGCTGGTAATCGGTTTGAGCGCAGCGAGAAACGACAGCGCCTGGAAGCTGGCGAGACCGTTTTTCGGGTCCAGTACCATGTTGGAAATTAATACCGAGAACGCGCCGACAATAATGACCGGCATCAGCGTAATAAACGAAGATTTGATCGCCATGATATAGCGATAGCTGTTGAACTTGGTGGCGAAACTACCCAGAGAATCAATGAGCTTTTCTTGTAGGGCCATAGGGTCACACCTCAGTTAAGGGGGGCTTTTTTTATCGGTACAGGTATACAGCCGGATTCCATTTGGCATACCAAAAATAGCCACAGCGTTAGAAAAGTTCTGTGACCCGGCTCGCAAGCCCTCTACTGGTATTCCAAAACGAAGCGATTACTCACATTGGCATGCCACCTTAGCTTTTTCAGGAATATTTCCGTACTTAAGCCAAACCCACCCGCTACGCCTTAACCCGCGAAATGAGTGTGTTAAACTGCCTCTCATTAATGCGGAGAGCTTGTCATGGTCACAATGCTGGATGTTTCACTGCGCGCAGGCGTGTCGAAAGCGACGGTTTCCCGGGTGCTCAACAAAACGGGGCAAGTCAAAGAGAGCACCCGCGCTCAGGTTTTTAAAGCGATGGAAGAGCTGGGGTACCGCCCCAATTTTCTGGCGCAATCGCTGGCGAATCGTACCAGTAATAGCATTGGCCTGGTGGTTTCCAGCTTTGACGGTTTCTATTTTGGCCGCCTGCTACAGCAGGCTTCCCGCCGGACGGAATTTCACGGTAAGCAACTGATTGTCACCGACGGTCACGACACGCCGGAGCGGGAAACGCTGGCGGTGCAGATGCTGGCGGACCGTCGCTGCGACGCCATTATTCTCTATACCCGTTTTATGAGTGAAAACAGCATCCTGCGTTTGATCGATGAAACGCCGATGCCGCTGATCGTGATCAACCGCGAATTATCCCAGGCGCATGACAAATGTGTCTTCTTCGAGCAGCAGGACGCTGCCTTCCAGGTGGTGGATTATCTGGCGGGCCTTGGCCACCGCGAGATCGCCTGCATCACCGTGCCGATTCATACCCCCACCGGCAAAGCGCGACTAATGGGGTATCGCAAGGCGCTGGAAAAACACGGAATTAGCTGGGATGCGGGAAGAGTAAAATACGGCGACGCCACCATGACGCGCGGCTATGAGTTGTGCCGTGAGATGTTGCAGGAAGGGGCGCATTTCAGTGCCTTGTTCGCCTGTAACGATGATATGGCGCTCGGCGCATCGAAGGCGCTCTACCAGGCCAGTTTGCGCATTCCGCAGGATATTTCGCTGTTTGGTTTTGATGATGCGCCCAGCGCTCGCTGGCTGGAGCCTGGGCTGTCAACGGTCTATCTGCCGATCGATACCATGATCGCCACGGCTATCGATCAGGCAATCAAACTGGCGAATGCCGACGAGATTGAACCGATCCCCCCGTTTACCGGCACGCTGGTATTACGCGATTCGGTGGCGGCGGGACCGTATCAGGATTAGAACTGCTCCAGCGCCAGCAGCTCGTCGATGGTCTGACGGCGGCGGATCAGGCGCGCAACGCCATGATCAAACAGCACTTCCGGCAGCAGCGGGCGGCTGTTGTAGTTTGACGACATCGATGCGCCGTACGCGCCGGTATCATGCAGCACCAGATAATCCCCCGCTTTTACCGCAGGCAGCGCGCGGGTTTCCACTTTCCCGCCCTCTTGTTGGGTAAAGACATCGCCGGATTCACACAGCGGCCCCGCAACCACGGTGTCGATAAGTTCAGCCTGATGCAGATCGCGGCCATCGCCAGCCAGCGCGGTAATGTGATGATAGCTGCCGTACATCGCCGGGCGCATCAGATCGTTAAAACCGGCGTCAATCAGCACAAAGTGGCGGCTACCCATATTCTTCACGCTGCGCACCTGCGATACCAGTACGCCGGATTCCGCCACCAGGAAGCGTCCCGGTTCGATCTCCAGTTTCACCGCATGGCCGAGATGTTTGGCGATTTGCTCGCGAGCGGCATTCCACAAACCAAAATAGTGAGCCGTATCAACCTGATCTTCCCCTTCATGGTAGGGAATGGAAAGCCCGCCACCGGCGGAGATAGCCGGCAGATCCTGGCCGAAATCCACCACCTGGCGCACCATTGCGCCGCACACCTGCTCAAGATGGCCGTAATCAACGCCGGAACCGATGTGCATGTGAATGCCCGCCAGTTTTAGCTGATAGCGCTGCATCACCGCCAGAGCCGCATTGAGATCGCTGTACCAGATACCGTGTTTGCTATTTTCACCGCCGGTATTGGTTTTCTGGCTGTGGCCGTGGCCAAAACCCGGATTGACGCGCAGCCAGACGCGATGGCCCGGCGACACAGCGCCGAGCTGTTCCAGCATATCGACGGAACCGGCGTTCACCGCAATGCCCAGCTCGCTGACGCGCGCCAGCGTGGCGTCATCAATCACATCGGCAGTGAAAACAATATCGTCCGGATGCGTTTGCGGATCGTAACCCGCTGCTAACGCACGCTCGATCTCGCCCAGCGACACCGAATCAACTTTCACGCCCTGCTCGCGCATCAGGCGCAGAATATGAATATTTGAGCACGCCTTTTGCGCGAAACGCACCACATCAAACGCGCTGAGTTTGGCGATTTGCGCGCGAATAATTTGCGCATCATAAACCCATACCGGGCAGCCAAATTCAGCAGGCAGCCGCAGCAGGTTTTCGGCATTCAGGTCGGTATCGGTCTGGTGTAGTGAGCGTGGCATGGTGAACTCCGTCAGCAATTTTTACTGATTACGCCACAGCGCGAAGGGAATAAAAAATATCGTTTTATCGCGACTCTATGCAAAAATGATATGGATAACCCACAGCAACGAGATCCCGCGATGCCAGCTGTTAACTTGCGCCATATCGAAATTTTTCACGCGGTGATGACCACCGGCAATCTGACTGAAGCCGCAGCCTTGCTGCATACCTCGCAGCCGACGGTCAGCCGCGAGCTGGCGCGCTGTGAAAAGGTGCTGGGGCTGAAGCTGTTTGAACGTTCGCGCGGGCGTTTGCATCCTACGGTACAAGGGCTGCGGCTGTTTGAAGAGGTGCAGCGCTCATGGTACGGGCTGGACCGAATTGTCAGCGTCGCCGAAAGCCTGCGCGAGTTTCGCCAGGGGGAACTCTCCGTCGCCTGTTTGCCCGTCTTCTCGCAATCTTTTTTACCGCTGCTGTTACAACCTTTTCTCGCCCGCTATCCGGATGTCAGCCTGAACATTGTGCCGCAGGAGTCGCCGTTGCTGGAGGAGTGGCTGTCGGCACAGCGCCATGATTTAGGCCTGACCGAAACGCTGAGCACCCCGGCGGGCACCGAACGTACGCCGTTGCTGACCTGTAATGAAGTGTGCGTGATGCCGCAGGATCACCCGCTGGCCAGCAAAACGGTGCTGACGCCAGCCGATTTTCAGGGGGAGAATTACATCAGCCTGTCGCGTACCGATAGCTACCGGCAACTGCTGGATGCGCTGTTTACGGAACATCAGGTGAAACGGCGAATGGTGCTGGAAACCCACAGCGCCGCCTCGGTTTGTGCAATGGTGCGCGCGGGCGTTGGGCTTTCTGTGGTTAACCCGCTGACAGCGCTGGATTACGCCGCCAGCGGTATCGCCGTGCGCCGTTTTAGTATCGACGTCCCCTTTACCGTCAGTCTGATCCGCCCACTGCATCGTCCGGCGTCGGCGCTGGTGGATGCTTTCGCGCGCCATTTACAGGCAGCCATGCCGCTGATCGCCCAGCCGCTGGCCGCCATGCTGGGCGAGTCCTAAGAGAGCATAAAATTCACTGCATCGGCCGCGTGCAGCGCGGCGGTGTCAAACACCTTAATCGGGCTGCTCTTTTCCGGTATCAGCAGGCCAATCTCGGTACAGCCGAAAATCACCCCTTCGGCGCCTTCACTCGCCATTTGTTTGATCAGATTGATAAAATAGTAACGCGACTCATCGCTGAATGTGCCAAGGCACAGCTCTTCAAAGATGATTTCATTCACGCGTTCGCGATCTTCCGGGCCGGGTACGCAGGTTTCGATACCAAACTGTTTTTCCAGCCGCCCGCGATAAAAATCCTGCTCCATGGTGTAACGCGTGCCCAGCAGCGCGACGTTGCGCATGCCCGCGCTTTCAATGGCGCGCCCGGTGGCGTCGGCAATATGCAGGAACGGAATATGGCAACGCTCTTCAATTTGCCCGGCCACTTTGTGCATGGTGTTGGTACAAAGCACAATGGCTTGCGCGCCAGCCTGCTCCAGACCCGCAGCGGCCTGCGCGAGGATCTCACCCGCTTTATGCCACTGTGCCGTTGCCTGGCAGGCTTCGATTTCGTGAAAATCCAGGCTGTGCAGCAACAAACTGGCGGAGTGCAGACCTCCCATCCGGGCCTTCACACCCTCGTTAATCAGGCGATAGTAAGGGATGGTCGATTCCCAGCTCATCCCACCCAGCAGCCCTATCGTTTTCATAGCGTTTCTCCGTCAGGTTTTGCAATCAGTCAATCAAAGTTGTGATCGACTTTCAACTTCTCTGGTCTCGCGTTTATTTTTGCGGAACGCTGAGATAAATTATTTTGAAACAACGTTTCACTAACTCTTTTCTTCACTACAGGACAGCCCGATGTTTATCTTCCATAAAGACACTCAGCTTGACGATCTGGGCAACGGCGTAACGCGTCGTATCCTCGCCCATGGCGGCAAAATGATGGCGGTCGAAGTCATGTTCGAACAAGGTGCCATCGGCCCGATGCACAACCATCCTCACGAACAGCTCACGTATGTCTTATCCGGTGAGTTCGAATTTACCATCGGTGATGAGAAACATATCGTCACCGCAGGCGATACTCTTTATAAGCAACCGCACATTATGCACGGCTGCGTCTGCCTGAAGGTGGGAACCCTGCTTGATACCTTCACCCCGGTGCGCGAAGATTTCTTAAAATAATGATAGTAAGCACCCTAATTAACGCCCCCATTATTGGGGGCGTTTTTTATTTCCCACAGACAGTAAAATAATTCGCCAGATCATCGTTTTCATTTTGAATGGTTTCATTCTGCGATACTTAATCCGCGGCAACATTAGGTGTTTATTTCCCCTGGATGATTCTGTAAACCCCGTGTTTTTCGGGCGAAAAACGCTACCACCTCACTTTATTGAAACATCGTTTCGACTTTGATCACATTTCGCGAATTAATCGAATGACGCGAATTTAAAACCCAATAAAATATTTTAAAACGATGTTTTACAAATCAAGAATGCATGTTCAGACGTTATTAAAACCAGGGGTTTTACTAATAATTTCTGGTAGTTAGACCTACATTGCGCTGGCTACGGCACATATTGTGAGCGAGCGCACATACAGACGCTGTTTTTATCCCCGCGGCTACGGCGGCGGGAGAAAGTAACTCTCCGAATCCGTATTACACATTGTTCGCCAGGTAGGTATGTATGAATGAAAACAGACTACTGGGATTGGCCTGGATATCGCCCTACATTATTGGGTTGATAGTCTTTACGGCCTTCCCATTCATTTCATCATTCTTTCTCAGTTTTACTGAGTACGATTTGATGAGCCCGCCGGTATTTAACGGCATCGAAAACTATCGCTACATGTTTACGGAAGATACCCTCTTCTGGAAATCGATGGGCGTGACTTTTGCTTATGTCTTTTTGACCATCCCGCTGAAACTGGCCTTTGCGCTGGGTATTGCCTTTGTGCTGAATTTTAAACTTCGCGGCATCGGCTTTTTCCGTACGGCTTACTACATTCCGTCCATTCTCGGCAGCTCTGTCGCCATTGCCGTACTGTGGCGCGCGCTGTTCGCCATTGATGGCCTGCTGAACAGCTTTATCGGCGTGTTCGGCCTGGATCCGGTGAACTGGCTGGGCGAACCGTCGCTGGCGCTGATGTCGGTGACGCTGCTGCGCGTGTGGCAATTTGGCTCTGCAATGGTGATCTTCCTTGCCGCACTGCAAAACGTCCCGCAATCCCAGTACGAAGCGGCAATGATCGACGGTGCCAGCAAATGGCAGATGTTCATGAAAGTGACCGTACCGCTGATTACACCGGTGATTTTCTTCAACTTTATTATGCAGACCACGCAGGCGTTTCAGGAGTTTACCGGCCCGTATGTCATCACCGGCGGCGGCCCGACCTATTACACCTATCTGTTCTCGCTCTACATCTACGATACCGCCTTCAAATATTTCGATATGGGCTACGGTGCGGCGCTGGCCTGGGTTCTGTTCCTGGTCGTGGCGGTCTTTGCCTCCATCGCCTTTAAATCCTCGAAATATTGGGTGTTCTACTCTGCCGATAAGGGAGGCAAAAATGGCTGATATCCAACATCTCACGCCGGGCATGAAGGAAGCCGAACGTGAAGTGGCGCGCACCCTGCGCCGCGAGAAAATCAGCGCCTGGATCCGCTATACGATCCTGCTCTTTGTCGGCCTGTTAATGCTTTACCCGCTGGCGTGGATGTTCTCTGCGTCGTTCAAACCGAACCATGAAATCTTCACCACGCTGGGGCTGTGGCCGACGCACGCAACGTGGGACGGTTTTATCAACGGCTGGAAAACCGGGACGGAGTACACCTTCGGCCATTACATGCTGAACACCTTCAAGTATGTGATCCCGAAAGTGATCCTGACGATTATCTCTTCAACGGTGGTGGCTTACGGTTTCGCCCGCTTTGAAATCCCGTGGAAGAACTTCTGGTTCGGTACGCTGATCGCCACCATGCTGCTGCCAAGCACCGTGCTGCTGATCCCGCAGTACCTGATGTTCCGTGAAATGGGCATGCTCAACAGCTATATGCCGCTCTATCTGCCACTGGCTTTCGCCACACAAGGTTTCTTCGTCTTTATGTTGATTCAGTTCTTACGCGGCGTGCCGCGCGACATGGAAGAAGCGGCGCAGATCGACGGGTGTAACTCCTGGCAGGTACTGTGGTACGTGGTGGTGCCGATCCTGAAACCGGCCATTATCTCTGTCGCGCTGTTCCAGTTCATGTGGTCAATGAACGACTTTATCGGGCCGCTGATTTACGTCTACAGCGTGGATAAATACCCGATCGCACTGGCGCTGAAAATGTCCATCGACGTGACCGAAGGTGCGCCGTGGAACGAAATTCTGGCAATGGCGAGTATCTCCATTCTGCCGTCCATCATTGTCTTCTTCCTGGCACAACGCTACTTCGTACAGGGCGTAACCAGCAGCGGAATTAAAGGTTAAGAGGGAAGTATCATGGCTGAAGTGATTTTCAACAAACTGGAAAAGGTCTACTCCAACGGCTTCAAAGCGGTACATGGTATCGACCTGAAAATTGCCGACGGTGAATTTATGGTCATTGTCGGACCAAGCGGCTGCGCCAAATCCACCACCCTGCGTATGCTGGCAGGCCTTGAAACCATCAGCGGCGGCGAAGTGCGCATCGGCGAGAAGATCGTCAATAACCTCGCACCGAAGGCGCGCGGTATTGCCATGGTGTTCCAGAACTACGCGCTCTACCCGCATATGACCGTGCGGGAAAACCTCGCCTTCGGCCTGAAGCTGAGCAAGCTGCCGAAAGATGAGATCACCAAACAGGTGGATGAAGCGGCGAAAATCCTCGAACTGGAAGAGCTGATGGACCGGCTGCCGCGTCAGCTTTCCGGCGGCCAGGCGCAGCGTGTAGCGGTCGGCCGCGCGATTGTGAAAAAGCCGGATGTGTTCCTGTTCGACGAACCGCTGTCGAACCTCGATGCCAAACTGCGTGCTTCCATGCGCATCCGTATTTCCGACCTGCACAAGCAGTTGAAGAAATCCGGTAAACCGGCAACCACTGTGTATGTCACCCACGATCAGACCGAAGCGATGACCATGGGCGATCGCATCTGCGTGATGAAGCTCGGTCATATCATGCAGGTCGATACCCCGGACAACCTCTATCACTACCCGAAAAACATGTTCGTGGCGGGCTTTATCGGCGCGCCGGAAATGAACATCAAACCGGCGAAAATTGTGAAAAAGGGTGAGCAACTGCATATCACCCTCGGCCACGAAACGCTGGCGCTGAATGCGCGTCAGCAGGAGAAAGTGGTGGGCTATGCCGACAAAGAGGTGTTCTTCGGCGTACGTCCGGAATTTGTCTCCGTTGCCGATGAGCCGTTCGATGAAGACTGCGGCAGCGGCGATCTGGTGCGTGTCGAAAACATGGGGCACGAGTTCTTTATTTACCTGAAAGTCGCTGACTACGAGTTAACGGCACGAATTCCTTCCGATGAAGCTAAGCCAATGATTGCAAAGGGACTTCATCGTAAGGTGTATTTTAAGTTTGATATGAATAAGTGTCATATTTTTGACGCAAAAACAGAACAGAACATTTCCCTATAAAAAAACGAAATCCTTCGGGATGCGTCGAGGCGGCAAGCCGGTGCATCCCCGGGAGCTTATATCAGTAAGTGACCGGGGTGCGCAGGCGCAGTCAACAACGCAGCAGCCTGAAGAATAAAGTTTAAACAAACTCTGGAGTATAAAAATGAAAAAAGTGCTTATAGGCGCCGTTATCTCCGCAACTCTGGGCATGTGCGCTGTACCCGCAACTGCTGCTGATAATGTTGACCTGCGTATGTCCTGGTGGGGGGGCAACGGTCGTCATCAGGTCACATTAAAAGCGCTGGAAGAGTTTCACAAACAGCATCCGAACATTAACGTTAAATCCGAATATACCGGCTGGGACGGCCACCTCTCCCGTCTGACCACACAAATCGCAGGCGGTACCGAACCGGATGTAATGCAAACCAACTGGAACTGGCTGCCGATTTTCTCGAAAAATGGCGAAGGCTTCTACGACCTGAACCAGGTGAAAGACATCATCGATTTGAGCCAGTTCGACGCCAAAGAGCTGCAATCCACCACCGTTGACGGCAAGCTGAACGGCATTCCGATCTCCGTTACCGCGCGCGTCTTCTACTTTAACGATGAGCAGTGGAAAAAAGCGGGTGTCGCCTTCCCGAAAACCTGGGATGAGCTGTTAGCCGCAGGCAAAACTTTCGAAAGCAAGCTCGGCAAACAGTATTACCCGGTGGTGCTGGAGCATCAGGATACGCTGGCGCTGCTGAACTCTTACATGGTGCAGAAGTACAACATTCCGGCCGTTGACGAAAAAGCGAAGAAATTCAGCTACAGCAGTGAGCAGTGGGTGGAATTCTTCCAGATGTATAAAAAACTGGTCGATAGCCATGTGATGCCGGATGCCAAATATTATGCGTCGTTCGGTAAGAGCAACATGTATGAGATGAAGCCGTGGATCGAAGGTGAATGGGCCGGTACTTATATGTGGAACTCCACCATCACCAAATACTCCGACAACCTGAAGCCGCCAGCCAAACTGGTGCTGGGTGATTACCCGATGTTGCCGGGTGCAACGGACGCGGGTCTGTTCTTCAAACCGGCGCAGATGCTGTCGATTGGTAAATCCACCAAACATCCGAAAGAAGCGGCAGAAGTGATTAACTTCCTGCTCAACAGCAAAGAGGGTGTGGAAACGCTGGGTCTGGAGCGTGGCGTGCCGCTGAGCAAAGCCGCAGTGCAAACGCTGACCGCCAACGGTGCGATCAAAGAGAACGATCCCTCGGTGGCGGGTCTGCGCCTGGCGCAGTCTCTGCCGACCAAACTCTCTGTGTCGCCGTACTTTGACGATCCACAGATTGTTGCCCAGTTCGGCACGGCGATTCAGTACATCGATTATGGTCAGAAATCCGTGGAAGAAACGGCCGCTGATTTCCAGCGCCAGGCTGAACGAATCCTGAAACGCGCGATGCGCTAACGTTTTTCCGTCACGACATACCCTGCCTGCCCGCGGCAGGGTATTTTTTTATCTAAGGAGCCGCAGATGGCAAAGGGGAAAATTGTTCAACTCACCTTCCGTCACCAGCACGATGAAAAAACGGGGCACGAGGTTATTCGTCTGACGCCGCCGCACATTATTTGTCACCGTAATTACTTCTACCAAAAATGCTTTACCCGCGACGGCGGGAAACTCCTTTTCGGCGGCGCATTTGAAGGCCACTGGAATTACTATTTACTGGATCTCGCCCGTCACGAAGCAACACAGTTAACCGAAGGCGCCGGGGATAATACTTTCGGCGGCTTTTTATCGGCGGACGATCGTTCACTGTGGTATGTGAAAAACACCCGCGAATTACGGCGTGTTGATCTGCACACACTGGAAGAGCATATCGTTTATCAGGTCGATGACGACTGGGTGGCTTACGGCACCTGGGTGGCGAATTCCGCCTGCACAAAACTGGTGGGTATCGAAATCAAGAAAAGCGACTGGCAACCGCTGACCGACTGGCAAAAATTCAGCGACTTCTACTTTACGCAGCCGGAATGCCGGTTGATCCGCATCGATTTACACAGCGGCGAACGCGACACGTTGTTGCAGGAAAAACGCTGGCTGGGGCACCCGATTTACCGTCCGTTTGATGATTCCACCGTGGCATTTTGTCATGAAGGGCCGCGTGATGTGATTGATGCGCGTATGTGGTTGATTAATGAAGATGGCAGCAACCTGCGCAAAGTCCGCCAGCACCAGCCGGGAGAGAGCTTTACCCATGAATTCTGGGTACCGGACGGCTCCGCGCTCTATTACGTGGCACATCAGGAGAACGATCCGCGGCGCTACCTGTTCAGCGCCGATCCGCAGACGCTGGAAAACCGTCAGTTAATGGCGATCCCACCCTGCTCGCATTTGATGAGTAACGAAGATGGCAGTTTAGTGGTGGGCGACGGCGCGCCGCACCATACCGGCGCTATTCATCTTAACGATCCGTTTATCTGGATTTTCAATATCAACAGCGGCGAGCAGACTGCGATTTGCCAGCATAACAGTAGCTGGAAAGTGCTGGACGGCGACCGCCAGGTGACGCATCCGCATCCGTCGTTTACGCCGGATAATCAATGGGTGCTGTACACCTCGGATGCCGAAGGAATGCCAGCGCTCTATCTGGCGCGGGTGTAATGGTTATTGCCCGGTGGCGCTGCGCTTACCGGGCCTACGCGCTGCAACACCTTCAGCGATGAGACAATTTTTGGTTACACCAGGCTCACAGCCGGGGTTGTGTCCCCCGCGGGGATTGAGAAGGGGTGCGCGGCAGCATCCCTTCTCCCGTTCACGAGCCACAGAGTTTACGCGTCTGCTAAACATGTGGTGAACGGAACAATTCCACATACGTCAAACCGTTAAACCCCAATATCCCGCAGCTTCTCGCCGGACATCAGACGACGCTCGATATGCTCCAGCGTGACGTTTTTGGTTTCCGGTACCAGCCAGAACGTGACGCCGACAAACACCAGATTCAGCGCCGTATAGAGCCAGAACGTCCCGGCCGCGCCAATCGCATCCAGCAACGTCAGGAAACTCGCGCCAATAATCATGTTCGACACCCAGTTAGTGGTGGTTGAACAGGTGATACCAAAGTCACGGCATTTCAGCGGCTGGATCTCCGAGCAGAGGATCCACACGACCGGCGCGGCGCTCATCGCATATCCGGCGATGCACATCATGGTCATGCCGACCGACAGCCAGGACAAACCGCTGGACGCCGTGCCGTTATCAAACTGCATCAGACAGTAACCGAGGATCAGCGTGCCAATCGCCATCACGCTGAAACCAATTTTCAGCGCCGGTTTACGCCCTGCTTTATCCACCGTAAATACCGCGATAAAGGTGGCGAACATAAAGGTCAGCCCGACCACCAGCGTGGCGATCATCTGCTCCTCAGTGGTCGTAAAACCGGCCATTTTAAAGATGCGCGGCGCGTAATACATGATGATGTTCATCCCGGTAAACTGCTGCATCGCCTGCAACAACATGCCAAGGAACACCGCGCGGCGCACATTGCGGTTGGTTTTAAACAACTGAAAACCGCCCTGTTTCAGTTTCAGGCTTTCGCGGATCTCGTTCAGCTCCTCGCGGGCTTTTTCCGAGGTATCGCGCAGCATCCGCAGCACCTCTTCCGCTTCGATATGACGCCCTTTTTGCGCCAGCCAGCGCGGGCTGTTGGGGAGGAAAATCACCAGAATAATCAAAAGCACCGCCGGCAACGCCAGCACGCCGAGCATCGCCCGCCAGTTACCGCTGTAGCTGAACGCCGTATCGGAGAGGAATGCCAGCACAATCCCCAGCGTTACCATCAACTGGTACATGCTGATCATCTTGCCGCGTACGTTTTCGCTGGCCATTTCTGAGAGATAGAGCGGTGCAGTGTATGAAGCAATCCCCACCGCAATGCCCAACAGCACGCGAGAAAGGAGCAGCATTTCCACGCTACCGGCAAACGCCGAACCGAGTGAACCGGCAACAAACAGCACCGCACCGGCCATCAGGCTGTATTTACGCCCCAGGCGGAACGAGAGCCAGCCGTTAAACAGTGCGCCCAGCGCTGCGCCAAGCATCATGCTGCTTACCACCCACTCCTGCAGGCGGCTGCTCAACACAAAATGATCGGTAATAAACGGCAGCGCACCGGCGATCACGCCGATATCAAGGCCAAACAACAGCCCGGCGACCGCTGCCGAAACAGAAACAAACAGGTTCATCCGCCGGGTGTCACGCAATGCGCGCGGAAGTGTTACAGAGTCATTACTGATAGAAGTCATTTTTTCCCTGCCTGCACAAAGTAAGGTGTTCTATGAAAGTAAGTCAGCAACCGCAGGGAGCGTCAGTGAGGAACTCGCGAAGATATGGATTAATTCGCTATGGCATAGTGTTTTGTGATGGAGTTTACAATTTTGAAAATATAGTTTAAGCACTAAACTAATTTTAAATATCTAATTTTTATAAAATTTATAAAGAAGAGTGTGATTTCACGAGAAATAGATATGGATTTTTCAATTAAACACATATGGACAAACATTATGCAGATATAAAAAAGCCTGCCCGCAGGCAGGCTTTGTCAGGCGCCGGCAGGCGAGTTAGCGTGCCAGCCAGCCGCCATCAACGGCCACGGTGTAACCGTTGATATAGTCAGATGCTTTCGACGCGAGGAACACCACCGGCCCTTTCAGATCGCTCGGCAGACCCCAACGCGCAGCCGGGATACGATCGAGGATCTCGGCGCTGCGCTGTTCGTCGGCGCGCAGTTGCTGGGTGTTGTTGGTCGCCATGTAGCCCGGCGCAATCGCATTGACGTTGATATTGTGCTTCGCCCATTCGTTAGCCAGCAGACGGGTGATGCCCATTACGCCGCTTTTTGACGCGGTGTAAGACGGAACGCGGATGCCGCCCTGGAAGGAGAGCATGGAAGCGATGTTGATGATCTTGCCGCCGTTACCCTGAGCGATAAAGTGTTTCGCCGCCGCCTGAGACATAAAGAATACGCTCTTGATGTTCAGGTTCATGACGTCATCCCAGTCCCGCTCGCTGAAGTTGATCGCGTCTTCACGGCGGATCAAACCGGCGTTATTTACCAGAATATCGATCTTACCGAACTCTGCGACCGCACGTTCCAGCAGTGCCGGAATGCCGTCGATCTTACGCAGATCGGCGGTCAGGCTGAGAAAACGACGGCCCAGCGCGGTCACGCGCTCGATGGTTTCTGTTGGTTCAACGATGTTGATGCCAACGATGTCGCAGCCTGCTTCCGCCAGACCCAGCGCCATCCCCTGACCGAGACCGGTATCGCAACCGCTCACCACCGCAACCTTACCTTGAAGAGAAAATGCATTCAGAATCATGTTAGTTCCTTAATCTATCAGCGCCTGTACCGGACAGGCATGGTTTTATGCTGCCCGCAATTAGCGCAGATCTTTTACAGCGACGTGATCCATGTCATCAAAGACCTGGTTCTCACCCACCATTCCCCAGATGAAGGTGTACGCACGCGTACCGACACCCGAGTGAATGGACCAGCTTGGAGAAATGACGGCTTGCTCGTTGTGCATCACGATATGACGCGTTTGCTGCGGTTCTCCCATCATGTGGAAAACGCAGGCATCCTCTTCCATGTTGAAGTAGAAATAGACTTCCATGCGGCGTTCATGGGTATGGCACGGCATGGTGTTCCACAAGTTGCCCGGCGCAAGCTCGGTCAGCCCCATGCTTAACTGGCAGGTTTCCAGCACATCCGGCACGAAATATTTATTGATGGTGCGGCGGTTACTGGTGAGCGGATCGCCAAGGGTGACCGGCGCGACATCCGCAGGGGTCACTTTTTTCGTTGGGAAGGTCATGTGCGCCGGCGCGCAGTTGTAGTAGAACCTGGCCGGTTTTGCGCTATCGACGCTGGCGAAAACCACTTCTTTCGCGCCTTTGCCAACGTATAACGCATCGCGGTGACCAATTTCATAGCACTGGCCGTCAACGGTAATGGTACCCGGACCGCCAATGTTGATGACCCCCAGCTCACGGCGTTCGAGGAAATAGGTCACGCCAAGTTGCTTACCCACTTCGCCGCCGACAGAAACGTTTTTCTGTACCGGCTTAATGCCGCCGACAATGATGCGGTCGATGTGGCTGTAGACCATGGTGTATTCGTCATCAACGAACACTTTTTCAACTAAAAACTCATTGCGCAGGCCCTGGGTATCCAGCGTTTTGGCGTGCGCACTGTGGATGCTTTGTCTGACTTCCACAATAACCTCCGACGTAAATTTGATCGAAACGGCGCAAAACGGAACTGGAAACGTCGTTCCGTTTCTTCTTTAGACGCATCTTATCCCGGCTAAAACATGTTTTCAATTATGAATAAAACAACGTTTCAATTTTTCTGCTGATTATTATGAAATCTGTAAGTGCGATCACGATTGTTTGGCGTTGACAGCGCCAGCGGAGGGGTTTCTTTACATCCTGAGCTTGAAATTAATAATATCAAACAATAAGTTAAGCTCATCTTTGAATTCCGGCAGCCGATCAGCACTTTTCCTGTTTAAAATCAAAGTTCGCCTTTACCCGGCTTCTTCTTCTCTCCACATACTGCGTAATAGCTGGAATTTTCTTATAAAGTGCGTCAGCAATCACACATACTGAAACAATGTTTTGATAATTTAACACCCTGTTTTTAAACTTATGAGAATCAGTGGTCATCATTGGGACGCACGCTTTCCCAGCAGACCCGAAAAAGGAGCGAAATAATGGCGAAAGGCATGCGGGTAAAACTCAATTATGCAATCAGCCGCGATCCGGATACCGGCGCGGAAGTCACCCGCTTAACCCCACCGGAAGTGACCTGTCACCGGAATTACTTTTATCAAAAGTGTTTCTTTAATGATGGCAGCCATCTGTTATTCGCCGGTGAATTTGACGGACACTGGAACTACTACCTGCTGGATATCGCCAAAGCCGAAGCCATTCAGTTAACGGAAGGCGCGGGCGACAACACCTTCGGTGGTTTTCTCTCTCCGGATGACAGCGCGCTCTACTATGTGAAAAACGATCGCACCCTGCGCGAAGTGAATTTGCAGACGCTGGCAGAGCGTGAAGTTTATCGCGTGCCGGATGAGTGGGTCGGTTACGGCACCTGGGTTGCCAATAGCGATTGCAGCAAACTGGTGGGGATCGAGATTGCCGCCAGCGACTGGACGCCGCTGAATGACTGGAAACTGTTCCATGATTTCTTCCACAAAGGGCCGCACTGCCGCCTGCTGCGTGTCGATCTGAAAAGCGGCGCAAGCAGCGTAATCCATGAAGAGAAAAACTGGCTCGGACATCCCATTTACCGTCCGTTCGATGACAATACCGTCGCGTTCTGCCATGAAGGCCCACACGATCTGGTGGATGCGCGGATGTGGCTGGTGAATGAAGACGGCAGCAACGTGCGCAAAGTGAAAGATCACGCTGAAGGCGAAAGCTGCACGCACGAATTCTGGGTGCCGAACGGTTCCGCGCTGGTGTATGTCTCGTATCTGAAGGGAGAACAGGGCCGTATGATTTACCGTTTCAACCCGGATACCGGCGTCAATGAAGCTGTAATGCCCATGCCTGCCTGCTCGCATCTGATGAGTAATTTCGACGGCACGCTGCTGGTTGGTGATGGTTCCGGTACGCCGGTAGATGTGAAAGATACCAGCGGTTACACCATCGATAACGATCCTTATTTGTACGTTTTCGACGTGGCGCAAAAAGGCTATTTCCGCGTGGCGCGACACGACACCTCATGGGCGACGTTTGCCAACAGCCGCCAGGTAACCCATCCACATCCGTCGTTCACACCGGACGACAGCGCGATTTTGTTTAGTTCGGATAAAGACGGCAAACCGGCGCTCTATATCGCGAAACTTCCGGAACAACGCACCTTGTTGCAAGCATAGATTTTGAGTAAGTGTTTCTGTAACTGGCCTTGCCCTCCCCGGAGGGCTTTTTTTTACCTCCCTATGCCCTATGCCCGTCATACTTCGCGTTGCAGATGCGTTGGCTTTCCTCGCGAACCCCAGTCACTTACTTCAGTAAGCTCCTGGGGATTCGCTGCGTCGCCGCCTTCCTGCAACGCGAATTATTTAAGGCATACATTCACGAGAACATAAAAAGACCGTCTTGTTGTAGGCCGGATACGCGTTCGCGCCATCCGGCATGCAACGCACCTGCAGCGTGAAGTATGACGGGCATATGACGGGCATAAAAATCCCCGGCCAAAAGCTCCGGGGAATTTATTGAGGGTAATGCAGACAATCAGAAAGAGTACGCGACACCGACGCGGAAACGGGTCTGGCGTTCGTCAGTGGTTTTCACGCCAACGTTGCCGACTTCCACATACGGAGACCAGTTTTTATCCAGTTTATAGGCCACTTTAGCGTTGTATTCGTTGGAATAGGTTTTGTTGTTTTCGCGAATAACATCTTCGGTGCTTTTGGCGTAAACATAGTTCAGCTCAACGCGATAATCGCCCATCGCCCAGCCGAGCCATGCATCGAATTTGTTGACCTTGTTATCAACGGTGCTGGAATCCGGGTTACGTGTGTATTCATAGCGGTAACGGCCGGCAATATAAACGCCGTTATCGAAGCTGTACTGCGCATGAATATAGGGTTTATAGATAGAGTTGGTATCTTTACTTTCGATATTAAAGCCTGGTGTTAACGCAATATTTTTGGTCGCTGCCCAGCGCCAGTTAATGGATTCTTCGTGACCGTTACCGACGATTTCCGTTAGCGGTTTATCCGCATCGTCGCCGCCCGATTTCCATTTCGCTTCCACACCAAAACCAACGCCATTTTCAAAGCGGTGAGAAACCGCAACGCGATCGGCGTTTGAACCGCTATCGATGTATTCATGACGTAAGTCTACAGTGACCGCTTGTGAAGCGAAGGATGCGCCAAGGAGTGAAGCAAGAGCCAGAGATTTTTTAAACATGAGTTACCCCAATAAATTAAAATTATGTTCCATTTTTATGGAATTCTATTTTATTTTTATGAGAACTTTATTTTAGTGATCGCGATCGTAAATATTTGTCTGCGGCGGAACTATGTATAACGGCGTGATGAATATCAATAAATTGCAGTTAAAAGCAGTAACAAACAGGGTCAAGATCACACCATTTTTCTATTAACGGTTATCTTACATAGTTAAATACAAATAAAAAACACAATGCAAAACATAGAGCTACAACCAAAACCGACTAATAATAAGCCAGCTTATCTTGATCATTTCAAATTGTAACGCGGGGGATAATATAGATATAGAGATTTAAATAAATGATTTAATTAAATCGAGCATGTTATTAGCGCGAGAAAGAGAAGTTTTATTTTAATTGAAACAACACTTGCGATGGGTGTCACAAATAATAAAGCCTTCCGGATGGAAGGCTTTATTCGCAATAAGGAAGAGATTAATCGCGTTCAACGGCCAACGCCACGCCCTGCCCGCCGCCGATACAAAGTGTCGCCAGCCCTTTGCGGACATTGCGCTTTTGCATCTCATGCAGCAACGAAACCAGAATTCGGCAACCGGAAGCGCCAATCGGATGGCCCAGCGCAATAGCGCCGCCGTTGACGTTAACGCGCTTCTCATCCCATTCGAGGATTTTCCCCACCGACAGCGCCTGCGCCGCATAAGCTTCGTTGGCTTCGATCAGATCGACATCGTCAAGCTGCCAGCCTGCGCGCTCCAGACAGCGACGCATGGCATAAACCGGCGCGATCCCCATCAACGCCGGATCGACGCCAACGCTGGCAAAGGCGCGAATTCGCGCCAGCACCGGTAAATTCAGTTCGGCCGCTTTGCCTTCGCTCATCATCAGCACGGCAGCAGCGCCATCGTTCAGCGGCGACGCATTTCCGGCAGTGACTGAACCCGTCTGTTCAAAGGCGGGCGTCAGTTTCGCCAGCGCTTCCGCACTGGGATCGGTGCGCGGCTGCTCATCGGTCTCCACCAGCAGCGGTTGCCCGTCCGCGCTCTGCGTCTTCACCGGGACTATTTCATCACGAAAACGGCCAGCATCAATCGCCGCACGCGCTTTATGCTGCGAACTTAACGCCCACTCATCCTGCCGCTCGCGGCTGATGCCATACTCGCGCGCCAGATTCTCGGCGGTAACGCCCATATGATAATCATTGAACGCATCCCACAGGCCATCATGCACCAGGCTGTCAATCAACTGGCTGTTACCCAGTCGCGCCCCGGTGCGGCTGTCGGTCAGAACATGCGGCGCGCGGCTCATGTTTTCCTGACCGCCCGCGATCACCACATCCGCCTCGCCGCACTGAATCGCTTGCGATGCCAGATGCAGCGCCTTTAGCCCGGAACCGCACACGTCGTTGATGGTAATGGCAGAAACGGTGTTCGGCAGGCCGCCTTTGATGGCCGACTGGCGGGCAGGGTTTTGCCCGGCTCCGGCGGTCAGCACCTGGCCTAAAATCACTTCATCAATATCCTGTGGCTGTACGCCGCTGCGTTCCACCAGCGCCTGCACCACCAGGCTACCCAGTTCTACGGCAGAATGGCGCGACAGCGCTCCCTGAAAACAGCCGATCGGCGTACGCACCGCCGCCACAATCACGACATCTTTCATTGCTGGCTCCCGCAGTCACTGAACCTGGCAATAGTAGTGCATTGTTAATGAGTGTTAACGCAGATGTTTAAAATTGGTGAGATTAATCACAAGGAATAAGAGAAGGGGCAGAAGGAAATGGCGCGCGGCCAGGTAAAACCGCGCGCGAAGGGGATCAGTTGTTAACCGGGATCACCGCACCTTTATATTTGGTGCGGATCCAGTCCTGAATCTCTTTGGAGTGCAGCACGTTCACCAGCGCCACGATATCTTTTTTCTTCTCGTCGCCGCGGTGTACGGTAATGATGTTGGCATACGGGTTGTTTTCACCGCTCTCAACGGCGATCGGATCGTGTACCGGATCCAGGCCCGCATCGATGGCGTAGTTGGCGTTGATCACCACCGCATCGCCTTCATTGTTGTTATACATCTGCGGCAGCAGTGCGGCTTCCACGTTCGGCAGGAACTTCAGCTTTTTCGGGTTCTCAACGATATCGTCGATACGCGCCGTCACTTTATCCACGCCCGGTTTCAGCTTGATCACGCCCGCTTTTTCGAAGATGGAGAGAATACGCCCCTCTTCAGAAACGGCATCACGCATGATCACTTTGCCGCCTACCGGCAGGTCTTTCAGCGATTTGTATTTTTTAGAATAGATACCAATCGGCTCGATATGAATCGCGCCAGCGCTGACGAAATCATAAGATTTGTCGCCCGCATGATCTTTGATAACGCTGTTCAGATACGGAATGTGCTGGAAGTAGTTCGCATCAAGTTCGCGGCTGGCCAGCGCGGTGTTCGGCAGAATGTAATCCTGGAACGGTTTGATCTCAAGATCGATGCCCTGCTTCGCCAGAATCGGTTTCGCCTGCTCAAGGATTTCCGCGTGCGGCACGTTGGATGCGCCGACGGTCAGTGTATCCGCCCAGGAGGAGAAGCTCAGAACGCTAAGGGTTGCTGCGGCAATCAGTGTCAGTGTTTTTTTCATGATGGTGGTTTCCAATAATTATCGTTTATCTAACAGAGAAGTGATCACGTCGCCGCAGAACTGAATAATGAAGACGATGATAAGAATCGTCACCGTCGCCACCAGCGTGACGTCGTTGTGGTTGCGCTGGAATCCTTCCAGATAAGCAAGATTACCCAACCCGCCCGCGCCAATAACTCCGGCCATGGCGCTATAACTCACCAGCGCAATCAGCGTCACGGTAATACCGGACACCAGCGCAGGCGATGATTCAGGCAGTAATACCCGGAAGACCAGTGTGCTCAGCCGCGCGCCCATTGAACGCGTCGCCTCGATCACCCCTTTATCCACCTCGCGCAGCGCAATCTCGACTAAGCGCGCGTAAAACGGCGCCGCACCGACAATCAGCGCGGGCAGCGCGGCATTCGCGCCGAGAATGGTCCCGACGATGGTTTTGGTAAAAGGGATCAACAGCACAATCAAAATGATGAACGGGATAGAGCGGAAAACATTCACCACAATCGAAATCACGCTATACAGCGTGCGGTTCTGGAACAGCCCGCCGCGCGCCGTCAGAAACAGCGCCAGTCCCAGCAAAATACCCAGTACGAATGTTGCCGCGCCGGAGAGCGCCGTCATATATAACGTCTCTTGCGTCGCCGCCCAGAGTTGTTCCCATTTCAGATGCGGGAAGAAAGAGTCAGCCATGTGTTACGACCTCGCTTGCAATATCGGTGTTGCGCAAATCCGCAAGGATATTGTCCAGTTGTTCCGGGGTCGCCTTCACGTGCACCCATAATTGTCCAAAAACACCGTGTGCCGTCTGCGACATCTTGCCGTGCAGAATATTGAACGGCAGACCGTAACGCAGCGTCAGTTCGCCAACGATCGGCTGGTGCGTACTGTGGCCGGTAAACGTCAGCTTAATAACCGTGCCGTCGAGATCGCTGTTCAACTCCGGGTTGAACGTCTCTTCTTCTTTATACTGGCTTACCTGGCGCACAAACTGACGGGTAATCGGCTGCTGCGGATGGGTAAAGACGTTCAGCACGTCGCCCTCTTCCACTACTTTGCCGTTCTCCATTACCGCGACCCGATCGCAGATTTTGCGCACCACGTGCATTTCATGGGTGATCAGCACGATGGTCAGTTTGAAACGGCGATTAATATCCAGCAGCAGATCGAGGATCTGATCGGTGGTCTGCGGATCCAGTGCCGAGGTCGCTTCATCGCACAGCAGGACGTCCGGGTTATTCGCCAGCGCGCGCGCAATGCCAACGCGCTGTTTCTGCCCGCCGCTAAGCTGCGACGGATAGGCATTCTCGCGGCCTTTCAGCCCCACCAGCTCGATCAGTTCCGCCACGCGGGCCTGAATTTTCGCTTTTGGCGCACCGGCAATCTGCATTGAAAAGGCGATGTTTTCGCTGACCGTGCGCGACCACAATAAATTGAAGTGCTGGAAGACCATGCTGATCTTCAGACGCGCCTGACGCAGGGCTTCGCCCTTTGCTTGCGCAATGTCCTGACCGTTAATCACCACGCTGCCGCTGGTCGGCTTTTCCAGGCCATTCAGTAAACGGATCAGCGTACTTTTTCCAGCACCGCTGTAGCCAATAATTCCGTAAATTTGCCCCTGCTCAACCGTCAGATTGACGCTATCGACGGCGGTAATCGATGCCTTTCCCTGGTCGAAAATTTTGGAAATATTCCTTAGCACGATCATTCGTTGGTGTTTCCGTTTGGCGGTTTAGCAGTATGGATGTCCAGGTGATAATAATCAGCCGCAGTTATATTTCAAATAACTAAATGTCACTCGCTTATAACCAAAAGCGCTAAAAGCGGCAGAATGCGGAATTTGGCCATAAGGATTTTTTTCGCAATCTATTACCGAAAAACGCATAACTCCGGCAAAGAAGCGGCAAAAAGTGCATGAAATCAGCGCAAAAAGGCGTTTTTTAGCTATTAACACGTCCGGACGACTATACGGCTCTCCTTCCCGATGGCTAAACAGAGCTTTATATTTCCGTTTGTTCTAAACGCCGAATAAAGATTCTTTAAAAGCGAAAAATGACAGACCTATCATCCGTGCATCAGTTTTTTCCACGGGTGAATACACAATGTCTGTCTTCCATTCAGTAACCGAATTGATCGGCCAAACGCCGCTGTTGCAGTTGCATAAACTGGCAAGCGGCCCCTGCGAATTATTTCTCAAACTGGAAAACCAGAACCCCGGTGGTTCGATTAAAGACCGCGTGGCGTTGTCGATGATCAATGAAGCCGAGCGGCTGGGTCTGCTCGCGCCTGGCGGTACGATTATTGAAGCTACGGCTGGCAATACCGGGCTGGGGCTGGCGCTGATCGCCGCGCAAAAAGGCTATTCGCTGATCCTGGTGGTGCCGGACAAAATGAGCCGCGAGAAGATTTTCCACCTGCGCGCGCTGGGTGCAAAAGTGGTGCTGACGCGTTCCGACGTCAACAAAGGCCATCCGGCTTATTACCAGGATTACGCCCGTCGTCTGGCACAAGAAACGCCGGGAGCGTTTTACATCGATCAGTTCAATAACGAAGCCAACCCTCTGGCGCACGCGACCACGACCGCTCCAGAAATTTTTGCCCAGCTCGACGGGCGAATTGACGCCATCGTTGTCGGCGTTGGTTCCGGCGGCACGCTTGGCGGTTTACAGGCCAGGTTCGCGCAACACTCACCGCATACCGAGTTCGTCCTGGCGGATCCGGCAGGATCGATCCTCGCCGATCAGGTTGAAACCGGTCGTTATGGTGAGCCGGGTTCCTGGCTGGTTGAAGGTATCGGTGAGGATTTTATTCCGCCGCTGGCGCAGATCGACGGCGTGCATAAAGCCTTCCGCGTCACTGACCGTGAAGCCTTTGCCACCGCACGCGAATTGCTGCAACAGGAGGGTATTCTGGCGGGATCGTCTACCGGCACCCTGCTCAGCGCCGCACTGCGTTACTGCCAGGCGCAAACCTCGCCAAAACGGGTGGTCACTTTCGCCTGCGATAGCGGCAACAAATACCTGTCGAAAATGTTTAATGACGACTGGATGCGCCAGCAAGGTCTGCTGACCCGCCCGTCGAATGGCGATCTCACGGATTTTATCGCCCTGCGTCACGACGAAGGTGCCACCGTGACCGCCGCGCCGGAAGACAGCCTCGCCGCCGTGCTGGCGCGCATGCGGCTGTATGACATTTCGCAACTGCCGGTGCTGGAAAACGGCCAACTGGTCGGCATCGTCGATGAGTGGGATTTGATAAGCCACGTGCAGGGCGACAGCCAGCGCTTCTCCCTGCCGGTTCGCCAGGCGATGACACGTAACGTAGAAATTCTCGATAAGCATGCGCCGGAAAGCGCACTGCGCAACATTTTCGATCGCGGCCTGGTGGCGGTGATCGCCGATAACGGCCGCTTTGTCGGCCTGATAACCCGTAGCGATGTGCTGACGACCTGGCGCAACCGTCTTGAACAATAAGGAAAACAAAATGAAAAACCTGGCAACGCAAAGCGTCCATAGCGGCGTCTTCAACGACCAACACGGCGCGGTCATGCCGCCGATTTATGCCACCTCCACCTTTGCACAGCCTGCGCCGGGCCAGCACACCGGTTATGAATATTCGCGCAGCGGCAACCCGACGCGCCACGCGCTGGAAACAGCTATCGCCGAACTGGAAGGCGGTACACGCGGTTATGCTTTTGCCTCCGGCCTCGCCAGTATCTCCACGGTGCTGGAACTGCTGGATAAAGACAGCCATCTGGTGGCGATTGATGATGTCTATGGCGGCACGTATCGCCTGATTGAAAACGTGCGCCGCCGCAGCGCCGGGTTGCAGGTAAGCTGGGTGAAGCCGGACGATCTGGCCGGGCTGGAAGCGGCCATTCGCCCGGAGACTAAAATGATCTGGGTGGAAACGCCCACCAACCCGCTGTTGAAGCTGGCGGATCTGGCCGCTATCGCCGCCATCGCCAAACGTCACAACGTGCTGAGCGTGGCGGATAACACCTTCGCATCGCCGGTAATCCATCGCCCGCTGGAGCTGGGTTTCGATATTGTGGTGCACTCCGCCACCAAATACCTGAACGGCCATTCGGATGTGGTTGCCGGTCTGGCGGTCGTCGGTGATAACCCGCAACTGGCGGAAAAACTCGGTTATCTGCAAAACGCCGTCGGCGGCGTGCTCGATCCCTTCAGTAGTTTCCTGACGCTGCGCGGTATCCGCACCCTTTCCCTGCGCGTGGAGCGCCACAGCAGCAACGCGCTGGCGCTTGCACGCTGGCTGGAGCAGCAACCGCAGGTGGAAAAAGTGTGGTTTCCGTGGCTGGAATCCCACCCGCAATATCAACTGGCTCGCACGCAGATGGCGCTGCCGGGCGGCATGATTTCCGTGGTGGTGAAAGGCGACGATGCGCGGGCAAGCGAGATCATCAAAAAATTAACACTGTTTACGCTGGCTGAGAGCCTGGGCGGCGTCGAAAGCCTGGTCAGCCAGCCATTCAGCATGACGCACGCTTCAATCCCGCTGGAACAGCGGCTGGCGAACGGCATTACGCCACAGTTGATTCGCCTGTCGGTGGGTATTGAAGATGAAAAGGATCTGATTGCCGACTGGAAACAGGCGCTGGCCTGAGACGTTAAAAGGGAGCCTGATGGCTCCCTTTTAGCTGCAAGAGGTATCCCGCGCGGAAACGACCTGGTTGCGTCCCTGTCTTTTCGCCGCATAGAGCGCGGTATCAGCCCGATGGATTAGGCCGCTGGCAATCATATGCAGCGGTTTACCCTCACACTCCGGCTGCCCGGCCTGCAATGTCGCCACACCAATGCTGATGGTAATAAAGCCGATGGGGCTGGCGTCATGCGGCATCTGTAGCGCGCTGACACGACTGCGCACGCCTTCAGCCATCCCCATCGCCTGCGCCAAATCGGTGCCAGGTAAGATAATCAGAAACTCTTCGCCGCCATAGCGGCTGACATTATTGTCGCTGCGCAGTTGCGATGCGGTAAGGGTTTTGGCAACGATGCGCAGGCAGTCATCTCCGGCCTGATGCCCCTGGCTGTCGTTGTAATTTTTGAAGTAATCGATATCCGCCAGGCAAACCGACAGCGGAAAATCCTCCTGCAATGCGCGGGCAATCTCCGCCAGCAGACACTCATCCATGTAGCGACGGTTAAACAAACCGGTCAGATGGTCGAGCTGGGCGTACTGTTGCAGCACTTTATTCGCGCTGGCGAGCTTATGTTCCGCATGACGACGCTCGGTGATATCCACCCAGGTCACCGATAAACCGACGACCGCATCCATCGCATCGCGCACCGGCACCGACTGAATATCGTAGCAGCGATCGCGCCAGCCGAGTTCGCGCGAAGGCAACTCTTCGCCATTGTCAGCAAGGGCAAAATCGGTAAGGAAAAAGGGCCAGTAGTCAGGCATCAACTGCTGAACATGGCTTTCAAAGCCCTGCGGTACAGTGTTCCCCAACAACTTCGCCATCGCTTTGTTGGACATCACCATTCGCCCCTGGCGATCGATCATGCACAGCGCCACCGGCGTGGTTTCATAGATGGTTTCCAGTTGCAGAACCCGCTCGCCAAGGTTGGAGATATTGCGATCGATGCCGCGATAGCCTCGCAGTTCCCCCTGCTCATCAAACAGCGGAACGCCGCTGGTCTCAAGCACCACAATGCTGCCATCAGCACGCTGGTTACGGTTTACCAGGCCGGAGAAGGCCCGTTTTTCCATCACGATCGCGCCAAACGCGCCTGCCACGCGCTCAGCTTCCCCCGGCGGCATAAAATCGAAGGGCGTTTTGCCAATGACCTCTTTCGGCGACACGCCAAGCAGTTCCGTGACCACCTCGGAAGACCAGGTATAACGTCCCTGCGCATCCACTTCCCAAACCCAGTCCGAATTATTGTTCAGCAGCTCGAAGAGGTGCCTTGTATCTTCATCCTGGTGATCGACTTTTTTTTCATTATTCATGATCTTGTTCCGCATGACTCGCGATGCGCTTAACGACTCTTTGGTGAGCGAGATAGCGTTTCTCGCCGATCCCTGCGTCCTGATATTCACCCTGCCAGAATGCGCCCAGGTCGCAAGAGAACCACCATAATATAACTACCTGTAATACATAAACTGCCGACTATGCACAGGAAAGTGAATCATATTCGCACGTATTTGCGTAATGGCGGTCGGCGATCCCCGATCCTGCAGGTCTATTGCGGCCCTACCTGCGCCGCCGTCCAGCAAGAGAAGTCATCATAGCCTCGTTGCGCAACATTGCGTCAGGCTTTTTCGTTATCGCCGCTCCGTATTCGCCGCTGGCAGTATTTATTTATGCAATCACTGTTATTAACGCTGAATAATAGAAAGTAGCTATCGCTATAAATTAATTTTCCCAAAGCTAAATTTACTCGTGGATTTTTCATTTTTTACAGGTAAGATAATTTATCTTTATTTATTCAGCATAGCTGCAAAAGAAATATTTTCGAACGGTATTTCTCTATATATAAGTGAATTAATAAACATCATCTATAAAACAAAAAAATGACGCCCAGCTTGCTGGCGCGCCATCGTTCATCGTTTTTCATACATGCCTGCCCGGCAAGGGATGGCATCGGTTTATTATCGATCAGGGTAATATTTCATTATGAACATCGACACGAGAAAAAATAAAACCACCAGTACCAATCCTGCACGGCAAGCGCATCGTCAAATGTCATGGGGAATGCTATTTTTCTGCTTATTTCTGGTGGCACTGAAATTCTTCAGTTAGACGGCAGGATAATATTATTAAAAAAGGAATAAAATAATCCCCCGGCACTGGACGCGCACCGGGGGTTATTCCGGCCTGATATTCCTTTCAGACCTGGGCCACTGCTACCTTGCGATTTCACTCATAACGCATTTCGGGTTGTAACCGGCTTTGCAACCATCCCGCCAGCGCAGAAGCATTCAGGGCGCGGGAGTAGAGATAGCCCTGGGCAATGTCGCACTGCAAATCACGCAGTTGATTACGCTGCTGCTCGGTTTCCACCCCTTCGGCAACCACGGTCTGATGCAGACTTTGGCCGATTTTCACCACCGTAGTGGCGATGGCTTTCATTTTGCTGCCTTCGCTGAGATCGCGCATAAAGCTCTGGTCGATTTTCAGCTCTGTCATCGGTAAATGCGCCAGACGCGACAGGCAGGAGAAACCGGTGCCAAAATCGTCCATCGACAGCCCGACGCCCAGTTCGCGCACCGCGCAGATCACTTCCATCGTTTCCGGGCGCTTGTCCATCATCACCCCTTCGGTGATCTCGATGGTCAGGCAGCTCGACGGAATGCGGTATTGCCGCAGCAGATAGGAGATGTAATGCGGCAGGCTGCTGTTATAAAAGTTGATCGGCGAAAGATTTACCGATACCACCGGCACATGAATGCCGTTACTGCGCCATTCCGCCATCTGACGGCAAGCTTCATGGAGTGTCCAGCGACCAATGGCTTCAATCTCGCCGGTCTCTTCGGCCAGGGTGATAAATTTTCCAGGGGGAATGTCGCCCAGTACCGGATCGGTCCAGCGCGCCAGCGCTTCTACACCATAAAGCTCACCATTCTTCAGCCATATTTGCGGTTGATAGTGCAAATGCAGCAAATTGCTGGCGATGGCGAGCTTCAACGCCGCCGCCAGTTTTAAACGTTCCTGATCGACCTGATTCATCTCGGTGCTGAAGAACAGGTAACCGCCGGACGCTGCCGCCTTCGCCAGATGCGAAGCGTGGTTGGCATGTTTGAGCAAACCATCGCGCGAAACACCGTGATCCGGGTACAGGCTGATACCGGTGCTGACCGTCACATTCAGCGCCAGATCGGCAACATTAAACGGCATACGGAACAGCGCCTGGATCTTCTGCGCAATGCTGGTGGCGCGGGTGTAATCGCAATCCGGGATCACCAGCACAAACGCATCGCTGTCGGCGTGGCTGACAAATCCCTGGCGGGAGAACTCCGTCATCAGACGTTGCGCGATCGCCACCAGCACGTTATCCCCTGCGGCGTAGCCCAGCGCATCATTGACGTCTTTAAAATGATCGAGATCGAGGAAGAAAAACGCCGCGCGATCGCACACGCTGCTGGCCAGCGTCTGATCAATATACTGGTGCAGCGCGCCACGATTCGGCAGGCCGGTAAGCCGATCAAAGGTCGAGAGCTTCGTGACACGCTCCTGATCGATGTGTACGACAATACGACAGGGAGAACCGATGCTGCCGCTACCTTCATAACTAATGGTCGCAGCCAGTGATGTCTCTTCACCGGTAGCGGAGATCACCGTTAACGCACGCTCACTTTCGGTGCCCGTCGGCATCACATCGAGTGAGCCAAACAACGGAATCGCAGAGGCTTTACATCCCAGCACAGAAATTCGCGGGTAGCCCCATAATTTCTCCGCCGCACGATTAAAGAAAAACACGGTTTCCATACTATCCAGTAGTACGACAGCATCGTGAACATTTTCGAGTGCGGCAAGCATATTATCAGAGCCGAAAATATCATTTTCAGAATGCATAATCTTTTTTTCTTAAAGAAGAGTTCGTCGACATCCTAATTGAAAAAATAACCAGGTTCAATATCAACCAGCCGCAATATTAATAGACAACGACATTTATAGACAAATTCTATATATAAAATGCAATTTATCGTTAAAGAAACAACACAGGTGGCCGACAAATAAAAAGTGATTTAAAAAAGTGAATTATGGATAAATAATGAAGATTGCAACCTTTCGTAATTATCAATTAAAAGACTGACTCTCCGCACAGCGATAACTTTTCCCTCTACGCTGGCTATAATGCCCATGCAGGCTGGGTTTGCTTCACGATGCCGTTATAAATAAAGAAATCATTCATAGACACATTAAATAAGTTCATTACCATTTATCGATAACGTCACTTGACCTTAACTGACCGCCGCCGACAGTATATAAGGAAATTCTCATTTAAAGCGCATGACGGGAATTTTTATTGATGCCGTCTATTTAGCTTTAGCGCCCTGCACAGTCGCACGGTAATAGAGAAGGCGTATTGCTTATTATAGTTCGTATTCAACACATCGGGGTCAGGCAAACACTATGTACGATGATTTAGGTTCTTTGGCTGAAAAACTGAAAATGTCCGGTGTTTCTTTCCAGGAAATGACTGAAGATGGTGAAACAATGCAAGCAGTAACCACAACAGCAGTAGCACCCGGCATCAGCAATGAAGTGCAGGAATCGACGGTTGCCGTCAGCCCGGCAGCAAGCCGTAAGGAAACCAGGAATGCCAGCGCTCCGGCGGACATCCCGGCCAACACCCTCTCCTGGCCGAAAAGCAAACCGGTACCCGTTGCCGCGCCGGAGGCCTTCGCGACACCGGCCGGAGGTATTCTGGACAGCGTTGCGGCCATCAGCCGCCCGGCTGAGGTTGAAATTCGCGAACGCAATCCTGTTCGTCTGGATATGTTATTTACGGTCATTGGCAAATAAATGCCAACAGGTGAAATCGCCGTGTGGCAATAATAAAGCACGATTTATCATGTCCTGCCAGCCAATAATGTCGCTGCATTTCGTGCGACAAAGATGAGTCGGCCAGGTTGTGAATTTTAACAGGTCACCGGAACAGTTTTGTGCCGGTCTGCCTTTATTCTATTCTGTGCAAGATTATAAACATGAAAAAAATCATCAGATTTATTTTCACGCTGGTACTACTTTTATTATCGCTGCTGGTGGTCATCACACCGATGAACAGCGATAAACAATACCTCTTTGGCCTGAGCGTGATGGCTGTTGTATTAATTCTTGGGCGGGTGAAAGGAAAAAAAGCGGTGTTAGCAATGCTGACACTCTCGGTACTGATGTCCACGCGCTATATCTGGTGGCGCGCCACCACAACGTTGCATTTCGATTCAACGCTGGAAATGCTGCTCGGCAGCTTGCTGTTTGCGGCAGAAATATATTCGTGGACGATTCTGTTGCTCGGTTATATTCAAATGGCCTGGCCATTAGAACGCCCTATTGCGCCATTACCGCCGGATAAATCCACCTGGCCGACGGTCGATATTTATGTGCCGTCATATAATGAAAGTCTCGATGTCGTGCGCGATACCGTGCTGGCGGCGCAGTGTATTGAATATCCGCAGGACAAGGTCAAAGTCTATATTCTTGACGATGGAAAACGCGATGAATTCCGCGATTTCGCCGCCGAAGCGGGCGTCCATTACATCATCCGCCCGGATAACAGCCACGCGAAGGCGGGCAACCTGAACCACGCCATGACCCTCACCCAGGGTGAGCTGATTTGCGTGTTCGATTGCGACCACGTTGCCACCCGCGTCTTTTTGCAGGCTACCGTCGGCGAGTTTTTCCGCGATGAAAAACTGGCGCTAATCCAGACGCCGCACCACTTCTACTCCCTCGATCCGTTTGAACGCAACCTGACGGCAGCAAAACGCGTTCCGCACGAAGGTGCGCTGTTCTATGGCCCGGTACAGAAAGGGAACGATAACTGGAATGCCACCTTCTTCTGCGGTTCCTGCGCGGTGATCCGTCGCAGCGCGTTAAATGAAGTTGGCGGTTTTGCGGTAGAAACGGTGACCGAAGATGCCCACACCGCGCTGAAATTACAGCGTCGCGGCTGGAACACAGCATTCCTTGATATCCCACTGGCGGCCGGGCTGGCAACCGAACGGCTGGCGCTGCATGTGAACCAGCGTATTCGCTGGGCGCGCGGCATGACGCAAATTTTCCGTATTGATAACCCGCTGCTCGGGCGCGGCCTGAAGCTGACCCAGCGCATTTGTTACCTTAATGCAATGCTGCACTTCCAGTATGGCCTGCCGCGCGTGGTGTTCCTCACCTCGCCGTTGGTGTTTATGTTGTTCAACCTCAACATTATTTCCTCCTCAGCGACGCTGATTTTTGCCTACGTGCTGCCGCACCTGGTGCTCTCCACGATGGTGAACTCGCGCATCACCGGGCGTTATCGTTACGCGTTCTGGGGCGAAATTTACGAAACGGTGATGGCATTCCACCTGATCCTGCCGACACTGCTGAGCCTGATTTCACCGCGGCTGGGGAAATTCAACGTGACCGACAAAGGCGATCTGACGGACCGCGACTACTTCGACTCTCACACCGTACGCCCGCTGATCATCACCACGCTACTGATGGTCGGCAGCATGATCTGGGTGGGCGTGCGCTACTTCATGCACGACTACGCCGGGATCGATCCGCGCGTCATTCTGTTCAATATCGCGTGGGGCACTTTCAGTACCATCATTTTGCTGGCCTCGATTGCCGTGGCGAAAGAGACCAAACAGATCCGCAAAACCATCCGTATTTACGCCCGCCTGCCGGTGACCGTGCTCTTTTCCGACGGCTCGCAAATGCAGACCCGTACCTTTGATATCTCGATGGGTGGCGCGCGCGTGGCGCTGGTGAAAGGGGAAGATCTGAGCAGCAAAACTCCGGTCCGTATCGAACTGGGTCTGGGCGGTGAGATTGCCCATGTGCCTATTCTCTCTGCGGGTACCGGCGTCGGCGATATTCGTCTGGAGTTTGACACGCTGCCGCTGAGCGAACGCCGCAAGCTGGTCCGCGTGGTGCTTTCCCGCGCCGATGCCTGGTATCGTCCGCCGCATGCGCCGGATCGCCCACTCGCTTCCTTTCTGGGGATTTTGCAGTGTGTGTTTGAGCTGTTTTTCGGTCGCAAAAAAATGGCGGGCGGTTTTAACAGCCAGATGAAGGTCGTCGCGAAAAAGCAGGAAGAGGTTAACAATGCGCTGTAAGCCTATCGCACTTGCCACCCTGCTTGCCTGTTCGGTGAATACCCCGGCGTTTGCGCTCTCAAGCGATAACGACGCGCCGCCGACGCTGCCGACACCGCTTTCGCTGCAAGGAACAACGCCTGCGCAGCCGCAGCAGATGGTTCCGGCGAATACCAGCAACCAGAATATCACCAGCACCCTGAGCTTTGGCGATATGGGCGCAACCGGCGGGCTGACGCTCTCCGGTCAGCAGTTGCAAAACGGCGTGTCGTTCAACCTGCCGGGCGATCTGGTGATCACCGACGCACATATCAGTCTGAATGTGCAGGTCAACCGCAGCGATGTCAGCGGCGAAAACCTGCAACTGATGCTGAATGGTCAGCCGCTGGGCGCCATCCCGCTCGATCAGTTGCAGCAGGATAAAGGTTACTGGCAACTGGATGTCCCGGCCTCGATGGTCGCGTCCAGCAACAACCTCAGCTTCCAGCTGAAAACCGGCGACGACATTATTAATAATGTCTGGAGCTGCCAGCGCCCGCTGCCCGCAGATTATAAAGTGACGTTACAGCCAGAATCGTCGCTGAACTATCAGGGATTGTGGCTGAACGTTCGCAAAACGCTGGGCACATTCCCGCGCCCCTTCGTCGATATCAAACAGACCAAAGATCTGGCGATCAGCATAGCTTACCCGGCGACGCCAGATGCGGACGTGCTGACCGCGTCAGCGATTGTCGCCTCGCAGTTTGGCGCATTAAGCAACGGCAAACCCAGCCGCTTTGACGTGCAGTACGATGCCCTGCCCGTCGGCAACGGCATTCTGATTGGCAAACCGGGCCAGACCATTGGCGGCATCACCCTGCCGGAAACCAACGGCGCAGCGTTGCAGGTGATTGATAACCCGCAAAACCCGGCCTGGAAATTGCTGATCATTAGCGGCCACAACGAGATGCAGCTACGCCAGGCGGCGTGGCGTCTGACATTACCGGCGCTGCCAGACAGCGACACGCTGGATGTGCCGACGCTGAAAATCGCCCAGCGAGCCGCCTACGATGCGCCGCGCTGGATCAACACTGAACACCCGGTTGCCGTGCGCTCGCTGCTGACGGATGAGGGCGCGCTGATTGCCCACGGCGTCTGGCACGGCGAGAACCGTCTGCCGTTTCGTACCGCGCCGGATCTGTTCCTGTGGGATGGCTCCTCCGTACCGCTGCACCTCAACTACAGCTTTGCGCAGAAAAACTGGATTGACGATCAGGACTCCTTCCTCAACGTCAGCCTGAACGGCGAGTTCCTTAAACGTCTGCCGGTCAGCAAAGAGGGAATGCTGGCGCCGGTGCTGTCGATGCTCGGTTTATCGCAGCGCCAGCAGAGCGCAGTGGTCAACATCGATCCGCGCGCCATTCTCGGCAGCAATCAACTCGGTTTCTGGTTCGGCCTGAAACCGCAGAAAAACGCTCCCTGCAACGCCATGGCGGATGAGAACATCCAGAGCCGGATTGACGGTGATTCAACGCTCGATTTCAGCCGCGCATGGCACTTCGGCAAGCTGCCGAACCTGGCGTGGTTCAGCGGCGCAATGTTCCCGTTCACGCGCCATGCTGACCTCGCGCAAACCACGGTACTGATGCCTGCGCACCCTACGGTTGATGACGCCACCGTGCTGCTGAACCTGATGGCACAATCCGGGCGCGACACGGGCGTTACCGCCAACTATCTACACCTCTATACCGGCCTGCCCGGACAGGAAGAGGCGCAACAGCAGCTGGCCGACAGCGATGTGCTGGCGATTGGCAGCCTGAGCAACGGCGAGATGCTGAATCCGCTGCTGCAAAACAGCGCCTTTGCGTTGAATGAAAATACGCTGGAAGTGAAAACCGCCAGTGCCGTAAGCCGCGTGTTATCGCTGCTGCGCGGCGATCAGGCGCGCACGGATATGGATGCGGCTGAGTATCTCAGCGACAACAATCAGTGGCGCGGCTTGCTGAGCATGCGCTCGCCGTGGAACGCACAGCGCGTGGTGGTAGTCGCGACAGCGACCGACAACCACCAGCTTTCGCAACTGGCGGAAGACATGAACAAACCGGCCTTTCTCTCCATCGCCGGGGGCGATTTCACCGCCGTTAACAGCGCCGGGGAGATCAAAAGCTGGCGGGTGGGCGAGCAGTTCACCAGCGGCAACCTGCCCGGTTATATGAAAATTTTGTGGTTTGCCAGCGAGCATATTTTCTGGCTGGTCGCCCTTGCCTGCCTGATTGCTGCGGTTTCCGGCCCAATGCTGTTCACCCTACTTCAGCGCCACGCCCAACAACGCCTGCAGGATAAAACAAAAAAATGAATACGCGTAAACAACTGACGCAGGCTTTTTACCTGCTGTGCCTGGTGGGCGCCAGCCATCCTGCTGCTGCCGATACCGCTGACGCCAGCGCGAATGCGGCCGCAGTGAAAAAATTGCTGGCGCAGGCCAGCTACTGGCACAGCAAAGCGCACGACGATATGGCCATCGATGCGCTGCAAAAAGTGCTGGCTGCGGATGATAAGAATATCGATGCCATGTATCTGATGGCGCTTTATCAACTGCAACAAGGCAACGTGCAGCAATCGGAAGTGTGGCGCAAAAAAATCGCCGATATTTCGCCGCAGGACCCGCGCCTGAGCGCGCTGACCAGCGCCAACACTCTGCGCAATATCCCGCAGGATAAACTCAACGCGGCGCGTCAGCTGGCAAGCCGTGGGCAGATTAAAGAGTCCATTGCCGCCTGGCGCGCGCTATTTAATGGCAATCCGCCGCCGGATGATGTGGCGCTGGAGTATTACCAGACCATGGCCGGTGACAGCGCCAGTTGGGGCGAGGCGGTCGCCGCCATGCGTCAGCGTGCCAGCGTGATGCCGGACGATGAGCCAACGAAAAAGGCGCTGGCGATGGCGCTCACTTATCAGGAATCCACGCGCCGGGAAGGGATCTCCCTGCTCAGCACGCTGGCTGCCGATGATAAAAGCGCTGACAAAGCCTTGCAGCAAGCGCTGCTGTGGCTGGATGCCAAAGCCAGTGATCTGCCAGCGTATACCGCCTGGGCGCAGCGCCATCCGGAAGACAGTGCACCAATGGATCACTACCGTAAAAGCGTGGAAGGCGATGCCACTAAAGCGGGCTTTGATGCATTGAACGGCGGCGATCTCGGCAGCGCCAAAGATCGCTTCTCCGAAGCGCTGCAAACCCGCGCCAATAATGGCAACGCGCTGGCCGGGATGGGCTATGTCGCACTGCGGCAGAACAACTTTGCCGATGCCGAGAAATTCCTGCGTCGTGCGGCGCAAGAAGATGCCAGTAACCAGAACAGCGCGCAGTGGATAAAAGATGCCGATAACGCCCGTTTCTACGCCGCGCTGGGCCAGGCCCGTAGCCTGAGCCAGAAAGGCAGCTACGACCAGGCGCTGGCAAGTTTGCAGAGCGCCGACAGCCACGATGAAAACCAGCAGCAGGCGGCGGGTATGCTGCGGGCCGATATCCTGCGGCGTCAGGGCAAGCTGTCGCAATCCGAAGAGGAGTACCGCCAGTTGCTGGCGCAGCGTCCACAGAATACCGATATCAGAACGGGTTTGTGGTGGGTGCTGAAGCAGCAGAATAAACAGGCAGAAGCAGACGCCATGCTGCAAACCCTGCCCGCCAGTCTGCGTACCCGTTACGCCGCCGTTGGCGATAACGGCGACAACGAACGCAAAGCCGCGCAGGCCGCGTTGCAGGCCGGAAACAGCTCACGGGCGATGCAGATCCTGCAAAACGCCTCCGGCAAATACCCGCGCAATGTCTGGCTGCAACTCGATTACGCCCGCGCGCTGCGCAAAGCGGGCCAGAAACAGCAGGCCTCGGCGTTAATGTCTGGCGTGGCGCAACGCGACAGCAGCAATAAAGAAGCGCTGTATGCCGCTGCGGTCTATGCCGCCGAAGAGAGCGACTGGTCGCGCGCGCAAAGCCTGCTCGCCCGCGTGCCGCGCAGCAGTTACAGCGCCGATATGACCGCACTGTACACGCGCGTGCAGATCAACCAACAACTGGATATTGCCCGCAACTATCTGCGTCTTGGCAATGCGACCGCGGCGCGCAACTCGTTACTGGCTCTGCAACGTAATCCGCCGCAATCGCCGGTCGATGCGGGCCGTCTTGCTGAGTTATTGATGCAGAGCGGCGACAGCGCTGGCGCGCTGCAACTGGTACGCGACAGCCAGGCGCAGGGGTTACACGGTTCGGTACTGGATTATGCCGGGCAGATCCGCGTGCTGAACCAGGCCGGGCAGTTTGCTGAAGCCGAAAGCCTGCTGAATGCGCCGGTATTGCAGAACGGTGCCAGCGAGCAGGAGATGAGCGCGATCCGCTTAGGCGGTTTGATCGTTCGCGCCGATCGCCTGCGGGAAAAGGGGCAAATCGGCAAAGCCTGGTCACTGTTAATGCCGGAACTGCAAAACAATCCGACCAATACCGATCTGTTGCTGGCCGTGGCGCGCGTCTACCAGGCCGATCATATGGATGACAAAGCCACGGAAATCTATCAGTACGTGCTGCGAAAATCGCCACGGGATAAGCAAGCGCTGACCGGAATGGTGAATATGGCGCTGGCCCGCGGCGATAACGACGAAGCGCGGCGAACCTTTGCCGGGCTGGAGCCGAGCCAGGATGCCGATTATATGCTGCTGGCCGCGCGCGTGGCGGCGGCCAACGGTGAAAATCAGCGGGCGATGTCGCTGCTGCGCACTGCCCAGTGGCGTCTGCAACAGGGCGGCGATGACGATAGCGATGAACTGAGTTCGGTGATGTCGCTGCCGTCACCAACGCGTCAGGCGCAGCTCACTGCAATGAGCGGCATCAACACCATGATGCGCGATCTGCAAGAGAAAAGTGCCACCTGGACCAGCGGCGGCGTTTCATTGCGTAGCCGTAATGGTGAATCGGGTCTTGGCGCGCTGGATGAAGTGCAGGCACCGCTGATCCTTTCGGGCGCGGTGGGCGACAGCACGCGCCTGAGCCTGAACGTCACGCCAACATCGCTAAACGCTGGCGAGATGTCCGGTGAGGCGGCGAACCGCTTCGGTTCCGGGGCGCTGGAACATGCGGAGAAACTGGCAGAAGCGGCGGCCAGTACCAGCACAACGACCACTTCAACCAACGCCTCCAGCCAGGGTTCGCAGCAGGCAAACGGCGTGGCGGCAAGCCTCAGCCTGAGCGGTGACAGCTACAAACTGGATGTCGGCAGCACACCGACCGGCGGCGAGTTCACCCGTCTGGTGGGCGGCGTGGAGTGGAACCCGAAACTGACGCAGAACAGTTCGCTGAACCTGAAAGCAGAACGCCGTGCCGTCACCGACAGCCTGCTGTCGTATGTTGGGGTAAAGGATAAGAGCACCGGTGAAAGCTGGGGCGGCATCACCCGTAACGGTGTTTCAGCGCAGTACGCCTGGGATAACGACCTGATCGGGCTTTATACCCGTCTGGGCTTCGATACCTACGTCGGAACAAATGTGCCGACCAACCACGCCGTCACCGCGCAGGCGGGCAGCTATCTGCGGCCCTGGAAAACCAGCGACAGCGAGCTGAAAGTGGGGGTGAACGTCAACTATATGAACTTTGACCGCAACCTGAGCTACTACACCCTCGGCCAGGGCGGTTACTTCAGCCCGCAAGATTTTATGGCGGTATCGCTGCCGGTGACGCTGACGCGCCACATTAACGACTGGGATCTGACGCTCAATGGCGCAGTGGGTTATCAGTCTTATAAGCAGGATAAAAGCGATTACTTCCCGGGCCACAGTAGCCTGCAATCAGAATTAAACAGTTACGCCAGCGACGATGACGATGTGGACGCCGTCTACAAAGCCACTTCGAAAAACGGCATTGGCTATACGCTGGGCGTGGATGCGCGTTACCACCTCAGCGACAACCTGGCTCTCGGTGCGAACTTAGGGTACGACACCTTCGGCAGTTATAACGAAGGCAAGGCGTTGGTGTATTTCAAATATTACGTCGATCAAGACAAATAACCCGTGGGATAGATGATGTTTAGCAATCAGGACACTTATTTACAACGCAATTATCAGGCTGGCTGGCATGACCTGGTGTATCTGTTTTTTAACGAATACACCGAAGGCCGGGGTGATAAAGATCCCGAAGCCCTGAGACGTATCGGCCAGATGATGGCCCAGTGGTATCCCATTGATGGCGCCGCCACGGTGAACGAACTGGAAGCGAGCATTAACCGGGTGCTGGAGCTGTTCAACTGGGGCTTTGTCAAAATGGCGCCCGCCCAGCGCGAACTGATCCTGCTGCACTGCGCGTGGCCGCATGCGCCGGAATACCGTGACGAAGCGGGCTGGCGTCGCGCCAGCGCCTATGTGCTGGAAGGCGCGTATTCGCAGTGGCTGGTGTCACAGGGCGCGGGCAATCAGGTGCCGGTGCGCTGGAAGGATAACGCCACCGAAGATGTGCTGATTTTCCGCTACGCCATTAACGAATGACGTCGCAAAGGCATATCCACCCTATATCAACGATCAGGTGACCATCATGTTTAATGAAATCATGGTTTCAGGCAGGAAACTTGAAATCGAGGCAGTTAATTATATGGAGGATAATGCCTTTGTTTCGCTGGTTCTCGATACCTCCGGCCAGCTTATTCACGCCAGTCCGTTTTTCTATCAATTAACGGGTTTCAGTCGTGATGAGGTGCTGGGCAAAGTATTGTTTCAGTCGACGGATGAAACGGTTGCTATTTCACTGGCGATGGCGATTAGTATTGCGAAAAAAACCGGTGATAACTGGCAGGGCGAAATATCGCAGCAGAAAAAAAACGGCGAGATGCTTTGGCTTGATACCCGCTTAATGCCGCGTCGCGATGAAACGGGTGAAATATTTGCCTTTATCCTGTTGGGGTTTGATATTACCCGGCATATGGCGATCCGCGAGAAATTACATTTTCGTGCGCACAATGATGCATTAACCAAAACCCTGAATCGCCAGGGGTACTATATTCGTAGCCGCAAAAAAATCCGTGCCGCTAACGCGCGCGGCGCACAGATTGTGGTGGCGATACTGGATCTCGATAACTTTAAAAATATTAACGACGATCTGGGGCATGCGGCAGGCGATGAAGTGCTGCGCTGCTTTATCAGCCGGGTAAAACAGTGTATTTCCCGCACCACACTGCTTGGCCGGCTTGGTGGTGACGAATTCGCCCTCACCTATATTGATGGCGTTGACGAACCTGCCGGTCGCGGCGTGCTGCAATTAATTGTCGAAGCCACGCGCCAGCCGATGTATTTGCATTACCTGCAACAAACCGTGGAATTATCGGTGAGTATTGGTGTTGCCAGTTATCCGGAACACGGGCCGAACTTTTCCTCTATTTTAAAAGCCGCTGATACCGCCCTTTATAAAGTGAAGGCGCGAGGCGGTGATGATTTTATTAACTACCAGGTTCCAGGCGTAAATGAATCGGGTGGCATCATCAACAGCATTGTGTGTTGATTTTTAAACAGCAAAATAAATAACAGGAAACAATTATGTTAAAGGCTGTAATCCCAGTGGCAGGACTCGGTACGCGTATGCTTCCGGCAACCAAGGCTATCCCGAAAGAGATGTTACCGATCGTGGATAAGCCGCTTATTCAGTATATCGTGCAGGAGTGTTACGCCTGCGGGATCCGCGAAATCGTGCTGGTTACGCACTCTTCCAAAAACGCCATCGAAAACCATTTCGATACCTCTTTTGAACTGGAGTCGCTGCTGGAATCGCGCGTGAAAAATCAGTTGCTGGAAGAGGTGCGGACTATCTGTCCGGCAGGCATGAACATTATGCATGTGCGCCAGGGGCACTCCAAAGGTCTGGGCCACGCGGTGCTGTGCGCGGAACCGCTAATTGGCGATAACGACTTCGTGGTGCTGCTGCCGGACGTGTTGATCGACGACAGCCGTTGCGATCTGTCGCAGGATAACCTGGCGGCAATGATCGATCGCTTCACCACGACGGGCGCCAGCCAGTTAATGATTGAAACCGTTAACCACGAAGATGTTTCCCGCTATGGCGTGGTGGATTGCGGCGGCATGAACCTCCCGGCAGGTGATTTTGGTCTGGTAAAAGGCATGGTGGAAAAACCGGCCGTTGACGAAGCGCCGTCCGACATGGCGGTGGTTGGCCGCTATGTGCTTTCAAAAGCGATTTGGCCGCTGCTGCGTAAAACGCCGATCGGCGCAGGCGGTGAAATCCAGTTGACCGATGCTATCGCGATGCTGCTGGAGAACGCGCCTGTGGAAGCTTACGCCCTGACCGGTAAATCTCACGACTGCGGCGACAAGATTGGCTATATGAAAGCTTTTGTGGAGTACGGCTTACGTCACGGCGCGACCGGCCCGGCTTTCCGCCAGTGGTTGCAGCACGAATTGACGTTAAAACCCGTGGCTGACGCCGTTGAACGCATCGCCGAAGCGGTATAACGACTGAGCCGGTAACTGCCCTATTTTCACCACAGGATGTCTCATGTTAAGAACCACCTGGCTCATGCCGTGCCTGCTATTGTCGCTGGCCATGACCGCTTTTTCAGCCCGCTGTCAGGACAGCAACTGGGGGCTGTTTAAACAGAACTACCTGAGTCAGGATGGCCGCATTATCGACCATGAAAATGGCGATATTAGCCATTCGGAAGGTCAGGGATATGGCATGTTACTGGCCGTCGTTAACGACGATCCCGCCACATTTGAAAAAGTGTGGCGCTGGACGCGCAACACCTTATTACGCCCATCGCTGTGGCTGTTTGCCTGGCGCTACGATCCACGCGAACGCAAAGTGACGGACGATAATAACGCCAGCGACGGCGACACATTGATCGCCTGGGCGTTATTGCTGGCGGGCAATAAATGGCACGATGAGAGTTATCTCACCGCCTCGGAAAATATTCAGGATGCAATTATCAACTGCCTGGTGATTGAACAGGATTCCCGGACATTACTCCTGCCGGGCCTCACTGGGTTTACCAAAGACGATGGGTATATTCTCAACCCATCCTATTTTGTCTTTCCGGCCTGGGAGAGTTTCTGGCAGCAACGGCATAACAATATTTGGTTAAAACTGAAAAAATCGAGCCTCGAATTACTCAATAAAGCGCGTTTTGGTAAGAGCCAACTGCCCAGCGACTGGATTTTTGTTAAGAATAGTGGTGAAGTCATGCCAGCCGCGAACTGGCCGGCAAGATTCAGCTACGATGCGATTCGCATTCCGCTTTATTTAAGCCTCAGCGATGCGCAGCAACATTCGATGGAAAATTTCCGTCATTTTTGGGCGGGCTACACTCGCAATGACACGCCCGCGTGGGTGGATGTCTCAGACAACGAACGGGCTAGTTATCCGATGTCTGGCGGCATTCTGGCGGTGCGTGATTTAACCATGGGCGACTATCCACAGATGGAAACGTCTTTGCGTTCGGGTGAAGGTTATTATTTGTCCGCATTACATATGTTGTCGTTATTTGCGGCTTCGTTGAAGACGCATTAGTGGTATTACACGCAATGTCCGGCGCGGGAGTGCACCGGAGTCGGGCAGGATGCCGCTGAAAGTGAAAGCAATAATAAAAACCATCAAATCTCATGTACAGGCATGAGGGGGAAACCTGATGACAGAGTTGAAAATAATAAGACGTCATTTACACAACACGTTGCTACAGGTGGGCTCTCAACTACGCGGAAATTTGCGCCCCGGGGACCATAATGAACATCCGTAATCTTGAGTATCTTGTCGCGCTGGCGAAGCACCGACATTTTCAGCGCGCCGCTGAAGCCTGCAACGTCAGTCAACCGACGTTAAGCGCTCAGTTGCGTAAACTGGAAAACGAACTCGGTTTACAACTGCTGGAACGTACGACGCGCAAGATCCGCTTTACGCAAACCGGGCTGCGGCTGGTTGAGCAAACCCAGGTGGTGCTGCGGGAGATTGAAGCGCTGAAAAATATGGCCAGCAGCAGCCACTATCAGAGCCTGATGCAGACGCTGGATGTCGGCATTATTCCGACGCTGGCACCCTATATTTTTTCCCATTTGAATGCCGTTTGCCGCGAGAATTTCCCGGAAATTGAGCTGGAGATCCACGAAGCGCAGACCAACCAGTTGCTGTATATGCTGGAGTCCGACACCATCAAATGCGCGATCATGACTTCCAATAAAGACACCAGTAAATACGTTGAACTGCCGCTGTTCGACGAGCCGCTGGTGCTGGGCGTCAGCCATCAACACCCCTACTCGCGCATGAACGAAATCGATATGGGGCATTTGAAAAATAATAAGATTCTGATGATTGACGATGGCAACTGTCTGCACAGCCAGGTGCTGCGCTACTGTTATCAGTTCGAGCTGGAACCGGATTCACGTTTTGTGGCGATGCACCTGGAAACCCTGCGGCGCGGCGTGGCGTTTAATCGCGGCGTGTCCTTCTTCCCGTTGCTCTCGACCCAGCAAGGGAGCAACGAAAATATTCGTTATATCCGCTGTGTCAGCCCGGAACCGAAACGTAAAGTGGTGTTGATATTTCATCGCAGCGATCCAATGCGTAAGAAATATGAAATTCTGCGTAATGCGATCGCACGTTATATGGAGCGCTACCTGATCGACTATAACGCGATGGCGTAATGCTAACGGCGCGGCGCTGAAGCGGCGACGGAATCGCGATTATGACGGCAATCTTGCGCCTGCGAGGTTGCCGATTTTTTTATCAGCCCCTGCATTAATTCTTCCGGTAATAACGTCCCCCGGTGGTACATCTCTTCGATATTCAGCCACAGGCTCACCAGCATAATGGTGTAATCCGCCACCGAGGCGGGCGCATGCAGAGGGGCCATAAACGGAAAATGAACCAGCAGTTGCTGTTTATCCTCCTCCGTTACGACTCCCTGATACCAGGGCGCAGAGAGTTGGCGATAAACGTCGGCCTCCTCCAGCGAACAGGCCCAGCTCAGGCGCACTGCGATGGTTTTCACGAACGGCGGGATCGAGGTGTTTTCCTCCGCAAGCGGAGTCAGGCTCGACGTAAGATCGTGACCGTGCGATTCAGCGTTCATTTTTTTCCTCAATGCCTGGCGGGTAGCAAACTATATTCATCGACCCGTGCGGAAAATACTTTAGGCTTATTATTTAAAATAGAGAATAAAATGAAAATGATCCATGCGGATTGTCTTAAATCTTAAAAAAAATCATATAAAGCAATGGGTTATTTTACAACCAATTATTGATAGCATCGATCTAAAATAGCCTTTTTGATTTATTCCATAAATTAAACCACACCATTAATCGATTCACCTCCAGGGTTATTGCACTTATTTCATTATTTACGTGAAAATCTATCCCCGCCATCTGCAAGCTTGATGACGTTATCGGCAAACGGATTCCGCACGAGGCGTTTTTACCGACAAATACCGCGCTTTATTCCATCTATTTGCTGCATCAATGGGTGAGATCCTGTGCTCTGATAACCTGATATTTTTCCCTTTGCCGCTCACAACAGGAACAGTGACTCATGGATCCGTTTCAGCAAATTTTGAAGTCTACGCTCGCCCGCACAGAGAGCGTGCCGCAGACCACCACGCCGCCGACGCTGCCGGAAGCGGAGCGTGTTTCCTGGACTGCCAGTGTCGCGGCGGAAGATTTTCTGGCGCTGGCTAAAGCACGGCGCACCATTTATACGCTGGGCAAAGATCTGCCGGTCGCGGAAGAGACGGTGATCGATACCATTAAAGAGGCGATTCGCCAGGCGCCATCGGCGTTCAATTCGCAAAGTTCGCGCGCGCTGATCCTGCTGGGCAAGGAGCACGATCGCTTCTGGGGGCTGGTGCGCGAACAGTTGCGTAAAGTGATCCCGGCAGAAAGTTTCCACGCCACTTCCGACAAACTCGACGGCTTTACCGCCGCTGCCGGTTCGGTGCTGTTTTTTGAAGATCAGGAAATAGTGACCGCGCTGCAACGCCAGTACATCGCCTATGCGGATAACTTCCCTGTCTGGTCAGAACAGAGCAGCGGTATTGCCCAGTATGCCGTCTGGCTGGCGCTGGCAGAGAAAAGCATTGGCGCTAACCTGCAACACTACAACCCGCTGATCGATCAGGATGTGCGCGAGACATGGAATATTCCGCCGAGCTGGAAACTGCGCGCGGAGATGAACTTCGGCAGCATCATTGCGCCCGCCGATGAGAAAACCTGGATTGATGACGACAGGCGTTTTATCGTCGCCAGATAATTCGCTGTAAATAGCTGCCTGCGGGCAGCTATTTTGTTTTTAGGGTAAATATTCAGCACAGCCTATCGCACAAAGCGAAACCCTCTTTTTGTGGTTGCTGAGTTAATTTCGTCGGATAAGATATTTCTAATTTCATTATTCATTGCAGAAGGAAGAAACATGAACCTGCAAAGCATTTTGGGTAAACAGGTGCTGGGGGTACTGGCTTATTATTGCGGCGAAAAGATTACCGTTAATATTTGCGCCATTTACCCGAACAGCGATAATTCATTACGCGTTTTTTTCCATAACGGCCACCAGCTCTCCGTTGATGATTTTGCCACAGTCCATCTTGATAACCGTACCGGCGTTGACGAATTTGACGCCAACATCTCCGTATACCGTAGTTCTTACAAAGGACGGGTGATCGCCATTGATGGCGACTGGGTGGTGCTGGCGCCGCGCGAATGCCAGTTGCTGCACGGCTTTAAGAAGGTTATCGATATTAAAGAAACGGGCTATCGCTACCCGGACGATCCGCGCGCCGATACGCTGGTCCCGTTCACTACATTAACGTCATTACCGCCACTGGAAATAAAAGATCATCATAATAAAGTCGGCGTATTAATTACCCACGCGCAGGAACAACCGCATACGACGGTGCTGGCTTTTCTCTCGTCTTCAGATAACGACATATTTTTAATCACGTTCCCTGAGACATTTAAATCGAAAGTGCTGAAAAAAGATAACCGCTGCCTTTTCGCCATGGATGAGCGTGCAAATTATATTTTCGAGAACGCCATTCACTGGAATTACACCACCTTTGAAGGCCGCGCATTTTTAATTCCCAACGGCAGCCCATTATTTCTGCAAGTTCGTGAAGCGTTTATCGAGAAAAACCCGTGGGAGATGGCCTTTTTCCTGCGTGAAGATCTGGAGATGTACCACATCAAGAGCGACCATCTGGTCTGCTCCGGCGAAAGCGCCTGACAGAAAACCCTCCGCGGCCAGGCGCGGCGCGGAGGGCGTAGCTTACTCGTCGAAGAACCAGTAGCCCTGATTTACCAGCCAGGCCAGCTCTTCGGCAAAGTCCGGGTTGTCCAGCGCGTTACCCAGCTCTTTCTGCCCGATCACCGTATAACGGCACAGCGCGTCGGCGGCCTGCGGCTCGGTCGTTTCCAGGCATTCGCTGTTCACAAAGAAGCTGTCGCCGATATGGAGTACGCGCAGCCCGCTCAGGCGAGTCAGCACCTGCCCTTCCTGCAACGCCGCAACAATCTCGTCGGCGCTGTAGTCGTCCGGCTCGGGCGACACATCCAGTTCATGGCGCGGCGTGGTAATAAAGCTGCCAAACCACTGTTTGAAATGAACCGGATCGTTGATCATGTCGATCATCATGCCGCGCAGGCGATCGAGTTCATACTCTTCCACCCGCCCCGGATGTTCACGACAGGTTAAATCCGGATCGCTGTAGTGCTCGTTACCGAGATCGTTTTCCAGTGCGTAGTCGGCAAAGCTGCTGATCAGATCGCGACCGTTCGGCCCGCGAAAACCGATCGAGTAGTTGAACGCCGCTTCGTGAGTGAAACCATCGTGCGGGAATCCAGGCGGAATGTAGAGGATATCGCCCGGCTCCAGATCTTCATCAATGATCGGCTCGAAAGGATCGACGTGCAGCAGCGCCGGATGCGGGCAAAACTGGCGCATCGGCAACTTATCGCCCACGCGCCAGCGGCGGCTGCCCATCCCCTGAATGATAAACACATCGTACTGGTCGATATGCGGACCAACGCCGCCGCCCGGTACGGAATAAGAGATCATCAGATCGTCAAAGCGCCACTCCGGCAACACGCGAAACGGCTTCACCAGTTCGGCGGAAGGTGCGTGCCAGTGGTTTACCGCCTGCGCCAACAGCGACCAGTCGGTTTCGCCCAGATGATCAAACTCCTCGAAGGGACCATGCCACGCCTGCCATTGCCCATTTTTGTGGCTGACAATGCGGCTGTCGATTTCCGGTTCCATCGCCAGACCAGCCAGTTCATCAGGCGTGATCGGATCAACGAAGTCCGGGAAGGCGCGTTTCAGAACGACAGGTTTCTTTTGCCAGTATTTTTCAAGAAATTCCGGCCAGTTCAGGTTGAGTTGGTAAGCCATGGATTCACACCAGTAAGAAGGGACACCGGCAGATTATAAAGAGCGCGACGGGTTGCCCGCCTTGTCATTGGTCAAGCGCATGCAGGACTTATGATGGCGCAATATCCAGTTGGCCCAACACCGCAAGTAACGCATCCACCTTCGGCAGTAGCTGCTTGCGTCGCGGCCACACCAGGGTCAGCGCCAGCCCCTCCGGTTGATGCTGTGGCAGGATCACTACCAGCTCGCCGCGCTGCAATTGCGTATGCGCCAGCCAGGTGGGCAACTGGCCGACGCCCAGCCCGGCGCAAATCGCCTGCACCTGCGCATCAACATCGCCCAGCGCCATGCGCCAGGGCACCGTGCGCCACTCCGGATAGCCGTCGGCGGTGGTGAAGATCCAGGGTTTGCTGCTGCCATCGACCCGCTCGTAAAGGATCGCTTTATGCCGCAACAGTTGTGCCTCATCCTGCGGCATGCCTTCACGTTGCAGGTAATCGGGCGATGCGCAAAACACCATCTTTTCGCGCCCAATGTGTCGGCACCCCAGCGAGGCGGGCAGTTCAGAGGTTTGGCCGATCCGCACGGCAACGTCGATGCCCTCTTCAAACAGATCGACGAAGCGATCGGAAAAGGTCAGGCTGAGTTCGATCTCCGGGTGCTGCTGGCAAAAAGGGATCAGCAGTGGCATCACGCCCAGCCGTCCGTAAGTATTCGGTACCGCCAGCCGCAAACGACCGGAAGGGATGGTGCGGTGCGCCGCCAGCACCGATTCGGCTTCCGCCAGGTCTTCCAGAATGCGCAGACAGGTCTGGTAATAAGCCTGCCCGGCGTCGGTTAACTCCAGCCGCCGGGTGGTGCGCTCCAGCAGCCGCGAACCAAGCCGGGCCTCCAGACGGCCGATGCTTTTACTGATCGCCGATCCCGTCAGATGCAGCCTTTCGGCGGCAGCGGTAAAGCTCCCTGCTTCGACGCAGGCGACAAAGGGGATGATATCTTTAAGACGTTGGTCGCGCATAGATTCGTGAATTCAGGTCAGTAATAGTGTGAATTAATACCAGAGATAAGAAATAAATTCTTCATTAGTCTGTACTCATCACGATAGAGGAGAACATTCATATGCAGAAGAAAGCATTAATTGTCGGCATCAGCGGCGTTATTGGCCGCGCACTGGCCGAACAACTGCTCAGCGAAGGGTGGCAGGTTTGCGGATTGTCACGCGGGCGCGGCGCTGTCCCCGCAGGCTGCATCAGCCTGACGGCGGATCTGACCGATGCGGCAGCCGTGGCTGCGGCGCTTCAAACGCAGCAGCCGGATGCGCTGTTTTTCAGTGTCTGGGCACGCCAGGAAAACGAAAAAGCCAATATTCGCGTCAATGGCGCGATGGTGAAAAATGTTATTGCAGCGCTGGGTGAACGGCTGGCCGGGAAACACGTGGCGCTGGTCACTGGCATGAAACACTACCTCGGCCCGTTCGAGGCCTATGGCAAGGGCAATGTTCCGGTCACGCCGTTTCGCGAGGAACAGGGCCGCCAGGATGTGGAGAATTTCTATTATGCCCAGGAGGATGAAGTGTTCGCCGGGGCGCAAAAATATGGCTATCGCTGGAGTGTTCATCGCCCGCACAGCATCATTGGTTATGCCGTCGGCAATGCAATGAATATGGGGTTGACGCTGGCGGTTTACGCCACACTTTGTCGTGAAAAAGGCTGGCCGTTTATCTTCCCCGGCTCGCCGGAGCAGTGGAACGGCGTGTCGGACGTGACGGACGCTGGCCTGCTGGCAGAACAGCTGAGCTGGGCGGCGCAAAGCGAAAACGCGGCAAATGAAGATTTTAACGCCGTTAATGGCGATGTTTTCCGCTGGAACTGGCTCTGGCCGCGGCTGGCTGCTTATTTTGCCATTGAATCTGCGCCCTACCCGGAAAGCATGCAACCGCTGGAAGGAAGAATGCAGGATGCGCAAGCCGCGTGGACAGAGATTGCAGCGAAATACCATTTGCGCGAAGCGGATATCAGCAAACTTGCCTCCTGGTGGCATACCGACGCCGATCTTGGTCGTCCAATGGAGGCGTTCGCCGATATGAGCAAAAGCCGCAAAGCGGGCTTTACTGGTTATCGCAGCACGCTGGATGCGTTCACCGCGCTGTTCGATCGCCTGAAAGCGGAAAATATTATTCCGCGCTAAGACAATGCCCGGAGGCGCAACGCGCTCCGGGCGCAGTGTCGGCTAAGTTTGGCGAGTAAGCCGGGTTATTGATGCTGACCGTACACCTCAATATCAGCACGATTGCCGATGAAAAATTTGCTGGCTGGCTCTCAGCTTTTGGCGCGGAAACGGGCCACTTTCGCCCGGTTGCCGCACAGCGCCATGCTGCACCAGCGGCGGCGATGCGCTTTGGTGCGGTCGTAAAACCAGAGTATGCACTCCGGATGCTCACACTGGCGAACATACTCAAATTGCCCATGAGTGATTAGCTCTGCCGCCTGCTCGGCCACCGGTGCCAACGCCCGTAGCGGCGTATCCTGTTGATACAAACGCTGGATCTGTAACGCGCCTTCGGCGTCAGTATTCACCTGCAAATAGCTCTGCGCCTGCGCCAGATAATCGTTAAGCTGCGCCAGCGACGGCGTATGGCCGTTTTTTTTCTCTTCTACCAGTTGCAGGATCAACGCGCGCAACTTACGCGCTTCAGCCAGCAGCTCTCCCGGTTTAGCGATAAAGGTGTCTGACAGTGTTCCCTGCCCGCTCTGTTGCAGCCAGTTTTTGACATCCTCATCGGACTGCCAAAAGTCGTGCGTGCCTTGCTCCGCCCAGGCCTGCGTATTGATAAAGTCCAGCGCGCCTTGCTCGGCGATAAACCACGGGCCTTCGGTACCTGTTGTCGAAGGTGATGCCATTTTGCGACTCCAGTGAGGTATTTATCTCGCCATTGTAACCGATAAAATTAATTTTACACAGTTACATTAATCCACCATACTCAATCCCGACGTAACCCCTTAAATTCAATTTAAACGGTTTCAAGTGAGGTATTGATATGGCTGGCAACACCCATTTCCCTGTTCATTATCAGTTCGTTGACGCCGATGGCGTCCGGGTTTTCTACCGTGAAGCAGGTACGCCGGGTAACCCGGTACTTTTGCTGCTGCATGGTTTTCCCAGCTCATCACACCAGTATCGAGAGCTGATCCCGCTGCTGGCGGATCGGTTCCACATCATCGCTCCGGATCTGCCAGGTTTCGGTTTTACGGAAGTGGCCGCCGAACGGAATTATGTTTACCGTTTTGATACGCTGGCTGCGACGATGGTGGCTTTTGTCGATGCGCTGGATCTGCAACGTTTTGCGATGTATGTCTTTGATTACGGCGCGCCGACCGGCCTGCGTCTGGCGCTGCATTACCCCGAACGCATCAGAGGGCTCATTTCGCAAAACGGTAATGCCTATCTGGAAGGATTAGGGGATGCATGGGCGCCAGTACGCGCTTACTGGGATGCACCCACAGCCGAAAACCGCCAGGCGGTGAATGATGCGATTTTGCATTTAGAAGGCACGAAATGGCAGTATCTGCACGGCGTTAGCGATCCTGCGCAGGTTGCGCCAGAAGGTTACCAACTGGATGCCCTGTTGATGGAACGGCCCGGCAATAAAGCGATCCAGTTGGATCTGTTTCTGGATTATGCCAATAACCTGAAACGTTATCCGGAATTTCAGGCTTTCTTCCGCGCCTGGCAGCCACCAGCGCTGATTATCTGGGGCAAACACGATCCGTTCTTTATTCCGCCGGGGGCTGAAGCCTGGAAACGCGATAACCCAAACGCAGTGGTCGAACTGCTCGATACTGGCCACTTCGCGCTGGAAACCCATGCCGGTTACATCGCACAACGCATTCGCGAAGTCATCGGCGAGGCGCTGGGCTAAGGAAAGTGTGCGCCCACTTATCGTGGGCGCAGATTGTCAGGCCTGAGTCTGGAACATGATGGTGTCCGACGTAAACGAGCCATCTTCGCCGATCAGGAAGTGCTGCTTCACCTCTTCCGACGTTTGCTGTTGCAGAAAGCGAATTGCCGCACGCAATACTTCCGGCGTTTTCATGCGTTCAACCCATGAGTTGTATTCCAGCGCCAGGCGATCGGTTAACAGCTTATCGACCGTCATCCCGCTCTGCTGCGTCATTTGCAGCCACTCCGCCGCCGAGTAGTTGCGCACGTGAGACGGATCGCGCAGTACTTCGATAGTTTGCAGCCAGATATCCAGCACCGGACGGCCCGGCGAGGCGATATCCATTAAGATAAATTTACCACCAGGCTTCAGCACACGTTTCACCTCACGCAGCGCCAGCGCAACATCATGCCAGTGATGAGCAGAGTAACGGCTGATCACCACATCAAACGCGCCATCGGCAAAGGGCAATTGTTCCGCCGCGCCATGTACCGTGTTGATATTGCTCAGTTGACGATCGCGGGCCGCCTGGCGCACCACGTCGAGCATTTTTTCTGACAGATCGTAAGCCGTCACTTCACGGACGACGCCAGCCGCGACAAAACTGGCATGCCCGGCACCGCAGCCCAGATCCAGAACTGCGGCAGCAGGATTTTCACTGAGCCACTCCGCCAGCCGCACCAAATCTGCGCCCTGCGCGTGAACCTGGCTGGTGAGGTAGGCCTGCGCCTGGTCGCCAAACTGTTGTTTCGTTAATTCATGATGATTGACCGCCATTCTCTTGTTCCTTTTTTAGCACGACAAAAATTTGCTCTTTGCCGACTATACGACCCTCTTTATAGGGGTACAATATGGCTACTTATACTGGTATTAATGAGTACCACCATGGAAAATACTCTCTTTGCCGGGCCAAAAACTCTCGGCGCCTTTTTACGTGCACAGCGGGAAAAAACCGCGCCGGCCGATATTGGCCTGCCGGCGCAAGGTCGGCGGCGCACCCGTGGATTACGCCGGGAAGAAGTGGCGCAGCTCAGCGGTATCAGCACCACCTGGTATACCTGGATTGAACAGGGGCGCGACATTGTCGTGTCACCGCAAACCTTGTCCAATATTGCTGGCGTATTAAAAATGACGCAGGCGGAGCGGAAGTATCTGTTCCACCTGGCGCTGCAAAACGATCCGCAGGAAGAGCATGTCATTACCGTGGAAGAATCGGTGCTGGCGACGGTGAATCAGGTGCAGTGCCCCTGTTATTTGCTGGATGTAACTTGGAATATGGTAGCGTGGAATACGCCCGCTGAAGCGCTATTTAGCGGCTGGCTGGATAAGGATACCCAGCCGAATATGATGAGTTTTATGTTTCGTCATCCCCTTGCGCAAACGCTGGTGGTTGACTGGGAGACGCGCGCCAGCCGGATTGTCGCAGAATTGCGTGCCGATGCGATGCACTATCCGCACGATCAGGGATTGAATCATTTAGTGCAGAGTCTGAGTAACGACAGCGAACTGTTTCGCACTTTCTGGTCGCGCCAGCAGGTGGTGGTGCGCGAAGGCGGCGAACGCGTTTTTCATCATCCGCAGCAGGGGGAGCTGCATTTCCGGCAGATGACCTGGCAATTAACCAGTAATCGCGCGATCAAAATGATTATGTTAATGGCGGAATAATGCAGAATAAAAAAAGCAGATCAGAAATCTGACCTGCTTTTTTTTATTTACGGAATTCGACAGTATTCGAACCGGCCTGGAAAAACGCGGCGATATTATCAAATGTGTTCATTGCAGATTTGCAAAAAATACATTTAGCACCGACCGGGTTTTTCTCAGTGACATCAAAACTGGAAATTCGGTATTGCGACCCGTGGCAGCACGGGCAGCGAAAATGGATACGATTCGTAATGGTAAATCCTTAGCGCGGAACCACGTTGGCCGCAGCCGGACCTTTCGGGCCGTTTTCGATAGTAAATTCAACCTCTTGATTTTCTTCAAGAGTACGGTACGCATTGCTCTGGATAGCAGAGAAATGTACGAATACATCTTTGCTGCCATCTTTCGGAGTAATGAAACCGAAGCCTTTCTCAGCGTTGAACCATTTAACGATACCGTTCATTTTAGTAGACATGCTTGTTACCTTCTTTTTTGTTCGCCGAATACGGCAGTAATGGTCTGAGACATTATTTTTTATCAGAGTGTAAAGCGAAGACCCAAAAAGAAGTAGCAAGGAGGTACTTAGAGATGAGAAAGACTTTAGTGAACTACTGGAGATAATGATTTATCAAACCGACGACGCATTAACTCATGGCTGCACTTATTTCGCAAGCGTTAATTTTAAAAAATTTGTCAGCGCCCTTTTTCACCAACATAACCAAACACATCGGGCACTCTCTTGCCAGCAACCGCAAACCAAACGGCTTATGTGTGAAGCCGATCGCAAAACCAGGCACAGGCAAACGTTACTATAAATACTAGTATGGTAGTTGAGTGTTTTCTTTTAGAGGTGCAATGAGCATGCAAATGACAATGCGCTGGTTTGGGCCAGTTGAAGACAAAATCCCACTGGAATATATCCGCCAGGTACCGGGCGTCGAAGGAGTAGTAGGAGCGTTGTACGATGTGCCGGTAGGTGAAGTATGGCCAAAAGAGAAAATCAACGCGCTTGCCGGGCAAATCCGTGATGCCGGGCTTAAGATGGAAGTCATTGAAAGCGTTAATATTCATGACGATATTAAGATCGGTCTCCCCAGCCGCGATCGGCTGATTGCCAATTACCAGCAAACCATCCGCAACCTTGCAGAAGTAGGGCTAAAAGTCATCTGCTACAACTTTATGCCGGTTTTTGACTGGATGAAGACCGAGATGAATTACGTATTGCCGGACGGCTCGCTGACGATGGCGTTCGAAAAGAAAGGCATCGATAAAACGCTGGATGAAGTGGTTAAAGAGGTGCTGGAAAATTCCAACGGCTTTGCGCTTCCAGGTTGGGAACCAGAACGTCTGGCGAAAGTACAAGAGCTGTTTGCCAAATATAAAGATGTTGATGACCAGAAATTACGTGAAAACCTGGTTTACTTCCTTGAGCGCGTTATTCCGGTCTGTGAAGAAGTCGGTATTAAAATGGCGATTCACCCGGACGATCCGCCGTATTCTATTTTTGGTCTTCCGCGCATCGTTAAAAATCGTGACGATCTCGACTGGATTTGTAATGCAGTCGATTCTGAAGCCAACGGTATTACTTTATGTACCGGTTCGATTGCCGAGGATCCCGAAAATAACGTGTGCCAAATCCTGGCCGAATTTACACGCCGAAAACGTATCCACTTTGCGCACGTGCGCAATATCAAACTGATTAAAGATAAAGATTTCTATGAATCCGCGCACTTATCCCGCTACGGTTCGCTGGATATGTACGAGGTCATGAAAGCCTTGCATGACAACGGGTTTGACGGTTACATCCGTCCGGATCACGGGCGTTTCATCTGGGGCGAAACCGGTCGGCCAGGCTACGGTCTTTACGATCGGGCGCTCGGCGTAACCTATTTACACGGGCTCTGGGAAGCACTCGAAAAACAAAACTAATTTTATTCGGGCCGGTGGTTCCACCGGCTTTTCTTGATAGCCAATCCGTAAGGTATTCTCTATGTCCCCGCTGTTAGCCTTATTCTGGGTGCTGGTAGGTATTGCACTTCTGGTTCTTATGAACCTGAAATACAAATTTCACAATATTTTCGCGCTACTGATTGCAGGTATATTTGTCGCAATCATGGAAGGTATTCCACTCGATAAAATTGTGTCTGTCGTTCAGGACGGTCTGGGCAGTATTCTCGGCCATCTTGCACTTATTATTTTGTTCGGCGCGATTATCGGTAAATTTATGACCGAATCCGGTGCCAGCCAGAGGATTGCCGATAGTGTTATTGAGCACTGCGGCACACGTTTCCTCACCGTCGGTTTGATGTTTATTGGCGTGATTTTCGGCATCGCCATGTTTTATGAAGTCGCCTTCCTGATTGCCATGCCGCTGGTATTAAACATCGCCAAAAAAGCCCATATCCCCTATATGAAACTGGTTGTGCCAACGGTGGTCGGCGCAACCATGGGGCACAGTTTGTTCCCACCGCAGCCAGGACCGGTCGCGCTGATCAGTGCGTTTAATGCCGATATTGTGCAGGTCTATCTGTATGGCATCCTGGTCATTATTCCGGCGCTGTTTTGTGCAGGTATTTTATTGCCGAAATATTTACCGGGAATCAAAACGATCCCGCTAAATTCACTGCTAAAGCCCGTGGAGGAAAAAACAACCCAGGATCTGCCGCCGTTTAGCATCAGTATTTTGATTCCGCTGATCCCGGCGGTACTGATGATTGTGGCCTCGCTGGTAAAAGGTCTGATGCCCGCTGGCTCGGAGCTGGTAAAGGTCTGTGCTTTTTTCGGCAGCGCGGAAATCAGTATGCTGCTTGCAACGCTTGCGGCAATCTGGTTTCTCGGCATTAAGCGCGGCATGACGCCGGACGGAGTAACCCATTGCGTCAGCGATGCGATTGCTAAAATTGCCAACGTCCTGTTTGTGATTAGCGCCGGAGGGATCCTGAAGCAGGTGATTGTGGTTTCCGGCGTTGGCAATCATATCGTGGACATTATGAGTAACGTCCCGCTGTCACCGTTTATCGTAGCGTGGATCATCACGGCCATCATCCGTATTCTGACCGGGCAAGGTGCCGTTGCGGCGATTACCTCCGCAGGCATCGTCGCGCCGATGGTCAGCGCTTTTCATTTAAACCCGGCGTTGATGTGCCTGGCTGTCGCCTGCGGCAGTAACACCATTACACTGATGTATGACGGCGGCTTCCTGCTATTTAAAGAAACCTTTGGCATCTCCATGAAAGATACCTTTAAAACCTGGGGGCTGCTGGAACTGATTAACTCGGTTGTCGGGTTAGGCATGGTGCTGCTGCTTAGCCTGTTTATCGCCTGACGTTTGCACTTAGGGGAAAAGGGAAGTCCCCATCACAATAACCCGCCCTTCTCATTCGCCATTCGGGATGCTACGTTTATCAGCAATAACATCCAACCCGGCCAGCCAATGTAACGACATCTCGTTGTAAACACACTTTTTTCATCGTGCAGCGCATGCTGTACGCAGAGTTCTGTTTGCCTGAGATGTTAACAATGAATACGTTATTGATGGTATTAGTGCAGGCACTACGCCTGCACCGCTGGCTGTGCCTTTTCGGCTGCGCGTATATTTTCTCTTCTGTCGGTAATGGGCTGACGCAGACCATTATTCTGGGCCAGCTTCTGCGCTGGCACGCCTCTCCAGCGACGCTCACGCTCACCTATATGCTGGCGACGCTGCCTGGTTTTTTTGGCAGCCTCCTCGGCGAGCGTTTATGCCGCCATGTTTCACCGCTGCGTTTACTGCTGCTAAGCGAGCTGGCGGGACTGGCCGGTTTACTGCTACCACTTTACGGTCTGCTGGCACACAGCATCCCCGCGCTTCTGGCTTTGCAATCCATCGAAGCGTTTGTCGCCGGGTTATCCTGGCCCGCCATGAGCCTGGTGTTCAAACGTGGTTTAAGTACTGCGGAACTGCCCGCGGCGACCAGCATGGAGACCGTGATCTTCGCCGCGCAGGTTCTGCTCGGAACCGGGATTGGCGTTTTGCTGTTCGGCAAAATGTCGCCGCTCGTCCTGCTCGGCATCGATGCCACAAGTTTTGTGTTGGCGATCGCACTGTTAGGTATCACCTCTCGCTATTTACGGTTGCCCCCGGGGGATGCAGAAGAGATGCGTCACAAAGTGAGCTGGAGCAGGTTATCCACCTTGCAGCAACGAAGCCTGGTTATGTTGCCTGCTCTTGCCGCCGTTGGCGCGCCTGCGATGGCACTCTTGCCCGCGCTGATACAGCAAATTCAGCCAGATACCGCCGCCGGGCTGGCGCTGCCGCTAATTTTTGCCCGCAGCCTGGGGCAACTGTGCGGTCCACTACTGCTGAAGGCCAACCGGCTGGAACAGTACGCCGCAAGTAATCGTTATCTGCTCTGTTGCCTGCTGGCTTTTCTTGCCGCCTATTGTCTGTTGCCGGGATTATCGGCATGGACGGCTGCTGCGCTGGTGATGATCTTTCTGGCGCATCTGGCGTCGAATGTCGTATTCGCTCTTGGAACCTTCAGTTTGTTGCATACATTCCCGGAAGAGTCGGTCTCTGCCGCCAGCGCAAAAGCGTGGCGCTGGCAGGCGATGAGTGCGGCTCTGGCAACGCTGACGGCGGCGTTTTTGTCCGAAAAATGGGGGGCAGCACAAGCGTTATACAGTGTGTCGTTTATGGCGCTGGTGCTGGTAATGGCCGTACTGATTCGCTACCGACGGTAACGATGAAGGGTGTGCACCGGCTAACACCGGTGCACATTTTTATGCGCGGATATCGTCATATTCACGAGTGTTATCAAACTCGTGTTTGGCAAACGGGCACAGCGGAATAATTTTACGGTTCTCGGCCCGCATTTTTTCCACCACGCGCGCCACAAGCTGTTTACCCACGCCTTGCCCTTTCAGGCTGGGATCAACATCAGTGTGTTCAATAATACTGAGATGTTCGCCCGTCGGCACAAATACAATCTCGGCAACCTGAACGCCCTGGGCGTCGTTGACGTAAAATTTGTTGTGACCTTCCAGTATTTCCATCTTTTTCTCACTCAGTTATGGCGGTATTTGAGCGCACCGCTTGGGCAGGTATCAATCACGTTGATCACCGTCTCAACATCCACTTCGTCCGGAATGATCCACGGTTTACGTTTCAGGTTAAAAAGCTTCGCATTACCGCGTACACAGTTTCCTGAGTGCTTACAAATGGCCGTATTGAAGTAAACATCAATTTTTTCACCGGTATACACGCGATAACCCGCGTCCAGTAGATCTTTATCCACGACATTGCCTCCGCTGTTTTTATCGGGTGTTGAAGACATCATAACCTTGTTACGGGATTGTGAATATCGTGACGCAAGATATGAAATCCTTCTTCAGCACCCGGCTCAACAAAGTAGCGGGTGATCGCTTCAAACTGTGCATCAGAAGCAGCAAAATCATGGTTACCCACCGCATTCCGCCGCCGCAATCGCGCTTTGCACTCCTCGTCAGCCACCGGCAAATAGTGCAGGCAATGCGCTGCGCCCGAAGTGTGAATCAAAGACATCATCCACTGGCGACTGGCAAGCGTATTAGCAGGAAAATCCAGCACGACGCTGACACCCGCTTTAAGCAGTGCAACGGTATGCGGACCGATAGCGCTCCTGAGTTTTTCCGAGTAGTGAACGTAGTCCCCTACGCTGCTCATCACATCCTTAAACAGCAACGCCAGCCAGCGATCTTCACTTAAGAGCACGGTGCCCGGTGTTTTTGCCAGCTCAGCGGCAAGCGTTGATTTACCGGACGCAATTTTGCCGCACAGGATATGCAGAGTTGGTGCAGAATGCGCCATCGTTTCTCCTTTATATATACGCGACTTTTATCAACCTGGCCCGTCGCTGGCCGCCGCAAGCAACGGCACAATCAGATCGCTTAACGGCGTTGGAATACCCTGCTTCCGCCCGTACCGCTGTATAACGCCGTTACGGATATCCCACTCAAGCACTCGTCCGGCCTGGCGGTCAGCGAGAATAGAGGTACCCAGATCCGCCGGTGCACGATGAAAAACATCAACGATCTCCTGCGGCACGTCATCACTTAATACCGCACCTTCCGCACGCGCCACCGCAAGACATTCGCGTAAATAAGCTAATGCCACCTCTGTGATATCGGAGCGTGAAAACATTCCGGCGCGACGCCCTGACAGCACCATCAAGCCCGCAACCGCATTCTGCAACAACTTGCGCCATGCAATAGAGGTGAAATCAGCAGCGAGATCGACTTCACAGCGCGTGCCCTGCAACACCTCGACCACACGTTGGGCCGCTGGCGTATCAGGCAATGTCAGGCGCGGCTTAGCACGCAGCCAGACAGAAGCATCGGGTTCTCGCTGCGCAGGAAACCATACCACTGATGGCAGAATCGTCGCACCTGCAACATAAGCGGCAAATTGTAATTTCTGCTCAACGCCATTTTGTAACACGCAAACCACCGTATGCTCGTCGCACAAAACATTCAGCCAGGCCGCGGTGGCGTCCAGTTGCGTTGTCTTCACTGCGACAAACACCAGATCAAACGGCTGTTTGATTTCGGCAGGCTCGGTCAACACCGGGCCCGGCACAATAATGCGCCCCTCGTCAAAACGTAATTCGAGCTGAGGATACGCCGTACGTCCACAAATTACAGGAGTTCGACCTACTTCGTGCAGGGCCGCAACCACAGTCGTTCCGATGGCCCCCGGCCCAATGAGGGCCACTTTAGGATTTTCAGAAATCATGAACTTCCTCCAGATGATCTTTCACTGCCCTTGCGTCTGTATAAAAGGATGAAAAACAATACCACCGGCAATCAACGCGGTGACAGATGCTCTGCTTATCACGCTCAAATCGGCATTGTCTGGTGGTTATGAATACGCTTAATCTAATACAACTTTTTTACAAGTTTACGCCAGATGCTCTCAGCCGCCCCTTGTTTCGATAACGCGTCAAAGGCCTGTGGTCAGCAATGGGCTCATGACAGGATAGAGAGAAAAGCGTCAACAACATATTCGTATTTATTACCCATTCATTTGCTCGAAAAAATCTTAATTATTAGTTCTTAAAACCTCATAACCAATTACAGACAAATAATTAAGAACCATTTAAAAAATCATATCAGTTTAGATTTGTAAAATATTCGTAACTATATAAAATCATGATAGAAAAAACGTCATAATAAACATCTGCGCATCATTCCAGTATGTCTGTAAATGCTGTGAATGAAGTTTAATTTAATTGATCTCGTTACTCCGCCTGTAATATCATCCTGGTATTGCAACAGCTAAATTGTTACTACTCTGTTTTTATTGATGTCGAAAACAGAGCTTGTCCCTATTGACATTTGACAAGGAAGATATTTGTGGGAGTATTCAATTACAAAGATCACGGAGAAGAAGAAACAGCGCATTATTTTATAACACACTGATAATGTTAACAAAGCATGACAATAATACGGATGATGGTTTCGCTGACAACCTGGGGTTTTATGTTCCCACGAACAACCTTTGTTACGGATTGATGGAACGTAGAGTGGCTCACTTTTATTGAGTATCGACGCTCACGCTCCCGACCTTGATTCGGAATCTATATTAATTGAAGCGATGAATAACTCAGACTGGCCCGCAGCATCTGAAAAAAATCGAATAACATTACCAGTCTGAATAATACACCTAACATTTACTGAATTTATGAAATAATTAATGCTATGAAACTTTTTTCTCATAAAATGACCGCCATATATTGTATGGCATTGGTTTTTATCACTGGTTGCCGTGATGAAAATAAAAAAAATCTGCAAGGGTATATTGAAGGTGAATTCGTCTATATTTCGTCTGAAAGTTCCGCGCTGATTTCAAAAGTGATGGTTAAGCGTGGCCAAAATGTAGCTGCAGGACAAACGTTGATTGTTCTGGATGATGATTATGAAAAAAAACAGGTCGAAATAGCGAATCAAACGCATGCAAGCGAGGTCTCGACTCTGGCCGATCTGGGTAAAGGCGGTCGCGATACCGAACTGGAAATTCTGAAAGCACAGCTCTCACAGGCGCAGCATGACGCCGAAGTGTCCCGTTCGAAATTTGGCCGCTACCAGAAGCTGCAATCCAAAGGCTACGTGTCCGAGCAGGAACTTGAGCAGTCCGAGGCAGATAACAAAATGAAATGGGACAGAGTGCAGGAATTGACCTCCCAACTGAAAAATAAATCCCTGCCTTCGCGCGTCGATCAAATTGAGGCTCAAAAGGCCAGAGTGGAAAGTTCTTTATTACAGGTCAAACAGAGCCAAATCGCGCTGAACAAACGCATTTTACGCAGCACCGGTAGCGCCAAGGTTTACGACATTATGTATCACACTGGCGAAGTGGCCTCACCTGGCGCGCCACTCATCTCATTACTGCCGGAAGATACCATTAAAATCCGCTTTTTTGTCCGCAACCCTCAGCTTTATAAAATCGCGCAGGGTATGCTAATCGCAGTCAAAATCGAAGGCCGTGAAGAACCGGTGCCAGCAAAAGTGACCTATATTTCGCCCAAAGCCGAATTCACGCCACCGGTTATTTTCACCTCTGCGCACAAAGAGCGAATGGTCTTTATGATCGAAGCGATGCCGATCGAACCGGATGAAAAGCTCCATCCGGGTCAGCCCGTCGAGGTCATATTATGATGGATTATTGCATCAAACTTCAGAACGTGAATAAGTCATTCGGCTCCAGGCATGTCGTGAAAGATCTCACGCTGAATATCCCTACCGGTAAAATCACCGGTTTTCTCGGGCCAAATGGCAGCGGGAAAACAACAGCAATGCGCATGATGTGCGGGCTACTGAAGCCGGACAGCGGTTCAGGTAGCTGTTTTGATTTCGATATTTTTAAGCAGCGAGAGTCCATTAAACCGATGATCGGTTATATGACGCAGTATTTCTCACTGTGGGAAAATCTTACGGTCCGGGAAAACCTGCTATTTCTGGCCAAAATACGGAATATTCCCCAACCGATAAAACGCGTCGAAGAGCTTATTAACGAATTTGCTCTACAGCGCTTTCGGGATGTTCTGACGCACCATTTATCCGGCGGCTGGAAACAACGCGTCTCGCTCTCGGCCAGCATCTTGCACGATCCGAAGATAATATTGCTGGATGAACCGACGGCGGGTGTCGATCCCTATGCCCGCCGGGAATTCTGGAAAATTTTGCATTATCTTTCCAGCAAAGGCATGACGATTCTGGTCAGCACGCACTATATGGACGAGGCTGAACGCTGTAACCATCTGGCGTGGATGTCCTATGGTAATTTGCTGGCTTCTGGTTCGGCCGAAAGCATTATTCAATCCCAGGGGCTGACAACATTCGCTATTAAAGGTCCGAATCTGCACGATCTGGAATACCGCTTCAGCGATATCGACGAGATCGAACAGACAGTGATCTTCAGCAACACGCTGTTTGTTACCAGCAAACAGAGCAACACACTTAATACTATTGTTGGCGCCTTGCCCGATAACTACCACGTTGAAAAAACTGCCACCACACTTGAAGATTCGTTCGCACATTTGATGAAACAGGCTGTACCAATATGAATAAATTAAAATTGATATACGAGCGCGTCATGGCAATTATCGTGAAAGAGCTCTTCGAGCTACGCCGCGATAAGGTCAGCTTGCTGATGATCTTTGCGATTCCGTTAATCAACCTCTGTATTATTGGTTTTTCGGTAAATACTGACCCTAAATTTGTACGCACCGCGCTGATCGATCACGACGTCTCTTCCTTCAGCCGTACGCTGGTAACCGGGATGACCAATACGGATTATTTTGCCATCCAGCGGGTTACCAGTGAGCAAGAGGCCGATAAGCTATTTCGTGAAGGTGCAGTGCAGTTGGTCGTCATTATTCCAGCCGGGTTTTCCAGAGATCTCATCGCCGCCAGGAAGCCACAGCTGTTAGTCCAGACCGATGCCAGCGATCCCGCTGCCACAGCAAACGCTACACAGGCACTGACAACATTGCTTAACGATGTGTTCAGACACGATACGAAAAACTTACCGGGTCTGCAAAAAGAGAACATACAGTTGGTCGATGTTGTAGTGCATAAACTCTATAACCCGGAGGGAATAACCCGTCTAAATATTGTACCAGGGCTTGCGGGGGTCATACTCTCCATGATCCTGATTCTGATGACCAGTCTTTCCATCATTCGTGAAAGAGAGAAAGACTCCATCATGCACATCATCAATTCGCCAGTCACCGCATGGGAAATCATGCTGGGTAAGGTTTTCCCCTATTTTTGTGTTGGTCTGTTACAAGCTGCGTTTATCGTTATGATGGCGGTTTATGTCATGGATGTTCCGATCATGGGATCGTTTATTTCCCTGGCATTGCTGCTAACGATCTTCATCATTCTCTGTCTGGCAATCGGCGTCATATTTTCTACGGTCACGAAAAGTCAGCTCCAGGTGATGCAACTGGCTTCATTTTACTTTTTATTATCAACCATGCTTTCCGGTTTCATGAACACGTTCTATGGCATGCCTTTCTGGTCGCAACTGTTGGGTTCAGTGCTTCCGCTCACATATTTTTTACGCCTTGTCAGAGGGATTATGCTGAAGGGTTACGCTCTGAATGAAATGTCACCTGATTTCATGTCGCTGTTATTTCTTACCGTATTCTTATCGTTACTCTGTTGCATTCTTTTTCATCGTGTGGTTAAAAAGCTCTAGATCATCATTCGTAAACGCATTATCTGCTCTTATTTTTCCCCGTCCATAATATGGTTGTGTGTTGAGCACGCCAGTCAATAATGCAGAAAATAACTCAAGCATCCGTTATGAAAATACTTATCGGATGCCTGGCACTCGTCCAGCCTCCCTTCTATATCAGGCAATCAAATCACACTTATCACCTCTTCAGTTATCACACGAACTTCATCACTTGCCTTTTTAACAAACTATGAATAGCCGCAAATCAAAATTACCCCAGTCAAAAAAAAATCATCTTCTGCAAGACACTATAATTTGGTGCATTAATATTTTCCGCCAAAGAATACCATTCACTATAATAACCAAACAAAAAGTAATATTTAGTTCGTAAACCATTATGAAATGACCTTAAATAAATATAAAACACACGTATAAAAAATCCTGCACGCCCCCTCCACAACTTAATCTAGCCATTGAAAATGAAGATATTTTTTAGATAAGAACCAATACAGACAATTGTGACCAGATAATAATTTTCTTAAAAATAGAACAACTAAGAAAAGACATCTTTGCAATATAAAAAACTGCATATAGAATTCTCACTGCAATCACGAGATGATTCTTCGAAATGTAAAATATCGTAGCTGCAAATCATAATGCCGCATAAAAGAATGCGACAATAAAAATGATAAAACAGCCTGCGATTATCTCTGACGCGCTACACAAATATATCTTTTATATACCTGATGATAATCATTAGATTCGTCATCTTTATTAAACAAGGACTATGTTATGAAAAATCTGAAAACTACCGCACTGGCATCATTTGTTGTACTGGCATTATCTTCTATTTCTTCTGTAAGTGCAGCTGACGGTACAATTAACTTTACCGGTGAAATTACCGATGCAGGTTGCAACACTTCCGTTAACGGTTCAAGCGCTACGACTGGCGACGTTGATATGGGTAAAGTTGTAAAAACTTCCTTTAAAGGCGTTGGTTCAACTGTTGACGGTTCTGCAAGCAGCACTGGCTTCACCATCGAAATGGATGACTGCCCGTCTACCATAACGTCTGTAACCTTCAAGTTTGATGGTCAGAACGAAAATGGCGACGACACTGTACTTGCTCTGACCGCAGGCGCTAATTCCGCTACCGGCGTTGGCATCCAGTTGTACGATAAAGATCGTAATGTTATCCAGCTGGCTAAAGCTTCCGCACCGTACACCATTACCAACACTGGCGCAGGCAGCACCAACTCCCTGCCGTTCTACGCCAAATACATCCAGACTCAAAATACGGTAACCACCGGTCCGGCTAACTCTGTTGCGACCTTTACCGTTAACTACTAATCACCTTTGGCCTGTTCTCGTGAGGGAACAGGCCTCTTTTTTAAAAGATGTTAACCATGCTCAAAATATCTGCATATGCACTTTCCCTTATTTTTTGCTGCGCTTCGGCACAGGCTGGCGTGGTGCTTGGCGGTACGCGCATCATTTATGAAGAAGGGAAAAAAGAAGTCTCCATCGACATCGAAAATAAAGGGTCAGTGCCTTATCTCATTCAATCCTGGGTTGAAAATCAGGATGGAGTGAAAACCGGTGATTTTTTAGTAACTCCGCCATTATTTCGCCTTGACGGTGATAAAAAAAATGCGTTACGTATTTTTAAACTGGTAAAAGAACTCCCAGTCGACCGGGAATCGCTCTTTTTCCTTAACGCAAAATCTATTCCAGGCGGCATGCCGGACAGCAACACGTTGCAGATTGCAATCCGCAATCGTTTAAAACTTATTTATCGCCCTACAGCTTTGAAAAAAGAAACACCAGAGAACCGAACTGAGGAATTAATCTGGAGCAGAACGGGTAATAAATTAAAAGTCACAAATCCTGGTCCGTATTATCAGAATTTCATGTTTATCAAAATCAATGATAAAGACATTGAGCTGAAAGATAAAAACTATGCAGCCCCTTTTACAGATACCTGGTTTGATATTGGTGCCATCAATGGTAATCAAATTAGCTGGAAAATCATAAATGATTATGGTTCGGCTGGCCCTCTCCACAGGAAAAACTTATAGTAATACATGAGGTTATAAAAATGAAAGATGAGTCTTTCAGCGCCAATTATAAGACGGGGTTAAGCCTGTTGATTCGCGTTACTCTTGTGTCATTTTTTTTTTCAGATTGTGTCGCAGCCAAAAGCTTCTTCAACCCTGAATTTTTAAAAAATAGCGATCAGCAAAATGAAGTCGGCGACCTCTCTTATTTTGACATGGGATTGCGCCAGATCCCTGGTACCTACCGTGTTGACATTTGGTTAAATGGTAAAGCAATTGAAACAAGTGACGTTGAATTCAGGGCCCAGAAAGATGAAACAAGCGATGCTATTGAGCTGTCTCCTTGCCTTAATCTGCAAAAATTGATTTCATTAGGTTTAAATGGAAATTACATCAAGCAGAATGCATGGCTGGCAAAAGACCCTCAGCGTTGTGATATTCTTTCACTTATTCCAGAAGCTACGGCACAGTATGATACGGAACACCAACGTCTTAATTTAAGCATACCTCAAGCCGCATTAGTCCGTAAAAACCTGAATATTGTTCCTCCTGAACAATTTGATCAGGGGATTCCGGCATTTCTGCTAAATTATAAATTTCTGGCCAGCCAGACAAGTTCCAGGCAAACCTCTGCCAGACAGGATAGTTACCATCTGAACCTGCGGCCAGGTCTGAATATTGGAGCATGGCGTTTACGTCATTATTCTACCTGGTCAAGAACAACCGATAATTATCGAAATAATGATTCGTGGGATAACATTTATACCTACGCGCAGCGCGATATTATTCCGTTACGTAGCTCTCTCGTTTTAGGACAGAGTACGTCACCCGGGGATATTTTCGACAGCGTTGGTTTTACGGGTATGCAACTGGCAACAGACGAGACAATGTCTCCCGAAAACGTTACTGGCTATGCTCCAATCATCCGGGGTATTGCTAAAAGTAATGCCAAAATTGTTATTCGACAAAACGGTTACCAGATTTATGAAACTTATGTTTCTCCTGGTGCATTTGAAATTGATGATTTGTACCAAACGAACTCTAATGGCGATTTACAAGTTACCGTCCAGGAGTCCGATGGTAGTCAGCAAATCTTCACGGTGCCTTACGCCTCGCTACCCATCATGCGCCGGGAAGGCAGTCTCAAGTACAGCCTGACCTCTGGTGTTTATCGCACCTATGACAACAGTATTGCTAAAACGCCCTTTACACAGGCCAACGCCAGCTATGGTCTACCGTTTAATGCCACCCTCTACGGCGGGATTCAGGCTGCGTCGAAATATCAGGCTCTGGCTACCGGTATTGGGAAAAATATGGGAAAAATTGGCGCAGTATCAGTTGACGTGACGCAGGCGTGGTCAAAAAAACAGGATACCGATAAAAGTGATGGCCAATCCTGGCGTATTCGCTATAGCAAAAATGTTACCCAGACAGGTACTAATTTCGCTATTGCGGGTTATCGATACTCAACCTCTGGTTTCTATACGCTCGCTGATGTGCTGAATACGTACCGCGATGATCACCGCAGATATCAGATGTATCGTGTCAGAAACCGCACCGAAATGAATATCAACCAGAACATTGGCGATCGCCTTGGCTACGTTTCCGTAGGCGGGGTCGTTGAAGATTACTGGGATAATAACCGGCAAAACAGATCGATCAGTACCAGCTACAGCAATAGCTGGAACAACATTAGCTACAGCCTGAACTATAGCTACGTGCGATCCATACAGAACAGAGGGCATTTCGAGAAAACGTACAATGATCAGATAATTAGCCTGACGGTTAGTCTTCCTTTCGATCAGTGGCTGCACACAAATCATAGTCTCTATGCCTTTAATAACATGAATATCGCCAGGCCTGGTGAGGCCTCGTTTATGGCTGGTCTGGCCGGTACCGCGCTTGAAGAGAATAACCTCAACTGGAGCATCCAGCAGGGCTATGGGAATAAATCGAATGCCAGCGGCAACCTCGATCTCTCCTGGCAGGGAACGTATGGCGAACTGGTTTCCTCTTATGGTTACAGCCAGCAGTCACGCCGCTTCAGCTATGGCGCTTCAGGGGGAATGGTTGTCCATGAACGCGGCCTGACGTTAAGTCAGTCGCTTGGGGAAAGCGTGGCTCTGGTTGAAGCACCGGGAGCAGCGGGAACCAGTGTGTCAAATCATACCGGCGTGAAGACAGATTTCCGGGGTTATACCGTGGTGCCGTATGTTACCCCGTATCGCCTGAACGATATTGTACTTAACAGCGAGACGCTTCCCGATAACATGGAACTGAACAGCAACACTGCAACGGTTGTACCGACGCGCGGGGCGGTTGTGCGTTCAAGTTTTGCCGGCAAAGTGGGGATAAAAGGATTCATCAGATTACTGGACCGTTCAGGAAAAATTCTCCCCTTCGGTGCGACAGTAACGCTACAGGACGCAGAAAATAACGAGTCCAACTTCGTGGGTGAAGATGGGCAAGTCTATTTAACTGGTCTGAGCGAACAAGGTTCTCTTCTCGCAAAATGGGGCAATGAAGCCAATAAACAGTGCAAAGCTTCTTACGATTTCCGTGACACCCCTACGCCACCAACTGGCATCCAGCAAGTTGAGGCTATCTGCCAGTAAGTATTTCAGGAAAGTTAATATATGAAGAGATATATTTTTATCACATCCGTAGTGATGTTATCACTATTCCATTCTGCTTCGTCCTGGGCTGTTGGATGTAGAGCCATAGCTTCTGGCATGGGAGTGGAAGGCAATAAGCTCGAGTACCGTCTGAATAGTCCCTTAATTGCCATTGATCCGAATGCCCCCATAGGGGAAATATTATGGACCCGCAATATAGATACTTCGGGAAGGAAATGGAGTTGCAATTCCACTGCACAACGCCCCTATATTTCATCAATGGGCCCGGCATACTCGACGATTATTGGTAGCAATACAAGAGGGAATATTTATTCGACGGGTGTAGAGGGGCTTGGTATTCAGATCAGCGATCTCTACCAACCTAACAGAGTTGTTCCCAATAAAGCCTGGCCTACAGCACCACAAACCTCAGACTGGACAAGTAACAGTTACACGCGCATTGACTTTATTAAAGTTGGTAAGATTGGCTCCGGAAGTATGCCCAATGGTCCTGTAGCAACATATTCGATGGACGGGGTAACTGTTATGACAGTTTCTGCCTACAGTTCAACATTAAAATTTAAAAGTTGCACTATTGATGGCAGCTATAATCGCACGATTAACCTGGGAAAACTTAATTTGCGTGATATAAATCCAACATCTAAAGATGTTCCTTTTACATTAACACTCACCTGCCAGGCGGATTCTGTTCCTGCATATGTCCAGTTTGATGCGCTCCATGGCAGCAGCGGTGATGGTCTATTAAACATCGATTCAAACGTTGCCAATCCGGCGACAGGTGTTGCAGTAGAGATTGTTGATGCCTATAGCCACGTACCATTAAAATTTGCAAAAGAAACTAAATATCACTTGAACAACGAAACAGAAATTTATATCTCACTCGCTGCAAGGTACAAAAAAATCTCATCCATGATTACACCAGGCCAGGCTAATGCAGGGATGACTATTACAATTAACGAGCGTTAGCCTCTTTTTTAAAGTCTTAAACAACACACATGTTATTTAACAACAAGTATTTTCAGAGACTTCATTAAATATTAAATGGCTGGATTTCACAAAATTTAAGTTGTTTTTAAGATATGACATTCTGAAAATAACGACTATCAGCACGGGACTCATTACCGAACGCTGAATTTTGTCAGTTGAAAAATTTGCAATACTACAATTATCTGAAAACACACTTAAGGTAAACTATGAAAACATTATCTGTTCAAGACATGAATAATGTGTCTGGGGCTTATTCCTGGAATAACTGGACTTCTATTTTTAGTAACACTGTTGAAGCCATTGCAAGCGCAGCTATGGGCGCAGCTATGGGTTTTGCTGGTGGTGCCGCCATTGGTGGTAAACATGGTGGTGACGGCGGCGGTCTGCTGGGTATTGGTTCAATCGGACAGGGTGTTGGTATGATTGGCGCAGGTATTATCGGTAGCATTTCATGTGCAGTTGGCGCAACGATTGTAGGTTTCGACAAAACCTGGGAATATTCTAAAAAATTCCTGGATGGTCTTTTCAGCGGTACTTTTGTTCCGTGATTAAGTTTTAATCCTGAATCCAGGCCCGACATGTTCGGGCCTTTTTTAACCTCCAGGTAATATGCCAATGGGCCAAAAATTATTCAGACAAGAAGCCGTCGATCACCAACGAAGTTACTGGAAAGGCAAGGTCATTTTATTTAAAGGCGTATCACCTTTTATTATTTCAGCGTGCTGCATCGCTTTTATGGCGATTCTTATCGTCATGCTTTGCTTCTTTAAATTCACACAACGCATCGATGTTGTAGGTGAAGTGATTACCCTCCCCCATCCATTAAATATTTCATCACCGCAGATGGGTTTTATATCTCAACAATTTATTCAGGTTGGTGATACGGTTAAAAAAGGCGATATGCTTTTTGAACTGGATGTATCTAAAAGCACCAATGCGGGTAATGTATCCGATACGAATATTTCGATGATAAAGGCTAAAATTGCCAATGCCGAAGAAATCATCAATAAACTGAAAGTGAACAAAGATGATTTTATCGCTACAACAAAACGGCAAATCCAGCGTTATGAGCGTTCACTTGCGGAAACTGATGGGCTGCTAACTACGGCGAAGCAGGGTTTAACGAAAATGGAGAGCGCGCTTCAGAACTATAATCAGTACCTGAAGAAAGGGCTCATTAACAAAGATCAGTACAATAACCAGCATTCACTTTATGTGCAGCAGCAGAATGCCTTTCAGTCATTATCGACGCAGAAAATGCAGCTTGAACTACAACTCACCCAGTCGCGCAGTGATATTACGGTTAAATCTGCAGAACTGGATAACCAGATTGCATCGCAATATAACCAGTTGAGTGATTTCCAGTCTCAGCTTATTGAAACGAATGCTAATGGAAAAATTCTGGTAAAATCGACCATTGCTGGCAGAGTGGAGTCCATTGCTGTTACTCCTGGCCAAATGGTTGATGCAGGAAGCAGTCTGGCCCAGATCAAACAATTAACAGATATTAAGTACTACTTATTATTATGGCTTCCCGATAACAGCCTGCCTTATGTGAAAATCGGCGACACTGTGAATATCCGCTATGATGCATTCCCTTCAGATAAATTTGGACAGTTCTCTGGAAAGATAAAATCAATATCATCCATACCGGCAACACGGCGAGAACTGTCTGAATATAGCGCAGGCCAGACCAACACCAATTCACAGCTTACACTTTACAAAGCAATAATAGATATCAAAGAAAATGAATTTATTTATAAAAATAAAAAACTAGCATTATCAAATGGCCTGAAAGCCAAAAGTATTGTCTTCATGGAAGAAAGACCACTTTATCAGTGGCTGTTCTCGCCCGCGTATAAAGTTGCACAGAGTTTGACAGGGCCAAAAAATGAATAAAGCAATTATTGATACTATATTTAAAAGAATCAATTTCTCCATTAGAAATAAAGTACCCGTTATTATTCAGTCTGAAGCGGCAGAGTGCGGCAATGCTTGTTTATCCATGATCTGCGGTTACTACGGTAAAAACATCGATCTCTTTAATTTTCGCAATCGCTATGGTTCGCCCGCGCAAGGGGCAACGTTAACCGATCTTAACCAGGTTGCGCAGACGACAGGGTTGAAAACACGCGCCCTCTCACTCGACATGGATGAAATAAAAGAGCTACGCCTTCCTTGTGTCCTGCACTGGTCATTGAATCACTTTGTGGTACTGGTCGCGATAAAAGGCAAACGTTTCGTGATTAACGACCCGGCAATGGGTCGGCGCGTTATTCATCAGAAAGAGATGTCTGAGAATTTCAGCGGCATCGCCCTCGAAGCGTGGCCCGACAGCCATTTTACACAGGAAAAACAGCGCTCGCGGCTCAACTTACTGGATTTAATGCGCAATATTGTTGGCCTGAAATCGGCGCTGAGTAAAATCTTTATGCTTTCCATTGTCATTGAGGCGGTCAACCTTCTCATGCCAATGGGCACGCAGCTGGTCACCGACCACGTTATCACCGCCCATGACAACAACCTGCTGCTGGTGATCTGCGCCGGGCTGCTGTTTTTTACCCTATTCAAGACCGCAGTCAGCATGATAAGGGCATGGGTATCTCTGAAGCTGAATACGCTAACCGATATACAGTGGAAGACCAGCTTTTTTGATCATCTGTTGAGTTTGCCGCTCGCCTTTTTTGAAAAGCGCAATCTGGGCGATATCCAGTCACGATTTTCTTCTCTGGATACCATCCGCGCCACCTTCACAAATAACATTGTGATGGGAACAATCGACTCCATTATGACCGTGGGCGTGCTGATTATGATGAGTCTGTACGGTGGCTGGTTGGTCTGGGTCGTGCTCGGCTTTACCGTGTGTTACGCGGCAATGCGTATTATCACTTACAAATTTTACCGTACGATCAGCGAAGAGCTGATCGTTAAACGCGCGCGTTCGGGTTCCCATTTTATGGAGACGCTGTACGGTATTGCGACTATAAAATCGCTGAACCTTAAAAACCGCCGCTCTCAGCACTGGCTTAATACCAATATCGACGTCAGCAACGCCAGCCTGAGGCAGACGCGCTTTGATATGTTATTCGGCGGTATCAATACTTTTATCAACTCTGTCGATCAGGTAGTCATTCTGTGGCTTGGCGCATTGATGGTAATGGATAACACCATGACCATCGGTATGTTTATGGCGTTTAACGCCTATCGTGGCCAGTTTGCCCAGCGCGCCTCATCGCTTATTGACCTGGCAATGCAGTTCAAGATGCTGTCGCTGCATAACGAGCGTATTTCAGAAATTATCTTCAGCAAACCGGAAGCGGAATCACCGCCGCGGAAAGTTTTCGAGGACAGCGCTGGCGTCCCGCTGCAGGTGCAGAATTTGTCGTATCAATATGACAAACTGACCAGGCCGGTGTTTTCCAATGTGAATATTACCGTCGCCGCAGGCGAATCCGTGGCATTAACGGGTGCCTCCGGAATTGGTAAAACCACTCTGCTGAAAGTGATGTCCGGCCTGCTTACACCCGATCAGGGAGATATTTTCGTCGGTGATTTTGACGTCAAAAAAATCGGTGTAAATAATTACCGCGCTTGTACTGCCTGTGTATTGCAGGAAGATCGCCTTTTTTCAGGTTCTATTGCCGATAATATTTCCGGCTTTGAATATAATGCCGATCGGCAACTGATTATTGAATGTGCCATAAAGTGCAATATCCATGAAGAGATCATGCGCATGCCAATGGGTTACGAGACGATTATCGGTGAATTAGGCAGTGGCATCTCTGGTGGTCAGAAACAACGTTTATTGATCGCTCGTGCACTTTATCAGAAACCTAATATTTTATTTATGGATGAGGCCACCAGCCACCTTGATGCAAATAATGAAAGAATGATTAACAACGCGATTGAGTCATTAAATATTACGCGCATTATTGTGGCTCACCGTCCGTCTACTATTGCCTGTGCAGACAGGGTTATTGATCTTTCCAAAATATCATCGCTATAAAGGAGAATGATAAATGAATATGTTAAAGGGAATAAACACGGGAGTTATCAACTCGGCAGATGGTGTACCTGTAATTGCGCTGAAAGTGATTGATTCTACCGATAGCGAGCAGTTACTTTTACTGCCACCTAATCAGTTGCAGGAGGTGATGTTTGCTCTGTTTAGCTGTTACCGCTCTTTGCATCGGCTCTACCAACAATCGCCAGACCAGATTCGTGAGCAGGTGAACGCTCACTCACAAACATTGAGCACCCATGTTCCAGCAATTTCTCTCGATGAGGTACAAAGCACCAGTGCTGAACGTTGCGTAACGAATTTTGTGCTCAGGCAGCGGCAGGACAGAATTAATTTCTTATTTTTATTACAGAATGGTGAAAATCTGTTACTGGTCTTAGACTATACGCAAATAGAATATGTTCTCAGTCTGCTGACAAACACTATCCAGAATGCGGGTAACGAGCAATTAATGGCACTGTGTTTGACTATGAATGACTTTATCCCGTTTTATGTCACCACCTTTAATAAGGATGAAAATAAAGGGATCGATTACAATCAATTTTCGGCACCAGACTGGAAATCAGAGATTTTCGACACATTTCATTCTATTTTATTTATCCAGCCTGATGGCACAATTGCCTGTGGCGCGATCATTAAAGCAGAACCTGTATTCCCGGCAGGCCGTATTGAATTCATTGCACAAATTTTATTGCATAATAATAAAATTCTCGTGCCGTATAAGAATCACACTATGAGTATCGATCATACCCGACTGGATATACCTGCGGGCGATGAGAGTACGGAAACGCTATTACGCGCGCATATAGAGCATCGGACAACGAAGCAG